>NZ_NQKI01000027.1 GCF_002269125.1 Pseudomonas lundensis | reverse complement strand
TCTGGCTCATAGGCGGCTCGGATCAGGTGGTCAGGCGTATTTCAGCACATTTGAAAACTTGTTCGGAGATTCCCTAGAGGGTTGGGAACTAAACTATCGACCGCAAAGGTGAGGCGTTCACCTTTACCTGAGACCGGAAAATTCCGTCCATAGTCGAGACTTCCGTTATCCGTCGCGAACATTACGTATTGCCCCCTGTTTCGGGCGGCATATTCCCACTGGGCCTCGGTTGGTAGGTCCACGGGATAGCCACTTAACCTCTCCAGCCAGCCGCAGTAGTCTTTGGCTTCTTGCCAGCTTTGGAGCGGTGCAGGTAGATTTGGGGCGTAAATAAGCTCCTTGAGATCTTCTCTTTCGCGATTTTCAAGATCAAATAAGGGTAGGCCTTGCGCAATTAAGAACAGATCAAAATCGCCCAGTGTAGTTTGGTATTTGGAGAAGGAGTAACTGCTCAGCTTGACGGGGTGAACGAATTTATTATCGGTCCCCATGCTCAAGGGGCCCATCCGCTCGGGGTCCATACCGCAAGGCCAGTCACACATGTTGGTGATATCAAAATTATGTGGCCAACCAAAATCCCCCATCTGGAACTCACCGCCTTCGACAAACACCATGTTGTCCAGAGACTTCACCACGGTATTCAACAGTTGACCGCGAATTTCAGTGGACAGCTTTGGGTAAGTCCGCTCGATGGTCGCGGCTATTTCAGCGACTTTGTCCGCTGACAGTTTCTGGCTTTTTGGTAGAACAGAAGTTTGTGCCTGGCAACCCATCAGCATGAGCGCTATACACAGAGGCAATACAGTTTTCTTTATCACGGGCATGTTCCTGTTTCAGGCAACGTGAGGGCGCTATAAATACGGCCTCATTATGTTTATCTCAGAGAGGTTGATCGGACTGAATGGCGCAACGAAAGCTATAGCCTGGCGAGTAATATTCTCTGACAGGTTCTTTTGCCCAGCGCCGTACAGTACTTGAACTGAGAATTGGGTCTTCGGGGTAGTTCGATCCCCTAAGGACCCTAAGTGTTCCCTTCTCCGGCCCTCTAGGATTTATAAACGGAGAAACGCGATAATAGTCTTTGTCGTACCAGTCATTAACCCAGTCGGTGGCATTGCCAGTGAGGTTATAGATGCCCAAGGGATTAGGAGCAAAGCGATCAACGGAAAAAGTACGGCCTATGCCCGGTTCGGGATAATTGCGCCCATAGTCCAAACTTCCGTTGTCAGTTGCGAACATGACGTATTGACCGCGATTACGAGCGGTAAACTCCCACTGGGCCTCAGTAGGCAGGTCCACAGGATAGCCACTCAACTCGCCTATCCAGCCACAATAGTCTTTGGCTTCCTGCCAGCTTTTTACGGGCGCCGGGAGGTTGGGGGAGAAATATTTCTCCTGTAACTCTTCCCGCTTTCGGTCTTCTGCATCAAACAACGGTTTGCCCTGTGCGATAAAAAACAGATCGAAATCGCCCAAGGTTGTCTGGTACTTGGAGAAGGAGTAACTGCTCAGCTTGACGGGATGAACGAATTTATTATCGGTCCCCATACTCAATGGCCCCATGCGCTCGGGGTCCATACCGCAAGGCCAGTCACACATGTTGGTGATATCAAAATTATTAGGCCAACCAAAATCTCCCATCTCAAACTCACCCCCTTCGACAAACACCATGTTGTCCAGAGACTTCACCACGGTATTCAACAGTTGACCGCGAATTTCAGTGGAGAGCTTGGGGTAAGTCCGCTCGATGGTTGCGGATATTTCAGCGACTTTGTCCGCTGACAGTTTCTGGCTTTTTGGCAGAACGGAAGTTTGTGCCTGGCAACCCATCAGCATGAGCGCTATACACAGAGGCAATACAGTTTTCTTTATCACGGGCATGTCCCATGCGTGCCTGGAAGTGGGGGTGATCTTAACACTTATAAGGCGTCGAAGTTATCGTCACGAGCATTGTTGTGTCAGGCGTGCGACGATGTAGTGTGTAGGTCCTTGATGTGCTTGAATAAAAAAGCTTTATCCCTTTTTAGATAATTAGTGGGTGATCAGGGTAGTGGTAAATAATTGTCTGATTACTAAGTAAGAATTGTCTTATATAGTATTTGTCATCCTTGCTACAGGCTCTGCCTTATTCCCGTTGTGTATTCGTTTAAATACTCACCGGTTAAGTGTGGTTTGGGGGGAAGGCTGTAAGTGTCACGATGATTTGTAGCGCTCGTTAACCCTGTGTAGCCACCGGGACACCACGTCTAACTCGCTGTCAGTAAACCCTTGGATCAGTTTGATATTCAGCAGGCCGATTTGACCATGGGATCTGCCAGTCCGGTTATGACGGGCAGAGGGGGCAGGTCTGGGAGCGGGATGGCGTTCAAGGCTACTCAAGGTGCAGAGCCAACACGTAGACCAACTCCTGGGGGACCTCCCTGTGCCTGCCTGTTGCACGTGTTCAACCTGCGTTCTGTGCCAGGGTTTCGCACAGTTCCACCAGTGCTCGCTTCAACAGATTCCCCGCATGGCTGAGGCCATTTTGGCCGTAGAGCGCCAGAAATACGCCTTGTATATCAGGCAGGCCACTGTCGGCTTCCAGCACCTTATGTTCGTCACTGATGACCCGCACAGGCAGCAGGCTGACGCCCACTCCCGCCGCCACGGCCGCGCACACACTGGCCAGGCTTGCGCTGGAGTAGTTGATGCGCCAGCGCCACCCGGCGACTTCCAGGTGGTGCAGCATCTCGTTGCGGTACAAACCGCCGACCGGAAATGCCACCAGCGGCAACGGATCACGCCCCAACGCGGGCATGGCACGACTGTCTACCCAGCACATGGGTTCCGGCCAGCAGGCGAGGCAATCAACCCCTTGCCCCATCTGTTTGACCAGCAGCAGATCGAACTCCCCCTCACGGTAAAGACGCAGCAGCTCGGGGCCTAATCCGCTGGTGACTTCCAGGCGTACGCCAGGATGCTCCCGGCCGAACCGCGAGAGGATGGGCATCAAGCGTTCAGCCGCAAAGTCCTCCGGTACCCCCAGGCGTAAAACGCCTTCGCTTTTAAGGTCCAGAAGCACGTCGCGCGCTTCTTCTTGCAGCGCCAGGATACGGCGAGCATAGGTCAACAACCGTTCACCTTCAGGTGTCGCCCTCACGTGCCGTTGTTCGCGGTCCAGCAACGTGCAGCCCAGGTTGCTTTCAAGGCGGCGAATTTGCTGGCTGACCGTGGATTGGGTGAGGTGCAAACGCTGCGCTGCCCGGGTGAAATTGGCGCAGTCCACGACTGCAACAAAACTGCGCAACAGGATCGGATCGAACATCGCTACCGCCATTCACAATGCCACTGGAGGGCATGTTTATATTTAATTTCAGAATGCCAAGCGGTCTCACCATACTGGTTTTCCCTGCAATTGATAAGAGGCCATGAACATGGGTGTTCAGCCATGTAAATACGGTGCATGGGCCGTGGGAATGCTGATGATGGGTGTCGTGATGGCGAATGAGAACGATCTGTTGGCTGCAGTGAGGGAAGGCGAGCCGGGCAGGGTGCAGCAGCTGATCACTGCCGGTGCTGACCTTGGTGCCCCTACAGAGGATGGCAGCAGCGCACTGCTGCTGGCCACTCGCGCAAACCGGATCGAGATTGCCAAGGCGTTAATGGACGCCGGGGCCGACGTTAACCAGAAGAACCTGAGCCAGGACAGCCCCTACCTGTTGGCGGGGGCGAGCGGCCACAACGAGATCTTGCAACTCGCGCTGGTTCACGGGGCAGACCTGAAAAGCTCCAACCGGTATGGTGGCACCGCGTTAATCCCGGCGTGCGAGCGTGGCCATGTCGAAACGGTGCGCCTGCTGATTGCGGCGGGTGTTGACCTGAACCATGTCAATCGGCTGGGTTGGACCTGTTTGTTGGAAGCCATTGTGCTGTCTGACGGCGGGCCTGCGCATCAGCACATTGTCAGTCAGTTGATTGATGCTGGCGCCGACCTGAATCTGCCTGACCGCCAGGGGGTGACCCCGTTACAACATGCCCAACAGCGCGGTCAACGCGTTATAGCCCAATTACTGCGCGCGTCTGGCGCGCATTGACTCAGCTCGAGGACTCGCCATGTGTGACGATGATTTTTACCTGCAACGCGCCGTGCAGTTGGCCTCCCATAACGTAGCCGCAGGCGGCAGGCCGTTCGGCGCCGTGTTGGTGAAAGACGGTCAAGTGATCAGCGAAGCCACCAATTCAATCCATATCAGTCAGGACCCCACCGCGCATGCCGAATTACTGGCAATACGCGCTGCCAGCCAACACTTGGGCCCACACCTTGCGGGGTGTGTGATGTACGCCAGTGGCCAGCCTTGCCCCATGTGTTTAAGTGCGATGCATTTGTGCGGCGTCTCGAGGGTGGTGTATGCCGCGAGCAACGAACAGGCGCAGCCCTATGGTTTGTCCACTGCGCGCGTTTATGAACAGATGGCGTTGCCGCTGTGTCAGCAGGCCTTGCCGGTTGAGCACGTTGCGCAACCGGCCATGATCGCTATTTATCGTGACTGGCAGGCGCGCCATGCGGCTGGATAAAACCACGTGGCGGGTGGTTGCCCAGTGGGCTTTGCTGATTGTGCTGGGCCTCAATTTGCGCCCGATCCTCAGTTCAGTCAGCCCGTTGTTGATGGAGATTCGTGCGGCCACGGGCATGAGCTTTCAAAGCAGCGCCTGGCTGACTAGCTTGCCGGTGGTGTGCATGGGCCTCGTGGCCTTGCTCGGAACGCGTCTGCACGCTGGTTTGGGCGAGCGCCATGGGGTGGCGTTGGGCCTGTCAATGATCCTTGGGGCATGCGGCTGGCGTTTCTATGGCCAGCACGCCGAGGTGTTGATCGCCACGGCCTTGTTGGGCGGGTTGGGTGTGGCGCTGATTCAAGTACTGGTGCCGGTACTGATCAAGCGTCAATTCCAGCACCGCGTTTCGCTGGCGTTGGGCGTGTACAGCGCATCGCTGATGGCCGGTGGCGGATTGGCTGCGCTGGTCAGTCCGCGGGTGGCGGGCCACTTCGAGCATTGGCAGAGCGGTTTGGGCATCTGGCTGATCCCGGCAGCGGTGGCCTTGGTCATGTGGTGGCGGCTCCCTTTTGCGGATGCCGTCCAGCCGCTAGCCTCGGCGCCAGCACGTGTGTGGCTTAAGCGCCGGGCGTGGTTGTTGGCGTTGTACTTCGGACTCGTAAACTGCGGTTACATGAGCATGGTCGCCTGGTTGCCCGCGTATTACGTGCAAATGGACTGGAGCGCGACACGCAGCGGCTCGCTGCTGGCGTTCATGACCGTATTCCAGGTTATCGCTGCCTTGGTGATGCCCGCGCTGGCGCACCGCAGCCATGACCGGCGACCGTTATTGATGATCAGCCTGGCAGCCCAACTGTCGGGCTATGCCGGGTTGGTGTTGTGGCCGCTGGGGGCGCCGCATCTTTGGGTTGCCTTGATCGGGTTCGGCTTAGGGGCGTGTTTTGCACTGAGCCTGATTTTGACGCTCGATCATTGCCGCAAGCCGAGCGAAGCCGGACAACTCGGGGGCTTTGTCCAAGGTGCGGGCTTTTTGATCAATGCCGTATCCCCGTGGATGACGGGCTGGCTTCGGCAGCTCACCGGGGAATTTGCCAGTGCCTGGTGGGTGCTGGTGATAGCGGTGTTTTCGATGATGCTGCTGACACGCATTTTCAGGCCGGCCAATATCAGCCAAACGGTGTTTTCTGCACAGCAAACCCCATACAAGGCGTCTGAGGTCGGGAACATGGGGTAGCACAACGCGTTACTTAAACGGTGCGCGAGGCGGCAATCGAGGCCGCCTCGGCTTGCCCCTTACAGTTTTTGCAACTGCCCGATACGGCCCATCATTTCGGTCACGATTTGCAGGTCCAGCATGAACTGCTCAACCGTTTTGAATTCGTTGTCCGTGTGACCGGTGTATTTGACATTGGGCATGGCCAAGCCGAACTGCACGCCGTTTGGCAGCTCATGCACCGACGTAGCGCCTGCGGATGATTCAAATGTGTGTTTCATGCCCAGGTTCTCAGTGGCCACTGCCAGCAGTGCTTGCACCCACTCGCCTTCCGGGTTGCGGTACATCGGTTCGGCAATGGTGTAATCGAAGACCACAGGCGTTTGGGTGGCCTGGCTCCAGGCGCTGAGTTTGTCCGCGATTTCTTTCTTCAGCACCTCAGGCGATTTGCCTTTCGGTACACGCAAGTTAACCGCCAGTTTCAAGCCCTTGTCGTCCAGCCCGACATAGGTTGGCGAAGTGGTCAGCGGGCCCATGAACGCATCGGAAAACCCGACGCCGAGTTTCTTGCCCGTGTAATCCAGCCCCCAGTTATCAGCCCCATAGCGGGCGGCATCGGTGATGAAGTTGGATTTCAGCGCGACGCTGCCGTTCAGGCCATTGATAAAGTCCAGCATGCGGGCCACCGGATTGACGCCGGATTCTGGCTCGGAGGAGTGGGCCGATACCCCGGTAACCGTCAGTTGTACGTCCTTGCCCACGACCTTGGCATTGATGTCAAAATCGCCACCGTTGCGCTTGGCATACGCGGCGCCAGCTTTGTTCAGCTCAGCGGCCACCTGTTCAGGTTGATCGGTGACCAGCGTGGCCACCGAGGTCGAGGGGATCTGGTTGGTGGCCATACCGCCTGTCAGCGAGACAACCTCGGCACCTTTGCCTTGCGCGGCGCGGCGCGCAAAGTTTGCCATCACAGTGCCATAGCCTTTCTCTGCAATGACCACCGGGTAACCGCCGTCCAGTGCAAGGTTGTACTGAGGCGTCGGATTGTGATCGAAGTAATACGGAATGGCGTCACCAGACGTTTCTTCAGTGGTGTCGACCAGCAGTTTGAAATTGCGTGCCAATGGCAGCTTTTCTTCTTTGATGACCTTCATTGCATACAGCGTGACCACGATGCCGTTCTTGTCATCTTCTGTACCGCGGCCATACATGCGGTCGCCGATCAGCGTGACCTTGAAGGGATCAAGCCGCGTGCCGTCCTTGAGCACCCAGTTTTCAGGCGTGACCGGCACTACGTCGGCGTGCGCATGGATGCCGACGACCTCGTCGCCCTGGCCGTCGAGGGTAATTTCATAGACGCGGTTATCCACGTTACGAAATTTCAGGTCGAACGCGTGCGCCAGTGTTTTGATCTTGTCGGCAATCTTCAGGAATTCCGGGTTCTGGTGCTGGGGAACACCTTCAACGGTGACGGTCGGGATGGCCACCAGCTCACGCAGGGTTTCGGTCGCGGCCTTACCGTACTTCACCCGTGTGTACAGGCCGAGCAGGCGATGGATTTCATTCTGCTGCTCAGCATTGAGGGGTTTGTTGTCGAGGAAGGTGGTGATCGTGGCGTTCAGGTTGTCCGCCTTGGCCAGATCGCTATCACCCAGGCGGGTGAGGAACTGTCTGAAATCAGTGACGGAGGCGTCACTGAAATTTTTCAGAATCGCCGCGCTTTGCGTGGGAGTGAGATTAGCGTGGGCGAGTGTGGTGTACGAAGACAAACTGGCCATGACGAGGGTCGCGGCCGCCAGCTTTTTCAGGGAGAAATCCATTACAGGGGCATTCCTTGGCAGGTGATGGTTCAGTAGAACGTTGACTTGCAACAAAACGTTTCCAAACTAACACTGCATCGCCTGCGCAGGGAGCCCTTAAATGCGATGTGTCCCACAGAAATGCAAACGCGGCGGCCCCCAGACGCGAGCGCAGTGCCCGGGCTTGAGCCGTTACGCCGCTCTTTCAGGCCTTTATTTGCCGCTGAGTACCCCGCCCTGCAATGACGTGTGGCGCTTCAACCTGTAAGGGTCTGCTCCGCTGTTTTCCACGAGTGTTCGCTGCCGGTATCAATTTCAAATTTGCGGGCAAACGGGAAGTAATGGTCAAAAGCGGTATTCAGATTCTCGAGATACACCGCATCCGCCACGCTTGATTGTTCAAATACGGTTTTTCCTTGCACCGCCTGAAAAGCCGTTTCGTAGCAAACGCGTCGCTCTTTTGACAGCACATCGTTGAGCAGCGTGGGACCGGTGAGTCGAAAGTACGTTTCGAAGTACGCCTGATACTCCTTGCGCGCCTGTTCCAGGGCCTGTGATGAAAGCTGTTCATCAAGGGTGGGCCTGGGTTTGAGGTAAAACGTCTTGTTGGCCATAAAGCGGTTGTGCATCTCGGTACTGATGGCTGTCATCACAGGGTTGTTGGGTTGCGTGGCAAAGTGACTGCTGTTGTAACCGTGGAAATTAATATCCGCCAATGTGACAAGGTTGCCCAACAGCAGATCGTCGGGCGCGGCTTTCAACTCGGCAGCGTTTAAAGAACCTTTGATTACGTCATCCAGGTCCATATAGATACCGCCGTAATAGTTGGTCAACGGAAAGCGCACCACATCGCAAGCTGAGGCGTACAACTGACTGGCGGATTCTTTGATGAGCGCATATTGCTCAGCGTTCGGGCTGGTTTTGAAGACGGCATAGAAGGGTTCGTCCTGAAGTTTTGAAACGATGAGCCCCGGCGCCCGCTCGTTGCACAGCTGTTTGACGGTTTCAAAAAGAGAGGCGCTGACATCCAGGTGCAAGGTTGAAATGAATCCGGGGGAGCGTGTCAGGTTGGTCGCGATATTGCTGATCAAGTGCAGCTCGGGCGCGCGGGTACCGATCCAGATGTAGTGAATGTTATTGGGGATCGCCACGGCATTCTCCGGCACCTTGGGTAAGGTCGGGAACGTGAAGGATTTCAGACGGGTCGGTGTGGGCGTTCGCGATTTATGAGTATTGAAGGCGTCGACCGATCCTTTTTCCCATTGCCCCATGTCACTGCGCCAGACCGGCTCCCCGAGGCTCTTATCCCGCAGATGGCGCCAGGCTTGCAGGTGGGCATCGTAGGCAACCGGCAACACGTACCCCTTGTAGCTCACCATATACGCGCCTTCTATCTCGATGATGCCATCCATGGGAAGGCTGATCTGCCGGGTCAGTGGCTGAGCCCGTGGCGGAGAGCCGCCCGCTAAACCGGCCACAACCAGTTCCCATTCTTGAGCAAGGGTGTCAAAACGCACGGCCGGGCCTTTTTGGTCCCCGTTGTAAATATGTGGAACGCGACTGCCTGGCGTATGTGCAAGGGCAAACACATTGCCTTGCATTTTTATGTAGTCCTTACCGGCAAGGTGGTAGGTGTAATCACTGTACGTTGCAGTGGAAAGATCAACGTCAGGTTGGTGAAACCGTTGTTGTTGGCGCACATCCAGTTTTCTGATGCCCCAGGAAAAGTCCGGTTTGAACGGATTCACTGCGCGTTGCAACGGGCCGAAGCTCGTTGGCTGAATGGAAGACCCCGCGTAGGCAATCGTCAATGCGTGTCCGGGGTCCAGTTGGGTTCTGAGGTGTGCAAGTGCAGGCACGGTCTTTAATTTTTCGCGTAGCAACAATGTGCGTTGCAAGTAACCGAGGCCTTTGAGCCCCCCCTGGAATAACAAGCCGACTAAAGCAAAGGGATTGGCGGCCTGGGCAATGCCTTTGGACAACGAAATGACAAAAGCCCTTGAGCCGTAGGCGGCCCGCATGGACAACAGGGCGGCCCGCGATACGCCGAACGACGTACTTCTGACCACGATTTTGCCGAGTATCAGGGACGCTCGGTAGCCACTGAACAGGGCTTTGCCGAAGGGCAATACAAAAGCCAATATTTCAAGCAGGGCGCTGAACAGGGTGGCTGCCGTCACCTCGTCGTTTTCGATGTCCCGGTAGAGCGAGTAGAACGGAATGATCATTCTGAAAATCAGTTCTGTGCGGGCGACAAGTTCATTTTTATAGGCTTCGTAAGGGGTTACATGGGCATACAGCGGGCGGGCAGACGTGATGGCCAGACTGAATACCTTGTCTACCATTAACTCGCTGAGTCGCTGAATGCGCGTGTTCTGAGGCATATCTGCAGAAGGCTCCCACGTAAAACTCAATGTCAGTCGGGGCCTGCCTCGTGTTGAACCTGTCATGCCTGTGGTGTAAGCGTCCACGTCCAGTTGCGGCAGCCCTTCAATCGTGTGACCGGTCCGGAGAATGCCTGAGGGGTCAAACGAGGCATACATCGCCATGCCTTCCCCGTTAGGCGCTACTTTCCTGATCGTCCCGGAGGGGCAAAACACTTCGTACACATAGGAACCGCTGGGGTGCGTACTGACGGCCAGCAAACCGAAATAGCACGGGGTGTAGTTCCAGTTGTTCTCGACATCAAACTCCAGGCTTAAAAAGTGGTTGGCGCTTAATAATTGAGCACGTTGTTCCGCCGGTAAGTCATTGATCGCATGCCTTAATTTCACTACCAGAGCCTTACGGTGCTCTGCCTGGTAAGTATCGTAGGCCGTGTTGAAGGCCCGGTTGAGCGTGCAGCCGGCGAGTCCCCGGGTATCAAAGCCCAGTACCTGATCATCGAATTCGCTGTCTTGGCCACACGTCATGTATTTCTCCAGCAATGACATGCGCATGTTGCGGCCGCGAGATTTAAACCGGTTGACGAAATAGTGATGGATCTGTGGCTCGGTGAAGGCGCGCCTGACGTCAAGGTCGTGTCTTGGGTGGTGTTGCGCTATTTGCTGCAGCGCCATTTTTTTTCGATCGGGAGGTGGTTGCACCAGCGAGGTCATGGCCCGGGCATGTTCCTCCTCAAGCTCGGTCGTGTACTGGAACGCGGTCATTACATCTTCAGAGGTCACGTCGGCCATCGGCGTAAATGGAATTGCCCCCCTGCACATGGCGAAGTGCAGAACAGGTGTTTTGCGCAATACGCTGATGGCCGTTGTCTGCTCGGAGGTAAGCGTTTGGGAAAGGGTCGACTGGTGCAGTTGCACAAGCCGCGCGTAACCCATATCAATGGCCGCTCCCGCAAAGGCCAACTCAGCCATTGCAACGGCATGCCTGAAGTCGATGGCCTGTTTGCTGTTGGCGTAACGCAAATCATGGGGAGCGTCAAAGATGAGCAGTTCTGGGCAATAACGCGGTGCCAACACGCCCAGCGCGAGATCAACTTCTTGATGAGACGTGCATTTGAGCGTGCTGCGCAGGTGCTCCATCAGTTGCGTGCGCACGGCCTCAAGCGTCAGGTTTCCCAGCCTGGGCGCATTCAGGTTGAAGCCGCAAAGATGCCCTTGCCAGTGAGTTGCCGGCGGGTACAGGTAGTCGGTGAGGGTCGAGACCGTTAATGCCCTGATCAGGCCGGGAGTCGCGTTATTTCGTTCAATGTCTGTCCAGGGCGCTGCGCTCAGGAGGGCTGTCTCCAGCCGATGAAACGCGGGTGAATCCACCAGCACGGTCATGCGTTGATTAAGGGTTGCGCCCTGCAGACCCGAGCCCGCTATAGAGGGGGCGGGGAACAGCGTATCGACCTCAAGCGCACCGGCCAGCGCCGCAAGGTCAGGCACGTTAAGGCCACCACCGATCAGGCCATGCACGGTTGACGACAACGTCGTTGAAACCTGCCGTGCCTTGTCAATGTCGTGAGGTTGAACAATGACTTCAGGGCTGTGAGCGGAGAGTGTTTTGGCGTCTGACAACAGCAGGCTGGACGTGAAGAAGTGGTATTCAGGGGAAAAAAAGCGGGCATTACGAATCGACTGCTGGGCGGCAAAAAAAATCCTGTAATGGCGGCTGTTGATGCTCGGCACCGAACGATCGTGGCGGGTGCATTTATGGGTCAGTGTCAATGCGGATTGCCCGCTCACGGTCAGGGCATGAGGAATATAGTCACTCAGTTCGTTCATCACCCCGCGCAGGATTGCCTGGGCAGTGGGCGAGGCGAACACTTCAAGGCTCAGCGCGCGAAACTCGGTATCGCGGGTCAATGCCTTTATACGGGCCGGGGCGGTAAATACCGCCGACAGATCAATGATTGGCACCTGGGCGCTGACAGGTAACGGGTGGTCCGGATGTTGCTGAATGTAAAAGGCCCGCGCGATCTCTTCAGGTGTCACACGGTCGAGCAGCTTGGCGGTTCGAGCTGCCAACACGTTGTGTACCGGCAGGTAGGATCTGCGCTGTATGGCGTCATCCAGCCTTTGAACCAGCGCTTGCGGTGACCTGAACAAACCAAGCACTGTCGCGTGTTTGAAGAAGTATTGAATGTCGTTGCCGTGTTTTTGCCGTTGGTCAGCCGCCCATTCTTTGAAGGCATCGCCGGTCAGGGTCTGTGTCCTGAGTTTTTTAGGGCTGTCTTCGCTGAAGAATGCAGTTTCAGCGTAATCGTGGGCGTCCACACAGGGTAGCCAGGCGCGAAGTTCATCGCGGTTGTTGAAGCGGCGATTCATCTCATCTTTAAGGGCCTGTGGGGTGTCAAATTCCTCAAGGCCCTTGTGCAGCGAATACACAATGGCCTTTGTCGACACAGTGCCCGGTGTGTCTTGTATGAAAGCCAGGACTGAATACAGCAGGCGAGGCGCTTGAGTACTGACGTTCTGGATAGCCAGACGCACCACTTTGACGAGGGCAGAATCAGGCCGCGCTGCGCGGTCGGCGGCGACCGGATGATCAATCACCTGACGTATCAAGGTAGCACCGTCGGGCGAAAGGGAGCCGTCTGCGGACAGCAACCGGATTTCGGTTTCCAGTTGCCCCTTCAGCGCCTGAACGAATGCGTCCTCATTTGAGCAGGGGGGGACGTCATTGTCAGCGCAGGGACGAGCCCAGTAAGTGTTCAGGGTTTCGACATAGGCAGTACTCAGTTGTTTGAGTCGCTGCATGAAGTGATTGTATTGCTGCGGGCTAACGGCGATCTCTGACTCGGCCTTTGTGGCGTCCGATGACCTGAACCGGATGTGAGTGGGATGGGCACCGGTGGCTGTATCCGTGGGGCTCGCCTGGGAACGCTCAATCAACGTTGCCAGTGTTCGAACGGGGAGTGCCGGGTTGACGTGGTCAGTAAAGACCACACTTTTAAGGTTGGGCAGTGGAAAGCCTGCCGGCAGTGCGGGAAAGGCGGCGCCCAGCTCGGCTCGTACGCAATCAAGGAGGCTGGGCTGCGCTGCCAGCAACCCAGGCAGGGGGTTGTACGTCGTCAGCGAATCGATCGCCAGTTTCTGGGTCGTGCGGGTGCAGTGCCTGTCCAGGATGTTGGCAATGAACGAGAGGGTTGCAGGATGGGGGCGGGGCAGTGCCGACAACCGGGAAATGATCCCGTTTTTGAATTGTGTTCGTAATGCCGGTTCGGGGCGTGTGCCGGGATAGTGGGTGTCTCCGGCGTTGGCCGCCCAGATCAAATTGGCAAGTTTAAGCAGCAGCGTGCCGACGTCAGGGTGTTTTACGGTGTTGGCCGGGACAGCCAGCAACCTGGCCACTGCTTCCTTGACGGCGACTTGCGTACAAAACGTCAGCAGAAACAGCCGGTCAGCGCAGTGCTCGGGTGTGAGCGTGGGGCTTTCGAGCTTTTGCAGCAAATAGCTGAGCAGGTCCATGGCCAGCTCGGCTGCCACGGGCGAGTTGCGCTCCACATAAACGAAGCCGACCGCGTCGGCGAGTTCATAAACGCTTATGCGTTCAATGATGGGTAAGGTTTGATGGTTCACAGGTGGCCCCTTGCCGTTGAGCTTCAAAATCTCAACGTAAGAGGTTTTGGCGTGGGGCAAGCGGTAGTTAAGTGTTTACAGGTATCTTTTGCTGACTACCGGGCAGGCCGGTGTGCACACCGGCCTGCCTCCGTGCACAGGTAGTTATCGGGTGATGTGCAACTGCCCCTCAGAAATTGACCGTGGCACTCAAACGGGCCGTCAAGGGCGCGCCCTGGAACACGTAGTTGTCGCCCATGTAATCCCCGACATCGCGCCAGTAACGTTTGTCGAACAGGTTGTCGACGGTCAGGCGCACCACCGTGTCATACCCCTCGATACGCGTGCTGTAGCGGCTGCCGAGGTTGAACACGGCGTAGCTGGCAGCGTCAACATTACCCTGCTGGTTGGCGTATTTTTTCCCGCTGTATTGCACGCCGCCCAGCAACGCCAGGCCGTCGACCCACGGCAGGGCGTAGTCGCCATACAGGCTGGCGCGTAGGGTCGGGACATTAATGGTCTGGTGCCCTTCGTAGTCCGGCGTGCCGCTGCCCGAAACCCGGGCACGGATCGCCGCAACACTTGCGGATACCTGCAGACGTTGAGTTACCCAGCCATTGGCTGCCAGTTCCAGCCCGGTGTTTTTCTGCTCGCCTTGTTGCACGAAGGTGAAATGCCCGGCGCCGTCAGGCTGGGAATACTGGTACGCCTGGCGCAGCTGGAACAGCGTCGCGCTGAGGCTCAGGCGTTGCCAGTCGTATTTGATCCCGGCCTCAATCTGCCGTGAAACGCTGGGCGGCAAGATGTCGTAGGCATTGCTGGCAAACCACGGCGCCGTGCCGCCCAGCGACAAGCCTTTGCTGTAGCGGGTGTACAGCGACAGGTTTTGCAGCGGTTTGTAGATCAGTGCGGCCTGCGGCAAGAATTCATAACGCCGTGTGTGGCGGGTGGTAACGCCGCTGCTGTCGAAGGATTTTTCGTCCAAACGCACCTCGCGCCCGCCCAGCACGGTCTGCCACTGCTCATTGAAACGGATGCGGTCATTGAAAAACACCCCGTACTGGCGGCTGTCGAGGCGGCGCTGGCTGTCGTTCAGGGCGCCGGTGTAGCGGGGGAATTGCTCGGGTTCGGCATCAATGTTGCCGCTGCCGATCCACGCCATGATCGACTCCCGGTTATTGACCACACGACGAAACGCGCTGCTGCCCACTGTCAGCTCATGGCCTAACGCCCCGGTGTTGAAGGCGCCGCTCAGGGTGGCTTGCACCTCGTCATTGCGCCGGGTGTCGTCGGGGCTGCGGAAGTCGTAAATGCCGTAACCGCCTTCAGGGCTGAAATAGTTGCCTTGCGAGCAGGCGTCACCCTGCGTACAACCGCCCCAGGCAAAGGCGCTGTAGTCGTCAATGACGACGTTGCTGCGCGACGCACTGAACGTGGTTTTCCAGTTATCGCTGAAGCGGTACTCAAGGTTGCCGTTGAGGTTCAGCGAGTCGATGGTCACGGGTTTTGAGCCGCTTTGGTGGCCCAGCAGTTTTTTCGGCGAGGCATGGCGCGGCAGTTCTGTACCGCCTAAGAGCTGGTAGCCGGGCACCGAACGTTGTTCTGTGGTTTGGTACTCGGCATCCAGTTGCAGCAGCATATCGGGGTTGATGTTCCAGTCGAACGCCAAAGACACAAAGTCGCGCTGGCCGTTGGCGTGTTCAACGTAAGAATGGATGTCTTCATGGGCCACATTGGCCCGCAGGCCGAACTGTTGTTCACTGCCGAACCAGCCGCCGACATCGGTGGCAATGTAGCCGCTGCCCCGGTCGTCGGTGGACACCGTCACCGAACGCACATCGGCGGCACGCTTGGTCACGTAGTTGACCAGCCCGCCGGGTTCCGACACACCGCTTTGCAGGCCGGACAGGCCTTTGAGCAACTCCACTTGCTGCTTGTTTTCGAGGCCGACGTTTTGCTCGCCGGTGATGGTGCGCCCATTGATCTTGTAACTGCTGGCCGCGTTCAACGAGAAACCGCGCACCACGAAGTTCTGGTAATAGCCGACAGGGGCGTAGCTTTCGCCCACTGATGCATCATTTTTCAACACATCGCTGAGCAAGCGCGCTTGCTGATCCTGGATCAGCGCTTCAGTGAACACAGAAACAGCCGCCGGGGTGTCCAGCAAGGGCGCCGCCTCAAATCCGCCCACTGATGCGGTTTGCGCCTGATACCCGACGCTGTCTTCGCCCGTCACTGAAATGGCAGGCAGCTCGGTTTCGCTGGCATGCACCGTTTGAAAAGCGCTGGCAACCAGCAGGCTGAAACTCAAGGTATTGAACGCAAAACGCGGCAAAGGCTTACCCATGAAAACTCCTGAACGTCCCGGCCTTGCACCCACCCACAGGCTCGCGAGCAACGTTGCCGTTTTCGCCAGCATGCGCGTATTTGCACAGGTCGATAGGTGCCTGGCTGATGGCCAGATCTTTGAGGCGCGCAGGGTAGCATCTCTGACCCGCCGACTCAGGCACTTACTGAGCCCCATCCGCAGTGGGTGATAACGTCACCTACCCACCGCCGAGGTCTCTTGCGTGTGACAAAATGCCTCGCTGCTAACATCAATGGGCACGAACGGCGTTTTGAGAAGCCTATAGAATGCCGCACTGTTTTGCCTCGGGCCGTCAACCCAGTCACCTGGCACGTGTTGTGAATGCAGGACGTGTGTGCCAGGGAGGTCGCCCCAAGGACCTGTTCGATCATCGATAGCGAGTAATACATTCTTTAAATGAGCACTCCCAACGTTTCATCCTCTGCCAATTGGCAACCGGTCATCGCCCTGGCGCTCGCCGCGTTTGTGTTCAATACCACCGAGTTCGTGCCGGTAGGGCTACTGAGCGCCATTGGCGCCAGTTTCGACATGACCACCGCCAGCGTCGGGTTGATGCTCACGATTTATGCCTGGGTGGTGTCACTGACCTCACTGCCCATCATGTTGCTGACGCGCAACGTCGAGCGCCGCAAACTGCTGCTGATCCTGTTCGGCATGTTCATCGCCAGCCACGTGCTGTCCAGCCTGGCAGCCAACTTTGGCATCCTGTTACTCAGCCGTATCGGGGTAGCGTTGTCCCATGCCCTGTTTTGGTCGATTACAGCGTCACTGGCGGTGCGGCTGGCGCCAGAAGGCAAGCAAGTGCAGGCGCTGGGGTTGCTGGCCACCGGGACGTCGCTGGCGATGGTATTGGGGATTCCCCTTGGCCGGCTGCTGGGCGAGGCGATGGGCTGGCGCACGACATTTCTGGTAATTGCGGGCCTGGCGCTGGCCCTGGTGTTTTGGCTGGCCCGTAGCCTGCCGTTGCTGCCCAGCCAGAACTCGGGTTCGCTGCGCAGCTTACCGGTGTTGTTCAAACGTCCGGCCTTGGTGGCGGTGTACATCCTGACTGCGCTGGTGGTCACGGCGCAGTTCACCGCTTATAGCTACATTGAGCCGTTTATTCAGACCGTTGCCGGGATGAGTGGGAATGTGGTGACCCTCATCCTGCTGTTGTTTGGTGGCGCAGGGATCATCGGTTCGCTGCTATTCAGCGTGCTGCATCGCCATAGCCCGCAGCGCTTTCTGATCGTGGCGGTCTCGGTGCTCGCGGTGTGTCTGGCGCTGCTGCTGCCGTTGAGTGGCAAAGAGTCGTATTTGGCAACCCTCAGCCTGTTTTGGGGCATGGCCATCATGTGTTTCGGCCTGGCACTGCAGTCGCGGGTATTGTCGCTGGCGCCGGACGCCACAGACGTAGCCATGGCCATGTTTTCGGGCATCTACAACATCGGCATTGGCGGTGGCGCCCTGCTGGGTAGTTGGGTGGGTGTACACGCGGGCTTCTCTTACATTGGTGTCACCGGTGGCGGCTTGGCCGGTGTGGCCCTGGCCATTTATTGCGTGAGCATGTACCGCATCAGCCGTTCGGCAGGGCAAAACCCGCCTGCCGAATAAATGGGCCAGCCTCTGACGCATCTGCGCCGGAGGCTGTTGCGGCTCAAGCCTGACGCTCGCCTGCCTCGGTCCTGCGGGCGAGGGGCGAATCGACAGGGTTGAGCGATGCCCGCCGTGCTTTTGGTCGGGCGGGCAAGACGGCGTCCTGCAACACACAGGCCGCCGGGTGCTCAAAGTACAGGTGCGGTGTGACCTCGCGGTCCTCCACCAGCGTGCCTTCGGCCAAGACCACCACGCGTTGGCAGAAGTGTTTGACCAGGCTCAAGTCATGGGTAATCAGCAAGAACCCCGTCCCCGACTCACGGCGAATGTCAGTCAGCAGTTCGAGAATTTGCACCTGCAGCACTCGGTCGAGATTGGACAGGGCCTCGTCCAGGATGATCAATTTAGGCGCCACTGACAGGGCCCGTGCGATGCCGGCGCGCTGTAATTGGCCACCACTGAGTTGGGCGGGGAGTTTGTCGCCGTCCGCAGGCAGCAACTTGACCTCAAGCAACAACGCGTCCACCCGGTTTTTGCACGCCTGTTCACTCATTTGCGCCAGATGCCGCAAAGGCTCGGCGATGCTCCAGCCGATGCTGCGCTGGGGGTTGAAGGCAGTCAGGGCGTCCTGAAAGACCATTTGTACCTGTTGCAGGAATGGCTTGTCAGGGCCTTGTAGCGGTTCCCCGCGAAAGATGATGCGGCCCTGTTCTGGCGTCTCCAGCCCCATCAACAAGCGGGCAAGGGTGCTCTTGCCACTGCCGCTACTGCCCAACAGGCCGAGGTTTTGACCTTCGATCAGTTCCAGATTCAGCCCCTGCAGCACCTCCACCCGGTGCCGTTTACTGAACATGCCGCCTGCCGTGTAACCGTGGCGGATGCCTTCTACCTGTAGAAAACTCATGGCGCGTAGGCCTCCCGGGTCAAGGTGCGATGCGCGGCCAATAAGGTGCGCGCCTCGGGGCTGTGGGGGGATTCAAACAATGTGTGCACATCGACGTGTTCAACGATTCGGCCCTCTGCCATCACGCTGACCTGCTCGCAACTGCGCGCCACCACGCCCATGTCATGGGTCACCAGCAACACGCCAAGGTTGTGGTTCAGCACCAGCCGTTCCAACAGGTCGAGAAAGCGCGCTTGTGCCACCACATCCAGATCGCTGGTGGGTTCGTCGGCCAGCAGGAAACGGCTGTCGGCCAAGAGCGCCAGGGCAATCATCATGCGCTGCAACATGCCGCCGCTGAGCTGGAAAGCAAACGAATCCAGCACGCGGTCCGCCTCCTTAAGCCCCACCTCGTGCAGCGTGTCAAGGATCAGGTCGTGCGCCGGTTTACCGTGCACGTCCCGCGCTTCAAGGGTTTCCAGCGCATGCTGGCGCAACGAACGTACCGGGTTGAACGCACTGCGCGGGTTCTGAAGCACCAGCGCCACAGCCCGTCCGCGCAGTTGGTGCGGTTGCACCGGGTGTCCGTCAAGGTGCAGCGTTGCGCCAGTGCGGTGCACGCCGGGGGGCAGCAGGTCGAGGATGCCGGCACAGGTCAGCGACTTGCCCGATCCGCTGCCGCCCACCAACCCATGAATGCTGCCCGCCCTGAGGGTCAGGTCGACCCGGTCCACCAGCGTGCGCTGCTGATGGCTGAGGGTCAGCCCCTGTAGCGTCAGTGTGTCCTTCATTCCTTGATCTCCGCCAGAACGCTGGGGTCGAGGCGATCGCGCAAGGCATCGCCCAACAGGTTGAAGGCCATGACCGCGAGGAAAATCATCAGCCCCGGCCACAGCAGCAATTGCGGATGAGTCCAGATGAACTCCTTGGAATCGTTGATCATGACGCCCCACTCAGGCGTCGGCGGGCTCACACCCAGGCCCAGAAACGACAACCCGGAGACGTGCAGCATCATGTGCCCGATGTCCATCGAGGCCAGCACCAGCAATTGCCCGACCACGTTGGGCATGATGTGCTGGCGTAAGCGGGTCAGGCGCGAGGCCCCAGCCAGGCGCGAGGCCAGTACGTAATCGCGATTGCGCTGGGCGATCACCATGCCGCGCACCATCCGCGCGTACCACGCCCAGTGCGAGAGGGCGATAGCGATGATGACGTTGGTCAGCCCGGTGCCGAGCAAGGCGATCAAAAAGAACGCCAACACCAGTGTCGGAAAGGTCAGGAACATGTCGCACACGCGCATAAGGAACATGTCCAGCTTGCCCCCGACCACGCCTGCGATGCCGCCTATTACCACCCCGAGTATCAAGACCAGCCCGAGGGTCAACACCACGCTGCCCAATGACAGCTGAGTGCCGACGATCAATCGCGACAGCACATCACGGCCCAGGTGATCGGTGCCCAGCCAGTGGGCTGCACTGGCAGGCAGCAGGCGGTCGTCGAGATTGACCAGCGTCGGGTCATACGGCGTCAGCCAGGGGCCGAACAGCGCCATGACCAACAGCAGCGCGACCAATGTGAGCCCTACGTGCAGTCCGCGTCTGGTGCGGGGCACTGTTGTTACCGCTATCGCCGTCATGCCATCATCCCCGATAAGCGTGTGCGCGGGTCGAGCCACGCATAACAGATGTCGACCACCAGATTGCACAGCACCAACAACGTGGTGAGCAGCAGGGTGAAGCACTGCATCACCGGGAAGTCGCGGTTGAGTACAGCACTCACGGCAAAGCGCCCCACGCCGGGCCAGGCAAAGATGGTTTCGATCACCAGCGCGCCGCCGAGCAATTCCCCGATGTGCATACCGGTGGCGGTCACCAGCGGCATCCAGGCGTTGCGCAGGATATGGTCGCGCCACACGCGGCGTTCATTCAGGCCACGGGCTCGGGCATAAAACACGTGGCGGTGCTGACGCACGTCCAGCAAGCTGGCCCGCAGCAGGCGGGCGTTGATCGACATCGACATCAGCGCGATTGCCAATACCGGCATGATCAGGTGCGCAGCGTCACCCCGTCCCATCGGCGGCAGCCAGCCGAGCCACAGCGACAGCAAAGCGATCAGCAAAAAAGCCAGCCAGAAGTTGGGCATCGATACCCCGATAAAGGTCACAACCCGCACCACCTGATCCGGCCACTTACCTTGCCAGCGGGCAGCGATCAGGCCCAGCGGGATGCTGAATGCCAGGGTGGCCAGCAGCGCAAGGCCGCCCAGTTGCAAAGTGGCAGGCAGGTAATAGAGCAAGTCATCCAGCACGGGGCGGCCGGTAATGTAGGAAATCCCGAAATCCAGGTGCAGGGCGTTCCAGATCCACGTCAGGTATTGCTCCGGTAATGGGCGATCCAGCCCCAGCGCCTGACGTGCTTCGGCCAGTGCTGCATCTGTGGGTGGAATTTGCGACAGGCGCAGGTAATCCAGCGCCGGGTCGCCGTTACCCAAGTGCAGCAAGATGAACACGATCAGCGACACCCCAAGTAGCACCGGGATCAGTAGGATCAGACGCAAAGCGATATATCGCAGCATGATTAAGGCTTCCCGCTGGCTGGGCGCATGACGTCGAACGGCACATCAAACAGCGTGCTGCCAAACTGCACATTGTCGACGCTATTGCGGCTGACACTGATGGCCGTGAGGTAGGAAATTGGCAAATACACTGCCTGATCCTGCAGGGTGGTGAGGATCTCGCGGTAACCCTCGGCCCGTTGTTTCTCGCGGGTTTCGCCCAGTACCTGGGTGATCTTGCGGTCGATGGCGTCTTTCATCGGCAGGCCGCGCTGTGCCATGTAATCGGCGTGACCGGCATAGCGCATCGAGCTGACAAAAGAATGCGGGTCATACGGTGCGCCCCACGTGTCCGCGAAGATCATGCCAAAACGTCCTTCACGCTGACGCTGTACCAACGCGCCGTCTTCTTCCGCACGCAATTGCACCTGCATGCCGACTTTGGCCAGTTCTCCCTGAATGATCTCGGCCAGACTTTTTTGCAGCGCGCTGGTGCCCAGAAACACCAACTCAACGCTCAGCGGTTGGCCGTCCTTTTCCCGCACCGATTTACCAGCAGGCAGCGTCCAGCCGGCCGCTTGCAAACGTTCGCGAGCCTTCTGCGGATCGAAGGTCAGTGCTTTGAGCCCGAGGTCGGTGTAAGGCAGGTTATTGGAAAACAGCGCATCGGCGCGCGGCTCCAGGCCATACAGCACCTTGGCGATCAGGGTGTCTTTGTCCACGGCCTGATTGATTGCTTGGCGCACCGCCAGATCGTTGGTCGGCACGCGGGCAGTGTTCATCGCCACCAGCCGGGTTGCCAGGGGGGCCGAGAGTGCAGTCTTGAAGCCCGCGTCGCGCAAGCGCACGAACGTGCCGGAAGAAATCTCGCCGTCGGCGCCCTGAATCAGGTCGATTTCACCCGTTTGCAAGGCGATGGCGCGGCTGTCAGGGTCTGAGATGACTTTCACCAACACCGAGCCATACGCGGGTTTCTCGCCCCAGTATTGATCGTTGCGCGCAAACCGGTCGAATTCCTCGCGCCGGGTTTCTACCAGCGTCCAGGGGCCGGTACCCACGGGCGCACCTTTTTGGGCGTGCGGCGCACCAAAACGCAGCGGACGCACCTGCGCCAGTTCCATCAGGGTCGGGTAGTAGGGGTGCTTGAGCACCAGCACCAGGGTGTGCGCGTCCGGTGCTTCAACCCTGTCTATAGTACTCACCAGTTCCATCCATTGATGGCGTTTGGCATTGGCCAGTACCGCGTCAAAGTTGGCTTTGGCGGCTGCGGCGTTGAACGGGGTGCCGTCACTGAACGTCACACCTTCGCGCAGGGTGAAGGTGTAGACCTTACCGTCGGCAGACACGTTCCAGTCTGTCGCGAGCCAGGGTTCCAGTTGCCCGGACCGGGTATAACGTACCAGCGGTTCATAGACCATGGCCTGGGCATACATCTGATTGGGCGAGTAACCCCGAGGGTCAAGGGGCCCAGCATTGGCAGGCCAGGAGTAGGTAAGCGTCGGAGTATTGTCCGTGGCATGAGTGGGGGTGATACCGCTGCACAGGCAGCAGCTGATAAGCCACAAGCCAAGCTTCTTTTTCATCGACGGCTGCTTCAAACTGGCGCTCCCTCTAATGATGGCACTTTAGGTTTCATGCAACGGGTATGAAGTCTATGTGAAAAGTTCATAAACGCGAGGCAAGATCCATGCAAAGAGTCACCATCTCTCTGGACGACGCCTTGTTAGCCGTCATTGATGAGCGCGTCGCCACCCATGGCTATCAAGGACGATCCGAGGCGATTCGCGATTTGTTGCGCGCCGGGTTGCTGGAGCCCGAAGCCACACATCCCGACGCCAGCTGCGTTGCCACCCTGAGCTATGTGTATGACCACGGCACCCGTGAGCTGCCTAAACGGCTCAACACGGTGTTCCATGAACATCACGACTTGACGCTGTCGACGCTGCACGTGCACCTCGATCAGGGCCGGTGCATGGAAGTGTCGGTGCTCAAGGGTTCAGCCAAAGAGGTCACAACGCTGGCGCGTCAAGTGATGGCTGAGCGTGGCGTGCGGCATGGCGCTGCACAGATCATCCCGTTGCCGGTTATTGACGACCCCCATTCGCATTGATCGGTAGGTTGGCTGTGGAGGCGTGAGCATGGGAGCTAAGAATGGGCTTGGGCATTACGATCAGCATTAAATGCCTACCCAACCCCAGAGTGGACAGCAGCGAAGACGCTAAAAACGCATTGAAAGGTTTGCAATGCAGCATTGGTCATCACGATCAATACGTGGGAGAGGGGAGAGGGGAGAGGGGAGCGGTGATGCGTGATGAGCGCTTCTTATGATCATGTTTTTTTGGTAGGGCTTGTAATGGACGTCGACGGATTTAATATTGAAGAGAGTGAAATTAATGCGTCACTGACCTTGTTCAAATCTGTGAGCAAATAATCGATCTGTTTTAATGTGGTGCATGCCAGTCGCACAGGTGTTTCAGGGAGGAGGGATATTATTTCACCGTTAATATCCTTCAGGAAAAGTAACATGCGCGAGCACAAAAACCCCAGGCTGCCTCCTGCCAAGCGAGCGTTCACATGCAATTCGCGCAGTGCTTTTAAATAAATGTCGTGGGGTTTGGTACAGACATCGGGCAGGCAATACAGGGCCAGGTGATTGTCGATCATGTCGGTGCTGAACAAGCCGTCGTAATAGTAGATTTCGAACTTCGACACACAGGGGGGGCAGGCGCAGATAGCGGTTCGTAATGCATCAATGAAGTGGGTAAGAAAAGAGTGGGTGAGGTTTGAGTCTTCCTCAACGATTTGCTCAAGTGTGACGCCTGTGAAGGTACATTCTTCAATCAGTGAACTCAGGTTTTTCAGCAGGTGCGCAATGTCGGTATGGTCAAGGCGCTCTTGCGTGCCTGATAAAACAGGTGTGAAGTGTTGCGCATTAAGATCTTTGATCAAGGCGCTCTCTGCGGCACTCGAGAGCGCGTGCACTTCGCGGTCGAATGTCTGCACAAAATCCCGTAGTTGCCGGAATAGTCGACTGCCCATATTACCCAGTACGGGCAACAATGTGAGGATGGCTCGCCAATTACTTTCACTCGACGATGCGGTACGTGCCAGTACGGGCATATCAGGAGGAGAACGTAATTCATGGCCATTTTTTCGGTATGCATCTGAGCGTGCTTGAATCTTCTCTGAAATAGCGGGGAACTCGCTCAGAAAATACAAGTAACCTTTTAAAGCAGCACAGGTGTGCGCCTCGATTAATATGTCATTCATTAGGGAGGCACTAACAGCAGAACGACTGCCCTTCGCTATGGCGTCAGGCACAAAGCAAAGCTACAGTCGTTTAATAAAATTATTGCCAAGGCGAATAAAGTAGCAGCTCGATGAGCTGCACCTTACCAAGGCTTTGAAAGAGGGGTTAAAAACTCAATAAATTGTTGTGCTTCTGCGGGAAGGTCCAGGTCAATGCGCGTTGTAAATAATTTAAAGGCCTCGATAATGCGCTGGTATTCGCCAACAAACGCTTGCAATGGCGGGAGCATGGCATGGATGGTGGTGATGAATTTTATCTGGCCGTTGAAGCAGACGACGTGTTCATTTTTAAGCGTGATGAGTTTTTGTTGAGCTGTAATTTTAGTGACCAGCCTGTCTCGTTGTTGCAGCAAATCTAAAAACCGAATGCTTTCACCGATATGTTCGATGGTTTTTTTCAATTGTTCGATCGCGAACATGACGGCTTGTATGTTAGTAGGAGAAAGTCCTAGCGCCGTGATGTTCTCCAGCGTTAACGTTATGTCCTTGCCAATTTTTTCAATGCCGCCCTGGGAGAGCACATCAATGGCAGCGGTAAGGGTTTGTCGCTGCTCTTGAAGTTTTACTTCTTGCTCACTCAATAGACCCAGGGCAGCTTTAGCGTCAGCGAGATCCTTTTCAGACTCTTCGAGGTAGCCCTGCGTCATATTCAGCACTGAAGGCGTTTTCAGGCTTGATAGTTGACGGGACAGTACGTCTGTCGACGCGTACAGAGTGGATTTTACTCTGGCCGGTAGATTAGCCAGTGCAGTGTTTGTATCGGCTGTTTCCTGCGCAGTGCGCGCACCGGTTAACAATGCCTCGAAATAGCTCAATTCTTTAATGTTTTTTTCGAGGCCCATCTTTGCCGAGAGGGCGGTGTCACGCAGCGCCTGGCCGCTCTTGTTCATATTGAGCGTTAACGTCTGAAATTGATCATGCAGTGCTGGCAGGTAATTAAGTGTTGTAAAGAGGGCGTCGGCACTGCTGGCGTGGTCGCTCATCAACCTGATGCTCTGCGCCATGAGTGTGAGGTCAACGGAAGGGTAAGTAGTCGTGGTCATGTTACATTTCCTTGGGGGTTAGTGTTGGTTGTCGTTAATATAGTTTTTTTTGTATTCCTCTTCCGCCTCTTTAAAAACAGTAATGAAGATGTCAGCTGTTTTTTCAATGTGCCTCCATGGGTCAATGACGAGTTTGAATTCGGCCATAAACAGCCCCAGGCTTAAGGCGTCGTTAATGGTGTCTATTGAACTTTGCGATTGCTTTACATATTGGTATATGACATTCCAGACATGCCTTAAGTTTTGTGTTGCCACATCGGCGTCAAAGGTAACAAGTTGAAGGTTTTGCAAATACCGTTTCATATGATGGAGGGAGGCAAGGGTTTTGTCTTTTTTGCTCAGTTTTTCAATGTCGAGTTTTTGTGCTTCAGATAATCGGTTGCGTTCGACCCTGACCCCGTCCGCCTCGACGCCTACATAGATGCCCATTACAAGGCCTGGCAAGTTAAAAGACAGCGCATTGCTGATCGATTTTTCTACCAGTGCTTTGTACTCTTTGCTTTTTTCATCAATGAGCAAAGAGCGTGCGTCAATTGCGCTTTTAAGGACTTCAATGTCGGCCTGGACCGAATTGTTGCTGACCAGTTGTAATTGCGTTTTTATTTTGGGTACTACGCGATTGTGTAAGGTGTCGCTGAAATCGGTGAGTTCTTTGTGGACGTTCTGGGTGTCTTCCAGGTTGTTCTTGACTTTGTCGAATATCGTGGACAAATAGCTGCCCAGATTTTTTTTGGTGTCTTTTTCAAGTTCTATATCGGGAAATTTCTCACCTGAATTAACCTCGATTTCTTTTAACTGGGCGAGCGTTTCGACCTGATTGACTTCAAGGAGTTTTTCAAGTTTTTTGACAGAGAGAATGCCGTCATAGAGCTGAGTTATAGAATCGCCATAGACACTCATGCTATGAGCAAAGATCCTGAGCTTGGTGCCAGTGAGCTTCATCTCGTCATACAGCGGAGACCACTGCAAGGCATGGTTACGTGTAAGGGTGAACAGGTCCAGGAAGTTTTTGTATTCAAGGCCAGGGCCAACGTCATTCACGTCACCGTAGTTTAGATAGTTCTGTACATCTTCAAGCGTGCTCGGTAATTCCAAGGCGGCCGCTTCATACCGTTTGATGCTGATGATTTCCTCTTTTGTGAGTAAAAGTCCAGGCGCTCGACTGACGTCATCCTGATCGGCTGCGGAAACGCTGGTTAGTACTTTAGGTGCGTTTTGTGCTTGATAAATAATCTCTTCATAAGAGAGGTTTTTAACCGTATTTTCTGTTGCTGTATTGGGGTTCATAGTTAGCCTTAGCGTATTCTGACAGGCGGGTGATGGAGGTATAAATAAGGTTTGGGTTGCAGTTGTTTTAATGTGTTAATTGAACTCTAGATCACGTCTATATAAATGCCACCGCGTCACCGTTGCGCGGTGGTAGATGCCTTGGATGTATAGACAGCATGGAGCGTTGCCGCTTAGTTGTGTCAAATCATTGAATGAGAAGGTAATATTTTTGCAGTGCTGTAAATCTCACGCTGCAAAATTAGTTGATAACGTTGTTTTTCTGAAGTGGCTACGCCTGGACATGACACTTCCTACGTACTAGGGAGTTATAAATTAAGTGAGGTGATGACAAGGGCTGACGAAGCCGCGTGAAAATCACCTCAACTATCGGTTCTTGGCTTAAGGAGTAAAATGTTGGGTGCTTATTTATTGAGTAGAACCTTAACGAAATAACAGGGTTTTGAGGCCAGGGTGTCTTCTGCAAGCTCCAAACAAGGTAGCGAGCGGTCTTGCATAAAAAAACGTGAACAGAATTACTCAGTGGTTATAGGGGGCTGACGATTCTTATCTGCCAGGGTTGTCAGCTGCACGAATACCCTATGACAAGAAGTTTCAGGCAGACTGTAGGACGTTTCTGGAGATCAATTATGGAAAAGTCGAGATTGAGCGGCTTTCCTCCGATCTGCCCGATGGTGGCGGGCCGTAACGCCTGTTGCGTCGGGCCTCCTGATGAGGGCGTTCCGGGCATTGCGTCCCCATGTCCATGGGTGAGCAACACCGTCTAAGTTTTTTGCGAGAGGGTCGCAGTTTGACGCGGTGGAACGCCTCGCCAGGCCGTTACGGATGGCGCCTAGGCAAAGGGAGTCATGGCCCAATGGGCAGGGTCGACACGTCTGAAGTTGTCCATCACGTTTTGACAGGGAATAAAGCATGTTTCATGGGGTCACTGCATTTATCGCGTTGTACGTCATCGGGCGTTTCATTTGGCCGCTACGGGTCAGTACCCTCAGCAAATGCGTGCTGGGCGTGTTGCTGTTGCTGGTGGCCGAGCATCATCTGATTACCCGAAATATGTTTGGCAGCATGGCTTCGCCCGAAATACCCGGCGAGGTACTGATGGCATTGGGTTGGGCGTTTGGCAGCCTTATCGTACTGGCGCTGCTGCTGTTGGCGCGCGATGTGCTGGGCCTGTTGACGTGGCTGGTCTCTCGTCAACGTGGCCGTGAACTGCTGCGCAATCGGCGCCTTAATGCGGCGTTGGGCATCCTCAGTGTCGGCTTGGCGTTACTGGGTGTGTGGCAGTCGATTCGTGTCCCGGACATCAAAAGCATCGAAATCACCTTGGCGCATTTGCCGCAGGAAATGGACGGGTTGCGCATTGTGCAATTGACGGACTTGCACGCCAGCCGATTGCTGCAAGCACCGTGGATGCAGGCGGTGGTGGATAAGACTAACGCTCTGCAACCTGACCTCATTCTGATCACCGGCGATCTGGTGGACGGCTCCCCGCAAGCGCGCGCCAACGATGTGCAACCGCTGCAACAATTGCGCGCCCGCTATGGGGTGTTCGCCATCGCGGGTAACCATGAGTACTACGTCGATTACGTGCGCTGGTTGCCGGTGTTTGAGCAGTTGGGATTGCAGATGCTGCTCAACCGTCACGTGCTGGTAACCCATAACGGCGGTCAACTGGTGGTGGCCGGCATCACCGATAAGGCGGCTGCACCGCTCAGGCTGCCACTGCCCGACGTAGCCACGGCCTTGCGCGATGCCCCCGAGCACGCGCCGGTGATTCTGCTTAGCCATCGGCCAATTGGTGCCGTGGCCAATGCCAGGCAGGGTGTTGACCTGCAACTGTCGGGGCACACCCATGGCGGCCAGATCCTTGGCGCGCACCTGTTGGCGCAATGGGCCAATCAGGGGTTTGTGTCAGGCCTTTATGACGTGGAAGGCATGCAACTTTATGTCAGCAACGGCACCGGGTTGTGGAACGGCTTTCCGATCCGGTTGGGGCGCCCGGCAGAAATCACGCAGATCACCTTGCGCGCGCCCGCTATCCAGCATTGATCCACCCCAGCGTCAGGGCGCTTAACAGCGCATAGCGAACCCCTTTGGCCAGCGTTACAATCAGCAAAAAGCGCCAAAACGGTTCGCGCATCACCCCGGCGATCAACGTCAAAGGATCGCCAATGACCGGTACCCAGCTCAACAGCAACGACCAGCGCCCATAACGCCGGTAAAAACGCTGTGCTTTCTCCAGCTTGGCCGCGGTTACAGGAAACCAGCGTTTGTGACGAAACCGCTCGACCGAACGCCCCAGCAGCCAATTGAGCACCGACCCCAGCACATTGCCAGCCGTGGCCACCAGCAACAGCAGCGCCACACTGTACTGCCCTGACCACAACATGCTCACCAGCACCGCTTCAGATTGCATCGGCAACAATGACGCTGCACCAAAGGCGGCAATGAACAGTCCGATGTAACTGGTTAATTCGAACACGTGAGTGTGGCTCTGAAAGCTATGCACGGGATAGCAGTGGGCGGCTTTTTAACATCAATCGCCTGGCCTGCCCATAAAAAAGGCGCTGCCAGGGCAGCGCCTCCTGTCTAGGCCAGATCAGCGGAACTCAAACAACTCCACGTGCAAATTCTGCTCCGGCACGCCGCAATCACGCATCAATTCGCGCACCCGCTGCAGCAGCCCTTTTGGTCCGCAGAAGCTGATATGCACGGTCTCGGGCGCGGCGCCCTTCAAGCACTGGCGCAGGTGATCGGCCAGTTGTTCTGTGCCGCCGCTGTTGGCCAAAAAGTGCACGCCACGTTGCTGGGCAACGCTCTGTAACTCTTCGGCAGGCGGGAAGGCGCGAGCAGGGTTGAAGCAGTAAATCAGGGTTGCTTTGTCAAAGTGCTCGCCGTGGGTGTCTTGCAGCCAGGCGATAAAGGGCGAGATACCGACACCGGCGCCAATCCAGATTTCTTTTGCTGCCCGTACCGGGCGTTTGAAGCGGCCGTAGGGCGCATAGATGTCGGCCACCATGCCGATCTTCACCTGATCATGCAGGGCTTTGGTGTAGTCGCCCAAGGCCCGGATGACAAAGTCCAGCTGGCCGTTTTCGCGGTGGGCGCAGGCGATGGTGAAAGGGTGAGGTTCGCGCAGGCCCTTTTCTTTAAAGGACAGGAACGCAAACTGCCCGGCCTTGAAGGCAAAGCCCTTGCCGATTGGGGCGAAGGTCAGGTGCAGCGCGCCTTTATCGTTGCGCACGTTGATCACTTTGTATTCCCCGGCACGGGCCACAAACGGGTAGAGCAGGAGCTTGTAAAGCGCCGCCGCCACGCCTAGGCCGCAGAGCACGCTTAGCCAGATGCCGACAGGGCTGAACAGGGTGATGGGGGACTTGAAGCTGAGCCAGTGCAGGATGACGATCAGAAACAGTGGCCCGGACAGTTTGTGCCACCAACGCCATACGCTGTAGGGGATATTGCGGTTCAGGGCGAGCAGCACGATCATGCCCAGCGCCACGTAACTCAGTTGGCGCACCATGCGCGTCCAGTATTTGGACATTTCCAGAATGGGCACGCTGTTCCACACGTCCAGATTGGCTTTGAATACGAAGTGATAGGACGCGAACACCAGCGCCCAGATCCCCAACCATTTGTGGGTGTCATAGACGCGGTCCAAGCCGCCAAACAGATTTTCTACCCCTCGCCATCGGCTGGCCAACAGGCAGGAAACGGCCATGTACGCGAGGGCCGTGGTGCCGAGGATCAAGCTCAGCGTGGCCGAGGTCAGCCAGGTGTCGGCAGGTATCTCCAGCAACAGTGTCAGTGCGGTGATCAGCAAGATACCGACGAGGCAGTGCCAGTTCTTCACGGGTTTCCTCCAATCATCAAAGCGTTAGGGTCAAGGCTCAAATCCGTCCTTCCTTGGGGATTCAGGCCGCCCGGAGTATAGCGGGATGCGTGAAGACGCCCGTGATCCCGGTCAGGCCGGGGGCAATTAATCGCACTGCACCCAATGCCTTGCCCAGGCTGTGCAATGGCGGTCGGTTTCAACCGGTTTCGCCGCGACAACGGATGAGAGCGGATCTGACCAATTACAGGTCGGATTCGCGCAAAAAAAGCGCGTTGGCTTCTGTTCGAATGACCCTCAACGACCCGCCCGCTGGCGGCTTTTGATCCTCGACGCAGACACAGGTAAATGCCATGCACATGCCCAAAACCCTTCAGATCAAAAACGGCGAAAAAGTGACCCCGACTTTCTCGGCTCATGAGTATGCAAACCGTCAGGCCAAGCTGCGGGCCTACATGGCCAAGCACGACATCGACGCGGCGGTGTTTACCTCGTACCACAACATCAATTATTACAGCGACTTTCTGTATTGCTCCTTCGGACGCAATTATGGGTTGGTGGTGACCCAGGACAAGGTTGTGACCATCAGCGCCAACATTGACGGCGGCCAGCCTTGGCGCCGCACCGTGGGCACCGAAAACATCGTGTACACCGACTGGCAGCGCGACAACTTCTTCGTCGCCATCCAGCAGGCACTGCTGCGCGCGGGGCGCATTGGTGTCGAGTTCGATCACCTTAATCTGCTCAACCGCGACAAACTGGCGGGCCGCTACCCGGACGCGCAACTGGTGGACATTGCCGCGCCCTGCATGCGGATGCGCATGATCAAGTCGGCCGAAGAACACGCGATCATCCGGCAGGGCGCCCGGATTGCCGATATCGGTGGCGCGGCGGTCGTTGAGGCGTTGCGCGATCAGGTGCCGGAGTACGAAGTGGCATTGCATGCGACCCAGGCCATGGTGCGTGAAATCGCCCGCACGTTCCCGGATGCCGAGTTGATGGACACCTGGACCTGGTTCCAGTCAGGCCTCAACACCGATGGTGCGCACAACCCGGTCACCACACGCCGCGTGAACAAGGGGGACATCTTGAGCCTCAACTGCTTTCCGATGATTGCCGGGTATTACACGGCACTGGAGCGCACGCTGTTTCTCGACCATTGCTCCGATGAGCACCTGCGCATGTGGGAGGTTAACGTCAAGGTTCACGAGGCCGGGCTCAAGCTGATCAAACCGGGCATGCGCTGCTGCGACATCGCGCAGCAGCTCAATGAGATATTTCTGGAACACGATTTGCTTCAATACCGCACGTTTGGTTACGGCCACTCGTTTGGCACCCTGAGCCACTATTACGGACGAGAAGCCGGGTTGGAGTTGCGTGAAGACATCGACACCGTGCTGGAGCCAGGGATGGTGGTGTCCATCGAGCCGATGATCATGATTGAGCAAGGCCGTCCGGGTGCCGGAGGTTATCGCGAGCACGACATCCTGATCGTCACCGCTGACGGCAGCGAAAACATCACGCACTTCCCGTATGGCCCGCAACACAACATCATCAAGCGTTAAACCCGGCGGCCGCAGCCTGAGGTTCAGGCAGCGGCCAACCGGTACTGGCACATGCGCGCCCAGACGCGCAGTGCGTTTTGACCCATTACCCCTGCCTAGAACAACCAGAATGAGGGTAGTTGTCATGTCCTGTGTCCCGACGTTTTGCCAAGCCGTTACCTCCCGCACCTCACTCACTGGAGGTGCTCGATGAGTATCCCAAGTACAAGCCTCAGCGTACCGCTTACCACCCAACAGCAGCTCGAACTGAGCAGCGAACGCAAAGCCTTGCGCCGTGCTGCCACGGCCAGTTTCATGGGCAACTTTGTCGAGTGGTTCGACTACGCAGCCTACGGTTATCTGGCCACCATCATCGCCCTGACGTTTTTTCCGCAAACCGATGCCGCAACCGGGCTGTTGGCCACTTTCGCCGTGTTTGCGCTGTCGTTTGTCGTACGCCCCGTTGGCGGGCTGGTATGGGGCCATTTTGGCGATAAGTACGGGCGCCGCAGTGCGCTGTCCTGGTCAATTTTAATCATGACCGTGTCCACGTTTTGCATTGGCATCCTGCCCGGTTATGACTTGATCGGATTATGGGCCCCGGCATTGCTGTTGTTGATCCGGTTGGTGCAGGGTTTTTCGGCCTCGGGTGAATACGCTGGGGCCTCGGCGTTTCTGGCGGAGTACGCCCCTGAGGGGAAACGCGGGTTTTACACCAGCATCGTCCCCGCCAGCACCGCCGCCGGTCTGCTGTTCGGGGCAGTGTTTGTAGCGGCGTTACATGAATGGATGAGCGTCGAAACGCTTCACGAGTGGGGCTGGCGTTTGCCGTTTTTACTGGCTGCGCCGTTTGGATTGGTGGGGCGCTACATCCGTATGAGCTTGCAGGATTCGCCTAAGTTTCTGGAAATGGAGCAACGCCTGGAGGCCAAGGAATGTGCCACCCACGCGCCGATTCGTGAATTGCTGACGGTGCACCGGCGCAGCGTGATGATCGGTATTGGTGCGACGTGCCTGAACGCGGTGGCGTTCTACTTGTTGCTCAGCTACATGCCGACGTACCTGTCCATGGAAATGGGCATGAGCGAACGTGATTCCTTTATTGCCTCCACCGTGTCACTGGCGACTTATATCGGGTTGATCTTCCTGATGGGCAAACTCTCGGACCGTTTCGGGCGCAAGACCATGCTGGTGATGGCCTCCGTGTTGTTTCTCGGCTTGACGTTTCCACTGTTCAGCTTGTTGGGCAACAGTTCTTTGATCGTGATTCTGATGATTCAAATTGCCTTCGGCGCCATCCTGGCCATGAACGACGGCACCTTGCCGTGTTTTCTGGCTGAAATCTTCCCCACCCGTGTGCGCTTCAGCGGCTTTGCGTTCAGTTTCAACATTGCCAACGCGTTGTTTGGCGGCACGGCGCCCTTCATTGCAACCTGGCTCATTCACATGACGGGCAACAAAATGGCCCCAGCGTGGTATTTGCTGGCAGCGGCCGCCGTGGCCTTGGTGGCCATGCTCGCCAGCCGCGAAACAGCGCACAAAGCCCTTCAGGACTGAGCACATGAGCGAGCTTGCTCGCTCATGACGGTTCAGCGATTAATGCAGTGCAACCTGCTTGCGATCACCAATCGGCGACACCCCAAACAGTCGGCTGTAGCACTTGGAAAAGTGCGCGGCCGACACAAAACCGCAGGCCAGGGCGATGTCGCGCACTTGTGACTCGCTACGCAGCAACAGGCTGCGCGCCCGCGCCAGACGCAGCTCCAAATAGTACTGGCTGGGGGTGCGCTGCAAATGCTTGTGAAACAGGCGTTCCAGCTGGCGTATCGACACTTCGTTCAAGCGCGCCAGTTCTTCCAGGCTTACCGGTTCTTCCAGATTGGCTTCCATGATCGCCACCACTTGGCTGAGTTTGGGTTGCGAGGTCCCCAGCTTCTGGCGCAACGGCACGCGCTGTTGCTCCTGGGCACTGCGGGCCCGATCACACAGCAGCAACTCCGCCGCATGGGCTGCAATCTCCCGGCCGCCGGGTTCGCGGGCGATCAATTGCAAGGTCATGTCCATCGACGCGACGCCCCCCGAACAGGTGTAACGGTCGCGATCAAGCTCGAACAGTTGATTGGAAATGATGATCCCCGGGAAGTGGTCCTTGAGGGTTTCGATGTCTTCCCAGTGAATGGTGCAGCGATACCCCTTGAGCAACCCCGCACGGGCCAACCAGTAACTGCCCGTGCAAATGCCGCCCAGTACAACGTGCTCGTGCGCCAGTTTGCGCAGCCAATTGAGCAACGGACGACTGCTGAGGTGGGACACGATCGGATTGGCGCCTACCACCAGCAGGATGTCCAGCTTGGGGGCGTCTTGCATCGCGCAGTCCGGCAGAATGCGCATGCCATTGCTGGCGGTCACGGGTTCCAGGCCAGGGCCGATGATGAGGGTTCGAAACATGTCGCGGCGAGCAGCCATATTGGCCATGCGCAAGGTTTCAATCGTGGACGCAAAGCCAATGGTGGTGAAGTTTGGTATCACCAGTAAACCCACGGTTTTTGTGGGCGCATGACTGACCGCCGGATCTGCTACAGACCTTGCCATCTAACGTTTCCTCTTAACGATCCAGGACGCGTCTAGCGTCGGGGTTCCCGCAGCCCTCGCAGAACGTGCGCCATGACCGGGGCCGAGGCGTTTCTGCGCGAGGGGCGCAGTAAAGAGCAACAAAGCAATGCTCATGCCAGTGTGCCTGCATGATCCGGGTCAAGGGCGGCGGGTGCAAAAGCGGTTACAAGATCAGTGTGAGGAGTTCATAACAAAAAACGAGCACGGCCCGTGCCGAGGGGACCACCCCAAGCCGGTGCCTTAAAGGAATATCGCCATGGTTTTCAAGTTTGCGCGTCTGGCCACGGTCGGCCTGACGTTTCTTTACGCCTGCTACACGTCCGCCAGCGAGCCGATCCCGGCAACTGCCGCCGCTCAGCCTCCCGACCCCGATGTTGTGCAGCGCGGCCAGTACGTGGCGCAGCTCGGTGACTGTATTGCCTGCCACACCGCCAAGGGCGGGGCCGTCATGGCCGGTGGGCTGGAGCTGAAAACGCCCATGGGCACGATCTATTCCACCAACATCACGCCGGACCCCGAGACAGGGATTGGTCAGTACAGTTTTGAACAGTTTGACAACGTGATGCGTCAAGGCGTGACCCCGGCGGGCCAGAATCTCTACCCGGCCATGCCGTACCCGTCGTACGCCAAAATGAGTGATGACGACATGCGCGCGCTGTACGCGTACCTGTTGCAGGGCGTGTCCCCCGTCAAACAGGCGAACCGTGAGTCCGACATGAGCTTCCCGTTCAATCAGCGCTGGGGCCTGACGCTGTGGAACTGGATGTTCGTCGACAACCAGCCGTTCACGCCTGACACATCCAGAAGCGAGGTCCTTAATCGCGGTGCCTACCTCGTTCAAGGGTTGGGGCATTGCGGATCGTGCCACACCCCGCGGGGGCTGGCGTTTCAGGAAAAAGCCCTCAGCGATGCGGGCAGCAGCGGCAAGCATTACCTGGCCGGGGAGACGGTTGAAGCCTGGCGGGCGTTGAGCTTGCGCAACCTGTGGACCGTAGAAGACACCGTGCAACTGCTCAAAACCGGGCAAAACCGTTTTGCGACGGTGTCAGGCAACATGGCGGACGTGATCCACCACAGCACCCAACATTTCAGCGAGGCGGACCTGACGGCGATTGCCAGTTACCTGAAGTCATTGCCCTCAGGCAAGGATGACTTGCCCATGCCGGCAGTGGCCCAGGAGCCCGCCAAAGCGCCAGATACGCTGTTCACCACCCGGGGCGGCCTTGGTTACACGCAGTTTTGCGCGGACTGCCATCGTCCGGACGGCGGCGGGGTCAAAGGCATGTTCCCACCGCTTAACGGCAACCCCGGCATCACGGCGGCCAACCCGACCTCCTTGCTGCATATCACCCTGACCGGCTGGCAAACCGCCGAGACTGCAACCCATCCGCGGGTCTGGACCATGCCCGGATTTGCCCGGCTGGCCGATGACGAGATTGCCGAGATCCTGAGTTTTGTTCGCAGCAGTTGGGGCAATGACGCACCGGCGATCAACCCCGCGCAAGTGGCCAGCCTGCGCAAACAGTTGAACCCGGACACCGCGAACGCCTCGGCCTTTGTCACACCGCGCCTGGCCAACCTGCTGACAGCGTCGAATGCCGATCAAGTGGTGCGCGGCATGCGCCTGCACCTGCACCTGCAAACCAAAGCCTTGTTACCGGACAACGTGGGCAATGCGCTGAACTGCACCAGTTGCCACTTGAACGCGGGCACGGTAGCGGACGGTTCGCCGTTTATTGGTGTCTCGGCATTCTTCCCCGGTTATGCGCCGCGCGCAGGCAAACAGATCACGCTGGAAGATCGCATCAATGGCTGTTTCCGTCGTTCCATGGACGGCAAGCCGCTGCCCGTGACATCCCCCGACATGCAGGCCATGGTCGCGTATTTTGACTGGATGAAAATGAACACGGCGCCCGGCGATAAGGTGGCGGGGCGAGGGGTGGGCAAGGTTGATCCGGCGATCCAGCCTGACCCTGCCAACGGCAAAGCGGTCTACGCCCAGCAATGCGCGGTGTGTCACGGCGATCAGGGCCAAGGTTTGAAACACGCTGACGGCAGCTTTATCTTCCCGCCGTTATGGGGCGAGGAGTCCTTCAACATCGGCGCCGGTATGGCGCGTACCTACACCGCTGCGGCGTTTGTCAAACGCAACATGCCGATTGGGTTCCATGAGCGGTTCCCGTTGGGGCAGGGTGGGTTGTCGGATCAGGACGCAGTGGATGTGGCGGAGTATTTCTCCCATCAGCCGCGGCCGGACTTCCCGGACAAGGTCAAGGACTGGCCTAATGGCGGCAAGCCTGCGGATGCGCGGTATTAAGCTCAACACGGCCTCACCCCGGCACTCTTCCTCAGGAAGAGTGCCGGGGTGAAGCTGGAACGGTCACTCACACATGCGGGTTACCGTGTTTAACCTGCGGGCTGGCATATTGCGGTTTCAGCCCGCCCTGACTGTCGAGCAGCCACGCATCCATCACCTGGCGCACCACCGGCCCTGCAACACGGCCACCCGCTTCGCCGTTTTCGATCATTACCGAGATCACGATCTGCGGGTCTTCAGCCGGGGCAAACCCCACAAACAAGGCGTTGTCGCGGTTGCGTTCAGCGGTTTTCAAGCGGTTGTAACGCTCACCTTGCTTGATCGCCACCACTTGCGCCGTACCGCTCTTGCCGGCAATCCGGTATTGCGCGCCGGCTGCTGAAGCACGGGCGATACCCCGCGCATCGTGCATCACCAGTTGCATGGCATGGTTGACCTGGTCCCATTCTTTGGGGTCATGCAGCACGATATCGGGCATCGGGTGTTCATCCACCGGGGGCGCGCCGTCGATGGTGCGTGCCAGATGCGGGCGGTTCCACACACCTTTATTGGCAATCAGCGCAGTGGCCTGTGCCAGCTGCAAAGGCGTGACCTGCATGTAGCCCTGACCAATTCCCAAGATCACCGTTTCGCCCGGGAACCAGGCTTGGCGCCGGGTCGTGCGTTTCCATTCACGCGACGGCATGAGGCCAGACGATTCTTCGAACATATCCAGCGACACTTTCTGCCCCACGCCAAACATCGACAAATAGTCGTGCATGCGGTCAATGCCCAGTTTTGACGCGAGATCATAGAAGTACGTGTCGTTTGAACGCATGATTGCAGCATTCAAGTCCACCCAGCCATCACCGCTGTGGTTCCAGTTGCGGTACTTGTGATCGACGTTCGGCAGTTGGAAATAGCCGGGGTCGAACACCCGGGTAGAGGCCGAAATCACACCACTGTCGAGTCCGGCGATAGCGACTTCAGGCTTGATGGTCGAGCCAGGCGCATACAGGCCGCGCAGTGCCCGGTTGAACAAGGGTTTGTCGATGGAATCGCGTAAACCGGAATAGTCTTTGGTGCTGATGCCGGTGACGAACAGGTTGGGGTCGAAACTTGGTTTGCTCACCATTGCCAACACTTCACCGGTTTTCGGGTCAATGGCGATGATCGAGCCTCGGCGGTCGCCAAGGGCTGCTTCGGCTGCTTGCTGCAACTTGATGTCGAGGCTGAGCACAATGTTCTTGCCAGGCACCGCATCGGTGTGGCGCAGCACCCGCATGACCCGACCCTGGGCATTGGTTTCGACTTCTTCAAAGCCGACTTTGCCGTGCAGCTCCGGTTCGTAAAAACGTTCAATACCTGTCTTGCCAATCGACTGCGTGCCCCGGTATTCGGTGGGGTCCAGTTGCTTGGTTTCTTTCTCGTTGATGCGCCCAACATAACCCACCGAATGCGCAAAATGATCGCCCTGAGGGTAGTGGCGGACAAACTGCGCCTCCACATCGATACCCGGCAAGCGGTACTGATTGACGGCCAGCAGCGCGATCTGTTCTTCCGTCAAGTCGTAAAGCAGGGTGGACGGGTCGAACGGGTGACGTGCCTGTTTCATCGCTTTGGCAAATACGGCGCGCTCTTCGTCGGGCAAATGCAGGATGCTGATCACTGAATCCAGCACCTTGCCGGTATCGCCCGCACGTTCGCGGGTCAGGGTCATGTTGAAACTGGGCTGGTTATCGGCAAGCAACACGCCATTGCGGTCATAGATAAAGCCGCGTTCGGGCGGGATCGGCAACACATGCACGCGGTTGTTTTCGGAAACAGTGGAGTTGTAGTCGAACTCGGTGACTTGCAGGAAATACATCCTGCCCACCAGCGCGCAACTGATCGCCAGTACCAATGCAGCGCACGCGATAAGTCTTTTATTGACCAGCCGTTTCTCGGTGTCGTGATCTTTGAGCGGGATCGGCTCGGGCATGGTTGGGGTGCCTCACATCAAAAAACGGAAATGCAGCCGCCTGCGCAAGGTGCGGCAGGCGGCGAAAAGTCGGCGCACACCTTACCAGCACGTTGGGTATTAATCCGCTTTGCAACATGAAACTCGACAGGCTGTGTGTACGGGCGCGCACCGCTGCCAGCCTACAGCCGAAAAACGGCGTGCCCCCGCAACAGCGTCAAGTCAATGCACGATTTGCGCAAGAAAGGCCTTGGCCCGGGGGCTTTTCGGTGCGTTGAAGAAGTCGTTGGGCGGCGAGTCTTCGATGATCATGCCGCCATCCAGGAACAACACGCGTTCGGCCACTTGCCGCGCAAACCCCATTTCGTGGGTCACGCAGAGCATGGTCATGCCGCTGCCCGCCAGGTTGACCATGACGTCGAGCACTTCACTGACCATTTCCGGGTCCAGCGCGGACGTCGGTTCGTCAAACAGCATGATTTTCGGTTCCATGCACAGGGCGCGAGCAATGGCGACGCGTTGCTGCTGGCCACCCGATAATTGGCTGGGGTATTTATCGGCCTGGCTGGCAATGCCGACTTTGTTCAGGAAGTGCTGGGCCAGTTCAACCGCTTTTTTGCGCGACAGACCGCGTACTGACATGGGCGCCAGGATGCAGTTGTCGAGCACGCTCATGTGGGGGAAGAGGTTGAAGTGCTGGAACACCATGCCGATTTCACTGCGCACCCTGGCGGCTTCACGGGTGGTGTGGGACAAGTCGGTGTTGTTGATCAGGATGCTGCCTTTTTCAGCGATTTCCAGCCGGTTGATGCAGCGGATCAAGGTGGACTTGCCTGAACCCGACGGGCCGCACAGGACGATGCGCTCGCCTTCGCGGACTTTCAGGTCGATGCCTTTGAGGACATGAAAGGCGCTGTAGTACTTGTTCAGGCCAGCGATGTCTACGACTACCTTTCGGGTGTCCGATGAGGGAGACACGGGCGTGTGAACGTAAGCAGGTTGTGCATGCATTGTGTGTCTCCAGTAATCAGTAAAAGCGCTCGGCGCTGTAGGGTGTCGGGTCGGTGAAGGGATATTCGCCGGTCATCATTTCTGCCAGCAGGCGTCCGCTCACGGGGCCAAGGGTGAGGCCGTGGTGGGCATGCCCAAAGTTGAACCACAGGCCTTTATGGCGCGAGGCCGGGCCAATCACGGGGCACATGTCCGGCAGGCAGGGGCGGCGGCCCAGCCACGGTTCGGCGTCCAGGCGCTCGCCCAGCGGGTAAAGGCGCCGGGCGCGTTCTTCGCAACGGCGCAGCTGGATTTCGTTGATCGGGTCATCGCTGTCGGCAAATTCGATGCCGGTGGTCAGGCGTATTCCGCCCACCATCGGCGCCAACACATAGCCGCCCACCGAATCCAGAATCGGGTGTTGCATGGTGTGGCCGTCTTTCGCGGCGTAGTGCATGTGGTAGCCGCGCTTGATTGCCAGCGGAATTGGGTAGCCAAGCGGTTCAAATATGTCCCGCGCTTGAGGCCCCAAAGTGACCACGGCTTCGTTGGCCACGATCAACCCCTTATGGCTGTCAGCCTGCCACTGGCCGGCGGTCGGGCGCAGGCTGGTGGCGTCACCGATGACGAAGGTCCCGCCGCGCTTGATGAACAGTTCAGCGTAACCACGGGTCAGTCCGCCCGGATCGCTGACCGTTTTGGGGTCGAGCCAGTGAATACCGCCGATCACGTCCTCGTGCAAGCCCGGTTCCAGTGCATGCACCTCGGCCTGCCCGAGCACCCGGTAGTTGAGCGTGTATTCGAGCAATGCAGCGGCATCGCGCTGGGCTTTGTCGAAGTCGTCTCGGGTGCGGTAAACCTCTACCCAGCCGCTGTCTTTGATCAGGCCGGTCATGCCCGCAGGCCCGGCCAGCGCGTCGTGCTCGGTGACGCAGCGCTCGATCAGCGGCAACATGGCGCGGGTGGCCTTGGCCAGCCCTTTGGCCCCGGATTGGCGCCAATACTGCATCAGCCAGGGACCGGCCTTGGGCAGGTGCTTGAGGCTGTAGCGCACATCGGATTGTTGATTAAGGCCATAGCGCAGCAAGCGTGAGATTTCTCGCGGGAACGAGTAAGGAATCACGCTGGCACGCTCGATCAACCCGGCATTACCGTGGCTGGTTCCGCAACCGGGCTGGGCCCGGTCAAGTAACACCACGTTGCGCCCTCGGGCCTGGAGTTGCAGCGCGGTACTGACGCCGACGATGCCGGCTCCCAGAACAATGGTGTCGCAATGCATAGTCAAATCCTTGAAACGGGGGCCGTGTTTGCAGCCCGGACAATGGGCTTACTGCAAATGACGGCCGAGTCGACCTTCGATCAGTTTCAGGCTGCGGCGCACCACTTCCACGATCACCAGATACAGCACGGCGGCCCACAGGTAGACCTGAAAGTCGAAGCTGCGCGAGAACACCATTTTGGTCACGCCCATCAGGTCATAGATGGTGACAAGCGAGGCAATGGCGCTGGCTTTGATCATCAGGATCAGTTCGTTGCCCAGCGGGCCGATGGCCACCAACAGCGATTGCGGCAATACGATTTTGCGAAAGGTGGTCCAGCGCGACAGGTTCAAGGCTTTGCAGGCTTCACGCTGGCCCTGGGCTACGGACAGAATGGCGCCGCGCAGAATCTCGGCCTGGTAGGCCGCGGTGTTGAGGGTGAACGCCAGCAGGGTGCACAGCCAGGCGTCACGGAAGAACCACCAGAGCCCGACGTCTTGCCACACGCTTTTGAATGAGCCAAGCCCGTAGTACAGCAAGAACAGTTGCGCCAGCAGCGGTGAACCCCGGAAGAAGTACACGTAGGCACCGGTAAAACTGCGCAGAAAGCGGCTGTTCGACAGGCGACCCAAGGCAATCAACAAACCGAGCAGGGCGCCCAGGGTGAAGGAAATGCCCACCAGTTTGCAGGTCACCCACAAGCCGTCGATAAAGCGCGGGCCGTAGCGTTCCAGCAAGTCGGGGCTGAGCAACAGGTTTTGCAGGTCCGTCAGGCTCATGGCTGCACGCTCCGCTGATGACGATTGAAATGGCGCTCCAGGTAGGCAAACAGGCGGCCGGAAATCGCTGAGAAGAACAGGTAGATGAAACACGCCACGCTGTAGAACAACATCGGTTCCTTGGTCACGCTCACCGCCAGGTTGGTCTGACGCATCAAGTCGACCAGGGCGATGGTCGATACCAGCGAGGTGTCCTTAAGCAGTGACAGCCAGTTATTGGACAAACCGGGCAAGGCGATGCGCGCCAGTTGCGGCAGCACCACTTTGCGAAACGTTGTGAACGGCGAAAGGCCCAGCGCCGAGGCGGCTTCAAATTGACCTTTTGGAATGGTTTTAAAGGCACCCAGCCAGATTTCGCTGGAGAACGCTGCAAACACCAGGCTGAAGGCAATCATCGCCGCCACGAAGGTGTTGATTGTGAACTGCGTGTCGTACCCCATCAGCGCAAGGATTTTTTGCGCGGCGATCTGGCAGCCGTAGTAAATGATCAACAGCGTGAGCAGTTCCGGCAGCCCGCGAAACACGGTGGAAAATGTCGTCGCCCAAGCGCGCATCCAGCGATTTTTGGAGCGCGCGGCCACCGCCACGAACAGGCCCAGTGGCAAACCGATGGGCAGGCAGCTCAACGCCAGGGCGATGGTGACCAGCGACCCGGCGAGCAGCGCCGAGCCCCAGCCGCCACTGGCAAAGGAAAGCAATGAAAGTTGATCGAGCATGCTCCAGTCCCCGGACAAATTCGGGCCGATATTGAGCCGCTGCGCACACTGGGCGCGCAGGGCAAGGCGTTAGGCAGGCTGCCCTCAAACGAGGGCGGACAGGTTAATAAATGTCGAAGTCGAAGTACTTGCTGGAGATCTTTTTGTAGGTGCCGTCAGCGACGATCTCGTCCAGCGCCTTGTTGAAGCGCTCGCGCAAGGCGTTGTCTTCTTTGCGCACGGCAATCGCGGCGTCGGCCAGCGTGCCGTTAACGTCGCCAATGATCTTGCAGCAGTCCTTGCCGGTTTTATTGACCCATTCCAGCAACGGAAATTTGTCCGCAATCACCACATCGACCCGCTCATTGGCCAGTTCACTGTTGGCTTCGTCGAGGGTCGGATACAACTTCAGGTCGGCGTCCTTGTAATGCTCTTCGGCATAAATGCTCTGTGTCGCGGCGCTTTGCGCACCGACGGTTTTGCCTTTGAAGTCACTTTGCGCATCGGTGATGTCCGAATCTTTCGGGACGGCAATTGACAGCGGGGTGCGGTAGTAATGATTGGTGAACGCGATTTTTTGCTTGCGCTCATCGTTGACGATCATCGACGCCACAATCGCGTCGTATTTTTTCGCCATCAGGCCGGCAATGATGCCGTCCCAGTCCTGTGCCACCAGGGTGCAGTCGGCTTTCATGCGTTCGCAGACGGCCATCGTGATGTCGACGTCAAAGCCATGCAGCTTGTTGTCCGAGTCCACGTAGTTAAATGGAGGGTAGGCGCCTTCCGTGGCGATTGTCAGTTTGTCGGCCTGAGCGTTGGACGCTACGGCTACAACCATTGCACATGCACTTGCAAAGCGAATGACGTTTTTCATCTAGCACCTCGTTTTATTGTTTTGTGCCGGGTGAGGAGGTGTAGCCCACGAACTCGTTGTGCAAGGCCGCGGTTGCCTCAAGACGTTTTTCGACGTCCGGTCCCAGTTGTTTGCAGACTTCATTAATCAACAGGTGCACCAGCGACAGCATGGCCGCCGTGGATTCCCAGAACAGGTTGAATTCGGTCGGTACGCGAAACACTTCATCGGCGTACTGGTCGGCCCAGTCGCAGAAGGTGTCCGTGACCAGCGTCACCGGGATACCGGCTTCGCGGGCCTTGCGGCACAGGTGCTGGGCGTGGCGCGAATAACGCCGTGCCTCGAATACCACCAGTGCACAGTCGTTGTCGGGGCATAACAGGACATCGGCGTAATGCCCGGCCGCACCGTCCACCAGGTGCACGCCGTCGCGGATGTATTGCAGCAAATGCACCATCGAGGCCGCGATGCCGCGCTCGGTTTGAAAACCGGCGACAAACACTTTGCGGCGTGTGGCCAGGCGCTGACTGACGGTTTGCCACGCGGGGGTCAGGCTGTATTCGTAGACCTTGACCAGTGCACCGACTTCCAGCTCGAAGCTGCGCGGCAGCGCCTGCGGGCTTTGGCTTGATTGTTGGCGGAATTCTTGCAAGCGATCACCGACCAGCCAGGGGCCATCCCCCAGGTCGTCTTTAAGGTCGTTTTTCAGTTCTTTGAAATGGCTGTAACCCAGCGCCCGGCAAAAACGCCCGACACTGGACTCGCTGACACCCAGCTTGCCGGCAATGTCAGCAGCCGTTTGAAAAGGCAGCTCGTAGAGGTTGGCCAGCATGTAACTGGCAATCGCCCGACCCGATGGGGCGGCGGTTGACAGGCTGCTTTCCAGGCGTTGTTTGATCGACTGACTCACGGCTGCTGTTCCTGTTTTTATTTCAGCGCGTTGCAGAAAGTGAATGTTTTCTGTCATTAAGTCAACAATTGACAGATATCTGTCATCGCCGGATAGTTACCCACGACAATAACAACGAGATTGGAGCACACCGCATGTCTCAGTCCGACGCTTCCCCGCAGGCCGTTGAATCGCTGTCACTGGATCAATTGACCGCCTTGCTGCAACAGATTTTTGAGCGCCACGGCACCTCTGGCACCGTGGCCAGGGTGCTGGCTGATAACTGCGCACGAGCCCAGCGCGACGGTTCCTACAGCCACGGTGTGTTCCGCATTCCTGGCTATTTGTCTTCGCTGGCCAGTAATTGGGTCGATGGGCAGGCAACCCCCAAGGTTGAAGATGTCGCGTCGGGTTTTATCCGGGTGGATGCGGCCAATGGCTTCGCTCAACCGGCATTGGCCGCCGCTCGCTCCTTGCTGGTCGAAAAAGCCCGCAGCGCCGGAATTGCGGTACTGGCCATTCGCAACTCGCACCATTTTGCGGCGCTTTGGCCGGACGTTGAGCCGTTCGCTGAAGAGGGGCTGGTGGCATTGAGCGTGGTCAACAGCATGACGTGCGTAGTGCCCCATGGCGCGCAAAAACCCTTGTTTGGCACCAACCCGATTGCCTTCGCCGCGCCCCGGGCCGATGACCATCCCATTGTCTTTGATCTGGCCACCAGCGCCATTGCTCATGGCGATGTGCAAATTGCGGCGCGTAAAGGCCACGACCTGCCGGCGGGTATGGGTGTTGATCGCCTGGGTGAGCCCACGCAGGACCCGAAAGCCATTCTCGACGGCGGGGCCTTGCTGCCGTTTGGCGGGCATAAAGGCTCGGCGCTGTCGATGATGGTGGAGTTGCTCGCGGCGGCGTTGACCGGCGGCAATTTCTCGTTCGAGTTTGACTGGTCTAAACACCCCGGCGCGCAAACGCCATGGACCGGCCAGTTACTGATCGTGATTGACCCGAGCAAATCCGGGGGCAACAGTTTTGCCGGGCGCAGCGCTGAACTGGTGCGCCAGATGCACGCGGCAGGCCTTGAACGGCTGCCGGGCGATCGTCGGTTCAAGACGCGCGCCCAGTCGCTCAAGCAAGGCATACCGCTGGCTGTGGAGGAACTCGCCAGGTTGCAGGCATTGGCGCAGTAACTACCCGTCACGTGTTCGAGGTAACGAGGTTGCTGGCTTGAGGCAGCCTCATGCCTGGAATCAGGAAAACAACTGGCGTATCAGATTGGGCGTGCAACCGGTCCAGCGCTTGAGCGAGCGCCGGAAGTTGGCCGGGTCGCTGAAATTCAGGTAGCGCGCCACGTCTTCGTTGCTCATTCCTTTGATTTGATACAGGTACAGCGCCATGTGTTTGCGCGCTTGATCCTGTTGCGCCTGAAAGTGTGTGCCGTGTTTATTCAGTTTGCGTTTGAGGGTGGCCTGGCTCATGCCCAGGGTTTGGGCGGTGAGTTCCAGGCTCGGCGCACGGTGCGCGTTTTCGCGCAAATACACGTATAAACGGTCAAGCAAACTGGTGCTGAACCCCAGGCCGTCGAGTTCGCGCTGCGCGTGTTGCAACGCCACTTGCCGTGCAATGGCCGAGGCGTTGGGCCATGGCCGGGTGAGGCACTCCCGGGGGATGCGCATCATGTCCAACTGGCAGCCAAACTGGCTGTTCTCGCCCAGATGCACCCAGTATTGCTCTACATAGCGGGGTTCGGCATGGTTGAAGCGGCATTCCCAGGGCAGCCGTTCGCCACTGAGCCACTGACTCATGGCCACTAGCGCCGTCATGCTGGCTTCCAGCACAAACCGTGCTTGCTCCTGGGCGCCGCTGCTGTCGAGCCAATACACATAGGCGTAGTGATCGTCGAGTATCAGTCGCGGTGTCAGCAGCGGGCTGAGCAGGGCGCGATGGTGGATCACGGTTTCAAGCGCTTGATGCAGATTGGGCGCCTGTTGCAGGGCGTGGCTGGCAGGCCCGTAATGCCCCGGCAACAAGCGCTGGCCGAACAGAAAACTGCTGTCGTCAGCGTCCAGCAGGCGACGGGCATTGCCGATCAGGCTGAAAAACTGCTGCGGGCTGACACAGGTCGTGCCTGCCAGAACGTCTTCGTAAAACAGCCCGGTGCCGCGTAGCAGACGATGGCTGTCGATGTCCCGCGACAGTGCCAGATCAATCAGCGTTGCGGGCTGGTAATGCCCAGGTATAAAACGCGTGTCGGCTTCGTACCATCCGCCGGGCCGGCTCATGCGCGCTTGATCCTCGGTGGTTTGGCGCGGGCCAGTGCCAGGTTCAGGCGTTTGAGCAGGGCGTCCGGTGTTTCGTCGACCGCCATTACCACCGCAGTGCTCGCGCACAGGTAGACCCGTTCGCCCTGTAAACGGGTTTTATGCGCCAGACTTTGCACTGCCTGCTCCATTTCCAGTGCCAGCAGGCGCCCCTGACTTTCGCCGGTATTGGGCAATACCATCACAAAGCGATCCCCGGCCAGACGGCACAGCAGGTCGTGACGGCGCAGGTTGAGCAGCAACAATTGGCTGATGGCTTGCAGCACGGCGTCGCCTTCAGCGTGGCCGTATTGCTGATTGATCGCGGCGAAGTGGTCGAGGTCGAGCGCCAGCAGCGACAATGGCTGCTGGTGCTCAAGGCTTTGGCTCAGGCAGTCGTTGACCTGACGCTTGAGGTAATCGGCGCCACCCAGCGGCGTCAGCTTGTCAAACAGGCGATGTTCCCGGAATATCCGCTCGCGTTTCTCCATTTGCTGGCTGATGGCCAACTGTTCGCGGTGCCAGTGGAACAGGCCGATGGTCAACAGGACCATGCCCACCGGCATCGGTGCTGACTCCAGCCAGTGATCCCAGCCGATGTGTTTGGGCAGGCGGATAAACTCGTCGAGCACATCGATCCACCACGAGAAAAACATGAAGCACAAACCGCTGGCCAGGTAGTTGGTGACACGCCCGGCAGGACGGCTTTTGAGTACCAGTGCGAGCCAGAACAGCATGAACAGCGCCGTCCCGCCTTCGCCGAGGATGTCCAGCCATTGCCACTCACTGACCGGTTTTGCGGTGCCGAAAGCCAGGTTGAGCAGCAAGCCGATGTTGGCCCCCAGCACCAGCAAGGTGAGTTTCCAGCGATGGTGTTTAAGCACGTTTAACCCGCTCATATGTGTTCTACCAAAACGTAGTGCCGGTCAGCAGACCAGAGCAATGTGACAACGGTATGACGGGTGCGCCGGGTCGAATCAGCTCAGAGGTGTTGCAAGAAATTTCTTTAAACAACAGCGTTTGCAGTGGCTGTCGAGCCGCGCGCGGGTGGCGCCGTTAGTGTGATGAGGTCAGCACAGGGGCTTGGCCTTGACCGCAGCCTCGTACCTGAACAGCAACACCGCACCGCGTGAGGTCAAATCAGCTCATTTCGTCACTCATCTGCCCCCAAACCCGCTGATTTCGGGGTGTTGCGCCACCCCCTGTCACAGCACTGTCATTCGCGGTGCCTAGTTTTCGCTACCAATTGCCGGGCCACTTGCCCGGCCGGTCGCGGGACGCTGGGGGAGCACAAGCATGTACAAGTGTCGCAGTAAGGCACAGTGGTTCGGGTTTACAGTCAGTGCGCTGGCTATAGCGATTGCCAGTGAACGCCTGAGCGCAGCCGACGCGGCTGCCACAGGTGCTACTGAGCATGTGGAAGTGGTCGGGCAGGCCGCGAGCATCGATCAGGCGCTCAAGGAACAACGTCACTCGGACAACATCGAGAGCGTGGTGCACGCCGACGGCGTTGCGCAGTTGCCCGACGCCAACGTCGCTGAAGCCGTGCAGCGCTTGCCGGGCATCAGTGTCGAGCGCGATCAGGGGGAAGGGCGTTTTGTCAGCGTGCGCGGTCTGGGGCCAGACCTCAACAGCGTGACCATTAACGGCACGCTGGTGCCTTCACCGGAGAGCGCGCGCCGGGCGGTGGCGCTGGATGTACTGCCATCCGAACTGGTGCAATCGCTGTCAGTGATCAAAACCCTGACCCCGGACATGGATGCCAACTCGTTGGGCGGCACGGTGGACGTACAAAGCCTGTCGGCGTTCGACCACAAAGGGCTGTTTTACACCGGCAGCAGTGAGGCCGGTTATAACAAGAACACCCACCAGACCAGTCCCAAGTTTTCGGGGGCGATCAGTGATCGTTTCAGTCTGGGTGACGGCATTGATAACTTCGGTGTGGCCGCTGCCCTGAGCTGGAACAAACGGGACTTTGGTTCGGATAACGTCGAAACCGGCGGCGCATGGGACTTCAACAACGGCGCCCGGCTCAACAGCTTCGAGCAGCGCGTGTACGACATCAGCCGTGAACGCACCGGCGGCGGGTTGAACTTCGACTACAAGCCCGATGACGACACCCAACTGTACCTGCGCACGCTTTACAGTCGTTTCAAGGACACTGAAACCCGTAACGCCACCAGCATCGAATTCGACAAACCACAGGCGGCGGGTGAGTTGGGCAAGGCCAAAGCCAAGCGCAAGCTCAAGCAGCGCGAAGAAACCCAGGAAATTCAGTCTTACGTGTTCGGTGGCGAACGCATGATGGGCTTATGGACCCTCAGCGGGCAGGCGGGTTACAGCACGTCCAGTGAAGACAGTCCGGGGCACATCGCGGGCGCCACGTTCAAAGGCAACTCCAGCTTCCCCGACAGCGGCTTTTACGGCACTGAAAAGCCGCGCCCGATCATTGGCACAGGGTTTTATGACCCGTCCAACTTCACCCTCGACAAAGTCGACTGGGAAGAGCAGGACACCCGGGACACCGAGAAAAACCTTCGCCTCGATCTGGCCCGTGACTACGACGTTCAGGGGTATGCCTCGCAGGTCAAGTTTGGCGGCAAGGTCAGCCGCCGCCACAAGGACAATGACCTCAATGCCTGGGTTTACAAAGATTTCGATGACGCCGGTTTTAACGCCGCGCAGTTGAACTTGACCCAGTTCGACAAGGGCAATGTGCATTATCAACTGGGCCAGTTCGGTCCTGGCATCAGCGGGGGGGCGATCAAAGACCTGATTGGCGGCCTTAACCCCGGCGATTACTACGATGCACAGGAGTCGCGGGCCAATGACTTCAGCATGCGCGAAGACATCAACGCCGGGTACGTGATGAACACCCTCGATATTGACGATTGGCGTTTTATCGCCGGCATGCGCTACGAGGGCACGCAATTCGAAGCCAAAGGCACGGGCGTGCGCGATGGTGCCTTTGAAGCGCAGGACACAAAACGCGATTACCACCACTGGTTACCGGGGCTGCACGCACGCTATCAACTGGATAAAAACACCCAGTTACGGGCCGCATGGACTAATGCTGTGGTACGCCCGACCTTCGGCCAACTGGCGCCGGGGTTTGTGATCGAGGATGACGAAGCCAGTTTCGGCAACCCGAACCTCAAGCCGCTGGAATCGAGCAACTTCGACCTCGGCATCGAGCATTACATGGGGCAGGCGGGCACGGTGTCGGCGTTCCTCTTCTATAAAGACATCAAGAACTTTGTCTACAACAACGACCTGGCGGGCAGTGGTGAGTGGGCCGACTTCACGCAGGCGCACACCTACGCCAATGGCGACAGCGCCAAGCTGTACGGACTGGAGTTGGCCTATTCGCAGAAGTTTGACTGGCTGCCTGCGCCGTGGAATGGCCTGTTGCTCGGCGCCAACACCACCTTCAGCCGCTCCAGCGCCAGCATTGAAGGGTTCGATCAGGCCGCCGGGCTAAACCGCAAACGCGACATCGACTTGCCCAACCAGTCCGACACCGTGGGCAACCTGATGCTCGGGTGGGAGGACGACGCGCTCAGCTTGCGCCTGTCTGCCAACTACAAGTCGCAGTACCTCTATGAACTGGCGGGGATCAGTGACAAAGCCCACGACCTGCATGTCGATGCGCAAACCTTTGTCGATTTCAGTGCCCGTTATTCGCTGACCAAAAACCTGCAAGTCAGCTTTGAGGCGCAGAACCTCACCGACCAGCCTTACTTCGTCTACAGCGGCAACCGTCGTTACAACAACCAGTACGAAGAGTATGGGCCGACCTATTCGCTGGGCCTGACGTTCACCCATTTTTAAAGGCGGCCCGAGCGGGCCAGTAGAAGGAATTTCCAATCATGGGTTTTATCCGTAAACCGTGTCTGTTGCCGATCCTGGCATGCCTCAGCGCCGTCACGGCGCAGGCCGCTCCTGAGATCGCTGCGCCGACCCTGCAACCGTGGGGGCAGGGCAAAGCCCAGGCGCTGGGTTTTGCCGCCGGGGACCAGCGGCTGACCGTGAGCAAGCGTGACGGGGTGTTGCTGCTCGACGCACAGGGCAAAACCCTGAGCCACGCCGCGGGTGCTTTCGCCTCGCTGGACAGCCGTGCGTTGGGCGATCAGGTACTGGTTGCCAGCCATGACGAGAAAAAACAGCAAGTGGCGTTGTTCAGCCTCGACCCGCGCAGCCATGAGTGGCAGGCACCGGTCTACTTGCCGCCCCGTGAGTACGCCGTCAACGGCGTGTGCCTGTACCGCGACGAGGCAAGCAATGTCTACCTGTTCACGGTGGGTGAAGAGGGCAAGGGCGAGCAATGGCTGGTGGCTGCTGAGCGCAAACGACTGGCCGAGCCACGGTTGGTGCGCAGCCTGCCGTTACCGCCGAATGCTGAGTTCTGTCAGGTTGACGATGCCGGGCAACAGTTGTTCGTGAATGAAGAAAAAGTCGGCTGGTGGGTGTACCCGGCCCACGCCGAGGCCGATGCCTCGCGGGTGCCGGTGGCGCTGATCGAGCCCTTTGGTGAGGTGAAAAAAGCGGCCGGGGCCATGGCGCTGGTGCCGGGCGGGATGCTTGGCCTGGACCCGAAAGCGGCGCAACTGCATCTCTACCAGCAGCAAGGGAACGGTTGGTCGCCGGTGGCCCGATTGCCACTGGGCACGCTCAAAGAGCCGGAACACTTAGCGGTGCGCCAAACGCCTCAGGGGTTGCAAGTGCTGGTTCAGGACGACAGTAACCAACAGGTCTACCAGGGGCTGTTGGACTGGAAGCCGCCCCCGGCCCGTTCCACTGCAGTAATGCCTGTTATCAAACCCGTGGTGCAAACCGAGCCGGTGGTCAGTCAGGGCGATGCAGCGGATGACCCGGCCATTTGGGTTAACCCGCAAAATCCGGCAATGAGTCGGGTGTTGGGCACCAATAAAAAGAACGGCCTGGAGGTGTATGACCTGCAAGGGCAGCGGGTCCAGCACCTTGAAGTCGGGCGCCTGAATAACGTCGACGTGCGCCCCGGTTTTACGTTGGGTGAGCGCACCGTGGACCTGGCAGTGGCGAGCAACCGAGACCACAACAGCCTGAGCGTATTTAGCATCGACCGTACCACGGGTGAGGTGCGTGCAGTGGGCGAGGTGCCGACGCCGGTCAAGGACATCTACGGCTTATGCCTGTTCAAGGCGCCGGGGGGCGAAATCTACAGTTTCGCCAACGACAAGGACGGCACGTTCGTACAGCACCGCCTGAGCGCCCACGGCGATCAGGTGCAAGGCGAGCTGGTCCGGCAGTTCAGCGTCCAGACCCAACCTGAAGGCTGTGTAGCGCACGACCAACAGCAACGGTTGTTCGTGGGCGAAGAGGATGTGGCCGTGTGGGCTGTGGATGCGCGTCCCGATCATCCCGCCACGTTGACCCGCGTGATCAGCGTTGGTGATCAGGTGCACGACGACATCGAAGGGCTGGCGCTGTATCAGACCGCCAAGCAGGCCTATCTGGTGATCTCCAGCCAGGGCAATGACAGTTATGTGGTGTTGGATGCGGCGCCGCCTTATGCCGTTCGCGGCGCCTTTCGTGTGGGCGTCAATGCCGAAGCCGGAATTGACGGCGCGTCTGAAACGGATGGTCTTGACGTGACCTCGGCCAGCCTTGGCGGCCCGTTTGCCCAGGGCATGCTGGTGGTGCAGGACGGCCGCAAGCGTATGCCGGAGCAAAGCCAGAACTACAAGTACATCCCGTGGGCCGAGGTGGCCAAGACCCTTAATTTGCCTTGAGCCGTTTGTCATCAACCGGTCACTGCAGTGGTTTTGAATTTTATCTGTGCGCCACTCCCGCAGAGCGGCGCCGTCTTGAGCAAGGAGTCAGGTATGCAAGCGACTATGGAACAGATGACGATGTGGGGTTTGATCAGCGACGCGAGTCTGTTGGTCAAAGGGGTCATGCTGGTGTTGTTTCTGGCGTCTGTGCTGAGCTGGTTTTTGATCGTGCGCCGCAGTGTCATTTTGCGCCGCAGTGAACGGGACATGGACGCTTTTGCTGAGCGCTTGCGCAGTCAGGGCGAGCTGAACGCGCTGTACCGCGAGAGCCGCGACAATCGCCACGAAGATGCCGGTGCCGAACAGGTGTTTGCGGCGGCCTATAGCGAGTACGCGCAGCTTAAACAACAACCGGGGATTGATCCTGACGGGGTGATGCAGGGGATCGAACGCGCATTGTACGTAGCGATTGCCGAGCAGGAAGTGCGCCTTGAAAAGGGCTTGCAGTTCCTCGCGACGGTGGGCTCGGTCAGCCCGTACATCGGTCTGTTTGGCACTGTGTGGGGGATCATGAACGCTTTCATCGGCTTGTCTCAGGTGCAGCAGGCCACATTGTCCACTGTAGCGCCAGGGATTGCCGAAGCCTTGATTGCCACCGCGATTGGCCTGTTTGCGGCGATTCCGGCGGTGATTGCCTATAACCGTTTTTCATCCCGTGGCCAGACCCTGCTCACCCGCTATTACAGCCTCGGCAATGAAGTTCAAATGCGCCTGTACCGTGGCCTGCATGCAGGCGCGCGGAACATGGCGGCAGTCGCCTGACAGGGAGTTGGATCATGCTCGCTCGACCACAGCGTAAACACGGGCCCAAGGCCGAAATGAACGTCGTGCCGTATATCGACGTGATGCTGGTATTACTGGTGATCTTTATGGTGACGGCACCGATGCTGACCCAAGGGGTAAAAATTGAACTGCCGAAGGTGGCCAGCGAGGCGTTGGTCAATGATAAGCAGCAGACGATCCTGACGTTATCCGTGAAGGCCGACGGCGGGTACTACTGGAACCTGGGCAGTGAACTGGACACCAAAAACCAGACGGACAGCGCCGTCAACCTTGACGAGTTGCAGGCCAAGATTGGTCTGGTGGTGGCGCAAAACGGCGACACTCAGGTGTATATCCGCGCCGACAACGAGGCCGGTTACGGCAGCGTGGTCAAGGCAATGGCTGCCTTGCAACAGGGGGGTGTGAGCAACCTGGGGCTGGTGACCGAGGCGCCGCAATGAACGCCGCCGTGATGGGAAGCCCGGTGTCGCAGACTCAGTCCATGTCGTGGGGGCGACTGTGGCGTAACGCCCAGGCGTGGGCGGTAACGGTTGCGCTGCACGGGGCAGTGGTGGCGTTGTTGGTGGTCGGCTGGACGCTGCAACAGCCACCCGTGAGCGCGCCATCGGTGCTCAAGACGCGCTTGATTACCTTGCCTGCCGAGCGGGCGATCGCGCCAGCGCCGCAGCCGTTACCTGTGACGCAACAGCCGCCTGTGATCGAGGCTAAACCCGAGGTTAAACCTGTGCCGGTCGACCCACAGATTCAGGCGCGCAAACTTGAACAGGCTGCTTTGGCGCGCAAACGTGTTGCCGAGCAGCAACAGGCGCTTGAAGCCCGCCAGGTTGAACAGCAACAGGCCCGGCTACGCGAGCAACAGGCCGACGCGCAGCGTCAGCAGGCGCTGGCGGATCAGGCGCGGATCGCGGCAGATAACGCCCGGCGCGCGCAGGAACAGGCAGCGGCAGCTGACGTGCGCCACTACCTGCCAATCAGCAAGGAAGCGCCGGATTACCCGCAGCGGGCGCTGGATAAAGGCATCGAAGGGGATTGCACGGTGGAGTATTCGGTGACGCCTCAAGGCAAGGTCGAGAACCCGAAAGTGGTGGGCAACTGCCACCCGATGTTTATTCGTCCTTCTCTACTTGCGGCGGCCACCTTTCGTTATAAACCACGCATGGTGGACGGCCAGGCCGTCAGTGTGCCGAGCGTACGCAACACGTTTCACTACAAAATTCAGTAAAAACTGATTAAAACCGGGCCCTGAGTGCCGTGTCGCCTGCATCTCGACGGGTGTGAAGCTGACAAGCATCAACGCCCGGTTCGCATTCCTGGCCTATGCTGCAGGCGATTTTATGCACAAGGAGATGGCCATGAATGCGCCTGCAACCACCCCGGAGCCGACCCCGGCAAAATTGAAACTGCCCTTGGGTCTGGTGATTGCTGTCCTGGTCATGGTCGGGATTTTGCTGTTGCCACTACCGCCTGACTTGCCGGTCGCCGGGCACCGCATGCTGGCGATCCTGGCCTTCGCGGTGGTGGTCTGGATTACCGAGGCGGTGTCGTACGAAGCCAGCGCGATCATGATCACGTCGTTAATGGCGTTTTTGATCGGTATGGCGCCGATGCTGGACGACCCGTCCCGCCTCTATGGGACGTCGGCCGGGATCACCATGGCCCTGACCGGGTTTTCCAATGCCGCACTGGCCCTCGTGGCTGGCGCGCTGTTTATTGCTGCGGCGATGACCCACACCGGGCTTGACCGGCGTATTGCCTTGGTGACCCTGTCAAAAATCGGCACCAGCACCCGGCGAATCTTGCTCGGGGCGATAGCCGTGACCATTTTGCTGAGCCTGGTGGTGCCCAGTGCCACGGCGCGCAGCGCGTGCGTGGTGCCGATCATGATGGGGGTGATCCTGGCGTTCGGTGTCGATAAGCGCTCCAACATTGCGGCCGGGATCATGATTGTGGTGGCGCAGGGAACCAGCATCTGGAACGTGGGCATTCAAACGGCGGCGGCGCAAAACCTGCTGACGGTGGGTTTCATGGACAAAATGTTGGGGGCCCGGGTGAGCTGGATCGACTGGCTGATTGCCGGTGCGCCCTGGGCGATCATCATGTCGGCGGTGTTGCTGTTTGTGGTGTTGAAAATGCTGCCGCCAGAAAGTGACAGCATCCCCGGCGGCAAAGAAGCCGTGGAGCAGTCGTTGATAGCGCTGGGGCCGATGACCGCGCCGCAGAAACGCCTGATGGCGGTCTCTGTCGCCTTGCTGCTGGCGTGGGCCACGGAGGGCAAGTTGCACAGTTTTGACACCACCTCGACCACCTACGCCGGGCTGGTCTTTCTGCTTTTGCCCCGGTATGGGGTGATGACCTGGAAAGATGTGCAATCGCGCATCCCGTGGGGCACGGTGATCGTGTTCGGGGTGGGTATCAGTCTGGGTACGGCGTTGCTCACCACGCAGGCCGGCCAATGGCTGGGGGGGCAAGTGGTGCAGAATACCGGGCTGGATCAGGTCGGGCCGCTGGGCATCTTTGCGATTCTGGGTGCGTTCCTGATTTTGATTCACTTGGGGTTTGCCAGTGCGACGGCACTGACCTCGGCTTTACTGCCGATCCTGATTGCTGTACTGCAAACCTTGCCCGGTGAGTTCAACCGCTTGGGCATGACCATGTTGTTGGGCTTTGTGGTCAGTTACGGTTTCATCCTGCCAATCAACGCGCCGCAAAACATGGTGTGCCTGGGCACGCAGACCTTCACCGCCAAGCAGTTCGCCAAAGTCGGTCTGATTGTGACAGCAGTGGGGTATGTCTTGATGTTGGGTTTCGGTGCAACGTACTGGAAATGGTTGGGCCTGATGTAGCCCTGTTGCGCATGGACTGCGCGAGACTGCAACTGGCGGGCAAACCGCCGGTTGCAGTCTCGGGTTGATGAGTGCGTTAACTGCCGCCTTTACTGCTGACCTCTGCCGGAACGTCTTCCCCCGCCATGCGCTTGCGGAACAACGACGTGCGCGCCAGCAGCAAGGTGGTGACGGGAACGGTAATCGACAGCAGGATCGGTATCAGCCACGCGTGCAATACGGGTGTGGATTTAAGCGCCGAAAAATACAGGATTGATGCCAGTGCCACTCCCCAGGCGCCGAGGGTGGACGCTAGTGCAGGCGGGTGCATGCGCTGGAAAAAATCTTTGAGCCGCAACAGACCGATCGCGCCACATAAGGCGAACAGGCTGCTCAGCACCAGCAGCACGGCCACTGGAATCTCGATCCACAGTGATAACTCGCTGATGGAATTCATTCGATCACCTCACCGCGCAGCAGGAATTTGGCCAGCGCAAACGACCCGACAAAGCCGAACAGGGCAATCAGCAGCGCGCCTTCAAAGTAAGTATCACTGGCATACCGAATGCCCAGTACCAACATCATCAGCATGGCCACGATGTACAGATAATCCAGCGCCAGTACCCGGTCTTGGGCTGATGGGCCCTTGAACAGACGGATCAGGGTCAGCACCATGGCCAGGCTGAAGATGAACAGGCTCAGCAAAATAGCGTTGGAGAGCAGCGCACTCATTCAAAGATCTCCATCAGTGGGCGTTCGTAGGTGGACTTGAAGTGCTGGATAAACTGCGCTTCGTCGTCTAGATCGAACACGTGCAACAGCAAAATACTGCGATCCAGTGCCAGTTCGGACCAAATAGTGCCGGGCACGACTGTGGTAATCATCGACAGGGCTGCCAGCCCGTTGGCGTCGCGCAGATCCAGCGGGATTTTGATGAACCGTGAACGTGGTGGTCGGCGCCCGGCGTTGAGCACGCCCCAGGCCACGGCCAGATTCGAAACAATAACGTCACGGCCCACTAGAAAAAACAGTTTGATGATCACGCCGGGACGACGGATACGAATAGGCAACGGCCGCAGCGGGGCCATCATCAGCGGCGCTAAAAAACCTAGTGCGGCCCCGAGCAAAAGATTGCCTGCACTCAGTGACAAGTTGAGCAGCAACCACAATGCCCACAAAGCCAGCGACAGCCACGGTGCGGGAAACAGGCGCCTCATGGCTGCACCTCCTGCCGGGCTGCTTTCGCTTCGGGACTGGGCACCGGGCGCGAGCCCATGACTGCCATGACATAGCGTTCCGGGTTGTTCAGCGTGTCCGCTGCCGCCTGGGTATAGCGCATCACGGGTTCAGCCTTGAAGGTCATGACAACGCACAGACCGAGCAAGACGACGATGGGAATGCACTCGTAGCGCCGCAGCAACGGTGAAGGACGCTCCAGCGGGGTCCAGAAACGCTGAATCCCCAAGCGCGAAAAGCCAACCAGAGAAGCCAGTCCGGAAAGAATCAGCAGCGCCAACAGGCACCATGCCGCAGTGGAAATCGGCGTCTCGCTGAGATTGCCCAAGCCTACGGGGTTTAGCAGGGCATTTAGCAATGTCAATTTGCCGATAAACCCTGACAGTGGCGGCATGCCGATGATCAGCAAGGCGCAGGCAATGAAGCTCAGGCCAAGAAACGCCATCGTCCAGGGAATGATCTGGCCCACGACGGCTTTTTGTTCGTCATCAAGGTTGGTGCCACGGGGCGGGTTAAGCGATTCCATCAGGCTGGGGAGCTGCTCGACATCATCGTCAAGGAGCATTTCGTTCGAGGAACGCGAGCGCTCTATCAGTTCGGACAGCAGGAACAGTGCACTAAGGGCGAGTGTGGAACTGATCAGGTAGAACAGGGCGGCCGCGGTCAGGGTGGGTTGGGCGAACCCGACAGCGGAAAGCAAAATGCCTGCCGACACCAGGATGCTCAGGCTGGCCATGCGCTCGAGGCGTTGAGCCGCCAGAATGGCAATCGCGGCACAGACGATGGTGGCCATTCCGCCATAGATCAGCCAGTCGCTGGCAAAGTAGGCGGAAGCGCCCGCTTGACCTGAAAACATCAGCGTCCACAGGCGCAGAACGGTGTAGATCCCGACCTTGGTCATGATCGCGAACAGCGCGGCCACCGGTGCGCTTGCAGATGAATAGGCAGGCACCAGCCAGAAATTGAGCGGCCACATGCCCGCCTTGGCCAAAAACGCCACGGCCAGAATTGCCGCGCCGGCATGCAGCAAGCCGCGGTCAGCTTCAGGCACCAACGGGATCTTCAGGGCCAGATCAGCCATGTTCAGCGTGCCGGTAACCCCATAGATCAACGCAGCACCGATCAGGAACAGGGACGATGCCAGCAGGTTTATCGAAATGTAATGCAACCCCGCTGACACCCTGGCTTTGCCCGAACCATGGAGCATCAGCCCGTAGGACGCTGCCAGCAGCACCTCGAAGAACACAAACAGATTGAACAGGTCCGCGGTCAGAAACGCGCCGTACAGCCCCATCAACTGGATCTGGAACAACGCATGGAAGCTGGCTCCGGCCCGGTCCCAGCGAGCCATGGCGAACAGTAAGGCGCAGCTGGCGATGATGCCTGTCAGCACCAGCATCAAGGCAGACAAACGATCCACCACCAGCACGATGCCAAATGGCACTTGCCAGTTGCTGGGCAGATAAACCCCAATGGACGCTGGTTCCGTTTGCTGCTGGGTCCATAGGAGCAGGGTGATGGAAATGGCCAGCCCCAGCAGTGTTGAACCCAAATTGATCCGGGCCTTCATGGGCCGGTGTTTCTCGCCCAGCAGCAACATGCACGCGGCGGTCAGCAGCGGCAAGAGAATGGGCGCAATAATCAAGTGCGGCATCACGTTCATTCTTTAGGCTCCCGGCCATCTACGTGGTCAGTGCCGGTCAGGCCCCGTGAGGCCAGCAAGACCACCAGAAACAGCGCGGTCATTGCAAAACTGATGACGATTGCGGTGAGAACCAGTGCCTGGGGCAGCGGGTCGGTGTAATTGAGCAGGTCTTGCGGAACCCCGTCCTTGATGACGGGTTCTTTACCGATGAACAGACTGCCCATACTGAAAATGAACAGGTTGACCCCGTACGACAATAGGCACAGTCCCATCACCACCTGAAATGTCCGGGGACGCAGTACCAGCCATGTGCCGGAGGCAGCCAGTACGCCGATCGCGATCGCGATGACTTCTTCCATCAGGCGGCTCCTGTCTTGGGTTGTGAATTGGCTTGCAGCCCGGGACGGTGAGCCCGGACTGACTGGTGTGCGAGCGCGGTCAGGATCAGCAGGGTGGCGCCGACCACGACGGCGAATACGCCGATGTCAAAGAACAGCGCGCTTGCCACGTGAATGTCGCCCAGCACAGGCAAGCTGAAATGCGCGGTGTGGGTGGTAAGGAACGGGTAACCGAAGCCAATCGCACCCAGACCGGTGATTGTGGCAAACAACAAGCCCGTGCCCATCCAGCGCAGTGGACGCAGGCTCATCTGGGCTTCAACCCACTGAGTGCCAGCGACCATGTATTGCAGGATGAACGCGACTGACATCACCAGCCCGGCGACGAAGCCCCCGCCCGGTTGGTTGTGCCCGCGCATGAACAGGTACATCGATACCACGAACGCTATGGGCAACAGCAAACGCACCAGCACCGCAGGCACCATCATGAAACCCAGCGCGGTGTCGCTGGCGCTGCGCGGGTTCACCAGGTCGGTGACCACATCTTTGGCCAGCAAACGCTGCTGAGCGGGTAGTTCCATGCTTTCTTTGGGGGGGCGGAAACGGCGCAACAGGGCGAATACAGTCAGCGCCACAGCCACCAGCACGGTGATCTCACCCAAGGTGTCGAAGCCCCGGAAGTCCACCAGCATGACGTTCACCACATTACTGCCGCCACCTTCAGGCAATGCGCGGCTGAGGTAGAAAGAAGAAATATCATTCGGGGTCTGGCGGGTCAGCATCGCGTAGGACAACAGCGCCATACCGCCGCCGACTACAGTCGACAAGAGCAAGTCACGCAGGCGCCGGATGCGCGCCTTGCGTAAGGTTCTTGGCAGAGGTGAGACTTCTTCGATCCGACGTGGTAACCAGCGCAGGCCCAACAGGATTAATACGGTGGTGACGACTTCTACCACCAGTTGCGTCAGGGCAAGGTCCGGTGCAGAGAACCACACGAAGGTGACACACGTCACCAGCCCGCACACGCTGACCATGGTCAGTGCGGCAAGACGGTGATATTTGGCTTGCCAGGCGGCGCCCAGCGCGCAGGCAATCGCCATCAGCCACAGGGTAACGAACACAATCGAACCCGGAATTTTCGGTCGGTCGCCCCAACTCAGGCCGCTGTAAATCATCGGAATCAAACCAGCGATCACGGCCGCCAGCACCAGCAGAAACAGCTGGCTTTGCAGGCGTTGAGTACTGATGCGGCGTTCTATTCGACGCGCGCCCCGCATGATGACCACCAGGCTGCGTTCGAAGAAACGCTTGCCATTGAAGAAACGGATCAGGGGCGGCAGTGGGAAGCGATTGAGCTTGAGCTGTTTGCGCAACAGAACATAGAGCACGATGCCGCCGGACATGGCGATCAGGCTCATGATCATCGGTGCGTTCAGGCCGTGCCAGATGGCCAGGCTGTACTCGGGCAATTCCCCGCCGACGACAGGCCGGGCAGCGGCAGCAAGAAGTGGCCCCACGGTTTGAGCCGGAAAAATACCGACCATCAGGCAGGTAAATACCAGCAATTCCACTGGCGCACGCATCCAGCGCGGCGGCTCATGGGGTGTGTGCGGAAGATCAGTGGCGGGGGGGCCGAAGAACACATCCACCGTGAAGCGCAGGGCATAGGCCACACTGAAAGTACCCGCTACGGTCGCAACTACCGGCAGCGCGATTTCTACCCATTTTGTGGAATTGATAAAGACGGTTTCGGCAAAGAACATCTCTTTGGAAAGGAAACCGTTGAGCAGCGGTACGCCGGCCATGGAGGCGCTGGCAACCATGGCCAGCGTCGCGGTATAGGGCATGAGCTTGAACAGACCGCTGAGCTTGCGTATGTCGCGAGTACCGCTCTCGTGGTCGATGATGCCAGCCGCCATGAACAAGGACGCCTTGAACGTGGCATGGTTGAGAATATGAAAGACGGCCGCTACCGCAGCCAGCGGGCTATTGAGACCAAGCAGCAGCGTGATCAGGCCCAAGTGGCTGATCGTCGAGTAGGCCAGCAGACCTTTGAGGTCGTTCTGGAACATGGCGCAATAAGCACCTAACACCAGTGTGCAGGCACCGGCCCCACTGACGATCCAGAACCATTGCTCACTGCCGGACAACGCAGGCCAAAGCCTTGCCAGCAGGAATACGCCGGCCTTGACCATGGTTGCCGAGTGGAGATACGCCGAGACAGGCGTGGGAGCCGCCATGGCATGGGGAAGCCAGAAATGGAACGGGAACTGTGCGCTTTTGCTGAGCGCGCCAATCAGGATAAGCGTGAGCAGGATCGGATAGAGGCTGTGTGCGCGAATCTGGTCGCCCGCAGCCAATACGGCATCCAGATCGTAGCTGCCGACAACATGGCCGAGCAGCATGACGCCTGCCAGCAGGCACAACCCCCCTGCGCCAGTGACCATCAATGCCATATACGCGCCACGGCGGGCATCTGAGCGATGGTGCCAATATCCGATCAGCAAAAACGAGAAGAGGCTGGTGAGCTCCCAGAAGAACACGATTTGGATCAAGTTGCCTGAAAGCACCAGCCCGAGCATCGCACCCATAAAAGCCAGGAAAAATGAAAAAAAGCGCGGGACAGGGTCTTCAGGTGACATGTAGTAGCGGGCGTACAGGGACACCAAAGTGCCAATGGCTAACACCAGGATTGAAAACAACCAGGCAAACCCGTCCATGCGCAACACAAAATTCAGGCCGAGGCTGGGCAACCACATGAACTCTTCCCGAATAACACCCCCATGGGCGATTTGCGGGTAGAGCATGGCGACTTGAATAGTGCCAACGAGGGCAATAAGACCGGCCAACAGTGACTCACTGTTGCGCGCGTTGTGCGGCAAAACAGCCGCCAGACAGCTGCCGATAAAGGGCAGAAGCAGTAGAACTATCAGGGACATAGGCTTCTAATCTGCAGGAGTTTGTGAGCGATCATACGTGGCGGGCAGGGGATCACCAACACTCAAGCTGGCGCCGAATCCTACAAAATGTGTACAAGCTGTGTAATGGCTTGCCCGGCAGCATCCTTGTATGAGCACTCCCGGATAGGGGTGTGTACATCTGATTTCAGCGCTGCAGAATCAATCGCATGCTTTGTTGCTTTCGTGTTCATCAGGCATGTCGAGAGTTTTACCTTTTGTTTTTAACTCACTCACGATCACCGCTGCAACAATCAATGTTGCCCCCAGCAAAGCAATGGCAGGTAAACGTTCGCCCGCCAGGCGCCCGGCGATTCCTGCCCAGACAGGTTCTCCTGCATAAATCAATGTGGCGCGGGTAGGGGATACGCTCTTCTGCGCCCAGTTCATGGCAACTTGAATGACTGCACTGGCAATACCCAATCCGACAGCGCTTATTAATAGTAGCCATGAAAAGTCGGGAGCTGCTTCATGGGTAGGTACGGTCATCGCAAATGCGAGAACGGAAGCAGTCGCCAATTGCACAACGGTGACTCTGCGCACGTCGACTTTACCGGCATACGCGCTAATCAGGATGATCTCGGCTGCGATGGCGATGGCGCTGATCAACGTAGCGATTTCACCGGAACTGAAACTTAACGACGCGCCGCTGGGGCCTGAGAGCAACATTAATCCTGCAAAGGCAAGCATGATGCCCAGGCTGGGCATTAATCCCGGACGACGGCCTAGAACCAACCATTGCAGTAGTGGAACAAAAGGAACATACAGCGCCGTAATAAAGGCTGATTGACTGCTGGGGATGGTCTGCAGACCAATGGTTTGCAAGCCGTAGCCCAGCATGATGGCAATGCCTATGAATAACCCTGCCTTCAATTCAAGCAGGGTAATGCCGCGCAAGCTGCGGATTGAGAACAGCGCGACGATGCTGGCCGCGGCAGCAAAACGCAACCCGACAAAGAACAGGGGGCCGCTTGCAGTAAGAGCATTTTGCACAAGCAGAAATGTGCCCCCCCACACCATAGTGATCAGGATCAGCACGTATTCCGCTTTACTGATACGAGATGTCAAAAACGACAGTCTGGAAGCTTTCAATGGTGTCACGACCTTGCGCGTTATAAACGTGAGACGCACAATGCGCCAAAGCTGAGCAGTATACTGCGCAGTGTCACAAAGTGAGCAATATAGTGCCCAAAGAAAATTCCCAGCGTGCGTCTGTATTGCAGCACGTGAGCCAAAATGTACGACGTCTACGGCTGCTCGCACAGCTCAGTCAACGTGCTTTGGCAGAGTCGTCAGGGGTTAGTCGACGGATGCTGGTCGCTATTGAGGCGGGCGAAAAAAATGTCAGCCTCAGCACCCTTGATCGAGTGGCTGAAGCCTTAGATGTGGCTTTCAGTGATCTGATTCAGGCTCCCGGCTCCCCCGATCCTGGTCGGATCAATGAAGTGGCCTGGAGCGGTTGCGTTCCAGGAAGCAAGGCGGTGTTGCTCGCCAAGGCCGCTGCAAAGAAGGAGGTCGAGTTGTGGGAGTGGCGTCTGGAGCCTGGAGAAGAATACCTATCCGAGGCCGACGCGGACGGCTGGAGCGAACAGCTATACATCATTGAGGGTTGTTTGACCTTGATGCTTGACGATCAAGTATTGCGCTTTAACGCGAGCGACTTTTATACGTATGCGAGCAATCGACCACATGCTTATCGCAATGAAGGTGATGCGGTGCTGCGTTTTATACGAAATGTAGTGATTTAAGGTAGGTGGCGGGACTTGTGTCCCGCCGAACCAAGCGGCTCGATAGGCAACGGCTCGCAACAGTATCAGTTCATTAGGCTGTTCTGACGCTGGTGGGGATGTGCTGAATGGGGGTCAGCCCGAGCTGTTGCACGATTTGAGCAGCCTGGAACATTTTATTTAGCGGATGTTCTTGATGCTGCCTTTGTTGCCTGTCACGGTGACGTTAACTTTCTTGAAAATGAAATAGTCTTCAACCGACACTGCATAGCGTGGTGCAACAATCAGATCAGAGCCTGAGCCTTTAACGGCTTTATATGCGGCTGCGGCTTTTGTCGCTGAAACTGGGTCAGGCAGGCTAAACGCTGGCGCTGGGCCGCCGTAAGTCACGCCATCGGCGAATTCGCTGTCGCCACTTATTTTCAATACGCCGAACAGAACGTTCGATGTGGATTGACCAGTAATTTCGCCACCGACTTCGATTTTTGCTTTCAGGTCAGCTGTAACTGTACCGGCAATAGGAGCGTTGGGCTGGCTCACGTTATGGCTCATGCAACCGCTGGTGGCCAAAACTGCTGCAGCAATAGCCGCGGGCATCCATATTTTTTTCATCTTAAAGCTCCAGTAAAGGTGTCGGTCCGTTCGTTAACGGCGGCGAGACTTTACGTGAGAGCCGCTTAGGATTAAGTCGGGCGCGTCCTCAGAAGTTGAGGGTAAGTGTGATTGTGTTGGTAGGAATTGTGCTCTGCTCCATGACAAAGCGCTGTAGGCGACAGGTGAATGACTGCGCGCGCCTTAGCTTGGAGTGACTCACTGTGTGCGTCATCATTTACGAGTGTCATCAGCAATGATCCACTGCGTCATTTTCAGAGACTGACACAGCTTAGATAGCAGAGCTAAAAATTATTAGAATTCAGGGGGTTGCCAGCTTCTTTCTTCTAGTACATAATGCGCGCCATCAGCACGAGGCACAGCCTGAAATGCTGGATTTAGAGCGTCACAATTTCTTTTGTATTTGATGTTTATTTTAAAATGTCAGGCACAAATGGCCGAGTAGCAAAATGGTTATGCAGCGGATTGCAAATCCGCCCACGCCGGTTCGATTCCGGCCTCGGCCTCCACATTCGAAAGCCCCGTAGATCAAGGTCTACGGGGTTTTTTATTGGCTGCGATTTGAGGATCGCTTCCGCAATTTTTTGGATTGCTTCCGCAAGCAGCCTCTTTATTCCGTAAGCTGGAGCCTTGTGACGGAGGGCGGGGGTGTGCTTTTTTCCCTATAGTCTGGGTAGTCTGCTTTCGGCCAGTAGCGGCCATTTTCTAGAGATCTACTTCAACTCAAAGCCGACACCCGTAACCCTGGCTTAACTTCCTGCTGATATCTCTTCGCTTCCACTTTGCCTGCCATCATGCCGCTGGTGGGCAGCCATCGGTACACTGAGCACCTTTTCGTTGATAGATACAACTTGCCGAAGTCTGGCGGATGGGTGTGTCGATTAACGGCAATGTCTGGTTTTATATTCCTAGTTAATGCGATGCCGGTTAACGGCTGCTGCTAAAGCCAGGAATAGTCGATGGCCAAGAGTTCCGCGCACTGCGCCTGGATGAACTGAGTCAGACCATGGCTATGAAGGCTAAGGTCCTCGGCCTTAGGGTGCTGACACCGATGTCAACTAACTTAATTTCTTGTAATGGAGATACACCATGACCTCTACCCAAACCCTGCAAGGAAAAGTGGCTTTCGTCCAAGGCGGCTCTCGCGGTATAGGCGCGGCCATCGTCAAACGCTTGGTTCATGAAGGTGCTCAAGTGGCTTTCACCTATGTATCGTCTGCCGAGCGGGCCAATGCTCTGGTCAGTGAAGTGATTGCCGCTAGTGGTCAAGTCCTTGCCATAAAGGCTGACAGTTCTGATGCAGCAGCCGTGCAGCAGGCCATTCGCACTGCAGCCGAGCACTTTGGTGGGCTGGATATTTTGGTCAACAACGCTGGCGTGCTGGCCTGGGGCAGCACCGAAGAACTCACCCTGGAGCAACTTGACCACACGTTGGCGATTAACGTGCGCAGTGTGTTCGTAGCCAGCCAGGAAGCTGCAAGACATATGATCGACGGCGGGCGCATCATCAACATCGGCAGCACTAACGCCGAGCGTATTCCGGTTGCCGGCGGTGCGCTGTACGCCATGAGCAAGTCGGCGCTGGTCGGCTTGGCCAAAGGCATGGCCCGCGACTTGGGGCCTCGAGCCATCACTGTAAACAACGTGCAACCCGGCCCGGTGGATACCGAGATGAACCCGGCCGACGGTGAGGGCGCCGAGTACCTGAAAGGTCTGATGGCACTGGGGCGCTACGGCAAAGCTGATGAAATTGCCGGCTTTGTCGCCTATCTAGCGGGTCCAGAAGCAAGCTTCATCACCGGAGCCAGCTTGACGATTGATGGTGGTTTCTCAGCCTAGTTCTTTGCGACCCGATGCTAGCAATTCGCTCGTTTCGGGTTACCTTGTAGTGGTCTAATGAAACCGGACACTCATTTAGGCGAGAATGCTCGCCATATCGAGGTGTCAGATGACCAAGCAAC
>NZ_NQKI01000026.1 GCF_002269125.1 Pseudomonas lundensis | reverse complement strand
GACTTGGGCGATGGCGTAACCCTGATATGGACACCCGCCGCTGACCCGTCCAACACCTTAGGTATTCCAGCGTTAGAAAGCGCTCCAAAGGCGCCACAGATTTGGATTTATCCGCCATCTGAGAAAGCGGATAGCATCATCGTCAACCCGATCTACCCGCCCGAGTACAAAGACTTCATCCTTGTGTTCCCGGCAGACTCTGGCATTCAGCCGCTGTACATCGTAATGAATGTCCGGCTTGACCCCGGTACCGTTACAGGACAGGGGAAAGATGTGACGGGCCTCTGGTTAGCGGGGGCGAGTTCTGGACTCGGAGCCCCCGTACCCGCAAGCATTGCCAGTCAACTCATCGGCAAACGCTTTAGCAGCTTCAATGCTTTCAGGAAGGCATTCTGGACTGCCGTGGGTAATGACCCAGCGCTATTGAGCCAGTTCAAGCCCACGAACCAACACAAACTACGAAATGGCAAAGCCCCCTTCGCTCAAAGACCAGAGCACAACGGTGAAAACGCTCGGTACGAGATCCATCATATTGAAAACGTTCAGCATGGCGGCGCGGTGTACGACGTAGACAACCTCGCAATAATGACGCCAAAACGACACGTAGCGATTCACAAGGAAGACAGACAATGATTTTGAAAAACAGTGTTTCCGACTACACCGAACAGGAATTCATAGAGCTGCTTCAACGCATTATCGGGAACGACGCAAGCGAAGAGGAAGAGAACAGGCTCGTGCATCACTTCAACACGATCTGTGAACATCCGGCAGGCTCGGACTTGATATTTTTCCCCGAGGACGATGCTGACGACTCAGCCGAAGGCATCACGCGCACACTCAAAAAATGGCGCGCTGCTCAGGGGTTGGCGGGATTCAAAGACGAGTGAAAGATGATCGTACTGACTTGCACTTGCTGCACTGCCAGAAGGTAAGCGAGCATCCGGCAGGGCCAGACTTGATCTGCTCCCCGGAGCTAGGGGCGGATAATGGCCCATGGTTTCGCATCTCGCGCACCACGTGACGTGTAATCGTGCGGACTGAAAGGCGATCGGGAGGGTTCAGAGGCCCTGTGGCGTGCCAGGGGGAGCGGGACTGTATGGCCGACGCCTCAGCTTGTCTGAGGGAGGCTCTCAAGTTGAAAGCTGGATTCAGATTAAAACTATTCAGTGCTGGGGCTGGCACCGAAAGTCCGTTGGACTGCTTTCAATCCAACGATCAAAGCGCCTTGGTCCAGAAATGGTCCAGCAACCATAAAATCGCAGGCAATAAAAAACCCCCAAGGACACATGGTTCCTTGGGGGTTTCTCGGTATTTTGGTGCCAGAGACGGAATCGAACAATCGGCTACAGGTCACGGTTTTAAAGGTGTTGTCTTTGGTGGATATGTAAATCTACTCACAAATCTACTCTCTTTTTAAAATGTGGCCCTATTTTGAACCTACCCACGACGGCCGAAATGGTGTTGATTTTCTCCGCCGATGCCCGACGAGTGGTAAGCCGTTTTGGATCGCCCCATTGCCTGGCTCCTCGCTTTTGCGGTGGTTGTGGTGCTGGCGCCTTGTGGCAGTTCCACCACACAGAGGCGTTTTTGCCATACCCCCGCGCCAGCACCACCCCGGATCAGGGTAGTGGTCGTTCATGGGGTGTTTCGCGAAAGGGGATTGTCCGGGATTCTCCGTAATTAGCCTGGGCTCCCATTCCGGTATGGCAGGTACTGGAAAAACTACCGAGATCCCGGCAGTTCCCTTTTCCGCCTACAAGCGCATTTCCCTGATTACGCGCCTTGGCTCCACGCCTTGAGAAAGCGCTCGCCTGGCATCCTTGGTGAGTTGGTCAAGCGCCTGCTCTTCAAAGGCTGCCGCCATGGCGCTTGCCTTCCTAACAATCAGCAGCGCCAGCTCCGGCGGAAACACCACCTTGTCGGCGGGTAGATAATCACAGTCAATAACGGACACGGCTCTATCCTCGGTGCGCGGTTGATGCTGGCGCCGGAATGAAGCGGGGCCAGCAGATGACCTACAGATGTTACCAGCGGAACGTGAGCAACTACCTGGAAACCGGGGGTTGGCCAAGCTGGCAAGTCGACCGGCTTCCGCTCCAGGGTGAACGACTCATTCACCACCTGCTCCGACCTGCTGTCAGGTCGCTGGAAGCCCCGGAAAATACTAGACGAACATCTAGCGCCAGCACGCCACCTTTGATGCTGGAGGCGGCGCATTGCTTGGGCTGCGGGCAACTGACCCTTGTTCTGTCGTCGGGAATCCGTCTAGGGCCTGTCTAATATTGCCTGGCGCGCTAAGCATTTTTCTGGCCCGGTATTTCACCACCCCATCGCGCTAGGATATTGATCGAGCACCCACCTTGACGGCCGCCTCACGAATTTAGACGGGGCCGGTGCTGGTCAGGCAGCCCGAATGCTCGAAAAGCCTTGATCTGCGTGGCTTTCAGCGTTCCAACCACTGGTGGCGCCAGATAAATCCGTCAAGACCTGTCAAGAATTTCGTCAAGGCTGGTCAAGGATTCGGCTCTCGGAACCGCCCGCCACGGGTATGCCCAAAATTCTGGACGTGGTGGGTATCTGGACTGCTACGCCGATCTGTCGGAGCCCTTGATCGCTGGGGCTCCCGGCCTGAATCAGGTTGCGTGCCGCGCCGCGATCCGTCCAGAACTGTCCAGAATTAGTTGCCTCCTCACGACTGCCCCAGACTGCCGGCGACGGTAAGCTCAGCAATGCCCTGGCGAATGAACACCAGGTTCTCGTCGAGTGTTTCCAGTGCTCCGCGCACGTTGCTGGCAATGTCCGCCGATCCGCGTTGCTCGACCCAATTGGAAAGCTCCTCCACCGCGGCGCCCAGGGCGAGCTGGTTCTGATTGAGGCGGTCGAACAGGCTGGCGATCAGTTTGGTTTCAGTCATGCTGGCTCTCCGTGTTTCGAAGAAGCGTAGCACCGGCTCCTGGAAAACTGTCAGGGGTCTGTCAGGGGTATGAGACGGCAAAGCCCAGCTCTTTGACGGGCGCCGCTCGGGATAAGCCTCAGACGGCCGTCCGGCGTGGTTTTGGTCTGATGCCTGTCTCGCATTCCGTCAAAGCGTGGTCAAAGAGATTTCGGCATCATCCAATCGGTATATGGCTCAAGTGTCCAGGTAAGGTTGGGTTCTGCGCCAGATAGTAGTGAATCTATAAGGGCGTGCCGGGAAATTCTCTGGAGGCAAGGCGCTTGATCGTACACACCAATTGTCCACATGCCTTTTTCGCCGAGGTCGAAAATTACGGTGCGCTTGGACATCAGCCAGCCTTCCCTCGGCTTGCGCCACGACCAGGTGTGCTGCCCGCGATAAGACTCCTGGACTGCCCCTCCGAAGTCTTCACCGTGGAATAGCTCTAACATCGGGCGGGGCGAAGTGGCGGCAGCGATATCGCCCCTACGGAAGTACGCGAAGGCGCCCCCGTCGAGGCATGGCTGGCGCCATACGTTCGTCCATCGAGAATAGACAGGCATGGCCAGTTTGAAGTCCCTGATTTTCGGGTGGTCGGGATCTGGCAGTGCGTCACCGATTTGGATGTGATCCTTGAACTTTTCCCCGTTTACGATCCAGATCATACGCTCGCCATAGAACACCTCATGGCTGTTCATCTCCTCGATGCCCATCGGAGAGTTCTGAAGCTCAATCACTATGCCGTCTGGGCGCTTCACATCAGCGATATGCTTCTCGCCAGCATGGTCATAGGCCACAACCTCTTGCCACTCGAACGGAAACAGAGCTTTCCAAGCGCGATGCCAGGGGCCTTCGTTCTCCATCCATGGGTCGCAGTGTCGCCGGCCAGCGTGCGCCCAGTGCCAACGAATAATGGGCCCACATTTCGCCTGAGCGGGTTTTCCGCACAGCTGACACTTTCCTTTAAGTCCCGGCTCTGGCGCAGCGCGCTCTCCGCCCACAATAGCTATTTCCATTGATGGCATACCCTTCTCCCTTCCGGTGATGCGAATGAATGTAGCTGAATAGATGGGGCGTGTTCATTTGCAGCGTGTTTCCCCAATGGGGAAGAACGCTTAGCGCCAGGGCCTCCAGACAATGTGCCGCGATGTCTCAAGGTTGCCAGTCAGAACGCCTTCTTTTGGTGGAAACCACAGTGGAAACCGGCGCCTGGAAACCATAACTTTTGATAACAGGCTGGCGGCTGGGTTCGCACCAGGCTCGCGTAAGAGGGTGCGAACCAGAAGTGCGAACCTCAGTGCGTACTTGCTGTGCGCAATTTGCGCAGTTACTGCGCAGTCCGGTGGCGAGGCGTCGCTGGCGCTGGGGAGCCTACGTGTCGGCCCGGGCATCACGCGGCCCAGTGCGTGAATATGCTGCGTGAAGGGTGCGTGAAACCTTGGAGGGGAAGGGCTTCGCGCAACGGTCAGGTGCGCGACGGGCATGCGCGAAGCAGTGCGCGAGTTACCCTCTCCGGACTAGGCGCAGACCTAAAGGCATGCGACGTATCTGCGCTACTTGGTCAGCATCTCTCTGACCTCTTTACCGTTTTCAATCACTACAACTTTAGCTATGACGCCTCCCTGCAGAGAAAGCCCGTACTGGGTGGGTGCCTGCCAGGTTACTTTGGAGCTGAGATAATATTTCCCCGGTGGAACGTCGGTGAACTTGAAGTAGCCCGTTCCATCAGCTTGCGTCAATTTCATTCCCTTCTCGGCGCGGGGATCTGGCGCGCCCAAGACTTGCCCGCCTAAATAGCTTTCTGTGTACCACTGAGTGGAGTAACTCGTGACTGGAAGGATGTATACGTCGCTGCCTGCTCCGTACTTCACATCGCCGCCCACTGTTCGCATAAAAACCTGTCCAGTGAGAGTTCCGCTGCCACTGGTAGGGAGAGACTCGTATTCTGCGACTGGAAATGAAACTCGTGGAACAATTTGCTGCTGAGGTACTGCGCAGCCTCCGAGTGCAGAAGCAGCAAGTAGAACCAGTCCAATTTGCTTGAGTTTCATGATATCCCTCCCGAATGAATCGCGACTTTATCATCAGCGAGAAAAGCCCACCATCTCGGCCTGTCCGGCTCTTTTAACCATGAATGCAATGACCCGCGAGCGTGAAGTCCCAAGTTACCCTTTGGTAGGTAGCGCCTCGCACAGACCAGTGCGCGTTGGACTTGCGCCAAACACTGATGCCCGCAGCTATTGGATACCGCATTGGCGCAAGGCGACCTCCAGCGATTGGTCCAGTACATATTCCCCGGTCGTAGACGCTGCTTGATTCAGTCCAACAGTGCGGTAGATAAGAGTCTTGCCGGATCGCATCTCTTTGAGAATGGACTGAGCCTTCTCGCCTGTTGACGCGGTAAAAGGCGACATGGATCGCGCTGTAGCCTCCATCGCAGTCTTGTAGGCGTTTTCCACTATCTGTTGTTGCTGGGGATCTTTCGGCGCATAGGCTTGCATAGCTTTGAGCTGGCCCTCGGGCACATAGTCCAGCGGGGTTTCGCTGGTGCTTATCGTCCATGCCTTTTTCTGATCGACTCTGAGCTGGACGTCGCCGACCGGGATCAGGAAGCGGCCGCCGCTTTTCACACCTACCCGGAGGTCGCCATTTATCACCTCAATGTATGGGTAGTATTGATTGCTGACGGTGTATATCCCGCCCCTTGTGTAATAGGTGCCCACCGTGACCGCGCAACTGGATTTATCAGTGAATTTGTCAGTGTTGCGGACAGTCACCCATTCGACGGCGGGGCCGGTAGCACAGCCAGACGTCATAAGGGCGAGTAATAAGACAGGGGCGAGCTTCACATTCACATTCCTTGTATTGGGTTAGGCTGGTCAGGTGGTCGGCAATATAGCAGTCCGGAGTGCTATCCCGCGTGGCTCGGCCAGCATTTGGCCCCTCCATGGTGCGTTTCTCCGAGAGGGATTGGACGAGCCCTTGACCAGCCAAAAGTGGTCACTGATGGTGGTCACCGTGTCTGGTCACCACCCTGGCTCCGGCGTGGATCAACGCCAAACCGTGGATACCAGAGTGGATACCGGCCGATCTGTTGCTCGATTGTTGAAATCTGTGAGGGATGCCGCTATTGGTTACCTTCAACCCAAGCAGGAATCGACGCATGTCCACAGAAATAATAGATCTCGTTGAAGCCCGAACAATGGCTGATGAGATACGCCGTTTGCACGAACATTTGGATGTCCTCATGCGTGAGGCAGGAGGTCGAAAGTCATTCTCCCCAAACGAGATTGCCTCGCTTCAATCTAGGTTGAAGTCGATCAAGGAAGAAATCAAAACTGCTGCCAAGCACGGAACCATGTCTCGGCGAAAACAAGCACAAACGCGTTTGGAAGAAATGTACTTTGGCCCAGGTCTTCGTGCCGCGTCGGCCAATTTCAGGCTCGCCGTTAATGCGAATCCAGCGAGCGATAAATGGGTTCGCGAGCTGTACGACCCGGCAGGGGATCTCTCGTATACGCTTCACAACCTCGAGGCTCATATTCTCGAAGAGGAGCAGTCCAAAACCTGACAAAACCTGACATCGGATCGAGTGCGAAAGCCTGGCTCGATGTTGACAAATGTTGACATCGGATTGGCCTGGAGCCGATGGCAACGCTCGCAGCCTGTTAGCAAATGTTAGTCCCTGGGGAGGTTGGCCAACCCGTCACCCTGTTAACAATTGTCAAGGTTGGCGGGCGTCTGGCGACTCCGTGACGGGTATCCCTGTGATGGATGGTAACCGGGCAGGGTGGTTACTTTTGGTGGTTACCAGAGTGGTTACCAGCTAGATGGCGAAACAGACGATTTGGTCTGAGTGAGACCATATCGTCTGTCTCAAAGCGTGACAAAGCCGCCCGGAGGCGGCCCTATCTTTCCGTTACAGCGTGGTGGGGAGAATGTCTAAAACACCGTCACCGCTCGTTGATATGCGGTAGTTTTTCACCTTTCCGTCCGTGACGATTGCCTCTCGCTCTTGCCTGTCCGCACCCATCCCGCAGATGCCGCTTCCTTGGTATGCCGCACCGACAACAACCGAGCCAGCAGGGACGTGGAGGGCAACCCTTTCTCCAGGCTCGAGTAATGCGACCACTTTTCCATCTACGAAAAGTCCCACTGAGCAAAGACTTCCCGTATGGCCAGAGTCTCGGGTTACCGACAGTGTGCCGGTACCTGGGGAGCTCGTCTGATATGCGAGAACCCTTTCAGGAGGTACCGCAACAGCGGTTTTCGTGGGTACCGGAGAAGTAGCACAGCCGGCCATCAGGGCAACCAGGGCGGCAACAGCGGTAATTTTCAGCATGAGAGCTCCTTTCCATGAGGCGGCCACTTTAGCACCGCCCCGTGGCTCCTACATCTGGTCTTCGGCATAGATCGCAGCACTGATGATTGCCCCACCCCAGCGCCGACGGCCGTAGCACAGGGAAACTGGATTGCCGGAAGCAGTGGTGTTCTTGGCGCTGCCGAAAGCGTAGCCGGGGGTATTTTCAGGCGCTGCGCTGGTCTTGAGGCCGCCAGCTTGAGGGCTGAGCATCTGGATTACGCCGCCGATGGACATTGCAGCGCCTGCCGAATACAGAAAAGGTGACGCGGCAGCGAATGGGGTGAAAGACAGCACGTATGCTGCTGCAATCAATATCCCGCCAACAATGGTTTGAAGAGAGCCTGCGCGCTTACTGCCGGTGATCACGGGCGCAATGATGATGTCGCCTGCGCCCTGGAAACCCAGCTCCGTCTCTCCGACATTCTTCTTGCCCACGAACACTGCAAACTCCAGACCTCTCGACTTGGCGTTGGAGATAAATCTCTCGAGCCCGGGGATCTGCACGCATAAGGCTTTTATGGCTTCCGCCGGCGTGCGGACGGCGAGCGGGTAAGACTTTCCGAATTGTCGCAACTGCGCGCAGAGCCTGATGTTTCTCATTGGGGTGTATTCAATCGAAAGTGCGGCCATGATTTGTTTCTCCTACTTGTCGCTGGTGGTGTGAGTTGGTACTTCGGCGCCGATCTGCATGGCGAGCATCATTCGGGATGCCATGGCGTCGTCACGGATATCCTTTTCTCGGCGCGGGTCTGGATTCCACGCCCAGCAATGGGTTGACACAAACGCTCGAGCGAACGGCTCTATTGGCTTCATCAGATCTGCTGCTATACAAGCCTCGTCCTCGGTGTAATACGGACCATCGATCTCCTTACGGCCACCCTTGACGATGTGGTCAACGCCCCAGACGTAATACCCCGCCACCGCTTTCGGGTTGATCACGAAGTCAGTCACCTTGCACGCCTCGGCGAAGCGCTCCCGGTGTGTGGGTGCCTGGCCTGTGGTGTTGCTATGTTGGTCTGTCATGTTTCCTCTTATGCGCCGCTGGCGCTGGTCATGGGCTTGTGCCCGGTGGTGTTGCTCGGTGTCGCGCCACGTTTTCGTGATTCGCAAAACGTGGCGCGGAAAATGGTCAGTTGCCGACGATGCTCAGGGTGGGCGGCAGCTTTGGGCCGAACGGCGCACCAGGGGCGAATGGGTCGGGTATTTGGTCTTCCGGGCATTCCCTGATGAACCGGATCATGGCGGCGTGGCAGGCTTGATACAGCGGGCCACCGGCGCCCCATTCGTCGCTCTTGCGGTCGGCGCTGTCCTCCAGTTGGGATAGGTAGGCCACTCCGCGAAGGCTGGTGTCACCGTCTGCGCTGGCCCGATGGCGATGTACTGGGTTGACGCCCAGCAGGTCGCACATCTGGTCGAAGCCCAGCGCCTGCGCCAGCCCCTCGCGGTCGAACATCAGTGATTGGCCAAACCCTGCGAGTGCGCTCCACGCTCCGCTGCGGGTGGCCTCCTGGTGTTCGCTGGCCTGCTCCTCCAGTTCCGCAATGGTCTGCCGGGTGAATGGGAGAAACGCTTTCAGCTTTCCCGCTTGCCGGCGTAGGGCTCGCCGTTCACTGCGGATAACGTCGAGCTGGACAGCAATGGCGCGACAGATTCGCCGTGTGGTGATGAGCTGCGTGGCGGCGCTGACGCCAGGCTTTAAAGCGATGTTGCACAAGCGGGTGATGAGGCTCGGCGTCATTGGTGCGCCTCCATAGGTGTGGTGTCGTAGCTGGCGCGCAGGTGGGCGCCAGCCGTGCAATGGCGGCCGGTGGGCGCGTAGCAGCTCCGACAAACCATGATGTGGTTGAGGTATTGGTCACGGGCTTGTCGCCATTCGGGCGTGGCGGTGGCGGCGCTTGCGTGTGGGCTTGTGATGAGTCGGGGAGTGCGCTCGAAAGGGTTGGCCAGCACCAGGCGCGGGCGAGGTTCAAGGCGACTCCGCAAATTTGTGGAGTCGGCACCTGCAATGGCTGGCGGCATGTGATCGAGCAGGCTGGAAAGGAGGCTCATACCGTCACCTCGGCATGAATGCCGGTAATCCAGTGTTCCTGTGATTTCAAAAACACCGGCAACAGCGGCAACAGTGGCAACAGCCCCGTAAACCGTGGCCTCCAGGCGTTGCCGATGCTGCCAAACTGTTGCCACCGGTTTTCTACCGGCAACAGTGATAACCAAATGAAGGGAAAGTGCGGGGTTCTTATGTTGAAAATGAGGTGTGCGTTGCCAGTTGTTGCCACTTTTTTTATAGGGTGGCAACGGCTGTAGGCCATGCCACACAAGGCCGTTGCCGGTGTTGCCACTGTTGCCAGTGATTCTAGGTTCCTGTGAACTTGGGCAATCTGGATTGCTGGTCTTTGAGTGACGTTCATACGCCACCGCCTTCACGATCCATGATGTCTGGATCGATCACATAGAGACGAGCCTGGCCACCACCAGGGAGTCGGTAGTTTTTGGTTTTGCGCTCGTTGTCCCGGCGTGCGAGGACGTTAGCGCTCTCCAGAGCCTTGATGATGCGAGACAGGCCATAGCCGTGCGCCGCCTCGATGAGCGCCGGCTTGTTGAACAGGTACAGGCGGTTGGTGCCTACCAGCTCCCAGTAACCGGCCCGGTTGAAAACCTTAGTGTCAGGCGTTTGATCGTCGACATCTGAAAAGCGGCTGCTACCGTGGCGGTCGATAAAGTCCAGGATGCCAGCCAGGATCTGTCGGTCTTCTGCATTGCCACTACCAACCCGGCTGAGCCACTCGCCGTACAGCAAGCGGCAGTCGGCGAGGGCGGTACCCGGCACCCAAGGCAGCAGGCCATACGCGATTGCCATTTCACCGGCCAGTGCGATCACTGCAAACCGATCGGCAACGCGGCCGGCCTGGGCGTTATCTTCAACAAAGGTGGCGCGTACACCGGCGAAGTCTTCCAGCAGGCCCGTTCGGTCGTCGCTCTCGAGCAGCTTCTCGACAAAGGCTGGCCCAAGATGGCCGTGGTGGGCGCCGACCGCCACGGTGAGCTGTCGGTGAAAGTCCGCTCCCTCAAGCCCGTGCAATTCGTCGAAGGCCCGGTGTGTGCGGGTACCGGCGTTCACGTCGACCATGCGCAACTCGGCGCCAGCGTGGGCGGCATTGCCGGATATGGCCGCGTGTTCAGAGAGTGAGCGCTCGCCGCTGGAGAGTGTCAGCAGGCGCCAGCTCAATTTAGCGCGGCCTTCGCGCTCACGGGTCATGGTGCCCTTACCCTGGCCGTTGGCGAGGGAGTACGCCATTTCCTGTACGCGCTTGGGGTCGGCGCGTTTTATCTCATCCAAGGGCAGGATTGTGTCATTGCGGCTCGATGCCTCGATCTCCAGGCCGCCCTTGGTCATGTCCCAACTGGCGGCGAACACGCCCGGGTCGCCCCATACCGACGATCCGATCAGTTGCGCCAGCGACTTACCGCTCGAGCTATCGCCCACCAGGTGAACACCACCGCCCAGAACGCCCACCAGGCTCAGCAGCGGGCCAGCCAAGGCGCAGCCAATGGCCAGGGTCAGTACAGGGTTCCCCTCGCACTTGGCCGCTACCTCGGCCTTCCAGCCGTCCAGGCTCCCGCGCACGCTGAATAGGTTTTGCCCCTTACCGCTGGCCTGATAGCGCACCTTGTCACTGCCGATGGTGCGCCCAGGCAGCACGAAGGCGCCCGACTCATGCCAGCCGGGGCGGCAGGTGGTGGCGAACACTTCGGCGGGGCGCTGGTCCAGCAGGTACTCCATGAACTGGCCGCGCTTCTTGAGCGCGATAATCACGCCCATGCCAAACAGTGTCCGCCTGGCGTCTTCACCGCTCCCGCCGAACACCTCCATGGGAATGATCCATTCCTTGGCGCCGTTGTCCGTGTGCAGGCGCAGAAAACGCCCCTCGCTGCCATCGTCGCTATTGGTGGTGCGTGCCACCACCGTCACGGGCGTGGCGATCCATTCATCAGTGATGGGGCGGTCGGTCTTATCGTCGTCGCTGTCATCATCAGCGGCGCTGCGCTTGAACCCGTGCCAGTACACGCCGGGCTTGAGCCTGCGGCCCTTCTCATTCGTTACCCAGTGCTCATACACGCCCCAGCAAGGGCGATCTGGTTCGACCATGGGCGCCTCGGGGCGCAGGTTGATAACGTTGTTCTCAGGCGGACGCATGGTGGCACCTCCAGGCGGCTAGATCGTTGAAGTCGGAAAGGGTCAGCGGCGCATCGGCGGGCCACTCGGGGAAGGTCACAAGGCCACCACACGCGGCAGCGGCGTCATGGGCAGCGGTACGCCCCGGATTGCCCTTGCCTTCGGCTTCGGTCTGGCGGTCGTCATCACCCGCGACGATGATTTCGGTGTCGGGGTAGTCGGCCCGTAGCGCCAGCGCCACCGGTTTCAGGTTTCCGGCATTCATCGCGCAGGCGACGGTATAGCCGCTCTCGTGAAGCGTGGCGCCCGTGGCCCACCCCTCACAAATGCACAGTGGCTTGCCCGGCGTGATGCGCCCCAGCGGCGAATAGGCGCCTGTGATCCGACCGCCATACAGGAACCGCTTGCCGCCGTCAGGGACGATCCGTTGCAGGTTGACCAGCACGCCCCCGGCATACAGCGGCACCAGCAGATCGTCACCACGCTGGCGCAGGCCGTGGGCACAAATGCCCTTGGCGACCAGGTAGGTGTGGGCCGGGTCAGCACGGCGAGCGTCACGCCACCAGCGTTGTGCCAGGCCAGCCGCCTTGAGCTGGCGCCGTTGCCGTTCGGCCTCCCGCTGGCGCCGGGCCTGCTCGATGCGCTGGCGCACCTGCTCGGCTTCGCGGGCGTCCACCGGCTCACGGCTACACCAGGTGCTGGTGCCGCCCGTCTTCCAGCTCCCGAACGCGCCCGAGGCAATGCCATCGGCAAACAGGCAGTACCAGCCATTGAGCGTGCCGGGCTTGTCGCCGGGAACGTGGAAGCGGTGAATGTCGCCATCGTCCATCGGCAGCCAGTCGAGCGGCCCATAGGCCGACTGGAGCGCGTCACGGAACAAGATCACAGGATCAGTCATGCGGCCCCCTGCGGTGGCGTGAAGCGCTTGGCCAGCCGTTCCAGTTGATCGGTCAGACGCTCCAGCTCGGGGCAGTGGCGGCCCGCGTCACCCTCGGCAATGCGCAGTTCCAAGAAGCTCACCAGGGTTTCCACCAGCAGCGTATAGCTGGCGCTGTCGATGTAGGCGCCAGCAGTCGGCGGGCCACCGGCACCCTTGCGGCGAATGGGCGTGACCTTACTCATGGTTCACCCCCTCGGCGGCAGCGAAGGCCCGGCAGACCTGGCCGTTGTTCACCGCGTGCCAGTAGGTCAAATCGTCCAGTGATTCGACGAGGCAGGCCGTCACTACCGCATCGGCACTACGCAAAACGACGCGCCCGCATTCGGCGTCGGCCTGGCTCAGGAACGGCCCCAACAAGGCCCGATCGGCCTTCGGGTGGCTCACGTAAAACAGCTCGGTGGCTTTCTTCGGGCAAGCCGATCCCGTCAGCGCAGCGAAGCGCTGTTGAAAACTGGTCATTTTTAACCCCTCAGTCTGGAGTCGCGGCGATGAACGCGGCGGCGGTTTCGGGTGTGTTCAATCAGCGCCGGGGAGACGTTCGGCCCGACGAATGCGGCCAGTTCCTCGGTTTTCAGCATCGAGACAGGCACGTAGGCGTACTGCCCACTCGGCAGCGCCTTGGGCGCCCTGCGGGTGCGAGGCATATGCTGATTGAGCAACTCCAGGTCGGTAGCCATTTCCTCCTGCAAGCGCTTGCCTGCCTCGCTCAGCGGCAGTGGCTCGCCGGGCCTTACCTGCTCCCAGGCATAGCGATCTGCAAGCATCTCGTTCACGCGGTACATCACCTTGTGGCACCGATCGCTGGCTGCCAAATCAGGCATCAGGGCGATATCCCAATACGTGAAGTTGTCGACGTGGTGGCCGATCTCATGGCTGACGATGAACGGGTAAATTTCGCTGTCATCCAGCGCAGCCCAATCCAGCTCAGGGCGGTGGGCACCACGGAAAGCGCCAGCATTCACACTGGTGGCCAGCTTGATAGCAATACGTTCATCACGCAGGCGGCTGTCACTCGACACGTCAAGAATGATCGGCTGCGCCCAGTAGTTGTACTCACCCCAAGTGCCGCCCAGGTTGGTGAAGGTGTCCAGCGTCAAGCCAACCCCATTGGACTTGGCCAGCTCTGCGAACTGGCGATACTGGCGGCGGGTGATGCGCAGGGTGGTATCGGTCTTCACAGATCACCCCCTTGCTCAGCAATCACGCCGTCCAGCAGCTCGGCCCAGGCCATGGCGGTGTGCTGCGCCATCACGGCGGTGACGCGGGCGACGATGATTGGCGTGGTGGGTGCGGCGATCAGCGCAAGAGCCATGCTCAGTAGTACCAGCACGCCTTGTACGTCACGCAGATCGTCCTGGGTGTCGTCAGCCATGTGGATGATGGAGGTCATACGATCACCTCGTCATCCATGCCTGCGCGCTCGCCCACAACGCCATACGAGGCTCCCAGGTGGCGATGAGCCCAGCAGAAATTACGGCTGAAAATTCGGACCTGCTCCAGGTGCCGTGCAATGTCGCACATCGGCCCTTCCGTATGGCTCGAACACATGGGGTAGAGCAGTTCGTAAAGCTTGTTGAATTCATCCCTGGCAAAGTTCATCGAGCACATGGCGCGGGCGTCGAGCACCGCCTCAGACAGCACCTCGCCTTCAAGGGGCGCAACGGTTGGGAAGTGGTTCATTGGGAACCGCCTTGCGCTTCTAGGGCGCGGGCGATATCGGTGTGATGGTTGTAGCGGGCGAGGCGAACGGACAAGGAAGAGTTTGCGCGGAGGGCGCTCAGGGCCGTGCGGCGGTGAGCAAATGCGCGGATCGCGAACGGATTTAGGGCGTATTTCATGGGTGTAGCTCCCGAATCATGGGAACCACCACGGCCTGCCGCCAAGCAGAGAAGGGTGGCGAGTTGCACAGGATTGGCGGACCGGTGATTCAGGAACCCGGCGCACCCTGGGGTGCTCCTGCGCAACCCGCCATAAAACGAGAATGCGGACACAAAAAAAGCGCCTGCAATCGTAATGGGGGCGCTGTTGCGCCTGAAATCGTTCGACCCGCCAAGGTCGTTGTCAGCAATGTGACGGGGAGAACCATACCGGCGGGCGTGATTGCTTGCAACAAAAGTTATCGACCGCTCATCGCCGATCATGAGTGTAGCTGTCATAGGTGGAAGTCCTCCGAATCGAGCGGCAGCTTCAGTTGTTCCCTCAAATGAGCGACGTGCGCATACACGCCTGGCTTGTCGTAGCGCCAGTGGGCCAGGCGCCGACCACTGGTGCTGGCTTCCATTTTGCGGGTCTCCAGCGTCTGGCAGGCGCGCCCATAACGGGCCTCGCGGAACGCCATGATCAGGCTCGCTTTCAGTTCCACAACGCGGTCGGTATTGCGGGACAACGACAGCAGGAAGAACGCTTGATCTTCGTTCAGCAGGGCGAAGCGCTCCGGCCTACCACCGGCGGTTCCGGCCAACGGTTTCTCCGTTTGAAAAGGAGCAACCCCGAACTCTTCAAATTTCGCCAGGTAGCGCTCGATAAGCGCCATCGAGTTTTTGTGTTTGTTACCCAGTTGCTCGGCCAGCAGTCGGCTGTCCACGCGAGGTTCGTCCTTGATCAGCGTCAATCTAATCTTGTTCATGCTGCCACCTCACGTTTAGCCGCAGCAATATTGCAAAGTATCTTCAAGACATTGCTGGCGCGCTTACGCTCACTCAATGGAAGGCTGTAGCGAGTTACCTGACAAGGCAGCCCCCAGTGGTTCGGCACGCGCTCGGACTTGCGGGCGAAATTCAGACCGTAGCCGTGGGTCAAGCTGCTGATTGTGCTGTGGAGGCAGTGATCGCCCAGGCGCTCGGCCTCGAAGCGGTTGAGGCTGCGATCCTGGAGCAAATATGCAAGGACGCGGCTGATCTTCGTCGGCGCTTTAGCGGTGCCGATGGTAGTATTGCCTTGCGACAGGCTGCGTTTCTCTTTTGGGATCGTGGCCTTTTCCATTTCAGGCCACCTCGCGGCTTTCAGTGATACGTGCCTCGCACCAGGCAAGCACCTCGGATTCGATCCAGACAACAGACTTCGGCCCAAGCGTCACTTGCTTGGGGAAGATGTCGGCCGCAACGCGCCGGTAGATCTCAGATGTCGAAAGGGTCGTTAGAGCTCTGACTTCGGCCAGTTTGATAAAACGACGAAGGGTATTAACGCTCATGGCTTTTCTCCGGGCACAAAAAAGCCCGCACGGTGGCGGGCCAAAAATGAAAAAACCCGCTCAGGTGGCGGGGTTCTAGAGGGTGAGGGTAAATGTTTAGGCGAAAAAAAACCGGCTTTCGGGCCGGCTGTCTATGTCTTTGATGCAATTACCACACACTAGGGCCAAATATACTTTATCCCCATCATTCTTCGCAATACCCTAATCGTCCCAATAGTCTTCAAGCGTATCTTAGGATCGCTGCCTCCCAGCCCACGCCTGACAGGCACGGCAAATTCTGAATGTCGAGCCCGTGGAGTCTTTAACTCTGTCCGATTCTTTGGCAGTCGTAGGCTTTCGGCATGAGTTGCATTTCATCTTGCGGCCTCGGCTTGATCGGCTGGCAAGGTTGTCGGGTCGGCAGTCGAAGTAGTTGCCATTGACTGGCTCCACTCGTGTGCCGCTGATGCGCTTACCGTTGGCGATTAAGTCCATCAGTGGATAGCTGTCTAGCAGATAGTCGCCAGCCAGATCAACAGTAGTTGGCGTTGAATCAAACGGATGATGGCAAACCTCATTTGCTAGCCAGCCCAGCCAATCTTCATGTGCTAGCGGTGCCTTGAATCCGTCTGCGAAGTGTTCTTTGGCTGTCGTTGGCAGGCTCGAAAAAACAGCGCTCGGGGGCGGGTAGTGATGTTTCCTGCCCTGACAGTTCCTGATCGCAACAGTTATGCGTACGCCAAGTCTGTCTGAGGGCTGAGTGCCTTCGCTCAGTACATGCCATTGATCGGGAGCCTTCTCTCCGTTAGGGAATTGGCCCGACCTATTAATAAAAATCCATTTACCGTTGAATTCAAAAAAGCCGTAAAGCATCAGTTCCAAAAGACGACCAACAGGCGGGCCGTAAAATGTGATGGTCTGAAACACGCCACGCTTCGTTGTTTCCTTTGTGGTGTATTCCTGTCTCGCGTGCGAAGGCTGGGCTATGAGGTGGCTAGGGGCTGGGAAAGTAAAAACCTTGTCCAGTGATTCAATGAATCTGGATTCATCTTCCAGAGTCTCCAGGCTATGCCCTTGCGACCCGAACAGTCTCCACCAGCGATTTGCCGCCCATCTTCTTAGGCGGTTTTTCAAATGTTCGCTGATTTTGCTGTCGATAAGTTCCAGCTCTTCCGGTCTAAGGCTGCTTATCTTATTTTTGATTTCCCGCTCTTTTTTTTCTCGCTCGCGCCAGTCAAGAATCATTATTTCGCACGCCTCATGCTCACCACGTTAGCGCCAGCGCATAGCGCATCTATCGAGTCAGCCCACGCTTGCATCATTTCCCGGCGCTGCTCGACATAGGCCGCGTGATTGTAGGTGCCGCGAATTTCGTCGGTATCACCATGGGCAAGCTGGCGTTCAATCCAATCCTTGTTGTATCCCCGCCCGTTGAGTTCGGTACTCAACAAGTGGCGGAACCCGTGGCCGGTCTGACGCCCTTCGTAGCCCATGAGGCGAAGCGCTTTGTTGACGGTGTTTTCACTCATAGGGCGCTGAGGGTTGGCGCCAGCAAACACGAGCTCATATCGCCCGGTGACCTCTTGAAGCTGGCGCAGGATCGCAACAGCCTGGCGGGGGAGCGGGACGATGTGAGGGCGGCGGGCTTTCATGCGTTCGGCCGGAATTGTCCAGGTTGCGCGCTCCAAGTCGAATTCTGCCCAGGGGGCTTGGCGAAGTTCGCCCGGGCGAACGGCCGTTAGTGTCAGCAGGCGGATGGCGTGCCGGGTAAGTGAATGGATATTCGCGGCCTCGCTCTTTGCCAACAGTTCTGGCAGTTCAGCAAAGGTGACGTGCGGATGATGGCGGGCAGCTTTCGGTGGTGCTGCTACCACGCTCAGATCCGTGGCAGGGTTGGCGTCAACAACGCCCTTGGCCAGCCCATACCGAAATATCTGGTGTAGCCATTGGCGGATCTTGCCGGCGGCATTAAGCGTGCCCCTGGCCTCTACCTTGCGCACCAGCGCTACCAGATCGGGCCGGGTGATCGCTTTCACAGGACGAGAGCCGATACCCGGAATCAAATCATTCTCCAGGTACAGCTTGGCCTTGTAGGTGGTGCTGTCGGCCCAGCGCGGCGCGTTGTAGGCGAACCACTCCCGCGCCAGCGTTTCGAAGGTCAGTCCATCGACCTTCTGTGCTTGTTTGGCGGTTTTCTTCTGCTCGCCGGGGTCGGTGCCTTCAATCAGTAGCTGACGTGCCCCATCGCGAAGCTGACGAGCTTTCAGCAGGGTGACCGATGGGTATGCGCCAAGCGCCAACATCTTTGCGCCGCCGTGGAAGCGGTACCGATAGCGCCACAGCTTGGAGCCTGTCGGGGTCACTTCTAGGCATAGGCCATTGGCGTCGGTCAGCCTGTAAAGCTTGTCCTTCGGCTTGGCGGTACGGATGGTGGTATCTGAGAGTGGCACGCAGCCTCCTAGCAGGCCGCACCAGGCGGGCGCATTGCCGTCCTGATGTGAGTAGATTTCTAGACCGAACTGGATCTACTCACGAATCTACTCACATATGTTTGGGCTTACAAGGGAACGGTTGGGAACCGTAGAAAGCAAAAAACCCGCACTAGGCGGGTTTCTTGTGTGCTTTCAGGTGTGCTTGGCATCACCTGAAAACGAAAGGTGGTGCCCAGAGACGGAATCGAACCGCCGACACGGGGATTTTCAATCCCCTGCTCTACCGACTGAGCTATCTGGGCAACGGGGCGCATTAGAAGCTTTTTTCGATAATCCGTCAAACACTTTTTTGAAAAATATTTAATTATTACCGTCGCTTACAGATCAAACCCTTTAAAACCGGGGTTTACTCGCTCGGCGGGACATAGCCTTCTGCTTTTGCGTATTCTTCGCCGCTGAAGAACTTGTCCATCTCGCCTTGCAGATATTTGCGGTCTTCGGCGTTCATCATGTTCAAACGCTTTTCGTTGATCAGCAGGGTTTGGTGTTTTTGCCAGTCGGCCCAGGCCTTGGCCGAGACGTGGTCGAAAATGTCCTGACCCTTGGCGCCCGGAAAGGGGGCGCGTTCCAGCGCGGGCAATTCTTCTTTGTACTTGCGGCACATGATGGTGCGGGTCATGACGACTCTCCTGCGTTCAATAGGTCGGCTGCATGTTTGAGCAGTTTTTTGACCGGGGCCGCCAAGCCCAGGCGCGGCGGGGTGGCGAGGTTATACCAGAGCCAGTCAGCCTCGGCCACGTGATGGCCGGACTCCTTGACGTGGATCAGCCACGGCTCGATGGCCAGCTGGAAATGGCTGAACGTGTGCGTCAGGCCGGGCATGGGGTGTTGCGTGCCTACCTTGAGCGCGTGTTGCAGCGCCAGATGCTCGATGTCCTTGAGGTCGTCGAGTTCAGGCAGGCTCCACAAGCCGCCCCACAGTCCCGTTGAAGGACGACGATAGAGCAAAATTGCACCTTCGCCATTGGCCAGCATCGGCATCAATGTGCGTTTTTGCGGCAGCGCTTTGCGTGGCTTGGGGATCGGGTAGCGTGTCTCAAGGCCCAGCATGTGAGCTTCACAACTGGTTTCAAGCGGGCACAGCAGGCAGCTCGGCTTGCTGCGCGTGCAGAGCGTGGCGCCCATGTCCATCATCGCTTGGGTGTAGGCGTTGACGCGGTCGTGAGGGGTGAAGCGTTCGGCGGTGGCCCACAGCTGTTTGGCCACTTTTGGCTCGCCCGGATACCCTTCTTGTGCGGTGTAGCGGGCCAGCACGCGTTTGACGTTGCCGTCGAGGATCGGTGCGCGCAGGCCCATGCTGATACTGGCGATCGCCCCCGCAGTGGATAACCCGATGCCGGGCAGCTCCACCAGTTTCTCGACGTCCCGGGGGAACTCGCCGCCGTATTGTTCGACGACGATCTTTGCGGTTTTTTGCAGGTTGCGGGCGCGGGTGTAGTAGCCCAGCCCTGTCCACAGGTGCAGCACTTCATCTTCGGGAGCGGCGGCCAGCGCTTCGACCGTCGGCAATGACGCCATGAACCGGTCGAAGTAGTTCAGCACGGTGCTGACCTGGGTTTGCTGCAACATGATTTCCGAGACCCACACCCGGTAAGGGGTGATGCCCTGTTGCCAGGGCAGGTCATGGCGGCCGTGGCGGTCGAACCACTCGAGCACCACGGTTGCGAACTGCTCATCTCTCATCGCTTGAACAGCCCCTTGAGGGCTTCTTTGAGTTCCGGGCTGACTTTGTCGCCGAGTTTCTCTTCAAGCTTTTCGCTGATTTTATTGCCCGCCACTTTGGCTGCGACTTTACCCAAGCCTTCCTTGTCCAGGCGGCAGGCCTTGGCGCCTAGCTCCAGCGGGCCACGGCAGCGCAAAGGCAGCTCGACACCGACGAAGTTTTTACCGACCTGGCACGCCGGGTCAGGCATGGCGCCCTTGTCACCCTCAATGGTGATGCCGATGCGGTAATCCATGCCCAGTACGCGCAGGTCAATGTCGCCATCGCCTTTGACGCTCATGCCGGGGATACGCACGATCATGTCCGGGTTGCTGGCCACGCCGTTTCGGAACACCAGGCTGCCTTTGAGCTCCTTGAACGGCGTGTCTTTGCCGCGTGGCGCGCCGCTCAGGGTTTTGCGATTGAGGATGGCGATGCCCTGGCACAGTTGCTGCTCAAGGTTGGCGTTAAGCAGCACGCCGTCGTTGAGCACGAAATTGGCGGTACCGTTGAGGCTTTCAATCAGTGCGTTCTGGCTGTTGCCGCTGCCAGTGACGTTGCTGTTGAGGGTTAACAGGCCGTTGATTGGCGGTTTTTGACCCTGGCTTTGCAGGATTTTTTCCACCGGCACGTTGTTGATTTGGGTTTGCAGGTTCACCAGCGGCAGCATCGGCCGCACATCAAGGCTGCCGTTGGCAGCAAAGTTGCCTTTGTACAGATCGCCACGCAGGGTTTCGAGGGTCAGCAGGCCGTCTTTACTGTTGGCTTTAAGGGCTGCGCGCTGGATCGGCAATTGACTCACAGTCAGTTGACCGAAGCTGATGTCGGCAGTCAGGTCCAGCGCCTTGAGGCGAGTGATCGGGATCAGCTTGGCAGTGCTCCAGCCGCTTTTGGTCGGCGCGGCAGGCAATGGCGTGTCGCCCGAAGCGGCCAGTGCGCCAGCCTCGCTCGATTGCACTTCGGCCTGGCGTGCGGCTGTGGCGCTGGCGGCTTCTGCAGTTTTTGGCGGCAGGTAGCGATCAGCGTCAAACGTGTCGCCTTTGAGCTGGATGCGCAGGGCCTGTTTGGCGAAGTCATCGACGGCGATGCGACCGGTGAAGGTGCTGTCGTCGACTTTCAGGTTCAGCTCATCGAAGGTCACGCTGGTGGGCGTGCCGGACAGGCGGCTGACCATTTCGACTTTGCTCAGGCTGCCCGGCGCCATAGGCGGTAACGGGTGGCCGATGCTGTCGAGGAATTTGGCCAGGTCAAGTTGGGCAACCGACAGGCCGCCGCTGATCTGCGGGGTGGTGTCCAGGCTGTGGGCCTTGAGTTCACCCAGCGCACGCAGCTGGTTGGCGGAAATCTTCAAACTGCTCCATTCAGCGACGTTCGCAGCCAGATCGACCAATAATTGGCCTTGCGCGGCGTAAGTCACGGTTTTGCCTTGCAGTGGCTCGCCCGAGGCTTCGCCCGTGACTCTCATGTCTTCGAACTGGTAGCGCTTGAGGACGCGGTCAAAGCGCAGCTTGCCGTCGACCTCGGTCTTGACCCGCATAACGGGCTGGTTGGTGCCCAGAAACGCGGTCAATTTGACCGGGGTGCTGGTGGCTTCATGAATCGGGCCGGTGCTCAGCTGGATGCTTTCTGCGCTGAACTGCTTGCCGTTTTGCTCGTCGTTGTACTCAACCCGCGCGTTGTTCACGGTCAAGCTGTCGATGTCGAGCTTGATCGGCTGGCTGGCGGTGTCGGATTTGGCAGTCGGCGCGGGCTCTGCAGGCTGTGCCTGGGTTTGGGCGCTGGCGGTGGCCGGTGCGGGCTGGCCGATGTCTTGCCAGTTGCCGTGACCGGCTTTGTCGCGGGTCAGGCGCAGGTTCAGGCCTTCAACCCGTACGTCGCTCATTTGCACTTCTTTGCGCAGCAGCGGCAGCACGCGAACGGACAGGCCAAGCATTTGCAGATCAGCGAACGGTTTGTTCGGTGCGGCGAGGGTGGCCACGCTGGCGTCGTGCAGTTCAAGGCCGAGCCAGGGGAAGAGGCTCCAGCCAATGTCGCCATTGAGAGTCAGCTCAATGTGGGCTTTGTCACGGGCTATCTGGCGGATCTCGTCTTTGTAGTCATTGGGATCAAACAAATGGCTCAAGGCAAAGCCAAGAGCCACGATGATCAGCAACAATCCGAGAAGCACCAGACCCAGGATTTTGCCGAACGCTTTCATGGGCAGGTCCTTGTAAGTCTGTGTGAAGGTCAGTTTTAAATTTAGCCGCAGAGTATAGCGCCACGCGTCGGCTGCCTGTGGCCAGATGCGACTTGTGTCGGATGCAGAGGCGGGAAACCGGTGAGGTACGGTTTAGACACCTGTTGAGTTTTGAATCGGAATAATAAGATCAGTTTTGGCGTAAAAGACCGCATCAGTTTGATCTTTCTCCTACGCCTCAATGGTAATCTCCGCCTGTTTTTCAGGCCTTCTGCGGCGCATTGTCGCGCCTCGAACTTACGCCAATAACAAGACTGTGCGCTCAAGGGCGCCAAAGTCAGGGCATGAGTGTGTCTGGGGAACCTTCTACTTCATGGGGGAAACATCAATGAGCACCAGCATTGCTGCGGGCAGCCTTGCCTCACAGCCGGCGTTCCTGTCCAAGGAACGCATCATCGCAAAACCCGGTTTCAATCGTTGGCTGGTTCCACCTGCCGCTCTGGCCATCCATTTGTGCATTGGCATGGCCTATGGCTTTTCGGTGTTCTGGCTGCCGCTGTCCAAGGCGCTGGGGGTTACGGCTCCCGTTGCCTGTGCACCGGACATGAGCTTTATCGCGCAGGTGTTTTCGTCGCAATGCGACTGGCCGATTTCGATGCTCGGCTGGATCTACACCTTGTTCTTTATCTTTCTGGGATGTTCGGCTGCCGTGTGGGGTGGCTGGCTTGAGCATGCCGGGCCGCGCAAGGCAGGCGTGGTCTCAGCACTGTGCTGGTGTGGCGGTTTGCTGATTTCGGCGCTGGGCATTTACACCCACCAGATCTGGCTGATGTGGCTGGGCTCCGGGGTGATTGGCGGTATCGGTCTCGGGCTGGGTTACATCTCGCCGGTATCGACCTTGATCAAGTGGTTCCCGGACAAGCGCGGCATGGCTACCGGCATGGCGATCATGGGCTTTGGCGGGGGTGCCATGGTAGGTGCGCCTCTGGCGGCTGCGTTGATGGGCCACTTTGCGACGCCGGACAGCGTGGGCGTGTGGCAGAGCTTCCTGGTGATGGCGGCGATTTACTTCGTGTTCATGATCGGCGGTGCGCTGGCTTATCGTGTACCGCCGACCGGCTGGAAACCTGAAGGCTGGACGCCACCGGCGAAAAAAGCCGCAAACGCAATGATCACCCAGCGTCATGTTCACGTCAGTGTGGCCTGGAAAACCCCGCAATTTGCGCTGGTGTGGCTGGTGCTGTGCCTCAACGTATCGGCCGGTATCGGCATTCTGGGCATGGCTTCGCCGTTGTTGCAGGAAGTGTTCGCCGGTAAGTTGCTCGGCAACGACCTGTCATTCAGCCAACTGGACACAGCACAACTGGCGCAGATCGCGGCAATTGCGGCGGGCTTCACGGGGTTGTTGAGCCTGTTCAATATTGGCGGACGCTTTTTCTGGGCATCATTCTCCGATTACCTGGGGCGTAAAAACACCTATTTCGTGTTCTTCGCGCTGGGTTTTGCGCTGTACGCGCTGGTGCCCAACCTGGGGCATCTGGGCAATGTGTCGCTGTTCGTGGCAGCGTTTTGCATCATCTTGTCGATGTATGGCGGTGGTTTTGCCACGGTTCCGGCTTACTTGGCGGACCTGTTCGGAACGCAAATGGTGGGGGCGATCCACGGTCGTCTGCTGACAGCCTGGGCGGCGGCAGGCGTGCTGGGGCCGGTGTTGGTCAACTACCTGCGTGAATACCAGCTGAGCATCGGCGTCGAGCGTGCTGCGGCGTACGACATCACGCTGTACATTTTGGCGGGCTTACTGGTGCTGGGCTTCATCTGCAACTTGCTGGTGCGCCCGGTGGCCGACAAGTACTTCATGACCGATGCGCAGTTGGCGGCCGAGCAGGCGCTGGGCCATGACAAGGGCGCTGATGCCAACACATCGCTGGAGTGGAAAGCCGCGCCGGGCAGCCTGCCGTTGACCGTGGCAGCATGGCTGGCGGTGGGGATTCCGCTGTTGTGGGGCGTGTGGGTCACCGTGCAGAAAACGGCGGTGTTGTTCCAGTAACCGCAAGGGCGCCGCATTCAATGCGGCGCCTTCTCGCGGCCTTTGGCAGCGGCCACACCTGAGGTGCGAAACCGCGCTCTGTCAGTCTTATCCCCTTGCGTGTTTCTGTTTGCCGGACCCGTGCCTATAATGGCCACCTTTTTCGCCCAATGATTTTGCGGAGCTGGTGATGGCCGAACGTAAGGCGTCAGTCGAGCGCGATACTCTGGAAACCCAGATCAAAGCCTCGATCAACTTGGATGGTACCGGTAAGGCCCGATTCGATATCGGTGTTCCTTTTCTTGAGCACATGCTCGACCAGATCGCCCGACATGGGCTGATCGACCTGGACATCGAGTGCAAAGGCGACCTGCATATCGACGATCACCATACCGTCGAAGACGTCGGCATTACCCTCGGTAAAGCCTTTAGCCAGGCGGTTGGCGACAAAAAAGGCATGACCCGCTACGGCCACGCTTATGTTCCGCTGGATGAAGCGCTGTCGCGTGTGGTCATCGATTTTTCCGGCCGTCCGGGCCTGCAAATGCACATTCCTTATACCCGCGCCACCGTCGGCGGCTTTGACGTTGACCTGTTTCAGGAGTTCTTTCAGGGCTTCGTGAACCACGCCAACGTAACGCTGCACATCGATAACCTGCGTGGCACCAATACGCACCACCAGATCGAAACCGTGTTCAAGGCCTTCGGCCGCGCATTGCGCATGGCGATAACGCTCGATGAGCGTATGGCCGGGCAAATGCCTTCAACCAAGGGCGTGCTCTGATGCAGACAGTGGCGGTTATCGATTACGGCATGGGTAACCTGCACTCGGTCGCCAAAGCGCTGGAGCACGTCGGCGCCGGTCGCGTGCTGATTACCAGCGATGCGGATGTGATCCGTGAAGCCGACCGCGTGGTGTTTCCCGGTGTGGGCGCGATTCGCGACTGTATGGCGGAAATCCGTCGCCTGGGCTTCGATTCGCTGGTGCGCGAGGTCAGCCAGGACCGTCCGTTTCTCGGCATTTGTGTCGGCATGCAAGCTTTGCTCGACAGCAGTGAAGAGAACGGCGGGGTCGACTGCATTGGCCTGTTCCCCGGTCAGGTGAAGTTTTTCGGCAAAGACCTGCACGAAAACGGCGAGCACCTCAAAGTGCCGCACATGGGCTGGAACGAAGTGCAGCAGAAGGTCGATCACCCGTTGTGGCACGGCATCCCGGACCTGGCGCGTTTCTACTTTGTTCACAGCTACTACATCGCAGCGGGCAATCCCCGGCAGGTAGTGGGTGGCGGGCATTACGGCGTCGACTTTGCGGCCGCGCTGGCTGAAGGCTCGCGCTTCGCGGTGCAATTCCACCCCGAAAAGAGCCATACCCACGGCTTGCAGTTGCTGGAAAACTTCGTGGCCTGGGATGGCCGCTGGTAATGGCGCGTAAGCCAAAGCCACCGATTCTCACGCTCACCCCTGAGCAAGAGAACGAAGCCAACAGCAAGATCAAACGCTTTATGGAAGACCGTTTCGAACTGGACCTCGGTTCGTTCGAAGCGGCTGAAATCCTTGAGCTGTTCACCCGCGAAATCGCGCCGCATTACTACAATCGCGCGATTTTCGATGTGCAGGCGCACCTCAAAGAGAGGTTCGAGAGCATCGAAAGCGATCTGTGGGCACTCGAAAAGAACTGATTTCCGAGTCACTGACTCCCGAATTTAAAGGTTTGCCAGATGCTGATTATCCCCGCTATCGATCTTAAAGACGGTGCCTGTGTACGTCTGCGCCAGGGCCGCATGGAAGATTCCACGGTGTTCTCCGATGACCCGGTGAGCATGGCCGCCAAATGGGTAGACGGCGGATGCCGCCGCTTGCACCTGGTGGATTTGAACGGTGCTTTTGAAGGCCAGCCGGTCAATGGCGAAGTGGTCACGGCCATTGCCAAGCGTTACCCGCATTTGCCGATCCAGATCGGTGGCGGGATTCGCTCGCTGGAAACCATCGAACACTACGTCAAGGCGGGTGTGAGTTACGTGATTCTGGGCACCAAAGCGGTGAAAAACCCAGAGTTCGTGGCTCAAGCCTGCCGTGCATTCCCCGGCAAAATCATCGTGGGGATGGACGCTAAAGACGGCTTCGTGGCCACTGATGGCTGGGCAGAAGTCAGCACTGTAGAAGTGATCGATCTGGCCAAGCGGTTTGAAGCGGACGGCGTGTCGGCCATCGTTTATACCGACATCGCCAAAGACGGCATGATGCAGGGCTGCAACGTCAGCTACACCGCCAAATTGGCGGCCGCGACCAGCATCCCGGTAATCGCCTCGGGCGGCATCCACAACCTGGGCGATATCAAGGCCCTGATGGACGCCAAGGCGCCGGGCATCGTGGGTGCCATCACCGGCCGTGCGATTTACGAAGGCACTCTGGATGTGGCCGAGGCCCAAGCCTTCTGCGACAGCTACAAGGCCTGAGGAGAACGTCATGGCGCTAGCCAAACGCATCATCCCTTGTCTGGACGTGGATAACGGCCGGGTCGTCAAGGGCGTCAAGTTCGAGAACATCCGTGATGCGGGCGACCCGGTGGAAATCGCCCGTCGCTACGATGAGCAGGGTGCCGACGAAATTACCTTTCTCGACATCACGGCCAGCGTCGATGGCCGCGACACCACGCTGCACACCGTGGAGCGCATGGCCAGCCAGGTGTTCATCCCGCTGACCGTGGGTGGCGGCGTGCGCTGCATTCAGGACATCCGCAACTTGCTGAATGCGGGCGCGGACAAAGTCTCGATCAATACCGCCGCGGTGTTTAACCCTGAGTTTGTGGGCGAGGCAGCGCAGCATTTCGGTTCGCAGTGCATCGTGGTGGCAATTGACGCCAAGAAGGTTTCACTGCCGGGCGAAACCCCGCGCTGGGAAATCTTCACCCACGGCGGGCGCAAGCCAACCGGCCTCGATGCCGTTGAGTGGGCGATGAAGATGGAAGGGCTGGGCGCCGGTGAAATTCTGTTGACCAGCATGGATCAGGACGGCATGAAAAGCGGTTTTGATCTGGGCGTGACGCGCGCCATCAGCGATGCGTTGGGCATTCCGGTGATTGCGTCGGGCGGCGTCGGCAACCTGCAACATTTGGCCGATGGCATCCTCGAAGGCCACGCCAGTGCAGTGTTGGCGGCGAGTATTTTCCACTTTGGCGAATACACCGTACCCGAGGCCAAAGCCTACATGGCCGAGCGCGGGATCGTGGTGCGCTAACCCGAAAGGCTACTGGACAGCATGGCGAGCCCACGGCACTCTTGGGCACGCCATGGATTTAGGTCGCCAGTATGTTGAAACGAATATTGCCTGTTGTCGCCAGTGCCACGCTGTGGCTGGCCAGCACCGTTTTTGCTGCGGAGGTTTCGCGAACGCCGCTGGTGTTGCTGACTGAAAATTTCCCGCCCTACAACATGGCGAAAAACGGCAAAAACTTCGCGCAAGACCAGAACCTCGAAGGCATCGCCGTCGATGTGTTGCGTGCCACCTTCGCCCGGGCGGGCATCCCCTACAGTATGACCCTGCGTTTCCCCTGGGAGCGTATCTACAACCTTGCCCTTGAAAAACCCGGCTTTGGCGTCTTCGTCACCGCCCGCGTGCCTGAGCGCGAAGCCTTGTTCAAATGGGTCGGGCCTATCGGACCGGATGACTGGGTGTTACTGGCGCGTGGCGACAGCCCGATCAGCCTGACCTCGCTGGAACAGGCCAGCGCCTACCGGATTGGCGCCTACAAAGAAGATGTGATTGCGCTCGCCCTTCAGAAGCAAGGCTTGAAGCCTGTGATCGTGTTGCGCGATCAGGACAACGCGAGACGGCTGCAAGCCGGGATGATCGACTTGTGGGCCACGGGTGATCCGGCTGGCCGTTTTCTGGCGCGACAAGTGGGTATTTCAGGGTTCAAAACGGTGTTGCGATTCCATCAGGCCGAGCTGTATCTGGCGCTGAACAAAGAAGTGCCTGACGCCGTGGTGGCCAAATTGCAGAACGCGCTGGATCAACTGCGGGCCGAAGGCGTGGTTGATAAAATACGCGCCAAGTATTTGTAACCGTTAACGGTAAACCCCGTCCTTGCCGTGCCCGGCCATCGCTTTGTTGCTGCGCACACCGATCATTTGCCGAATATCAATCCAGTCAATGCCCTGAGCCTTGAGCTTGGGTAACTCGCGCTCCAGTACTGCCAGCGTTTGCGGATACGGGTGGCCGATCATCACCGCCGAGCCTTGCTTGCGTGCCAGTCTGATAGCGGTTTCAAGCTGAGTGGTGATGGCTTGCTCGGTGCGCACGTCGTCCAGAAACACATCCCGCGACACGCTGGCCAGGCCGATTTTTTGTGCTTCGGCCGCCGCGACAGTCTGTGCGCTGGTGCGGCTGTCGACGAAAAATTTGTGCCGTCGCTGCAAGTCGCTCATCAACCAGGCCATGGCCTGCGGTTGGGAGGTCATGCGGCTGCCCATGTGGTTGTTGATGCCGCTGGTGTACGGCACGGCCTTGAACGCAGCGTTCAGGCGCTTTTCCAGTTCATCGAGGGGCAAGTCGGGGTGCCATGCAAACGGCCCGGTGGCCGGGTCCATGGGCATATGCAGGATGACGATCTTGCCCGCCTTGTAGGCTTCGCGGGCAAACTCGGCGGCGTGGGGTGTATCGGGCATGACCGCCGTGGTGACCGGGCCGGGCAGGCCCAGCACGCGGCGGTCGCGTGGCAGGTTTTGCCCCAGGTCATCGATGATCAGGCTCAGGTAAGCCTTGTGCGGGGTGGCGGGATGGCTGGCCGGCGCCGCGTGGGCGGCACCGGTCAGGCAGCAGAGCAGACTGAGGACGAGCGAAAAGCGCATCTCAATTGCCGCGCGTAATGCTCAGCCCTTTGAGCAGGCTCAGCGCCTGACTCAACTGGAAGTCATCATCCTGTGGCATCGGCTTGGCTTTAACGCCAGAACCGGTCGGCTTGTCGGCGCCGCCGTTGCCATTGCCGAGGTGACCTTGCAGGTCGGCTTCCTTGAAGTACTCGGTGTCTTGCTCGCGGGTGATTTTGGCGCGGTTGACTTCGATGTCCGGCACGATGCCCTGGGCCTGAATCGAGCGCCCGTTCGGGGTGAAATACAGCGCGGTGGTGATTTTCAGCGCACGGTCGTTGTTCAGTGGCAGCACGGTTTGCACCGAGCCTTTGCCGAAACTGGTAGTGCCCATGACCACGCCGCGTTTTTGATCTTGCAGGGCGCCCGCGACGATTTCCGAGGCCGAGGCGCTGCCGCCGTTGATCAGCACCACCAGCGGTACGTTTTCGCTGAGGTCTTTGCCAGTGGCCGAGAAGCGCAGTTCGGAGTTGGCGATCCGCCCTTTGGTGTAAACGATCAGGCCCTTGGTAATGAAGTGATCCACCACTTCGACTGCCGATTGCAGGACGCCGCCGGGGTTGTTGCGCAGGTCGAGAATGATGCCCTTGAGCTTTTTATTGCCATTGTCACGGCGCAACTTGGCGAGGGCTGCGGCGACTTCTTCGCCGGTCTTGACCTGGAACTGGGTGATGCGAATGTAGCCATAGCCATCTTCCAGCAATTGCGCCTTCACGCTTTTGACCTGAATGTTGGCGCGGGTCAGGGTCACGTCAAACGGCGTGCCGCCATCGCGTACGAGGGTCAGGGTGATTTTTTGCCCGACCTTGCCGCGCATCTTGTCCACAGCTTCGGTCATGGTCAGGCCGCGGGTCGGCTGGCCATTGATCTTGACGATAAAATCGCCTGCCTGAATCCCGGCCTTGCTGGCAGGGGTGTCGTCGATGGGCGAAACGATTTTGATATTGCCGTCTTCGGTGCCGACTTCGATCCCAAGCCCGCCGAATTCACCGCTGGTGCTTTCTTGCAGTTCGGCAAAATCCTCAGGCCCAAGGTACGCAGAGTGCGGATCAAGATTGCTGAGCATGCCTTTGATGGCGTTTTCAAGCAGGGTCTTGTCGTCCACAGGCTCAACGTACGCAGCTTTGATCCGGTCCATGACTTCGGCAAAGGTGCGCAGCTCATCCAGCGGCAGCGGGGCCTTGGCGCTGGCGGCAGTGGCGGCGGGCTGGGCAGTCTGCCCGGCCGCCAGGGCCAGAGGCGAAGCAATCACCAAGGCGATTGTCAGGGCCAGCGAGTTGAGGCGGGACAAGTGCGGCATGTTGAGCGAACTCCTACGTATTAAAGGTGATGGGCTCATCCTTGAGCGCGGCACCATTGTGCGGGGTCGCTGGGGCGGCCCTGCTGACGAATAGCAAAATACAGCGCCGGAGTGGCCTGGCCACCGCTGTTACCCACGGTGGAAATCACTTCCCCGGCTTTTACGATGTCTCCGGCAGACTTGAGCAGCGTCTGGTTGTGGCCATACAAGCTCAAGTAGCCATTACCGTGGTCCAGAATGACCAGTTGGCCCGCGCCGCGCAGCCAGTCGGCGAACACCACGCGTCCACCGTGCACGGCGTGCACCTGAGTGCCAGCGCCTGCGCTGATCATCACCCCGTCCCACTTGGTGCGGGCATCATCGCCACGGCTTTCACCGAAACGCGCTAGCAATCGACCATCAACGGGCCACGGAAGTTTGCCGCGTGCCTGAGAAAAAGGTCCGCCATACGAAACCCCGGCGCTGGAGACCAGTGCGCCGGGTGTAGGTTTGACCGGTTTACGCGGGGCGTCGGTCACAACCGATTCAGCTTCGCGCTGGCGTTTGCGTTCTGCTTCTTGCTGGGCCAGCAAGGCTTTCTGGCGGGCGGCTTCGGCTTCGCGTGCCTGACGCGCCAGGGTTTCCTCGATGGTCTTGAGGACTTTAGCCAGATCTGCCTGATCCTGCTCGCGGGCTTGCAACTTTTGGTCGCGGTCTTTGACATCTTTGTTGAGCTTGGCCAGCACTTGCTGGCGCTCGGCTTTGACGTTGTCGAGCTCGGCGCGCTGGCTGTCGAGTGCGCTTTTTTGCGTCAGCAGTTGCGCCTGTTGCAGGTTGATATCGGCTTCGACGTTGGCCAATTGGCGCAGGGTTTCATTGAACCCTTTCAGCTGTTCCAGGCGGGCCTGGCTCAGGTAATCGTAATAGGTGAGGGTGCGGGCAAATTTCTCGGGGTGTTGTTGGTTGAGCAGCATTTTCAGGTATTCCTGACGCCCGCCCTGGTAGGCAGCACGGGCCTGAATGGCGATCAGGCGTTGCTGTTCAACTTTTGCGCTGTTGAGTTTTTTTTTCTCACTATCAAGGCGCAGCAGCTCGCCTTCACTCTTTTTTAGTTCTTTTTGCAGTTCCTCCACCTGTTTTTCCAGCTTGCCGATTTCAGTCTCGGTGCTGCGCAGGTCTTTCTGCACGCCGGATTTTTCTTCCTGGAGTTTGCCGAGCAGTTTTTTCAGCTCGCCGATGTCCTGGCGGGTGGCTTCAAGCTGTTGTTGGGTTTGCGCACGCTCATCGGCAAAGGCCGGTTGCAGCATGCACGTGAGAGTCAGGGCTATAAGGGCGCGGAGCATGGGGCGGGCGACACCTGGGGAATGGGACGGCCTAGTATGCCCGCCCTCGTTAAGTATGAGAAATCCGTGAGATGAAATACCCGTAGTCGCTGCCGCAGGCTGCGCAGGGCGGTGCATACGCCGGTTTGCTTGAGCGTTGCACCGTCCTTTTAGGCAGCCTGTGCCAGCGGTCACAGGTTTACATTAGTCGACCAGGATCGATTTGCCGGTCATTTCTTCTGGCTGTGGCAGCCCCAGCAACTTGAGCATGGTCGGTGCCACATCTGCCAGCACGCCACCCTCACGTACTTTGAGATTGCGTTTGCCAACATAAATAAACGGTACCGGTTCGCAGGTGTGAGCCGTGTGCGCCTGGCCGGTGCATTCGTCAGACATCTGCTCGACGTTGCCGTGGTCGGCCGTAATCAGGGCTTCGCCGCCGACTTTTTCCAGCGCTTCGACAATCCGGCCCACGCAGGCGTCCAGGCATTCCACCGCTTTGACCGCTGCATCGAACACGCCGCTGTGGCCCACCATGTCGCCGTTGGCGTAGTTGACCACGATCACGTCGTAACGCTGGTGCTCAATGGCATCGACGATCTTGTCAGTGACTTCGGGCGCGCTCATTTCTGGCTGCAAGTCGTAGGTCGCGACTTTCGGCGATGGTACGAGGATGCGTTCTTCGCCCGGGAAAGGCTCTTCGCGGCCGCCGGAGAAGAAAAAGGTCACGTGGGCGTATTTTTCGGTCTCGGCAATGCGCAGCTGAGTTTTACCGTTTTTCGCCAGGTAATCGCCCAGTACGTTTTCCAGGCTGCCCGGCGCAAAGGCGCTCGGTGCCGCAATGCTGGCCGCGTATTGGGTCAGCATCACAAAGCTGGCCAGTTTTGGCTGACGGGCACGTGCGAACGCTTTGAAATCGTCTTCGACGAATACGCGGCTCAGCTCGCGGGCGCGGTCGGCGCGGAAGTTCATGAAGACCACGGCATCGCCGTCTTCCACTTTGACCGGCTCGCCGATGGTCGTGGCTTTGACGAATTCGTCGCTTTCGTTTCGGTCGTACGCTGCTTGCAGGCCTGCCTGGGCGGTGGGGGCGTTGAACTCGCCTTTGCCGTCAACAATCAGGTTGTACGCTTGCTCGACGCGGTCCCAGCGGTTATCGCGGTCCATGGCGAAGTAGCGGCCGATCAGGCTGGCAATACGGCCTTTGCCGAGGGCTTTGAATGCTTCGTCCAGTAATTCAATCGAAGACGCCGCGCTTTTTGGCGGGGTGTCACGCCCATCCAGGAACGCGTGCAGGTAGATCTTTTCGGCGCCGCGTTTGAAAGCCAGTTCTGCCATGGCCACCAGGTGATCTTGATGGCTATGCACGCCGCCGTCGGACAGCAGGCCCATGATGTGCACGGCCTTGCCGTTGGCAACAGCCTTGTCGACCGCCGCGCAGAGGGTCGGGTTCTCGAAGAACTCGCCGTCGCGGATCGACTTGGTGATACGGGTGAAGTCTTGATACACCACGCGGCCAGCGCCCAGGTTCATGTGGCCAACCTCGGAGTTGCCCATTTGCCCGTCCGGCAGGCCGACATCCATGCCTGAACCTGAGATCAGGCCGTTTGGCATGCTTGCGCAGAGACGATCGAGCACCGGTTTCTTGGCCGAATAAACGGCGTTGTGTTCGTGGCTTTGACTGTGACCGAAGCCATCCAGGATGATCAGGACCAAAGGTTTAGGCGTGGTAGTCATAGATCCCACTCGTGGCTGGTTTAGAAGAAGGGTTGCAGAGGACGGGCAGTTTAAAGCGAAGTTCATGTGGCGTCACCGCCGGGCGGGGTTTGGCCGACCAAGGCGGCTGTGTATACTGGCCCACATTTTACGACCCTGGAACCTTCTGATGGTTGATCACCTGATTGCATTTGCCACTTCCCACTACCTGTTGGTGGGCGCGTTTGTCATCCTGCTGGCGTTGTTGATTGCCCACGAAATGAGCCGTGGCGGACGTAGCATCAGCACCGGCGAACTGACCGGCCTGGTCAATCGCGACGAAGGTGTGGTGATTGATATTCGCCCGGCCAAGGACTTCGCCGCCGGCCACATCGTGGGTGCGCTGAACATTCCGCAAGACAAACTGATGGCGCGCATTGCCGAGCTGGACAAGCACAAGGGCAAAACCCTGATTCTGGTTGACGCTCAAGGCCAGCACTCCGGTTCCCACGCTCGCGAACTGCTGAAAGCCGGTTACAACGCCGCCAAATTGTCCGGTGGCATTGCCAGCTGGCGTGCCGATAACCTGCCTGTGGTGAAGTAAGCATGTCCAAGGTCATCGTTTATTCCAGCGACTATTGCCCTTATTGCATGCGGGCCAAAGGCCTGCTTGAAAAGAAAGGCGTCGCCTTTGAAGAAATCAAGGTCGATGGCAAGCCACAAGTGCGCGCCGACATGGCTCAGAAAGCAGGCCGTACCTCGGTGCCGCAAATCTGGATCAACGGCAAACACGTGGGCGGCTGCGATGACCTGTTCGCGCTTGAGCGCGCCGGTAAACTGGACGCGCTGCTGAACGTCTGACTCTCATTCTCTATAAGCCCCAAGATCAACAAGGATCTGTGATGACTGACCAACAGAACACCGCTGCGACTGAAGACGATACTTCCCCACAATTCTCGTTGCAGCGCATCTACGTGCGTGACCTGTCGTTTGAAGCGCCGAAAAGCCCGGCGATCTTCCGTCAGCAGTGGGAACCGACAGTTGCGCTGGATCTGAACACCCGTCAGAAGCCGCTGGAAGGTGATTTCTACGAAGTCGTACTGACCCTGTCGGTCACGGTCAAAAACGCTGAAGAAGTGGCGTTCATTGCTGAAGTGCAACAGGCTGGCATCTTCCTGATCAAAAACCTTGATGCAGGCTCGATGAACCACACCCTGGGCGCGTTCTGCCCGAACATCCTGTTCCCTTACGCCCGTGAAACCCTGGACAGCCTGGTGACCCGTGGTTCGTTCCCGGCCCTGATGTTGTCTCCGGTGAACTTCGATGCCCTGTACGCGCAAGAGCTGCAGCGCATGCAGGAAGAAGGCACACCGACTGTTCAGTAAGCAGCCGATGTGACAAAAAAGCGCCGTAAAGGCGCTTTTTTTATGGGGCCATGGCCGGGTTACTTGAAACCCTGCTGGCGCCAGGCTTCATACACCGCGACGGCTACGGTGTTGGACAGGTTCAGGCTGCGGCAGCCTTCGCGCATCGGCAGGCGCAAGCGGTGCTCGCCGTCCAGTGCGTCCAGCACTTCAGGCGGCAGGCCACGGCTTTCAGGCCCGAAGATAAAGGCATCGCCCTCGGCAAACTGCACGTCATGAAACGGCTTTGAGCCTTTGGTGGTGAAGGCAAACAGGCGCGGGTGCCCCAGACTTTCAAGGCAACTGGCCAGATCGGCATGACGCTTGAGCGGCGCATACTCGTGGTAATCGAGCCCGGCGCGGCGCAAGCGCTTGTCATCGAGTTCAAAGCCGATGGGCTCAATCAAATGCAGGTGGCAGCCGCTGTTGGCGCACAGCCTGATAATGTTGCCGGTATTCGGCGGAATTTCTGGTTGAAAAAGGATGACGTGAAACATGCACGGCTCCGAATTAAAAGATGGGCAGGATTCTACTCTCGAAGAGGACCCGCGACCTAAACTCTGGCCGCGTGTTTTAGGTTCTTTGGCGATTGTAGGTTTTATGGTGGGGATGATGATCGGCCGTTTGACCACGCCCGAGCCCGTTCAATTGCAACAGGTCGAGGTGTTACCGGGCGCCTTGGTGGTGTGGTTCAGCGATGAACCCAAGCTGCATGGTGAAATGATCGATGGCACGGTTGGTCTGTTGTTCGATGCCCAAGGCAAGGCGCAGAACGGTCAGTTCAAGCTCAACGATAAAGAAGCGAACTGGCGGGTGCGACGCACCGACTCAGGCTTGTTGCTAACCGTGGTGGCGGCCCGCGCCCTGCTGGGCGAATGGGCCGGCGCGCCGCAGGACGGGCGCTGGCGTTTGCAGGTCAACGTGCGCGAGCAATAAAAGAGGGAAGTCCGGCCTGCCTGTACCGGGTTCCCCAAACCGGGGTGCGCCTTGATGCCAAGAGCATCCAGGTCGCGGGTGTAAAAGTGGGGAGTCCTGGCCTGCCTGTACCAGGGTCCCCTAAAGCGTTATCCGGGTTATTGCAGGGCGCGTGCCAGTTTTCGCGGATTGGCTCATAAAAAATGAACAAAAACGCAAAAACCCCGGAATCCGGGGCTTTTTTGTCAGGTGACGGTTTTTGACAAGAAGCTCGTCTCAAACCATTGTGCTAGAGCGGTGCACGCTAATGGTGCGTGCTGCCAGCCAAGGGTGCGAAGCCTCCCTTTTCAGCGGTGAATCAGGTGTCGTCGCCGTCGTCCTCGTCGCCATCAATCTTCATCCCCAGCTCTTTGATTTTCCGGGTCAGGGTGTTGCGACCCCAGCCCAGCAGTACAGCGGCGTCGCGGCGGCGCCCGGCTGTGTGCTTGAGCGCGGTTTCGATCATGATGCGTTCAAAGGTCGGCACGGCGCTGTCCAGCAAGTTGGACTGGCCACGGGCCAACGCCTGATCGGCCCACTGGCGCAGGGCTTGCTCCCAGTTGGTGACAGGCGATGCATCGTTTTGAAGGTTCAGCAGCTCGGGTGGCAAGTCGCTGATATGTACCTCGCGGCCAGACGCCATCACGGTGATCCAGCGGCAGGTGTTCTCCAGTTGGCGCACGTTGCCGGGCCACGGCAGGTTTTTCAGGTATTGCTCGGTCTCGGCTTTGAGCAGCTTGGGCTCGACCGACAGTTCTTGAGCCGCGCTACTGAGGAAGTGGCGGGCCAGGGTCGGGATGTCTTCGCGGCGGTCCGACAGGCGCGGGATGTGGATACGGATAACGTTCAGGCGGTGGAACAAGTCTTCGCGGAACTTGCCGGCCTGCACCAGGGTTTCCAGGTTCTGGTGGGTGGCGGCGATGATGCGCACGTCGACCTTGACCGGCGTGTGCCCACCGACACGGTAGAACTCGCCATCGGCCAGTACCCGCAACAGGCGGGTTTGGGTGTCGGCAGGCATGTCACCGATTTCATCCAGAAACAGGGTACCGCCGTCCGCTTGCTCAAAGCGCCCGCGACGCAAGTTGGCAGCGCCGGTAAACGCGCCTTTCTCGTGGCCGAACAGCTCGGACTCCATCAAGTCTTTGGGGATGGCGGCCATGTTCAGCGCAATAAATGGCGAAGCAGCACGCGGGCTGTGTCGATGCAGCGCGTGGGCCACCAGCTCTTTGCCGGTGCCCGACTCGCCATTGATCAGCACCGTGATGTTGGAGTGGCTCAAGCGCCCGATGGCGCGAAACACTTCTTGCATCGCCGGGGCCTCACCGATGATCTCCGGGGTGCGGGCCAGCGCGGGCGCCACGGACAGACCTTGCTGCTCTTGGGCGTGCTGATTGGCACGCTTGACCAGCGATACGGCTTCATCCACGTCAAACGGCTTGGGCAGGTATTCAAAGGCCCCGCCCTGATAGGACGCGACTGCGCTGTCCAGATCCGAGTGGGCGGTCATGATAATCACGGGCAGGCGAGGGTGGTGTTCGCGAATCCTGGCCAGCAGATCAAGCCCGCTGGCGCCCGGCATACGGATGTCGGAAATGATGACGTCCGGTTGCTGGCGAGCCAGACGACTCATGACACCATCGGCGCTGTCGAAGCTTTGTGTGGTCATGCCTTCTTGTTGCAACGCTTTTTCCAGGACCCAGCGGATTGAACGGTCGTCGTCGACGATCCACACGGTTTCACTTCGGCTCATGTCGATGCGGCTCCTTGTTCCAGTGGCAGAAAGATCGAGAAGAGCGTGTGGCCGGGGTGGCTTTCACACTCGATCAACCCTTGATGCTGACTGATGATGTTCTGGGTGATGGCCAGCCCGAGTCCGGTACCGTCCGGGCGCCCGCTGACCATCGGGAAGAAGAGGGTGTCCTGCAACTCGCCCGGGATGCCCGGGCCGTTGTCGATGATTTCGATTTTGGTGACCAGCCGATGGCGAATGTGGCCAATGGTGAACTGGCGCATGGCGCGGGTGCGCAGGGTGATACGCCCCAGCCGCAGTTCGTTTTGGCCGCCGATGGCCTGCATCGCATTGCGCACGATATTGAGCACAGCCTGAATCATTTGTTCACGGTCGATCAGCAGGTCGGGCAGGCTGGGGTCGTAATCGCGCACCAGGGTGATGCTGCCCTGGGTCTCGGCTTCTACCAGGTTGCAGACCCGTTCAAGGACTTCATGCACATTGGTCATGGCCAGCAGCGGCAGTTTGTTGGAGCCCAGCATGCGGTCTACCAGGTTACGCAGACGGTCGGCTTCTTCAATGATGACGTTGGTGTAGTCGCGTAAGCCTTCGTCCGGCAACTGACGGGCCAACAACTGGGCGGCCCCGCGGATACCGCCCAGAGGGTTCTTGATCTCATGGGCCAGCCCGCGCACCAGCATTTTGCTGGTCTCTTGCTTGGACAGCTGGGCTTCTTCTTTGGTGATGCGCAGCAAGCGGTCGCGTGGATGCACTTCGAGCAGCAGTAACGTGGTGCCCGCGCTCAGGATCGGCGTAACGGCGTAGTCCACGGTGAGGGTTTGACCGGTGAGCGAGGTCACCATGGCCTCACGCTTGGTAAAAGGGTGGGCCTGTTCAACAGCTTGACGCAGTGAATGCAGGGCTTCCGTGGATTCGGTGAACAGTTCGCTGATGAATTGCCCATGGCTGCGTTGACCGCTGATGGCCAACAGCATCTCGGCGGCGGGGTTCATGTACTCAAGGCGCAAATCGGCATTGAGCAGCAAGGTCGCTGTGGTCAGGTTGTCGAGTAGCAGTCGGTGCAAGGCATCACTGATGGTCATGGGCCGATCCCGGATTACGTGCGCGGGTTACACGCTGAGACTAAGAAAATGCAAAAACCAAACCAAGGCTCCGAAAAGAAGCGTGAATAGTCCGAAATAAGGGGTGACAGGTCTTTTAGAGGATGCCGGGGGAGGCTCGACGCAGCGCTTCGAACCAAATTGGGTTGCGTAGTCTGAGAATCCGCCATTCATGCACCAATATAGTGCAAATTGTGAGGCTACTTTCAATATGGCTGCAAGGTGCTGTGCAGAGAGGGGCGTGGCCCTAGCGCACACGCACGCGTTGCAGATCAAACATCACGCCCGTGCTGCGTTGCACCACCGTGTTGCGTCCCAGGACATTCACGGCGAGGCGATGCTCTCCCCGGTCAATATTGACCAGTTCGAACTCGCCCGAGCGGCTGGGTATACCGTAGGGCTTACCATCGAGTACCAGTTGAATACGGTGCTCTTCACGAAGGGCTGGCTCGATATGTACCTGAACGCTGAATGTTCCGTTGTTGGCCCTCAGTGCTTGACCTTCTGGTAAGCCGCGGACCTCCAGCGCGCTGTACTTGAAAACCACCGGGTGGCTTTCACGCTCGGGTAACACAGCCAGCGGATCGGCCTCTGGGTTTATCGCCCGTGCGGGGAGTCGATTAAGGGGGGGAAGCACCACCGGCTCGCTAAGCACATTGCGCCCAGGCATGTCGGTGTAGTGGGTTGTGCCGGCTTCATCGGTGTAGGTGTAAGGCTGCGCAGCGCCGGGCACAGCGATCAGCGCAAGGGTCAGTAGCACAAGGCTTCGCATGGAGGGCTCAGTCGGGTTTGGACAGCGGCAGGTCTGTGGTGCCCGCATAAAAGACGATCAGCTCAACGGGGGTGTTTGCGCTGGTACCGCGATGAGCCACGTTCACCACTTCGGGCAGCACCTGACCGGGCGTCAGCCGGGTTTGTTTGCCCTCGCGGGTTTCTACGAGCAGTTCGCCGGAAACCACATAGGCCACATTGGGCATCGGGTGGGTGTGCCAGTTGAGGGTGGTTTTGGCGGGAATGGTAATTTTCAAAACACTTAATTCAGGCCGTCCCTGAGGGTACGCGTCGTAGCGTGTACCTTCCCAGGCGTACGCGGTTTTGAGGAGCTGTTGAGTCTGCACGCCGGTTGAGGTCTGTGCACAACCCGCGAAGCTCAGGCAGGCAGTAATGAGCAGAAATGAGGGGATAAGGCGTGCGAGCACCATTGGCGAGTCCTGGCGTGGTTTGAAGGCAGTGGTTGAGTGGACTCAAGCTACGCAGGACGGCGAAGAGTGGCTGTCGGTCAGGGTTGATGTACCGTGCAAGCCAAGGCTGGAATAGGTGTAAGACCGAGCAAAAAAAACCTCCCGAAGGAGGTTTTTTTATTCACGCGGCCAGCGCCGGTGTCACGGGATTAGCAGCTGTAGTACAGCTCGTATTCCAGTGGGTGTACGAAGGTACGTACTTTGATTTCTTCTTCGCTTTTCAGGGCGATGTAAGCGTCGATGAAGTCGTCGCTGAACACGCCGCCTTTGGTCAGGAACGCACGGCCCTTGTCCAGCTCTTCCAGGGCTTCTTTCAGGCTGCCACACACCTGCGGGATTTCTTTCGCCTCTTCAGGCGGCAGGTCGTACAGGTTTTTGTCGGCGGCGTCGCCTGGGTGGATCTTGTTCTGGATGCCGTCCAGACCCGCCATCATCAGGGCTGCGAAGCACAGGTACGGGTTGGCTGCCGGGTCCGGGAAACGTGCTTCGATACGGCGAGCCTTAGGGCTGGACACGTAAGGGATACGGATCGAGGCAGAACGGTTGCGTGCCGAGTAGGCCAGCATGACCGGCGCTTCGAAACCTGGCACCAGACGCTTGTAGGAGTTGGTCGACGGGTTGGTGAAGCCGTTCAGGGCCTTACCGTGCTTGATGATGCCGCCGATGAAGTACAGGGCAGTGTCGGACAGACCGGCATAGCCTTCGCCCGCGAAGGTGTTTTTACCTTCTTTGGAGATGGACATGTGCACGTGCATGCCTGAACCGTTGTCGCCGTACAGAGGCTTTGGCATGAAGGTCGCGGTACGGCCGTAGGCGTCTGCCACGTTGTGTACGCAGTACTTCAGGGTCTGAACTTCGTCAGCCTTTTTCACCAGGGTGTTGAACTGCACGCCAATTTCGTTCTGGCCAGCAGTTGCCACTTCGTGGTGATGAACTTCGATAACCAGGCCCATTTCTTCCATGGCGTTGCACATGGAGGTACGGATTTCGTGGTCGTGGTCGAACGGTGGCACCGGGAAGTAGCCGCCCTTGATGCCTGGACGGTGACCACGGTTGCCGCCTTCAACGTCCTGGTCGGACATCCACGAACCTTGTTCGGAGTAGATCTTGAACATGGAACCGGAGATGTCGGACTTGAATTTCACTTCGTCGAAGATGAAGAACTCAGGCTCCGGGCCAACGAATACGGTGTCGCCGATACCGGTGGACTTCAGGTACTCCTCGGCACGGTTAGCGATGGCACGCGGGTCGCGGTCATAGCCTTGCATGGTCGAAGGCTCGATGATGTCGCACACCAGGATCAGCGTAGGCTGCTCGGTGAACGGGTCCAGGACCGCTGTGCTGTCGTCTGGCAGCAGGATCATGTCGGAGGCTTCGATGCCTTTCCAGCCAGCGATGGAGGAGCCGTCGAACATCTTGCCGTCGGTGAAGAAGTTTTCATCGAGCGCATCACGGGCCGGCATGGTCACGTGGTGCTGAGTACCTTTGGTGTCCGTGAAGCGCAGATCAATCCACTTGACGTCATGATCTTTGATGAGTTGAACCGACTTCGACATATGTCCTCCGGGGTGGCTTCGGGCGGGTAAGTAGTGGTGCGCCCTTAGTAATGTGCTTGATGCCGGCGCGAATACTCTGCCAAGGCAACCTGCCTCACAAGGGAGCAAATTGCATGCCAGTGCCCTGACTTGGGTGTAATGCGCCAAACTCAGGCAAGTAAGCGGTGCAGCCTACCGATTCATGCCTTTAATCGCACTCAAATGAAGCGAAAACTTGCCTTTTTGCTCTATTTTGGTGCGGCCAAAACCGTTTGTACGATAACTGGTTAAACCTTGAGCAATTTCCGCTATAATCCGCGCCCCCCTTTTTTGGCAGGCTGCTCGCGCGCTGTTTTCATGAAACTAATCGTTAAAGTCTTCCCCGAGATCACTATCAAGAGCCGCCCGGTTCGGATGCGTTTCGTCCGTCAATTGGCCAAAAACATCCGTACCGTGCTCCGCGATCTGGACCCGGCTGTGGTAGTGAGTGGTGTGTGGGACAACATCGAGCTGCAAACGCGTGTGAGCGACCCCAAAGCCCTGAAAGAGATGACCGAACGCCTGAGCTGCATGCCGGGCATCGCGCATTTTCTGCAGGTCGATGAGTACCCGTTGGGTGACTTCGACGACATCGTCGAGAAGTGCAAACTGCACTTCGGCGATTCGCTGGCGGGCAAGATCTTTTCGGTGCGTTGCAAGCGCGCGGGCAAGCACCCGTTTTCCTCGATGGATGTCGAGAAATATGTGGGCAGCAAGCTGCGTCGCGAGTGCGGAGCGGCCGGAATCTCGCTGAAAAACCCGGAAATCGAAGTCCGGATCGAAATTCGCGACCAACGGTTGTTTGTGATTCACAGCCAGCACGACAGCATTGGCGGTTACCCGCTGGGCGCGCTGGAGCAGACGCTGGTGCTGATGTCCGGCGGGTTCGACTCTACGGTCGCGGCCTACCAGATCATGCGCCGCGGCCTGATGAGCCACTTTTGCTTCTTCAACCTCGGCGGCCGGGCCCATGAACTGGGCGTAATGGAAGTCGCGCACTATATATGGAAGAAGTACGGCAGCTCGCAGCGCGTGCTGTTTGTCAGCGTGCCGTTCGAAGAAGTGCTGGGCGAAATTCTCGGCAAAGTCGATAACAGTCATATGGGCGTCATTTTGAAGCGTATGATGTTGCGCGCTGCGTCCCGTATTGCGGACCGGCTCGATATCGACGCACTGGTGACGGGCGAAGCGATTTCACAGGTGTCCAGCCAGACGCTGCCCAACCTGTCCGTGATCGATTGCGTGACCGACAAACTGGTCTTGCGCCCGCTGATCGCCAGCCACAAGCAGGACATCATCGATTTGGCGAACGAGATCGGCACCGCCGACTTCGCCAAACACATGCCTGAATATTGCGGGGTGATTTCGGTCAACCCCAAGACCCACGCCAAGCGTCCACGCGTGGAGTATGAAGAACAACAGTTTGATATGGCCGTGCTTGAGCGTGCGCTCGAGCGGGCCAAACTGGTGCCGATTGATCGTGTGATCGATGAGTTGGGCCAGGACTTGCAAGTCGAAGAGGTCAGCGAAGTGCTGGCGGGCCAGATCGTTCTCGACATCCGTCACCCGGATGCTCAGGAAGATCAGCCGCTGGAACTGGCTGGCATCGAAGTACAAGCGTTGCCGTTCTATGCTCTGAACAGCCGCTTCAAGGAACTGGATGACACCCGTCAGTACCTGTTGTATTGCGACAAAGGCGTGATGAGTCGCCTGCATGCTCACCATTTGCTCAGTGAGGGACATGCCAATGTGCGCGTTTATCGACCGAGCTAAGAGCCCGGGGCTGTATGCCTGTGGCCTGCGTCACCGGCCCCCCGACGCCGCCGTCAAGTTGTAACGGCAAGGCCTGACTCTATTGTTAATCGCTGCCACGACCTGTCAGCACACCGAATCCTCTGATCGAGATACACAAGTGATCGAAAATCTACGCAACATCGCCATCATTGCTCACGTTGACCACGGTAAAACCACCCTGGTAGACAAACTCTTGCGTCAATCCGGCACTCTGGAGCGCGGCGAGCTCAACGACGAGCGCGTGATGGACTCCAACGACCAGGAGAAAGAGCGCGGTATTACCATTCTGGCGAAAAACACCGCCATCAACTGGAACGGCTACCACATCAACATCGTGGACACCCCGGGCCACGCCGACTTCGGCGGTGAAGTAGAACGCGTGATGTCGATGGTTGACTCCGTTCTGCTGCTGGTTGACGCTCAAGACGGCCCTATGCCGCAAACCCGTTTCGTGACCAAGAAGGCGTTCGAAGCCGGCCTGCGTCCAATCGTGGTAATCAACAAGGTTGACCGTCCGGGCGCGCGTCCTGATTGGGTTCTGGACCAGATCTTCGACCTGTTCGACAACCTGGGCGCTACTGAAGAACAGCTGGACTTCAAAGTGGTTTACGCCTCTGCCCTGAACGGTATTGCTGGTCTTGACCACACCGACATGGCTGAAGACATGACCCCGCTGTACCAGTCGATTGTCGACAACGTACCGGCACCAGCCGTAGACCGTGACGGTCCGTTCCAGATGCAAATCTCGGCACTGGACTACAACAGCTTCCTGGGCATTATCGGTGTTGGCCGTATCGCCCGTGGTCGCGTCAAGCCGAACACCCCGGTTGTTGCTATCGACGCTGACGGCAAGCGCCGCAATGGTCGTATCCTGAAGCTGATGGGTCACCACGGTCTGCACCGTGTAGACGTTGAAGAAGCTGCAGCAGGCGACATCGTTTGCATCAGCGGTATGGACTCGCTGTTCATCTCCGACACCCTGTGCGACCCGATGAACGTTGAAGCGATGAAGCCGTTGACCGTTGACGAGCCAACCGTTTCCATGACCTTCCAGGTAAACGACTCGCCATTCTGCGGTAAAGAAGGCAAGTTCGTGACATCCCGTAACATCAAGGAACGTCTGGACAAAGAGCTGCTGTACAACGTTGCTCTGCGCGTTGAAGAAGGCGACTCGGCTGACAAGTTCAAAGTATCGGGCCGTGGTGAATTGCACCTGTCGGTTCTGATCGAAACCATGCGTCGCGAAGGCTTCGAAATGGGCGTTGGCCGTCCAGAAGTAATCATCCGCATGGTTGACGGCGTTAAGCACGAACCGTTCGAAAACGTCACCATCGACTTGCCTGAAGAATCTCAGGGCAAGGTGATGGAAGAGATGGGCCTGCGTAAGGGCGACCTGACCAACATGGTGCCGGATGGCAAGGGCCGTGTACGTCTGGAATACAACATCCCTGCTCGCGGTCTGATCGGTTTCCGTAACCAGTTCCTGACCCTGACCAACGGTGCTGGCATCCTGACCTCGATCTTCGATCGCTACGACGTGATGAAGTCCGGCCACATGTCCGGCCGTCAGAACGGCGTTCTGGTATCGGTTGAAACGGGCAAGGCGCTGACCTACTCCCTGGAAACCCTGCAGGCGCGTGGCAAGCTGTTCGTTGAACACGGTCAAGAGATCTACAACGGTCAGATCGTTGGTCTGAACAGCCGTGACACCGACATGGGCGTTAACCCTACCAAGGGCAAGAAGCTCGACAACATGCGTGCTTCGGGTAAAGACGAAACCATCGCTCTGGTTCCACCTGTTCGCTTCACCCTGGAACAGGCTCTGGAATTCATCCAGGACGACGAGCTGTGTGAAGTGACGCCTAAGTCCATCCGTCTTCGTAAGAAGATCCTGGACGAAGGCGAGCGTACCCGCGCTGCCAAAAAGGCCAAAAACTAAGTTAATTAGTTAGCGGTTACAAAAACGCCCCCGGCCTTGCGGTCGGGGGCGTTTTTTTATGTGCGGGATTTGTGTGCGCTGTTACCCGTCACTCCAACTCCCTGCCTTGAGAGGGGCCTGGATAGAGGGTAATTCGAGCCTTAAAAATCCATCAATTTAACGCTGCTGTTCTTACGCTCGACCGCTTTGGGAATATACGCGCAGTACCCTGGTCGCGGCCCGATACGCGGGTGGTTGCGGCAGGTATCAGGGCGTTTTTCGTAGATGGTACACATGCGCGATTTGCGGTCCAGGTACAGGCAGTCATTGTTGCTCATGCGCTGCAGCGTGAAGATGCCCGACTTCTGGTTGAAACGTTCCACAATCCCTTCTTTTTGCAAACGCTTGGCGATGTTCTTCGGCGGGTCGCCCAGTTCGAATTCATCCACCAGCCCGATGCGGATCAAGTCTTTGACCTTGACCTCGACCGGTAGGGTGCAGCAGCTGGAAATGCAGGAGCCGCACATGGGCGCGGTGTATTTGGCCCAGGTATCGAGACGGTCGATTTCCGCGGCGGCGATCAGGTTGGACTTCATCAGGCTTATATTCCAGCGTGTAACAGGGCGCGCGATCATACCGGGGTTGAGCAAGAATTGAACAACCATTTGCCGGTTTTTTGCTCACTATCGAGCGCCGCCGTTTTGTGCCGCCATCCGGTGCATTGTTTGCTTGGCCGATTTATCCCCAGGATAGCGCAAAAATCTCGAACACAAGCCGCTTCCTTCTGTCAGAGCGTCTAGGCTGACACCATTCGTTCTTCAAATCGCTCCATCTCGCTTGAGGTTGTATCGATGTCCCAGGAACCGCTTGTTTGTGATGCACAAGTGGCGGCCTTCCGCGCCGCCGTACTGGCCAAACTGACCTACGCGGTGGGCAAGGACCCGGAACACGCGTTCGATCATGACTGGTTCGAAGCCATTGCGCTGGCCGCCCGAGACCATATGGTCGAGCACTGGATGGACAACACACGGCAGATTTACCGCAAAGGCCAGAAGCGGGTGTATTACCTGTCGCTGGAGTTTCTGATCGGCCGTTTGCTGTACGACAGCCTCAGTAACCTCGGTTTGCTCGACATTGCGCGTGAAGCGCTGACCGAGCTGGGGGTGGATCTGGAGCAAATCCGTTTGCTTGAACCCGATGCCGCGCTGGGCAATGGGGGGCTTGGCCGTCTGGCGGCGTGTTTCATGGAGAGCATGGCCACCCTTGGCGTCGCGGCCCACGGCTACGGCATTCGCTATGAACACGGGTTGTTTCGCCAAAGCATCGTGGACGGTTGGCAACAGGAGCAGACCGAAAACTGGCTGGACTTTGGCAACCCGTGGGAGTTTGAGCGGCCGGAGGTGGTGTACCTCATCGGCTTCGGCGGAGCGGTCGAAACCCTCATCGATGAACAGGGTCACCCGCGGCAGGTCTGGTGGCCGGGCGAAACCGTGCGTGCGATTGCCTACGACACCCCGGTTGTGGGCTGGCGCGGTGCCAGCGTCAACACGTTGCGCTTATGGCGGGCCAGGGCGGTGCACGAGATGCACCTCGAACGCTTTAATGCCGGTGACCACTTGGGCGCGGTCGCAGAGGTGGTGCGCGCTGAGAGCATTTCGCGGGTGCTGTACCCGGCGGACAGCAACGAAGCCGGGCAGGAGCTGCGGCTGCGTCAGGAATATTTCTTCGTGGCAGCATCGTTGAAGGACTTGATCCGGCGCCATCTGGATCAGGGCTTCGCATTGCTCGATCTTGGCGACCACGTGGCCATCCAGCTCAATGACACCCATCCGTCCATTGCCGTCGCAGAGTTGATGCGCCTGTTGGTCGATGAACACGGCGTGGAGTGGGGTGCCGCCTGGAAGGTCACGGTCGAAACCCTGGCCTACACCAATCACACCTTGCTCCCCGAGGCGCTTGAAACCTGGCCAGTGGGGCTCATGGAGCGTTTGCTGCCCCGGCATATGCAGATCATTTACCTGATTAACGGGCTGCACATTGATTCGCTGCGCGAACAGGGCGTGCATGACTTTGACGTGCTGCGCGCCGTGTCGTTGATCGAGGAAGACAATGGCCGCCGTGTGCGCATGGGCAATCTGGCGTTTTTGGGGTGTCACAGCGTCAATGGCGTGTCAGGGCTGCACACGCAATTGATGCGCAGCACCGTGTTCTCGCACATGCACAAGCTGTACACGGACCGCATCAACAACAAAACCAACGGCGTGACCTTTCGGCGCTGGCTTTACCAGTCCAACCCGCCGCTGACGGCACTGTTGGTGGATGCGCTAGGCCCGCAATTTCAGGACGATCCCGAGCACAACCTGATCCAGCTGGAACCGTTTGCCGGGCGTGCAGACTTTCGCAAGCGATTCGCTGAACAGCGGCTGCAAAACAAATGCACCTTGGCGGCCTTGATTTATGAGCGCCTCGGCATTGTGGTCAACCCCGAAGCCATGTTCGATGTGCAGGTCAAACGTATCCACGAGTACAAGCGCCAGTTGCTGAACCTGCTGCACACCGTGGCGCTGTATCAGGCAATCCGTGCCGAGCCGGGTAACCGCTGGGTGCCGCGTGTGAAGATCTTTGCCGGCAAAGCGGCGGCCAGTTATCAACAGGCCAAACTCATCATCAAACTGACCAATGACATCGCGCGCACCATTAACCACGACCCGACTGTGCGTGGTTTGCTCAAAGTGGTGTTCCTGCCCAACTACAACGTCAGCCTGGCGGAGAACATCATCCCGGCGGCCGATTTGTCCGAGCAAATTTCCACCGCCGGTTATGAAGCGTCGGGCACCAGCAACATGAAGTTCGGCCTCAACGGGGCGTTGACCATTGGCACGCTGGACGGCGCCAACGTCGAAATGTGCGAGCGTGTCGGCTCAGAAAACATGTTTATCTTCGGCCTCACCGCGCAACAGGTCGAAGCCCGCAAGCTCAGTGGCGAGTTCAATGCCGGGCCGGAAATCGCCGCGTCTCATCGGCTCAATGATGTGTTGCAGGCGATTCGCGGCGGGGTGTTCTCTCACGATGACCCGGCGCGCTATACGGGGCTGATCGACTCGCTGATTGATTACGACCGCTTCCTGGTGTGCGCTGACTTTGACGCTTATTGGGATGCGCAAATGCGTGTTGAAGCGCTGTGGCACGACAACGATGCGTGGTGGCGCACGTCGGTACTCAATACCGCGCGCATGGGCTGGTTCTCTTCCGACCGCACCATTCGTGAGTATGCGACCGAGATCTGGAAGGCGCTCTAACGGTCTTGCTGGCGCTACTGAACCACCGCGAGGCTGCGACCGGACGCAGCCTCGTCACAGGGCGGCAGTTACGGGTTTTGGCTGTTTTTTGCCCGCAACTGAACCCGCTCGGCCGGATCTGAGTCTGATTAGAAGATTTGCACGTCAACACGCGTTAAACTGCGCGGGTTTTTTGCCCCCTCCCCCTAGTTCGGAGCCTTACATGTCCCGCGTTACCCTGAGTCGCTATTTGATCGAGCAGACCCGCAGCAACAACACGCCTGCTGATTTGCGTTTCCTCATCGAAGTGGTGGCGCGTGCTTGCAAAGAGATCAGCCACGCCGTGTCCAAAGGCGCCCTGGGTGGTGTTCTGGGCAGCATGGGCACCGAAAACGTGCAAGGCGAAGTCCAGAAGAAGCTTGACGTGATTTCCAACGAAATCCTGCTCGAAGCCAACGAATGGGGCGGTCACCTGGCCGGTATGGCATCCGAAGAAATGGACAACGCCTACCAGATCCCGGGCAGATACCCGAAAGGCGCCTACCTGTTGGTATTCGACCCGCTGGACGGCTCGTCCAACATCGACATCAACGCGCCCGTCGGTACGATTTTCTCCGTGCTGCGTTGCCCTGAAGGCCACTTGGCCGAGAACGGCGACCTGGGCGAAAAAGCATTCCTGCAACCGGGCTCCACCCAAGTGGCGGCCGGTTATGCGATCTACGGCCCGCAAACCATGCTGGTGCTGACCCTGGGTGATGGCGTTAAAGGGTTCACCCTGGACCGCGAAATGGGCAGCTTCGTGCTCACCCACGAAGACATCAGCATTCCTGAATCCACGCAGGAATTCGCCATCAACATGTCTAACCAGCGCCACTGGGAAGCCCCGGTACAGCGCTACGTTGACGAATTGCTGGCCGGTGAAGAAGGTCCGCTGAAGAAGAACTACAACATGCGTTGGGTTGCTGCGATGGTGGCAGACGTCCACCGCATCCTGACCCGTGGTGGCGTGTTCATGTACCCGCGTGACAGCCGTGAGCCTTCCAAGCCAGGCAAGCTGCGTTTGATGTACGAAGCCAACCCGATGTCGTTCCTTGTGGAGCAGGCAGGCGGCGCGTCCACTGACGGCCACCAGCGCATCCTCGACATCCAGCCTGAAGGCCTGCACCAGCGTGTTGCGGTATTCCTGGGCTCCAAAGAAGAAGTGGCGCGCATTACGGCTTACCACAAAGCCTAAGCGCGCAGTCGCTGCCGCAGGCTGCGAAGGGGGGGCAAGCCCCCCCGATCTGTGCACCGTCTCGCCATTACCCGGCAGCCTCGACAGCGCGTTGCCTGAGCTCTACCTGCCCGCCTGCAACAAAACCCCGGCCTGTCGGGAACCACCCCGCGCTTTTCTCTTCTAAGCTCTCACCGAGGCAGCGATGCCGACTTTCCCATTCAGGAGCTTTTCCATGAAGTTGCGTTCTTTGGCGTTGTTGTCGTTCTGTGTGTTATTGGCGGCCTGCAGCAAGGTCAATCAAGAGAACTACTCAAAACTGTCGGCCGGTATGCCCAAGGCCGAGGTGGAGAAGCTGTTGGGCAACCCGACGGATTGCTCGGGCGCACTCGGTATGTCGAGCTGCACCTGGGGCGATAAAAACAGCTTTATCAGCGTGCAATATGCAGGTGACAAAGTGCTGATGTTCTCGGGTCAGGGCTTGAAATAAGACTGAACAGGAGCGTTACCCATGAAGCGACTTTTAGCGTGTCTGGGCACTGCGTTGGTGTTGGCCGGGTGCTCCAGCTCCGGCAGCGATGCACTGGCCCCCAAAACTGTCGATAACGTCGACCTCAAGCGCTATCAAGGCACTTGGTATGAGCAGGCGCGGTTGCCGATGTTCTTCCAGCGCAATTGCGCACAGTCCCAAGCGCAATACACCCTCAAGCCCGATGGCAATGTGGCGGTGCTCAACCGCTGCCTGACCGAAGACGGCAAGTGGCAGGAGGCCAAAGGCACAGCGACGCCTCAAGTGCCGGGCAAGACCGACAAATTGTGGGTTGAGTTTGATAACTGGGTCTCGACGCTGTTGCCGGGTGTGACTAAAGGCGATTACTGGGTGCTGTATCTGGGGGACAACTACAGCACTGCGCTGGTCGGTAACCCGGACCGTCGCTACCTGTGGTTGCTGTCGCGCAAACCGACCATTGATCAGCAAACCCGTGACGAGTTACTCAGCAAGGCTCAACAGCAAGGCTACGACACCACACGCCTGATCTGGCGCACGCCCGACGCGGACATGCCCAAGACTGCGCAATAAGTGGGAGAGGGCCCTCAGCGAGCGCTGAGAGCCCTTTGCATGATGCTTACGCGCGCAGCAAGGTCTTCCAGGCGCGGTTCTGGTAAACCGCGATCGCTTGATGCTTGCGGGCATCGAGCAACGCATCATTGTGTTCAACATCGTCTGTGAGTGGCTGATTGGCCAGCTCTTGCAGCTTGTTCATCTCGCCAAACAAACGGTCCACTTCCGCAATCTCCAGCACGCCACGGGCCAAACGCAGCCACGCTTGAATGCGCTCGATGCGCGGCAACTGCTCTGCCAAATCTTCTGGTTGCTGCTGGTAACGGTTCAGACGCAACGCGATAGCTTCATCCGACAGCAAACGGGGCAGCCAACTGCTCAGCTGTGCAGCGCCCTGACGATTGCCACGGGTCGTGCCACGATCCACGGTCCAGCTGCGCTCCATCAACCAGCGCGACGTGTTCAGGGAGAATTGGCCCCAGCGCGGGTCTTCGAGTTCTTCGAGGAACTGCTCGGGCGCGGCTTTGCGCACGTCTTCGTCGTCCTGACCGATCTGCACCAGCGGGCGCCAGTCTTCCAGCAGTGCGTCCAGCGAGGCGCGCAAGGTGCTGGTGGATTGGCGTGGCGCGGCCTGACCGAGGCTGCTGACCAGCGCGCGCAGGTCAATCAATTGCTGCACCCAGTCTTGCAACAGACGCCAGTGGCCATTGAAGCGGTATTGCTCGGCCAAACGCTGGCTGCTGGCCAGCAAATGCCACGCCAGCGCGGCAAACGCGTCATCCAGCGGGGTTTCAGGCGTCAGCTCAGGGGCTGGCAGGCTCACCGAGTAGCTGTTGGCGTCGAACAGGCGATAACCGCGCTCTGCCTTGCTGATGTCACACGGCATCAACGCCAGTTTTTCAGCCAGCTCGGCAGCCAGTTCCAGCAAAGCAGCCGGTTCGCCTTCGCGCAGTTCGAGTTCCAACTCGCAGATTTCTTCTTTCTGCTTGCCTGCAATCACGTGGCCCACGTCCAGTGCGGCTTCGATCACCACTTTGGCTTTGCCGCGACCCCACGAGATTTCAGCGCGCTCGCGCACGAAATCAGTGGTGAAAATCGGCTTGAGGGTTTTTTTGTCCAGCTCGGCCAACGCTTCGGGCCAGCATTCGCCGTCGAGTTTTTTGACGTCGAGCTTGGCTTTAGGCAAATGCCAGTCGTATTCATTGCGCACCGACAGACCGGCAATGCTCTCGCCACGGGTCTTGAGGGTCTGGATCACGTCTTCGCCATCACGGCGCAAGCGCAGGGCAACCTTGGCCTTGGCCAGGTCGCGCTCAGGGGTATCGAAATATTGGTTGAGCAACTCACGGCTTTCCCAGCCACTTTTGTTGCGCTTTTTCAGCAAAGGGTGCTCGCGCAAGGCGGCGAGGGTTTCGCGGCTGACGCGGAGTTTGATTTCGGTTTCTTTCTGCATGGCCGGAAAATCCAGGAACGGTGCGCAGCCGGGGAAAGGTGTGGCTGCCAAGGCCGTGCAGTGTACAGGACTCGCCGCCCCGGCGCCCCGCATGGGTTTATTCTGCTGCTCAGATGGCCCTATGATGGGCCTCGCCCCGCCAACAGGAAGTCAGCGCATGCCTTTACCCTCCCTCAAAGAGCAATTCGCTGCCTTGATCAGCGCGCCGTCCGTCAGTTGCACCCAGGCGCACCTGGATCAAACCAACCGCCCGGTCATTGATCTACTGGCCCTGTGGCTGGGAGACCTTGGGTTCGCCATCGACATCCAGCAGGTCAGCCCCGGTAAATTCAACCTACTCGCCAGTTATGGCAGCGGCCCCGGCGGGCTGGTGCTGGCAGGCCACAGCGACACGGTGCCGTACGATGAAGCCTTGTGGCAGACCGATCCGCTCAAGCTGACAGAAGTGGATAACCGCTGGGTCGGACTGGGCAGCTGTGACATGAAGGGTTTTTTCGCGCTGATCATCGAAGCCGTCCGGCCGCTGCTCGATCAACCGTTCAAGCAACCTTTACTGATTCTGGCCACGTGCGACGAAGAAACCTCCATGGCCGGCGCCCGGGCACTGGCCGAAGCGGGTCGCCCGCTGGGCCGTGTGGCTGTGATTGGCGAGCCGACCGGGCTCAAACCGATCCGCATGCATAAAGGCGTGATGATGGAGCGCATCGAGATTCTGGGGCGCAGCGGCCATTCCTCTGACCCAAGCCTGGGCCATAGCGCGCTGGATGCCATGCACGACGCCATCAGTGAACTCAAGGCCCTGCGCCAGCAATGGCTGCACGAATACCGCAACCCGCAATTCAGCGTGCCGCAGCCGACCCTCAACTTTGGCTGCATCCACGGCGGCGACAACCCGAATCGCATCTGCGGCCAGTGCTCGCTGGAATTCGACCTGCGGCCTTTGCCGGGGATGGACCCGACTGCGCTGCGGGCCATCATCCGCAGCAAGCTCCAGCCACTGGCTGAACGCCATCAAGTACAGATTGATTTCGCCCCGCTAGCGGCAGGCGTGGCGCCCTTTGAGCAGCCGGCCGACAGCGAACTGGTGCGTGTGGCTGAACGTCTGACCGGGCATCGTGCCGAAGCAGTAGCGTTTGGCACCGAAGCGCCTTATCTTCAGCGCCTTGGCTGCGAAACCATTGTCCTCGGCCCCGGCGATATCAGCTGCGCACATCAGCCGGGCGAACACCTCGACATGTCACGTTTGCAGCCGACGGTGCGTCTACTCAGTCAATTGATCGAACACTATTGCCTGACCCCGGCGCTGTAAATCGCCGCAGGTCCAACCCGTACACACAAGGAGAGCACGCGTGTCGCCAAGTCAGTTTCGACGATAACCCCCGCCCGTTGTGCGTTTGCTGTTTGTGCCCTTTTTAGGCGACTCACTTTTTTACAGGCTCCGGTTATGCCCGATTACGTTAACTGGCTACGTCACGCGTCCCCTTACATCAATGCCCACCGCGATTGCACCTTCGTCGTCATGCTTCCCGGCGACGGCGTGGCGCACCCCAATTTCGGCAACATCGTTCACGACTTGGTGCTGCTGCACAGTTTGGGCGTTCGGCTGGTGCTGGTGCATGGCTCGCGCCCGCAAATCGAAAGCCGCCTGCAAGCCCGCGGGCTGACGCCGCATTACCACGAAGGCATGCGCATCACCGACGCCCCGACGCTGGAATGTGTGATCGACGCCGTCGGTCAACTGCGCATTGCGATAGAAGCCCGGCTGTCGATGGACATGGCGTCCTCACCGATGCAGGGTTCGCGCCTGCGGGTGGCGAGCGGCAATCTGGTGACGGCGCGTCCGATTGGCGTGCTCAATGGCGTGGACTACCACCACACCGGCGAAGTGCGGCGGGTGGACCGCAAGGGCATCAACCGCCTGCTCGACGAACGCTCCATCGTGCTGCTGTCGCCGCTGGGGTATTCGCCGACTGGCGAAATCTTCAACCTCGCCTGCGAAGACGTTGCGACCCGTGCCGCCATCGACCTTGGGGCCGATAAACTGCTGTTGTTTGGCGCCGAGCCGGGCTTGCTCGATGAAGACGGGCGTCTGGTGCGCGAGCTGCGGCCGCAACAAGTGCCCGCCCACATGAAGCGTCTGGGCAGCGATTATCAGGCTGAACTGCTGGAAGCGGCCGCCGAGGCCTGCCGTGGCGGCGTGGCCCGCAGCCATATCGTCAGCTACGCCGAAGACGGCGCACTGCTGACCGAGCTGTTCACCCGTAACGGCGGCGGCACACTGGTGGCGCAGGAGCAGTTCGAAAAAATCCGCGAAGCCGCGATTGAAGACGTCGGCGGTTTGCTGGACCTCATCAGCCCGCTGGAAGAGCAGGGCATTTTGGTGCGTCGTTCGCGTGACGTGCTGGAGCGTGAAATCGAGCAATTCAGCGTGGTCGAGCGCGAAGGCATGATCATCGCTTGCGCGGCGTTATACCCGATTGCCGACTCCGAAGCCGGCGAGCTGGCCTGTCTGGCCGTGAACCCGGAATACCGCCACGGCCGTCGCGGCGATGAACTGCTCGAACGCATTGAAAACCGTGCGCGAGCGCTGGGCCTCAAAACCCTGTTCGTCCTGACCACCCGCACAGCCCACTGGTTCCGCGAGCGCGGCTTCGAGCCCAGCAGCGTTGAACGCCTGCCGGTCGCACGCGCCTCGTTGTACAACTTTCAGCGCAATTCGAAAATCTTCGAAAAAGCCCTGTAACGCCTGCACGGCCGACTGAAGCCGCCGTTCAACGCACACCTGCGTCGAGCGGCGGCTTCGGTGCGTCGTTAAAACGCCTGCAAACACACATCATCAATAACGGCCTTGCCCATGTCGCACAAGTAGTGCGACGCCCAGGCATGGCGTTCCCCGTCTTTCTCCAGGGCGGCATCCAGGGCCAGCTTTTTGGCGCAAAACAACAACGCCGAGACGTGCTCCAGCGCCTGACGCAAAGGTATACCGGGGTTAACGCAAAACAGAGGTTGGTCATTTTCGCCGCACGGGCTGAAGGTTACGACGCCGAGGGTGTTGATCGGGGAAGGGGTAGTCATTGAGTGTGCTCCTAATATGTTTAAGAGCTGTCAGGTTCGTGTCCAGGCGAAGGTGACAGCTGTACGCAGGCTGGAAACCGGGACAATTAGGCAAACCCGGCAGGTCCGAAGACCTCCCGCGCACAGCCGTCATAAGATGAAGACTGACGCACAAAAAACGCCAACTCCCCGAAGGGTACATGGCGCTAAGGCGCGTAATTGTTACTCGGGTTTCCAGGCCCGGCCACTGTTTATTTCAGCGGCGGTGTACGGTACGCCTGCACTCAACTCCCCGAAGCCATCCGTTGCCGCAGTTCGTGTAGGAGGCGGCACCTTTGCGTGCGCGCCTCTGACACGGCGAAACCTGAACGTCTTCGGGGTTTGGCTAACGGGCTGCCTGTCATCACTCAGTTACTGATCGCCAAAATACTCGCCTGATACGACGCCACAAACAGGTCGAAATCACCCTCTTCGGTGTTTTCAATTTCCATTTGGTCGTTGATCGATTTACGGGCTTTTTCTTCGAAAGCGGCCTGGTCTTCAGGGCTGAGGGCCTGGCTGCGGAAGTATTCAGCGTGGGTAATGCTTTGGCGCATGGAGAACTGAGCGAAGCTTTCTTTGTGTTCGGCCATGCTGGCCAGCACTTTGGCCGACGGGGTCAGGGACACGTCCTTGATTTTCGCCAGTTGCTCATCCAGTGCCTTGCTGTGCGCATCGTCACCCTTGCTTTGATCCAGCAACGCGGCCAGTGGTGCGATTTGTTCCAGCAGTTCGGCTGCCCATTCCTTCATGTCCACCGGTTGACCGTCACGCTGCAATTGCAGGCCCGGGCGGCGACCTTCTTTGACGACGCTGAGGAAGTTGGAGGTGCAACTGCCGCACTCCGCGCTGTCGAACTGCGGGCTTTCTTGCAGGGCGCAGTACAGCAGGAAGGCATCCAGGAAGCGGGCTTCGGGCAGGTCAATGCCCACGGGCAGGAACGGGTTGATGTCCAGCAAACGCACTTCAACGTACTGCACGCCACGGGACATGAGCGCTTGAATCGGACGCTCGCCGCTGTAGGTCACGCGCTTGGGGCGGATGTTGGAGTAGTACTCGTTTTCGATTTGCAGGATGTTGGTGTTCAGTTGCACCCACTCGCCGTCCTGGTGCGTGCCGATTTCGACATACGGCGCGTAGGGCGTTGCCACGGCTTTACGCAGGCTGTCGGTGTAACTGTTGAGGTCGTTGTAGCACGGCGTCAGGCCCGCCTGAGCGTTGCTCTGGTAACCGAGGTCGCTCATGCGCAGGCTGGTGGCGTACGGCAGGTAAAGCGTGTCGGGGTCCAGTTGTTCGAGCTGGTGAGCCCGGCCGCGCAAAAAGCCTGCGTCCAGCGCAGGCGAGGCGCCAAACAGGTACATCAGCAGCCAGCTGTAACGGCGGAAGTTACGGATCAGCGCGATGTAGGCGCTCGACTGGTAATCGCGGTCTGTGCCCACAAAGCCGTCTGCCGCTTTCAGCACAGGCCAAAGGGCTTCAGGCAACGAGAAGTTGTAGTGAATGCCGGCAATGCACTGCATGGTTTTGCCGTAACGCAGGGCCAGGCCTTTGCGATACACGTACTTGAGCTGTCCGATGTTGGACGTGCCGTAGTAGGCAATCGGAATATCCGCTTCGGCCGGCAACGGGCACGGCATTGAAGGGCTCCACAGGTACTCGTTGTTGAGTTTGCTGTAGGCAAAACGGTGGATCTTGTCGAGGCTGGCCAGCGTCTCAGCCGGGTCGGCCAGGGCCGGGGTGATGAACTCCAGCAGCGACTCGGAATAGTCGGTGGTGATTTGATCGTTGGTCAGGGCCGACCCCAGTTCTTCGGGGTGCGGCGTCTGGGCCAGGCGGGCATCGCCGGTGACGCGCAAACATTCGCGCTCGATCCCGTGCAGACACTGCTCCAGCAGAGTGAGGTTAGCGCGCTCGCTGAGCAGAGCCAGGCGGCGGTTGAGAAGTTGGCTCAAGTTGGATTCCTTCACGCGTCAGTCGCCCCAATATGGGGGTGGTCAGGACGGTCTACAAGGGTGAAGTTGAAGCCGGCGTGGTCGCCTGACTTTTAAAAGAAGTGCTCAGCCCCGTCCCTGTGTCGGTCCCAGGCGCTCCAGGCGCATTTCGGCACCGCGTATGCAGTGCCGAAATTAACCTAAATCGACGGGTGACCGCTACAGGACAGCGAACGTGCCTTGCGCTTTTGCGACCCGCTTTTCGCCCTGCCAGACGTCAGCTTCAACGACCAGCGTGCGGCGACCGGGGTGGATGACCTTGGCGATACACAGCACTTCGCCTTCGGACACCGCCCGGATGTAGTTGATCTTGCATTCCAGGGTGGCGCTTTGCTGATCGAAGCCATGGGTACTGGAACAGGCCAGCCCCATGCTGATGTCGACCAGGCTGAACAGCACCCCGCCATGCAGTTTGCCGCCCCGGTTGCGCAGGTGCGGCTCAAGGCTCAGGGCGACGTGGGCCGCGCCTTCATCAAGTTGCACCACGCGACAGCCGATCAGTTCACTGAACGCGCTTTGGGTCAGCCCGGCCGGGATGTCCATTAGCGCTTCTTCAGTTGCTTGGCATTGGCGAACAGCGATGCCATGGCGTTGTTGGCAGGGGCCGCGGCCACGGTTTCCTTGCGCGGTGCGGTGTTTTGCTGGCGCCCCGAAGCGCCCGGACGTGCGCCGCGCGCCCCGTCAATTTTCTCGCCGGGTGTGTCGCTCATGCGCATCGACAGGCCCACCCGCTTACGGGGGATGTCGACTTCCATCACCTTGACCTTGACCACGTCACCGGCTTTGACTGCTTCACGCGGGTCTTTGATGAATTTCTCGGACAGCGCCGAAATATGCACCAGACCGTCCTGATGCACACCGATATCGACGAACGCACCGAAGTTGGTCACGTTGGTGACGACACCTTCCAGAATCATCCCCAGTTGCAAGTCTTTGAGGTCTTCGACGCCTTCCTGGAACTCGGCGGTCTTGAACTCGGGACGCGGATCCCGGCCCGGCTTTTCCAGCTCTTGCAGAATGTCGGTGACCGTCGGCAAACCGAAGGTTTCATCGGTGAATTTCTTCGGATCGAGACGCTTGAGAAAGCTCGCATCACCAATCAGTGAACGAATGTCGCGTTCGGTGTCGGACGCAATGCGCTTGACCAGCGGGTAGGCTTCGGGGTGAACCGCCGAGCCGTCCAACGGGTTGTCGCCGTTCATGACGCGTAAGAAACCGGCGGCTTGTTCAAAGGTTTTTTCACCCAGACGGCTGACTTTTTTCAGCGCCGCGCGGGTTTTGAAGGCACCGTTTTCATCGCGATGGTTCACGATATTTTGCGCCAGCGTGGCGTTGAGGCCGGAGATCCGGGCCAGCAGCGCCACCGAGGCGGTGTTTACGTCCACCCCCACGGCGTTTACGCAGTCTTCCACAACGGCGTCCAGACCCCGCGCCAGCTTGAGCTGCGACACGTCGTGCTGGTATTGGCCGACCCCAATGGATTTGGGGTCGATTTTGACCAGCTCGGCCAGCGGATCTTGCAGGCGGCGCGCAATCGAAACAGCGCCACGGATCGACACGTCCAGGTCCGGGAATTCTTTGGCTGCCAACTCCGATGCCGAGTACACCGAGGCCCCGGCTTCAGACACCATGACTTTGGTGACTTTCAGTGCAGGGTATTTTTTGATCAGGTCGATGATCAGCTTGTCGCTCTCGCGGCTCGCGGTTCCGTTGCCGATGGCGATCAGTTCGACCGCGTGTTTGGCACACAGGGCAGCCAGGATCGAGATGGTTTGATCCCACTTGTTGTGCGGCACGTGCGGGTACACGGTGGCGTGTTCCAGCAGTTTGCCGGTGGCATCGACCACGGCAATTTTGCAGCCGGTGCGCAGGCCCGGGTCCAGGCCAAGGGTAGCGCGCGGGCCAGCAGGCGCGGCCAGCAGCAAGTCGTGCAGGTTGTGCGCAAACACGTTGATGGCTTCGGTTTCTGCGGCGTCGCGCAGTTCACCCAGCAGATCGGTTTCAAGGTGTGTATAGAGCTTGACCTTCCACGTCCAGCGCACCACTTCGCCCAGCCATTTGTCAGCCGGACGGTTCTGGTTTTGCAGGCCGAAACGTTCGGCAATCATCATCTCGCCGGGGTGCATCGTGCCGGGCAATTCTTCTCCCACTTTGAGCGACGCGCTGAGGATGCCTTCATTGCGCCCGCGGAAAATGGCCAGCGCCCGGTGCGACGGCATGCTTTTGAGTGGCTCGTCGTGCTCGAAGTAATCGCGGAACTTGGCGCCTTCCTCTTCTTTGCCTGCGATGACGCGGGCGCTGAGGGTGGCTTCCTGCTTGAGAAAACTGCGCAGTTTGTCCAACAGGGTGGCGTCTTCGGCGAAACGCTCCATCAGGATGTATTTGGCGCCGTCGAGGGCGGCTTTGACGTCGGCCACGCCTTTTTCGGCGTCGACAAAACGGGCGGCTTCTGTTTCGGGGTTCAGGTTCGGATCATTGAACAGGCCGTCAGCCAGTTCACCGAGGCCGGCTTCGAGGGCGATCTGGCCTTTGGTGCGGCGCTTTTGCTTGTAGGGGAGGTACAAGTCTTCAAGGCGGGTTTTGGTATCTGCGAGTTTGATATCGCGCGCCAGTTCTGGCGTCAACTTGCCTTGTTCTTCGATGCTGGCGAGGATACTGATGCGCCGTTCGTCGAGTTCTCGCAGGTAGCGCAGGCGTTCTTCCAGATGACGAAGTTGGGTGTCATCCAGGCTGCCGGTCACTTCCTTACGGTAACGGGAGATGAAGGGTACGGTGGAGCCTTCATCCAGAAGTGCGACGGCCGCTTCGACCTGCTGCGGGCGCACGCCAAGTTCTTCGGCGATGCGGCTGTTGATGCTGTCCATAAAACCACCTGACAAATTGTGATGCAGGCTCGAAGGCCCGGGCTTGAAGGCTTGCGAGGCTGGTTGAGCGGCTTTAAAAAGCGCCGCTACCTGGGCCAAAAGGGCAGCCTGTTGACCCGTGAAGTCTGCACATTGCGGCACGCACTGAAAAAAATAATTGCGCCGCAGCGGTTGAAAATTCGAGGTTGCCTGACACAAAAGGCGGCGCATTATAACCAGCGTTCCCGTATTCAGGGCACTGCGTGCAGCGTGCGCCTTGATCTGTGTACTGGCTGTGAAGGAAAAATCTGCTAACAATGCACACGATGCGTATAACAGCAGCTACGCCATAATGCGCGCCGAGATCATAGGAGCATCTAATGAGCAGCACTGCACACACTGCTGAAGGCGAAAAAATTCTTATCGTGGACGACGACCCGGGCCTGAGCAGCCTGCTGGAACGTTTTTTCACCAGCAAAGGCTATCGTGCCCGCGCGGTACCAAACGTCGAGCAAATGGACCGTTTGTTGGCCCGCGAGGTGTTTAACCTTGTTGTATTGGACCTGATGCTTCCAGGCGAAGACGGTCTGTCCGCCTGCCGCCGTTTGCGCGCTGCGAACAATCGCGTGCCAATCATCATGCTCACGGCCAAGGGCGATGAACTTAGCCGTATCAAGGGCCTTGAACTGGGGGCCGACGATTATCTGGCCAAGCCATTCAACCCCGATGAACTGATGGCACGGGTCAAAGCGGTGTTGCGTCGCCAGTCCGCGCCCGTGCCGGGCGCGCCGGGCAGCGAAGACGAAAGCGTCACGTTCGGTGATTACGAGTTGTCACTGGCGACCCGCGAACTGAAACGCGGTGATGAAGTTCACATGCTGACCACCGGTGAATTTGCGGTGCTTAAAGCGCTGGTCATGCATGCTCGCGAGCCGTTGACGCGCGACAAGCTGATGAATCTGGCGCGTGGCCGTGAATGGGATGCGTTGGAGCGTTCAATCGATGTTCAGATTTCCCGTCTGCGTCGCATGATTGAGCCGGATCCTTCCAAGCCGCGTTATATCCAGACAGTCTGGGGCGTGGGCTATGTGTTTGTACCCGACGGCAACGCCACCAAGTGATGGATCATTTGTAGGAGCGGGTCACACAGGTTGTTCACTACCTGAGTGGCCCGCAATTCCATTTCTGCGAATATCCCTGCGCGCTCCTGCAAACTGCAAAAGCATCAATCTATGAAAACCCCTCTCTGGTTTCCCCAAAGTTTCTTCTCGCGCACCCTCTGGCTGGTACTGATCGTCGTTCTATTCTCCAAGGCACTGACATTGGTGTACTTGTTGATGAATGAAGATGTCCTGGTTGATCGTCAGTACAGCCACGGCGTTGCCCTCACGCTACGTGCCTATTGGGCGGCCGATGAAGAAAATCGCGAAAAAATTGCCGATGCTGCCGGGTTGATCCGGGTGGTGGGTGGCGGTGTGCCCGAGGGGGAGCAGCATTGGCCGTACAGCGGCGCTTACCAACGTCAGATGCAAGCCGAACTCGGGGCTGATACCGAGGTTCGTTTACGTGTGCATTCCCCGCCCGCCTTATGGGTTCGAGCGCCGAGCCTGGGGGATGGCTGGCTGAAAGTGCCGCTCTACCCGCACCCGCTGCGCGGGCAAAAGATATGGAGCGTGTTGGGCTGGTTTTTGGCCATTGGCTTGCTCTCCACTGCGTCGGCGTGGATTTTCGTCAGCCAGCTTAATCAACCGCTCAAGCGCCTGGTGTATGCCGCGCGTCAACTGGGTCAGGGACGTAGCGTGCGGTTGCCGATCAGTGACACGCCGAGTGAGATGACGGAGGTTTACAGTGCTTTCAACCAGATGGCCGAAGACGTGGAGCAGGCGGGTCGCGAGCGAGAGTTGATGCTGGCAGGTGTTTCCCATGATTTGCGTACACCGTTGACGCGTTTGCGGTTGTCGCTGGAATTGATGGGCAACCACAACGACCTGACGGATGACATGGTGCGCGATATCGAAGACATGGACGCGATCCTTGATCAGTTCCTGGCTTTTATTCGCGATGGCCGTGACGAACTGGTCGAAGAGGTGGACTTGTGCGAGCTGGTGCGTGAGGTCGTGGCACCTTACAACCAGAACGAAGAACGGGTTCGTTTGCGTCTGCAACCGATTCAGCCGTTCCCGCTGCGCCGGGTATCGATGAAGCGCCTGCTCAATAACTTGATCGGCAACGCATTGCATCATGCGGGTGAAGATGTGGAAGTGGCTGCCTATGTGTCGGGCGATGTGAGTGCGCCGTATGTGGTGCTCAGCGTGATGGACCGCGGCGCAGGCATCGACCCTTGCGAACTGGAAGACATCTTCAACCCGTTCATTCGTGGCGATCGGGCACGCGGCGGGAAGGGGACCGGACTCGGGTTGGCCATCGTCAAGCGCATCGCCTCAATGCATGGCGGCAATGTCGAGTTACGCAACCGTTCAGGGGGTGGGCTTGAAGCACGCGTCAGATTGCCGTTGGGGCTGATGCTGCCCCGAGGCGCGGTGTAAATACGCGACGAAGGACGCGCGAGGCTGTCGGTGGACGCAGCCTCGCGTTGTTTCTTCAGAGGCTACGGGCGTCAGCCTTTGCCTTTGGTTCTTGTCAGGTTCGGCCCGCTGTTTTTCTCCAGATGTTCAATGATGATCCCTGCCACGTTTTTGCCCGTGGTGGTTTCGATGCCTTCCAGACCCGGTGAGGAGTTGACCTCCAGCACCAACGGGCCGTGATTGGAGCGCAGGATGTCCACGCCCGCCACGCTCAACCCCATCACCTTGGCAGCCCGAATGGCGGTCATGCGTTCTTCCGGGGTAATCTTGATTAGGCTGGCGCTGCCGCCACGGTGCAGGTTGGAGCGGAACTCACCCGGCTTGGCCTGGCGTTTCATCGCTGCAATCACCTTGTCACCCACCACGAAGCAGCGAATATCGGCGCCACCGGCTTCCTTGATGTATTCCTGCACCATGATGTTTTGTTTGAGGCCCATGAAGGCTTCGATCACGGATTCTGCCGCCGTAGCGGTTTCGCACAGGACAACGCCGATGCCTTGTGTGCCTTCCAGCACCTTGATCACCAAGGGGGCGCCATTGACCATTTCGATCAGGTCGGGGATGTCATCCGGTGAGTGCGCAAAACCCGTCACCGGCAACCCCAGCCCACGCCGCGACAGCAATTGCAGGGAGCGCAGTTTGTCCCGCGAGCGGGCGATGGCCACCGATTCGTTCAGCGGGAAAACCCCCATCATTTCGAACTGACGCAACACCGCGCAGCCGTAAAACGTGACCGAGGCGCCAATGCGCGGAATCACGGCATCGAAGCCTTCCAGCGGCTTGCCCCGGTAGTGGATCTGCGGCTTGTGGCTGGCGATGTTCATATAGGCACGCAGGGTATCGATCACCACCATTTCGTGGCCTCGTTCTGTCCCGGCTTCAACCAGGCGACGAGTGGAATACAGACGCGGGTTACGCGACAGCACAGCGATCTTCATGCAGCACCTGTGGCAGAAAGGGTAGTGACCGGAAAAACCGGTTTGTCTTGAACGTATTTGAGGCCCGGATTAACGACCAATTGGCCATCGATCAGGGCTTTCGAGCCGAGCAGCAAACGGTAACGCATGGACTTGCGGCAAGCGAGGGTGAACTCCACCGGCCAGACCCGATCACCCAGCGCGAGGCTGGTGCGGATCACATAGCGCACTTGCGTATGCCCGTTCGAGCTTTTAATAGTTTTTATCGCCACCAACGGGGCTTCGCAACGGCGGTGACGCAGTTGCACCCGCGTGCCCAAATGCGCGTTGAAACGCACCCACTCGACACCGTCGCGCACAAAAGGCTCGATTTCAGTGGCGTGCAGGCTGGAAGTACTAGCACCGGTGTCGATTTTGGCGCGCAAGCCTGCGACTCCCAAATCGGGAAGCGCCACCCACTCGCGCAGACCGACAACGGTCAGATGATCAAATGTCTTCAATATGAGTAACCGCGATTAACGTATCCAGGCCGCAGGACGAACCTCGGCCAACGCTTGGAATGCAGGTCGGGCGAACCAGTAACCCTGCATCAAAAATATTCCACAATCGGCCAGGAAATCCCTCTCGCCAGCGCTTTCGATGCCTTCGGCTATGACTGTAACGTTCAATTCAGAACACATCATGACAACGCCGCGCACAATGGCCTGACGCGCACGGTCCTGATCGACATCGCGGATGAGTGCCATGTCGAGCTTGATCAGGTCAGGTTGAAAATCCGCCAATAAATTGAGCCCCGAATAGCCGGCTCCGAAGTCGTCGATCGCTGTCTTGAAACCGAATTCGCGGTATTCACGCAGAATATGGGTCAAATGGCGATAGTTATCTATGTGTTCGCTTTCCAGCGTTTCGAAAATCAGCTTGTCGAGCGGGAAATCATGGGCTTTGGCGGCCTCCAGGGTGCTGCGAATGCACAGTTCTGGCCGATAGACCGCGTTGGGCATGAAATTGATTGATAGATGTTGCTGCATGCCCAGCGTGGCCGCACCCTTGATCGCGCGGGTGCGACACGCCTGGTCGAAGCGGTAACGATTGGTGTCATTAACTTGCTGCAATACCTCGAACGCGCCTTCACCGGACGGGCCTCGGACCAGTGCCTCGTGAGCAAACACCGATTGATCGCGCAGGTCCACGATCGGTTGGTAGGCAAACTGAAAATCGAACCCCAGCGGCGTGGCTTGCCGGCAAGCGTCGCAGCGGCTTTTGGCGCCCGTCAGGGAATCGGGGAAAAACGTCATGGGACATAACCTCGCCAAAGGCGCTGAGAGGAGCGGCATTCTAGCCGGGTGCCAGATTCATCTATTCGTTAGAAACGGTAGTACAGTTCTGACCCTGCCAAAGAAGAGGAATTCCAATGGCTCAGAAGCAAGAAGAAGACGATAAGGTCCGTTTGGACAAATGGTTGTGGGCGGCGCGTTTTTTCAAAACCCGGGCACTGGCCAAGGCGGCCATTGAAAGTGGCAAAGTCCATTGTCGAGGTGAGCGCTGCAAACCCAGTAAAGAACCGCGGGTAGGCGATGAGCTGCAGATTCGTGTGGGCCTGGAAGAGCGAACGGTAGAAGTCAAAGCGCTCTCAGTCGTGCGTGGTGGCGCACCGCAAGCGCAATTGTTGTACGCCGAAACAGCGCAAAGCATCGCTAAACGCGAGCACGCTGCCGCGATGCGTAAATCCGGTGCAATGGGGATCACTACGGAAGGTAAACCGACTAAAAAACAACGGCGCCAACTGCATCAGTTTCATGATGCCAGCGGCGCCGAGTAGAGCGGCGTTTGAACCGCATGCCAACGCGGGTTGCTTAACCGCGCACGATGCTCATGCGAGACACCAGTGGCAGACGCTGCAACAGCGAAAAGATCGGCGCTGTCACGCGCAGCAGAAGATCCGACGCCCGGGCCGCGAACGGGGTGTAATAGCCCCAGCCCAACGCCAGCAAGGCCAGAAGCAAGCCGCCGATGTAGTCGTCCTGGCCCCAGTGGGCGCCGGCCACGAGCCGCGGCATCATGAACAGCAGCGTCAGGCCCCAAATCACGACTTTCTGGCCAGCGTTGCGGCTGAACACGCTCATGAACAGGCCCCAAATCAACAGCACAGAGGCGTGATCGCCCGGAAAACTCTGGCTGGAGCGGTCTTTGAGCTCCCAGGTTTTTTCCAGGCCGGGGAAGTAATCGCTCAGGTGAATGGCGTCTTCAAACACCATCGACGGGCTGTTGTGCTGCCAACCCATCGCGGCGGTGAGTTTGGAAAACAGCGCGCGGATCACCACCAGCAGCAACAGGATCGCCAGAAAACCAAACAGCGCGCGACGCACCTGAGTGGCTTCAAACACCCAATTACCTTTGATCAGCAAAGCCAGCATGATCACGCCGACAACCACATCGAAAGGGCGAAGACTTGCAACTGCCCACATGTGGAGCCATATAGGGTTATCAGCCAATGGACGATTGAGCAGATGGAACAACCAGTCGTCGAAAGTCAGGCAGAGAATTTGGCCGAATGGCCATAACCAGAAACACAAAAGCCCCAGAGCGAGTAAATTACACCCCGCTAGGGCTCCGAGGTTCCACCTTGTTTGGAACAGAGTGGGATTGTTCATGACATGCCCCCTTGGCTGGGTCTTTGCACCCGATAGGTGCTAAAAACGCGCCTTTATAAAGACTCGAACACATTTTGTCACCAATTTAGAACCCTATTCCTATGTCAGATTTACGCAAAACCGACTTCACGCAACGTTTCATTTTTGACAACAGCGACACCCGCGGCGAACTGGTTTCGCTGGATCACAGCTACGCTGAGGTCTTGGCCAAGCACGCCTACCCTGAGCCGGTTCAACAACTGCTGGGCGAGCTGATGGCTGCTGCGGCGTTGCTGGTCAGCACCTTGAAGTTCGACGGTTTGCTGAGCCTGCAAGCCCGTTCCGAAGGCGCCGTTCCGTTGCTGATGATTGAAATCACCAGCCACCATGAAATTCGCGGGCTGGCCCGATTTGACGCGGACCAGATCAAACCGGACGCGACCCTCAGCGACCTGATGCCCAACGGGGTTCTGGCCCTGACCATCGACCCGACCATCGGCAAGCGCTATCAGGGCATCGTGGACCTGAACGGCGATGATCTGTCGGCCTGTTTCACCAATTACTTCGTGATGTCGCACCAGGTGCCTACCCGTTTCTGGCTCGCGGCTGATGGAAAGCGCGCGCGTGGCATGCTCTTGCAGCAACTGCCTGCCGAAGTCATCAAAGACGAAGACGAACGTGCGGAGTGCTGGAACCGCCTGAATGCGCTGGGCGATACCCTGAAGGTTGAAGAGCTGTTGGGGCTGGATAACCAAACCATCCTGGTGCGTTTGTTCCACGAAGAAGAAGTACGCGTTTTTGTCGATGAATGCATCAAGTTCAAATGCAGTTGCTCGCGCGAGCGGTCTGGCAATGCATTGTCCAGCCTGGGTCATGATGATGCGCTTGCGCTCGTCAAAGAACATGGCGGTCATATTGAAATCGATTGCCAATTCTGTAACGAGCGCTACCTGTTCGATGCAGCAGACGTCGATCAATTGTTCGCGGGCGCCGGTGTAGAGACGCCTTCAGGCACTCACCACTAAAACGTTTCAGCGCAGGTAAAACCCCTGTCAAAGCCCGGTATAACGCGGTTCTGACAGGTGGGGCCTACTATTTTTGGGCGTTTCTGGCATAATCCGGCCCACTTTTTTCGCGGTAGTAGTGCAAAATTTTCTACTACAAAACGTTTGGCGCAATCGGCCAATGGCCGACGGGGAACCTCATGACGCAAGCTAATAACGCCGTGTACACCGATCTGAGCATCGACGATCTGGTCAAAGAAGCCCTGAGCCGTGGTGAAGGTGAGCTTGCCGACAATGGCGCACTGGTTGTTAAAACGGGCCACCGTACCGGCCGTTCGCCAGCTGACCGCTTCATCGTTGAAGAGCCTACTACTCAGGACGCCATTGCCTGGGGCCCGATCAACCGCAAGTTCCCGGCTGACAAGTTCGACGCACTGTGGGACCGCGTTGCGGCCTACCTCGGTGAGCGCGAGCGTTTCGTTTCCCACGTTCATGTAGGTTCTGACCCGGCGCACTACCTGCCCGTGAAAATGACCACCGAAACCGCTTGGCACAACCTGTTTGGTCGTTGCCTGTTCATCAACCCGGAACAATACAACCCGGCTGGCAAAGATGAGTGGCAAGTGATCAACGCACCGAACTTCGTGTGCGAGCCTGAGCGTGATGGCACCCACTCTGACGGTTGCGTGATCATCAACTTCGCGGCCAAAAAAGTATTGATCGCTGGCATGCGTTACGCCGGCGAAATGAAAAAAGCCCTGTTCTCGGTTCAGAACTTCCTGCTGCCAGCCGTTGACGTCCTGCCTATGCACTGCGCGGCCAACATGGGCGAAGACGGCGACGTGACCCTGTTCTTCGGTCTGTCCGGCACCGGTAAAACCACCTTGTCGGCTGATGAAAGCCGTTACCTGATCGGTGACGACGAACACGGTTGGGGTGTGGGCGTGGTGTTCAACATCGAAGGCGGTTGCTATGCCAAGTGCATCGACCTGTCCGAGAAAAACGAGCCGGTCATCTGGAAAGCGATCCAGCACGGCGCCGTTCTGGAAAACGTCGTACTCGACGCCAACAAAAAGCCTGACTATGCGGATGACAGCCTGACGCAGAATAGCCGCGCCGCTTACCCGCGTGAACTGATTGAAAAGCGCGCCCCGCTGAACCTGGGTGGCGAACCTAACGCCGTGATCTTCCTGACGTGTGACCTGACTGGCGTACTGCCGCCAGTGTCGATCCTCAGCGAAGAACAAGCGGCTTACCACTTCCTGTCTGGCTACACCGCACTGGTAGGCTCGACTGAAATGGGTTCGGGCAGCGGCATCAAGTCGACGTTCTCGACGTGCTTCGGCGCGCCATTCTTCCCGCGTCCTGCCGGTGAATACGCTGAGCTGCTGATCAAACGTATCCGCGGTTTCGGCTCCAAGGTTTACCTGGTCAACACCGGCTGGACCGGCGGTGGCTACGGCGTAGGCAAGCGTTTCAACATCCCGACCACCCGTGCCGTGATCGCTGCGATCCAGAGCGGCGCGCTGATCGGTGCTGAAACCGAGCACCTGGACATCATCAACCTGGACGTGCCAAAAGCCGTACCGGGCGTCGACACTGTACTGCTCAACCCGCGCAACACTTGGGCTGACAAAGCCGCGTACGACGAAGCCGCCAAAGCATTGGCTGGCCTGTTCACCGAAAACTTCAAGAAGTTCGACGTGAGCGATGCAATCAAGGCTGCCGGTCCGAAGGCGTAAACCTTCGTACCGAATGCTGATTGACCAAAAAGCCGCCTGAGAAGGCGGCTTTTTTGTACCTGTTAATCAGGCTTCAAGGCTGTCGGTATCCCAGTGCTGCGCCACAATTGCCGCGTACAGCATGCCAATCGTCAAGGGCACTTTGCTTTCGCGGCCCTTGGCACTGCGCTTGAGATGCGGGTCATGCCCCGCAGGCTGAAAGTAGCGATAGGCGTCGTAATCCTCCAGCGTCAGCCCGAAGCGCTCTTCCAGCGCCTCCATCAACTGTTGGGCGTCCCGGCCATTGCAGCCCAGATCAAGGTTGATCGACGTCTTCAGGCTGACGGTTTTGTGCTCTGGCAGACCGATTTCTTCATGCAGCAATTGCAACAGCTCACGCAAGGCGGGCGTGTCGGGGAGGTCGGTGGCGAGTTTCATGTGGTGTGTCCGTAAACCCAAGGTTGATGAAGTACAACGCAGTTACCCAGTTGTACCGGCTTGCAATCGAAAATGGCCGTGCTCGTCATAAGCGCAGTGTTCGGCTCACCGTCATTGCGGGCGAGCTTACCTTCAGCCTCGTCGGCCTGCATTCGATTTGCGCGTGCTCACATTGGCTGCCCTATATCTCTTGGACGGCAGACGGAATGCATCCAGTAAAAATGTCTACTTTTCAACATTCGACGACCCTGGATGTTCGTTGGAATAGCGGGAGTAAACCTGCCTGGCTGAAGGTCTGCCTTCGTCGATCAACACCGAACAGTTGAACTCGACCCTGTATCATTCCCTTTCAATTTCCCCTGACCTTTTCTCGATCCGTTGCGCAGCGGGCGTTAGCCTGGCGGGCTTTGCAACGGTCAATGGAGTGACAGTGATGCACAACACCCTGGAACAGGTTTTCGGTTATCCACAATTTCGTCCCGGCCAGGAGGCGGCCATCCGTGCGGTGTTGGCGGGGCGCTCAGCGGCTGCGATTTTTCCCACGGGCTCCGGGAAGTCGCTGTGCTATCAGTTGCCGGCTTTGCTGTTGCCGCACCTGACGCTGGTGGTCTCGCCGCTGCTGGCACTGATGCAGGATCAACTGGCGTTTCTCCAGCGTCACGGCATCCCGGCGGCCAGTATTGACTCGGCACAGGGCCGCGATGAGGCCAGTTCGGTGATGGCGCGGGCCAAGTCGGGGGAGTTGAAAATTTTGATGATTTCGGTTGAGCGCTTGAAAAACGAGCGCTTCCGAAATTTTCTGCAGCAAGTTCCGATTTCTTTGCTGGTGGTAGACGAGGCGCACTGTATTTCCGAATGGGGCCATAATTTCCGTCCTGACTATTTGAAGCTTCCGGACTATCAGCGCCAGTTCAATATCCCCCAAGTGTTGTTGCTTACGGCCACCGCCACGCCTGTGGTCATTGTGGACATGCAAACCAAGTTCGCGATTGCTGATGCCGATGTCGTCACCACCGGTTTTTACCGCGCTAACCTCAATCTGTGGGTCGAACCTGTCACCGGTGCTGCCAAGCGCCAGCGGTTGGTGCAGTGGATGGGTGAGCGTCAGGGCCAACCGAGTATTGTCTACGTCACCTTGCAGAAGACGGCCGAGCACATCGCTCAGCACCTGAATCAGCACGGCGTCAGCGCCAGTGCCTATCACGCCGGTTTGCCCCACGATCAGCGCGAAAGTATTCAGCGTCAGTTCATGGGCGGGCAGTTGAACTGCATCGTTGCCACCATCGCCTTTGGCATGGGCATCGACAAAAGTGACATCCGCAATGTGGTGCATTTTGACCTGCCCAAGTCGATCGAAAATTACAGCCAGGAAATCGGGCGGGCAGGGCGCGATGGCCAGGCGTCGGATTGCCTGGTGCTGGCCAACCGGGACAGCCTCAATGTGCTGGAGAACTTCGTCTATGGCGACACCCCCGAGCTGCAAGGCATTCGCACGGTACTGGAAGACGTGCGTGCGGCAATCGCGGAGGGGCAGTGGGAATTTATGCTCCTGCCCTTGTCCGATCAGAGCAATATCCGTCAGTTGCCCCTGAAAACCCTGTTGGTGCAACTGGAACTGCGTGGCCTGATTGCACCGCGCTATGCCTACTTCGCGGAGTACCGTTTCAAGTGCCTGATCGAGCCCGAGGCCTTGTTGGCCCAGTTTGAAGGCGAACGCCGGGATTTTGTGTCGGGCATCATTCAGACCTCCAGCCGCGCCCGAACCTGGTGGACGGTAAATTTCGATGCGCTGTATGAACAGCATCAGGCTGAGCGCAATCGCGTGGTCAAGGCGCTGGACTATTTTCAGGAGAAAGGCTGGATTGAGCTCGAAAGTAAGCAGATGACCGACGTTTACAGCGTGCTGGTGAACGAGGTGGACGTGGATGCGCTGAGCCTGGAGCTGCATCGCTACTTTACGGCCCATGAACGTGCAGAAATCGCGCGCATTCACGCCATGTTGGCGCTGTTTGCCAGCGACACGTGCTTGAGCTATCGCTTGGCGCAGTATTTTGGCGACTACAATGCACCGCAACGTTGCGGGCATTGTTCGGTTTGCGCCGGGCAGGTGGCGCAATTGCCTGAGCCGCCACCGCTTGCGCCGCTTGTGGATAAAAACGTTGAAGGCTTATGCGGCCCGTTTATCCACAGGCATCAGGAATACACGGGCTGTTATCCCCCGGCAGAACGGCTGACCCGCTTCTTGTGCGGTATCAACGTGCCCATGTTTACCAAGATGAAAGCCCGTGCCATTCCGGGGTTTGCCGCCCTTGAGCTGTATCCCTACGCTGAAGTTCGCGATTGGGCCGCGCGGTATGTGCAAGGGGCTTGACCCGAACCTCAGGCACACGAACGTGCCAACCCCCATCCCTGAGGGTTGGCTTCAACGCGTTACATCAAAGGATGTCTTTGTAGGTGTTGGGGCTGTACGCAAGGCTCTGCGACAAACCGGCCACTGGCTGGTAAGGCGCACCTTTAATGGCGCTGAAGGCGATGCCTTTGCTGCCCAGTGATGCGTAACGTTCGTTTTTCTCCGACTCCGTGATTTTGGTGTAGGAAGACTTATGCATCGCGGCGTATTTCGCATCGTCACTGACGATGGCTTTGTGCTGGGCTTCCAGATCCGCAGCAGACAGGTTCAAGCGCTTATCCAGCGCCACGTCCCAGCGGGTCAGGCAGGTTTCTGCGAAATGACGCACCACCATCCCTGGCGCGACCAGCACCTTGGCGCCTTTGTCACCATCAGGCGCAGCGTTGCCCACCAGCGTGGCATGGCGCCCGGCCATTGGGTAAATGTGGACGCGCGTATTGGATGCCGTTTCCGGGACCACGCAAGAAAACCCTTTGGAGCGTTCGTCACGGGCGAAAAAGCCCACGTACTCCTGAACGTTTTTACCCAGCTCAACCCGCGAATTCTGGAAGTTAAGCGGGCCCGGCACCGGGTCCACGGCGAAAATGTTGACCGCAATGTTTTTCAGCTCACTGTCGTTGAGCATGGCGTTAGCCAACATGTGGCAACTGACGGCGCCGCGACTCCAGCCCACCAGATTGACCTTGGTCGGAATCACGCCGTCCTTGCGGAAGGTTTTGATCAACTGCTCTTGCAGTTGTTGCTGGGTCACGCTGCGGTTGCCGTAATCGTATTTGCGCCACATCCATGAACCGGTAACGGTCACGTCTTCGATCGGGATACCGGCCGCTTTGAGACGGTTATATTCCGCTTCGGTGAGCTTCTCGCGTTGCCATTCGCACTTGCCTTTGAGAATGCTCAGCGCGTGCTTCACGTTCTCTTCCCAGCCGTTGCCGAACAGGCTGCCGGTCATGCCGTATTCCTTGTTTTGCACGAACATCTCATCGGCTTGCAAGTTGCCGCTGCCGGGGCCATCGACGACGATCCACTCAGCAAACTCACGACCTGTGCTGTGGGACGCCAGCGTCGAAATCAGCTCGCCATTCCAATAGTTCTCGTGGGTCGCGTCGAACTTGGTGGAGCCGGTGCCGCAGAAGTAAACAGTTACAGTAGTCACGATAAATCCTTGCGTTCATTGGAGAGAACGCAAGGTAACGATCGGAAAGCTCCTGCATCAGAAGGAGATTTGGCCGCTATGGGAATACTTTCCTTAGCTGTTTGCAGTCACTGTTGCTGGCTTACCCCAATAGCGCTTTGAGCACGCGGGTAAAGTCTTGGCTGCTTTCGATTTCATCAGCATGGTGACCCTCACGCACTACCCACTTGCCATTGACCAGCACATCACGCACCTGACGATCACCGCCTGCAAACAGCCAGCGGTTGAGGATGGCATCTTCGTGTGCCGTGGCCAGATACGGGTCGTTGCCGTCCAGCACAAGCCAATCGGCGCGTTGGCCTACCGCCAGCCCGGCAACCGGTTGCCCCATGGCTTGCGCGCCTCCAGCCAGCGCCGCGTCAAACAGCGTACGCCCCACCATGGGCTGACCGGCGCGATGCAACCGGTTACGGCGCTGGTCGCGCAAGCGCTGGCCGTACTCCAGCCAGCGAAGTTCTTCCACCACGCTCAAGGAGACGTGGCTGTCGGAACCAATCCCCAGGCGGCCGCCCTGTGCCAGATAGTTCACTGCCGGGAAAATACCGTCGCCCAGATTGGCTTCGGTGGTCAGGCACAACCCGGCAACGGCCTGGCTACGCGCCATGCGCGTCACTTCGTCAGCGTTGGCGTGGGTGGCATGCACCAGGCACCAGCGTGCATCGACCTCAACGTTGTCATACAACCACTCGATCGGACGTTTGCCGCTCCAGCTCAGGCAGTCATCCACTTCTTTCTGCTGTTCCGCGATGTGTATGTGTACCGGGCACGTGCTATTGCTGGCGCTCATGACCTCATGGATTTGCTCCGGGGTCACAGCGCGCAACGAGTGAAAACACACGCCCAGGGCTTGAGCCGGTTGCCCGGCCAGCAACGGCGCTAACTGTTGCTGCAATTTCAGGTAATGCTCTGTGCTGTTGATGAAACGCCGCTGGCCGTCATTTGGCGCTTGGCCCCCAAATCCGGCGTGTGTGTAAAGTACCGGTAGCAGCGTCAGACCTATGCCCGTAGAGCGTGCGGCCTCACTGATTCTTAACGCCAGCTCGGCCGGATTCGTGTAGGGCTTACCTGATAGGTCGTGGTGAACGTAGTGAAATTCAGCCACCGAGGTATAACCGGCCTTTAGCATCTCGATGTACAACTGGCGGGCGATGATGCCCAACTGTTCCGGGCTGATTTCGCCGACAAGGCGATACATCAAGTCGCGCCATGTCCAAAAACTGTCATTGGGGTTGCCAGCCACTTCCGCCAAACCGGCCATGGCACGCTGGAACGCATGGGAATGCAGGTTGGGCATGCCCGGCAACAATGGGCCATTCAAGCGTTCGGCACCTTGCGCGTGGGCATCAGGCTGGATTGTCGCGAGCCGGCCATCTTCACCGATCTCTATTCGGACATTGGTCGCCCAGCCTGTGGATAACAGCGCACGTTCGGCAAAGAAGACGGACATCGGTTTCGCACCCTATTGTTTGTTATTTGTATATACATATACAGACGTTTGCCTGCTCGGTAAACTCCGGCAAGCTACGCATCTTTACTCATCAACAAGGAATGCCCGTGCCGACTCCGCCTGCCGTGAACCCGCTGGCTGCCCAAATGGGCGATAGTCCGGCGCCCCTGTACGCCCGCGTTAAACAGATGATCACTCAACAAATCAAGAGTGGTAACTGGCCGCCGCATTACCGTGTGCCTTCGGAAAGCGAGCTGGTCAGCCAATTGGGCTTCAGCCGTATGACCATTAACCGCGCTTTGCGTGAAATGACAGCTGACGGCTTGCTGGTCCGCATGCAAGGGGTCGGCACATTTGTGGCCGAGCCCAAAACCCAGTCTGCACTGTTTGAAGTTCACAACATCGCTGACGAGATTGCCGCCCGTGGCCATGAGCACAGCTGCAAGGTCATCAGCCTGGGCGAAGAAGCTGCCGGCTCCGAACGTGCGGCGGTGCTGGACATGCGCGAAGGGCAAAAGGTTTTTCATTCGTTGATCGTGCATTACGAGAATGGAATTCCTGTGCAAATTGAGGACCGTTTCGTAAATGCGCTGGTAGCACCGGATTACCTCAAGCAGGACTTCACCCTGCAAACGCCTTACGCCTATCTGTCTCAAGTCGCACCGTTGACGGAGGGTGAACACGTGGTCGAAGCAATTCTGGCTGACCCGAAAGAGTGCAAGCTGCTGCAAATTGAACCCGGCGAGCCCTGCCTGCTGGTTCGTCGTCGGACCTGGTCGGGACGCCAGCCCGTGACGGCGGCCCGGCTGATTCATCCCGGCTCCCGCCATCGCCTTGAAGGACGTTTCAGTAAATGAATGCATTGAGCGTTTTACGCGCCGCTGATTACCCGCGCATGCCGTGGAAAAACGGCGGTGGCAGCACCGAAGAAATCACCCGCGATGCAGGTGAGGGGCTTGAAGGTTTTGGCTGGCGCCTGTCGATTGCTGACATTGGCGAGTCGGGCGGTTTTTCGCAGTTTGAGGGCTATCAGCGCATCATCAGCGTGCTACAAGGCGCGGGCATGAATCTGCAAGTGGACGGCGCGCGCACGCGTGCCTTGTTACCGTTCGATGCGTTTGCCTTCAGCGGCGAAAGCGCAGTGAGCTGCACCCTGATGGATGGGCCGATCCGCGATTTCAACCTGATTTACGCCCCGGATCGCTTCCGCGCCCGCCTGCAATGGCTGGCGGCTACAACGCCGCAGCGCTTTTTCACCTCGGCCCACACCGTGCTGGTATTCAGTGCCAGCGAGCAGGTCCAGGTCGGTGTCGGTAACACCCATCATGAACACCTTGGCCGTTACGATTGCCTGCAATTGAGCAATGCAGATCGGTTGCTGGAAATCACCGTCACAGGGCGCTGCTGTGTGATTGAGTTAAGTGCCGCCTGATGCATATCGCATAGCAGCGGTCTGCCGCTGCTGTGCGCTCACCTTGGGGCCCGTTTGTTACCGAATGCCTCAGAACAGCGCAAAAATTTCCTCTCGTAACATCTCTCTGCCTTCTCTCTTTCCTTCCAGAAAATCCCTCACGGTGCTCCGGACCACTATTTTCGGGGTTCTCGTCATTTTCATGGGAAGAATTCCCAAATTGGCCGCTTACTTGCATATGCTTGTATGTACAAGTACATAAGTGTGCGTCTGCCCATTGCTGAGGAGTTACCCGTGACTTCAACAACCCCTAAATCGCCAGCCGAGTCCACCCGTCACCGCGAAGGTGAAATCCGCGCCGCCCGTGGCACCCGTCTTACGGCCAAAAGCTGGATGACCGAAGCCCCGT
>NZ_NQKI01000025.1 GCF_002269125.1 Pseudomonas lundensis | reverse complement strand
ACTTGAAGAAAGAGAAAAACTTCTTCGAGACTCGCGTGATCGAGTACCAAACGGGCGGCGCACTGAGCTGGGACTGATTCCAGACGTGACAAAACGCTGACTATAAAGGCTGCCCAAGGGCAGCCTTTTTTATGGCCAGGGAATAAGCAACGGGCTATATCGAATTTCTCGACAGATCAGGTCTGTTGCAGACCGGCTCAAATCAAGGGTTAAGCACACTGCGGCTCCGCAGGAACAGATCAAAAAAATGGATTTGTTCAACTTTTGAAATAACTGTATAAAAACACAGTGTTTTCAAACCTAGACTCAGCCCCGGAGAATCCCCATGTCGAACTCAGCGATGCGCACTACGTTTGAGCGAATCGTCCTCAACCAATTCACCCCGTTGCACTGCGCTCAGGCACGCGAAATGCTGGGCTGGAGCTTTGAACGACTGAGCGAAGCGTCCCGAGTTTCGGTAGCGGCCATTAAGCGTTTTGAGTCCGGGGAGCCCGTTCGTGACGTAACCCTGCTGGCCCTGGCTCACCGCCTTGAGGCTGAAGGCCTGGTGTTCTTTCCGGGGTTCGCTCCAGGCAGAGGCGAGAACATTCGCGGCACGACGCCGGACCCGATGGGTCGCAGCGATTACGCAATGATCGAGTAAACACCGGCGGTGTAGATTCAACGCCACGCCAGCCGTCACCCGGCGGGCAGATGCATCCGAGCAAAGGCGTCGTGCCGGCCATGGAAGGCCAGATCCAACGTGGTGGGGTCAGTTGCCAATGACGGCGCCCGGAAACATCTCGGTTGTACCCGTAAAAGGGCCTGGCACCTCCGGCATGCAACGGCCCACCTCAATCGACCAAAACCGATCAAAACCGATCAAAAGGCTCGCGCTGACCCCGATTGCCGCCCCATCGCTGTTTGCTGAGCCCTGCGTCAACATACCGCCACACGGTCAGATTAAATGAGGTCCTTGAGAAACGTTCAGCAGCTACGCTTGAACACAGTTGATCTTAAGTGCATAAAGCACGCGCGGCCTCTATCAAACCCAATTCACGTTGAACGACCTTTTTCTGTAGACCACGCCATGGACCATAAAAGAGGCAAAGGCCTGTCATTCGCCAAACGTATCTACGTGCCACGCATCGTAGGGTTGGGCATTGGCTGTTTCAGCGTGATGGCGACTCTCTATCCACTCGACAGGCCTGCCTGGGTATGGGTATTGCTGCTGTTCAACGGGTTCATATGGCCACACTTGGCCCTGCTGCTCTCGACACGTTCGGCGTATCCGTTTCAGGCCGAGCGCCGCAACATGTTGATCGACTCACTGTGGGGCGGGTTTTGGGCGGCGAGTATGCAGTTCAATCCATTGCCCACGGTTACCATCCTGTCAATGATGACCATGAATAACGTCGCAGCGGGTGGCCAAAAAATGCTGCTTCGTGGCGCGATAGCCCAACTGAGCGGCGTACTGATTTCTTGGTCGTTATTGGGCGCGGCGTTTAACACGACCATCACGCCCCTGCAGATCTACGCCTGCTTGCCCATGCTGACGCTCTACCCGTTCGCGGTGGGCATGGTCTGTTATCGGCTGGCCATCAAGCTGGTCGAACACAAGCGCACCCTCAGTGCACTCAGCCGTACCGACAGCCTGACTGGACTTTTAAACCACGGCTCCTGGAAAGACCTTCTAAAGCTCAGCTTTGAGCAGTGTCGGCAAAATAACGCACGTGCGACGCTGGCCTTGATTGATATCGACCATTTCAAGGGCATCAATGACACCTACGGGCATATCGTCGGCGACAGCGTACTGCGCCAGTTCAGTAAGCAATTGAAGGACAACTTGAGGGCTGAGGACTTGGCGGGGCGTTACGGCGGGGACGAGTTTTGCGTCATTCTCCCCGACCGCAACCTGGAGCAGGCGCAAGACATTATGGAGCGGCTGCGACAGGTCTTCTGCAATGACCTGCATAACAATGACCCGGCGTTGCGCGTCAGCTTGAGCATCGGGCTGGCGTCATACCGCGCCGAATTCAACGATGCCTCCCTATGGCTTGGCGAAGCCGACAAAGCGCTGTATATCGCCAAAAATACCGGCCGCAACAAAATCAGCATTGCTGCGGCCGATGTGTTTCCGGAACCCGCATTGCGCAACCCCGGATAAACACGCGCCCCGCCAACCTAAGGGGTAACGCAACGTCGTACGGCACTGATTTCAGGAACATCCTGCCTGCGCATGTACACACGCAACGGCTCGGTGATGTTCAGCCGATCATCGATATTTTGATCCAGCAGCAACTGAACCAGCTCGCGCTTGAGTGTCATGGTGTCGGCATTGCCGGCTTGCCATACAAATTCGCTGGTGGGGGTGATGTTGTCGTCAGCAACGTCCATCCCGAAGGAATCTTCACTAAAACGGACAATGTACTGCCCTGTCTTACGATTGAAACCAACGAAGCCGTTAAGTTGATCGGCGGCTTGGCAGATCAGTTCTGAAGTGATGCGCATGGTAAACCTCACTTATGAGCACTAAAAGCTCTAGGACGATGGTTTACACGCAAGGATAAAGGCTTGCTCCCTCTGCTGGGGACGCTGCTGCGCGCCAGAATACTGCAGAACACACCTTTAAAGCGCTGCAAATTGAACCTCACGTACATTTATGTCGGGTTCTCGATAGCCCTCACGGCTGTCAGTTGTTAAAAAGACGCCCTTAATTTTACTGACCGAAAGGAACTCACCCCATGCCGGATATGTTTGGCAAAAGCGCCCTGCTCCTCAGCCTGCTGCTGGGCATGAGCGGCGCAAACGCCGCCAGCCCGTCTGACACTGCTCAAGCGGAGCTGGCCAAGGCTCAGGGCATCCCGCGTCCGGCAGTTATTGCCCATCGTGGCGCCTCATTCGACGCTCCTGAGTCAACGGCCGCGGCGTATACCGTTGCCCGCGACCTAGGTGCCGATTACCTGGAAATGGATGTACAGCGCAGTAAAGACGGTGTGTTGTTTGCTTTGCATGACAACAGCCTGTTGCGTACCACCGACGTCGCTAAAAAATTCCCGGACCGCAAGGACAGCCCTGCCAACGCCTTCACCATGGCCGAGCTAAAAACCCTGGATGCGGGCAGTTGGTTCAACGCAGCCTATCCTGAGCGCGCTCGAGCGTCTTATAAGGGGCTGCAAATCCTTACCTTGGATGAAATCATCGACATCGCCGAGGCCAACCCGCAGCACAAACCCGGCCTGTACATCGAAACCAAGGAGCCCAAGCAGTTCCCGGGCCTTGAACATGACCTTAAAAATGCCCTGAGCAAGCGCGGCTGGCTGCAACCTGTCACCACGCTCAGCGGCGAACCTCAAACGGGTCAGGGCAAAGGCCGCGTGATCCTGCAAACGTTTGAAAAAAGCAGCCTTGAACTGCTGCAAAAAGAAATGCCCGACACCCCGAAAATATTGCTGCTGTGGGTGGGTGAAGGCGCAATGGCGCCCAACTCCGAGGTGAGTTTTGCTGATTCGGGCGAGAAAGATAAAGCGGCCTACTACGCCAAACTGCAACCCAAAGATAAAGCCGAGTTCATACACTGGCTGGACGTTGCCAAAGCCCACGGCGCCATTGGAACAGGGCCGTCGGCAGCGCTGGTGGCCGGTGGCGATCAGAGCTACTTTGACCTCGTGCAGCCTTGGATGAACAAGGCGACGCACGACAAAGGCATGTTGGTGCATGTGTACACCCTCGATGAACCCACCGACTTCAACAATCTCATGCAGGCAGGCGTAGACGGCATCTTTACCAACCGCGCCTCTGCGCTGCTGAAGTTCTATCAACGCCCCGCCCCCTTCACGGTCAATCAATTGTTGGAAAAGAACGGTTACTGATTGATGTGTCGCCTTCATCAGCCTCAGGGCAAAAATTAAGGGTGAGTTAAGTTGCGGCGTTTAATCTGGTCCCACTTAAACAGCTCACCCAAGAGGGATTAAACATGAAAGCACTTAACGTACTGTTTGCTACGGCCGCCCTGACACTGACTGCGGGCCTGGCTCAAGCCGATGTTCGTCCGGACCTTATTCCCGAGATGCTCAAAAAGGGTGACATCAGCTCTTTTGAGAAGCTCAATGCCAAAGCACTGGAGCTGCATCCGGACGCTACTATTGTTGATACTGAACTTGATAAGACATACGGCAAATTTGTGTACGAAGTTGAAATGCGCGACGCCAAAGGCATTAAGTGGGATGTAGAGCTGGACGCAAAAACAGTTGACGTATTGAAGGACAAACAAGACACCTGAGTTGTAGCGTTAATAAACAGCCGCGCCCTTTCATATAAGAGGCGCGGCTTTTTTATGTCCTCGGCAACGCTATTTAATAAAAAACCTACTCTGTTGTAGCGCATAAGCGAGTACTCGCTAAAATTGCCTCTACCCCCGCTCAACCGAGACCCCGATCCATGGTGCAAGGCGTAGATACTGACATCGCAACGATCAATCGCATCAGTGCGGTCCCGGCCATGTTGCAAGTCATCAGTGAAATGACCGGCATGCGATTCGCGGCCATCGCCCGCGTGACATCCACTCGCTGGACGGCCTGTGCCGTGCTCGACAAGCTCGGTTTCGGGTTAGAAACCGGCGGCGAACTGGATTTGACCACCACCTTGTGCTTCGAAAGCATGGGATCGCATCAGCCGATCATCATCGACCACGTCAGCCTCGACCCGCACTATTGCGACTACCAAACACCCAAAATGTATCGCTTCGAAAGTTACATCACGATTCCGGTGTTCCGCACCGATGGCAGCTTTTTCGGCACAATTTGCGCACTGGATCCGGAGCCCGCGCAACTCAAAAGCAGCACGATCCAGGCCACCATGGAGTCGTTCGCGCGACTGATTTCGTTGCAAATGGACGCCGAAGAAAACCAGCAGCGCACCGAATCCGCCTTGCTACTGGAGCGTGAAACCGCCGAATTGCGCGAACAATTTATTGCCGTGCTGGGCCATGACTTGCGTAACCCATTGTTCGCCATTACCACTGCCGCCGAACGACTCTTACGTAAATACCCCAACCCGGTATCCGATCACCTGGTGCAGCATATTCTGACCAGTGGCCGCCGCGCTGCACGCCTGGTTGAAGACGTACTGGACTTCGCACGGGGTCGCCTGGGGGCAGGCATCCCGCTCATGCTGCACGAATCTGCCGACCTCAATGACGTCTTCACGCATGTGATCTCGGAAGTCCAGAGTGTGCACCCGCAACGCCTGATTCAGGCTGACATCGGCTCTATTGATGGCGTGTATTGTGACAGCGGACGCCTGTCGCAATTGCTCTCCAATCTGCTGTCCAATGCCATCCACCATGGCGCAACGGATGGCGTGGTGGAAGTACAGGCGCAGGTACATGAAAACGTGTTTACCCTGACCGTGACCAATCAGGGCAATCCCATTGCACCTCACGTACAAGCGCAATTGTTTCAGCCCTACTCACGCCCTGCCAACGACACCCCGCAAGCCGGCCTCGGGCTGGGACTGTACATTGCCAGCCAGATTGCCCAATCCCACGGCGGCCGCCTAGAAGTCGATTCAAGTGCGGCACATGGCACTGTGTTTTCCTTCCATTTGCCCTTGCGGGCCAAACAGTGAGTGCTCAGGCATCACTGCATTTGAAGGGCTGAACCTAGACGAGACCTCTTTTCGACACGACCAGCGGCACGTCGGGGTGTCTACGTTGGGCTATGGTTGACACACTTATCGCGCTAATAGCGATACGCCATGCTCGAAAGGAGTCGATCATGCATAGCCACACTCGCCTCAAACCTTCCCTCCTCACACTGGCCGGTCGACTGTCCGGTTTGGCATACAGCCTGGTCAGCTACGTATTTTTCCTTCTTGTCTTTATTTACCTCATGGGATTTATTGCCACGATCGGGGTGCCCAAAGGCATCGATACTGGCATCAGCGCACTGAGCTGGCCGTGGGCGATCGCGATGGATGTGCTGCTGATCACGTTGTTTGCGGTACAACACAGCGGCATGGCGCGCAACAGATTCAAGACCTGGTGGCTCAGGTATGTACCTGCGCCAATCGAGCGGGCGACTTACGTCCTGTTCACCAGCCTTGTGTTGGCGCTGATGTACTGGCTATGGCAACCCGTCAGCATCACGGTCTGGGACATTCAGTCACCGCTCGCCACGCTCCTGCTCACGGGCGCTTACTGGTTGGGCTGGATCGTCGTGCTGGTCGCCACTTTCCTGATCAGTCACTTTGAATTGTTCGGTATCAAACAAGCACTCGACAGCGTCAAACAATCCCCGCCGTCCGACGTGTCTTTCAAAACGCCGCTGCTTTACAAACTGGTGCGGCACCCCATGTATTTCGGGTTACTGCTGGCCTTTTGGGCCACACCGCACATGAGCGTAGGCCGATTGGTCTTCGCCGTGACCTGTACGCTGTACATCGTCATCGGCACCCGTCTTGAGGAAAAGGACCTCGTGGCGTTGTTCGGTGACCATTACCGGCGCTACCAACAACGCATCGGCATGCTGATCCCGTTTGCAGGACGCAAAAAATCTCACGATCACTGAACACACAAAAACCTGTATTTGCAGCAGGGATCAGTAGACACTGGCGCACTGTTTTAACGCTCTCAGGGCAGATGTTGCCTGTGAGCCATCCCAGCGCGCCACGACAGACCTCACCATGCTCAACCGCTTGTGCACGTACGAAGACCTGTCGGCAGACCAACGCCTGCAACTGCTCAAGATTCAGGTTCACCCGGAGCAACTACCTTTCTGCGGCGACATTGAATGCGCCCTGTACTCCCTTCCGGCGTCGCCGCATGCCGCAATCAAGGGGTTTGTGCTACTCGCTGATGAAAGCCCGGTGGCGTTTTTGCTGCTCAAGCGGACCCCGTTCCTGGCGCACTGGGCCGCACCGCAGAGCGCCACCCTGCATGCATTTCAGGTCGACAAACGTTTTCAGGGCCAAGGGCTCGGCAAGACCTGTCTCCACCTGCTTGCACAGCAACTCCCTCAGCACTGGCCCGAGATCACTCACATAATGCTCTCGGTCAGCCCGTCCAACACGACGGCCATAAACCTTTACAAACGCCAGGGGTGGATTGAGGGTGGCGAGGCGTACCAAGGCGAGCGGCGCTTGATACGCGCGCTGCAAAACACCGGACTGACTCGCCCAACTCACGTGAAGTGAGCAAAGCACTTCGCGGTCAGCTAAGAGAACCCATACAGAATCAACCCGTTTTTGGCCAAAAACACCCGCTCACTGTATCTAGACAAAGTGCCAGCATCGCCCTTATTGTTTCGCCCTGACCACCGCAGTGGTCAACGTCGCTCGGACGGTTCCGGGCGCTTACGTATCAGAGGCCAACATGGCAGACCAAGGTTCGCCGCGCCGCTTTGCGCGCATCGATCGACTCCCCCCGTACGTGTTCAACATCACCGCAGAGCTGAAAATGGCTGCGCGGCGCCGTGGCGAAGACATTATCGACTTCAGCATGGGCAACCCCGACGGTCCGACACCACCGCATATCGTTGAAAAACTCTGCACGGTGGCACAACGCGAAGACACCCACGGCTACTCCACTTCACGCGGTATCCCGCGCCTGCGTCGGGCTATATCCCGCTGGTACGCCGACCGCTATAACGTCGAAATAGACCCCGAAGAAGAAGCCATTGTTACCATCGGCTCGAAAGAAGGCCTCGCCCATTTGATGCTGGCCACGCTGGATCAGGGCGACACTGTGCTCGTGCCAAACCCCAGCTATCCGATCCACATCTACGGTGCCGTGATTGCTGGCGCTCAAGTACGGTCAGTGCCTTTGATACCCGGCGTAGACTTTTTTGCCGAGCTGGAAAAAGCCATCCGCGGATCAATTCCCAAACCAAAAATGATGATTCTGGGGTTCCCGTCCAACCCCACCGCGCAGTGCGTTGAACTGGACTTCTTCGAGCGCGTGGTTGCGCTGGCCAAACAATATGATGTGCTGGTAGTGCACGACCTGGCCTACGCCGACATCGTGTACGACGGCTGGAAAGCCCCGTCCATCATGCAAGTGCCGGGGGCAAAAGACATCGCCGTGGAATTTTTCACCCTGTCAAAAAGCTACAACATGGCAGGTTGGCGCATCGGCTTCATGATGGGTAATCCCGAGTTGGTCAGCGCGCTGGCGCGCATCAAGAGTTACCACGACTACGGCACCTTCACACCGTTGCAAGTCGCCGCCATTGCCGCCCTGGAAGGCGATCAACAATGCGTAAAAGACATTGCCGAGCAGTATCGCCAGCGCCGTAATGTGCTGGTCAAAGGGCTGCATGAGCTGGGCTGGATGGTGGAAAACCCGAAAGCGTCCATGTATGTATGGGCAAAGATCCCTGAGGCCTACGCGCAGATGGGATCGCTGGAGTTTGCCAAGAAACTGCTGGCGGACGCCAAAGTCTGCGTCTCACCGGGTGTAGGGTTTGGTGAATATGGCGATGACCATGTGCGTTTTGCACTGATCGAAAATCAGGACCGAATCCGTCAGGCTGTGCGCGGTATTCGCGCTATGTTCCGTGCAGATGGCGTGAGCGCCAGCTGAAATAACCTGCCGGAGCGAACGCGTTCGCTCCGGCAGGGCCGGGGCTTCAGACCACCAGCGACAGCAGCAGAATGAAGATCAAACCGACGACCGACAGAATGGTTTCCATCGCGGTCCAGGTTTTGAATGTTTCAGCCACGGTCATGTTGAAGTACTGCTTGACCAGCCAGAACCCCGCATCGTTTACATGGGACAGGATCAACGAACCTGCACCCGTGGCCAGCACCAACAATTCGCGGTTCACGCCCGGGATCAAGTCCACCACTGGCAGCACAATGCCTGCCCCGGTAATGGTTGCAACGGTCGCAGAACCTGTCGCGATCCGAATCACCGCCGCCACCAGCCACGCCAGAAGAATCGGTGATATTTGCGCATTCACCGCCATGTGACCGATCACATCGCCCACACCGCTGGCCACCAGCATTTGCTTGAAACCACCGCCGGCACCAATGATCAAAATGATGGCCGCAGTCGGCGCCAGGCTTGCGTCCAGCAATTTGAGGATGCGCTTGGAGTCGATGCCCTGACGCGCTCCAAAGGTGTACAGCGACAGCAGCAGTGCCAGCAACAACGCAGTGATCGGGTGACCGATCATGTCCATCCAGCCCCGGAAAAAGTTGCCGTCAGGCAGTGCCACGTCGGCAAATGTCTTGAGCAACATCAAGAACACCGGCAATAGCACGGTGGTCAGGGTGATGCCAAAACTCGGCAAGCTACTGGACTCAGGCTCGCTGGCCAGTTGATCCACCAGTTCCTGCGACGGGTTGCCGGGAATGTATTTCGAGATAAAAGTGCCGTAAATCGGCCCCGCGATGATGGCCGTTGGCAAAGCCACGATCAGGCCATAAAGGATGGTCTTGCCGATGTCCGCGCCGAACACGCCAATGGCCAGCAGCGGCCCCGGATGCGGTGGCACCAGGCCATGCACGGCCGACAAACCGGCCAGCAACGGAATGCCGATTTTGATCAGCGACACCCCTGTGCGACGCGCCACGATAAACACCAACGGGATCAGCAGAACAAAACCGATCTCGAAGAACAGCGGAATGCCCACCAGAAACGCCGCGAACATCATCGCCCACTGCACACGCTCTTTACCGAACGCACGAATCAGGGTGCGGGCGATTTGATCGGCCCCGCCGGAGTCAGCCATCATTTTGCCGAGCATGGTGCCAAGCGCGAGGATGATGCCCACAAAGCCCAGCACGCCACCAAAACCGTCCTGGAAGGATTTGATGATCTTGTCTGTCGGCATGCCCGAGGTCAGGCCGAGAAACGCCGATGCAATGATCAAGGCGATAAACGGGTGCAACTTGAACCGGGTGATCAACACGATCAGCCCGATGATGGTAATGACCGCGTCAAGCAGTAGAAAGGTGTTCTGGGACATGCCTAGCATGGGGCGTCTCCTGGCTTGTTTTTGTTATCTGGCGCGGATGTGCAACCGGGGCTGATGCGGATAGCGCTGTCTTTTTTAAGCGAAATCATGGGGTTGTCTGCAACGAATGTTCACGCCACCAATCGCGGGCCTTGGTCGCCAGCTCATCGATGTCATGGGTGCCAGCGTTAAGCGTTAAGACCAACGGTTCATTGACCGGCGATTCAAGGGTCGCGAACTGGCTGTCAATCAGGGTTTTTGGCATGAAATGCCCAGGGCGATGAGCCACCCGGTCGGCCGCCACTTCGGGCGTCAGCTCTAGAAACACAAACCCCAAGCCGTCGACTGCGTTGCGCAAACGATCGCGGTAACGCAACTTCAGCGCCGAACAGGTCAATACCGGGCGCTGGCCCCGTTCAATCGCACGCTGCAACTCGTTTGCCAGGCTGGCAAGCCATCCGGCACGGTCGTCATCGGTCAGGGGAATACCGGCACTCATCTTGGCAATATTGGCCGCGGGGTGGAACGCGTCACCCTCAATCGGGGTCGCGCCATTGAGCTGGCACAACGCCTGGCTCACGCTGGATTTGCCGCAGCCAGCGACACCCATAATGACCAGGGCAGTGATAGGTTGACTCATGAAACACCTCAGTCCGTAGACAGCGCTGTCTTTGTCCGTGCGTTCAATAGTTGAAAGCAAAGCACAAAGCCGGGGCTACCGACGTCTATTTCTCATTTTTGTGGGGAGACGCGGTGACGCTCTCGACATACAAAGCTGGGGTAACCGGAGTGCCGACAATCAGGCAATTGCGGGCATCCGTGGACAGCGCTACCTTAGTGGCTTGTTTTTTGTTTGGCAAGCCGCGATGACCTCCGTCAAAAACGATAAAAATACCCGCACAACGGGCCGCCCGACCCTCAATGAAGTCGCCCGACTGGCAGGCGTCAGCCCCATTACAGCCTCGCGCGCGCTGCGCGGCATCAGCAGTGTGGCCACCGAACTGGCCGAAAAAGTGCGCCAGGCCGCTGCCGATCTGAACTACGTGGTCAATCCCGCCGCCCGCGCCTTGGCCTCGGCTCAGAGCCATTCTGTAGTGGTTTTGGTGCCGTCATTGTCCAACCTGCTGTTTATCGACACCCTCGAAGCCATCCATTCGGTATTGCGACCCAAGGGCTTTGAAGTGTTGATCGGCAACTTCCATTACTCGCGTGATGAAGAAGAAGACTTGCTGCGTAACTACATGGCGTACCAGCCGCGTGGCCTGCTGCTCACCGGGTTCGATCGCTCTGAAAGTTCACGGCGCATGATCGAATCCAGCAATGTGCCTTGCGTGTACATGATGGAACTGGACGCAGGCGCCGGCCTGAACTGCGTAGGGTTCTCCCAGTTGAAAGCTGGCGAGACCGCCGCGCACCATTTGATATCCAGCGGTCGTAAACACCTGGCGTATATCGGTGCGCAACTCGACCAGCGAACCTTGCTGCGCGGTGAAGGTTATCGGCGCGCCCTGCAAACAGTCGGTCTCTACAACCCCGATCTTGAGGTGCTGACACCCCGCCCTTCATCCGTGGGTTTGGGTGGCGAATTATTCCTGCAATTGATGGCCGCGCACCCGCATGTGGATGCCATTTTCTTCGGCAATGACGACCTTGCCCACGGCGCCTTGCTGGAAGCGGCGCGCTTCGGCATCAAAATCCCTGAGCAAATCGCCATTCTGGGGTTCAACGACCTGCCCTCCTCCGAGTTTATGGTGCCGCGGCTGAGTAGCATTCGTACGCCTCGCGAAGCCATTGGCCGTCGTGCGGCGGAACAAATGCTGACCCTGATGGCGGGTAATCAGGTCGCCAATCCTGTGCAAGACATGGGATTTGAATTGATGGTGCGCGAAAGCAGTTAATCCCGATGTGGCCCCAAAGCGGCAGGCGGGCGGCAAGTTTTGTCCGCCTCGCCTTGCCATTGCTGGCCAAGCCCCGCGTATTACGAGGGTTAGCGGGCCCGGCATGCTAATTGCTCGTGGAGTGACTATCTACGATTTGAACAGGGCTCACTCATGCTGATTACTGCGCAAACTACCTCGACGCTACTGAAAACTCAGCGCCCGGACCTAGACCCTGTCACTGGGGCTGCCAGCGCCCTGTACAGCGGCCAATTGCAAAACAGCCAGCCACTGACCAATATTCAGGCCACACCGACTTCAGCAGCCGGGAATGCTCAAGCTGATAACGTCAACGCCGCCTTCGCCAAAACCCGCGTGCTGTTGCAAGCCAGCGTGCCTGAAGCCGCCGCCCAAGGGACCGCAGCTGAAGCGTTCAAGGAGTACATGGATAAGCCCGTGGCGCAGCGGATTCGTGAACAGTTCCTGAAGGAAATGGGCTTGACTGAGGACGACGTGAAAGCCATGCCGCCTGAGAAACAGCAGGCAATCAACGATAAAATCAGCGATTTGCTGAAACAGAAAGAGGCCGTCAAACAGGCTGAAATTGCCCTGCAGAAACAGGAAAGTCAGGTCTGACGCGACCGTCCATCCAGGTGCCGGCAGTCTGTCAGCCCGATCGCAGCTTCGCACCCGACCGTGTCAGGTGCGGCACGCTTCCTTAGTGCAACTGCAACGTGGAGTTGAACTGGCTGATGGCGTCCACCACGTGCCTGGAGCCTTGCTGAATTTCCAGAATCGCCACACCGGCCTCATTGGCCAATTCAACGCCCAGTCCTGTCCGACTCAAACTCGATTGCATGCTGTTCACGGCATTGAGGGACAGGTCATGGTTCTTGCGCACCACTTCGACAATTTCCACCGTCGCCGCACTCGTGCGCGCGGCCAGGCTTCGAACTTCATCGGCCACCACAGCAAAACCCCGTCCGTGCTCCCCGGCCCGTGCAGCTTCAATGGCTGCGTTGAGCGCAAGCAAGTTGGTCTGATCGGCAATGCCGCGAATCGTTTGCACAATCTTGCCAATGATGTCGGATTGCTTGCTCACGGCATCGATGCTTTGGGCCGCCTCGTTGAGATCCCGAGAAATGGCCTCGATGATTTGCACGGTTTGCTGAACCACTTGAGAGCCTTTTTGCGCACTCGCATCGTTTTGCACCGAGGTGGCATGGGCGGATTCCGCTGCCGTTTGCAGATTGGTCACTTGTGCGGTGATATCACTGGCGAACTTCACCACTTTGTATAAACGGCCCTTGGCATCAAAAATCGGGTTGTACGAGGCTTCCAGGAACACGGTACGGCCATATTTATCGACCCGCTCAAACCGCCGCGAGTGGACCTCGCCACGGTTGAGCGAGACCCAAAACGCTTTGTATTGCGCAGACTCACGCTCAATGGGTGTGCAAAACATGCCATGGTGCTGGCCCACGATCTCAGCCAACGAATAATGCATGGTGTTGAGAAAGTTCTGGTTGGCATTGATCACACGGCCATCCGGCGAAAATTCAATGAGCGCCATCGAGCGGCTCAACGCGTTGACGATGCTTTCGTTCTCATGTTCGGTGTGGATACGGTCGGTGATGTCCGATGCCACCTTGATCACACTGCTGACCTGCTTGTCGGCGCCGATAATGGGCATGTAACTGGCTTCCAGCCACACCTCGCGGCCCGATTTGTCGAGCCGCAAATAGGTGCCGCTCATGGCTTCGCCATCGCCTAAGTCACGCCAGAAGCGTGCGTATTCTTCGGTTCGGGTGTAAGGCTCTTCGCAAAAGAGTCGGTGATGTTTGCCACGAAGCTCGTCGACGGGGTAACCCATAACCCGACAAAAATTGTCATTCGCATCAAGAATGGTGCCATCGGGCGCAAACTCGATAATGGCCATGGAGCGGCTGATGGCCATAACTTTGGCCTTCATTTCGCTGAGGGAACAGTTCAGGCGTTGATTTTCAAGCAGGTCGGCTTTGCGGTGTAAATCAAACATGGCTCAATCCCTGGAGATGTTGTCATTGATAATTCAAAGGTTTCAAGACACAACTAACCACCTGCGTACCTGGCTCATGACCTTAGAACCAAACGCATCTCGGGGAGTTAAGCATTGAGCATTCGGGCCCCGTGTTTAATGAGCCTAGCCAGCCCACAAAGGCGTGCAAGCCAATGGCTATCAGAATGCGAAAAAACGCTCACTTCGAAAAAAGATAACAAATGGACGATGTGCACGGTGCCAGGGCTCGATGTATATACTGGCGGCCGCCTTCAGCCACCGATCAGCGCCTTATGACTGCCCTTGCTTACACCCTGCTTGATGCGCCCTTGTGGCCATTGATGAACAAGTTTTACCGCAGCCATCAGTCGTCGATGAAGGCCGTCAAAGACGCGCAATTGTGGGTGGCGCGCCATGAAGAAATCATCGCCGGTCTGTGCTTGAGGCCTGTGGCGGACGGTTTTTGGTTGACCGGCTTGTTCGTGGCGCCCGAGTCGCGCAGACAAGGCGTCGCCGCAGCGCTGATTGACCGAGCGGTAACAGCGTGCGGCGGACCTGTATGGTTGTTTTGCGAGCCCGGATTGCAGGGCTTTTATGAAGGGGTGGGTTTTTCGCTAGAAACGCGGTTGCCCGCTGCTCTGCATGAACGGCTGGTTCGTTATCAACGCAGTAAAGCGATGATCGCACTGGGTATAGGTTCATAGTCGCCGTCGAAGACAGACACGGCGACTACCGGTGTACGACGTTTATTCCAGGGTGCCAGGTTCCAGCTCGGGGAATAACACGTCGATAAAACCAAACTTACTGAAATCCCTGATCCGCGACGGATACAGGCGGCCGATCAGGTGATCGCACTCGTGCTGCACCACCCGTGCGTGGAAACCTTCAGCTTCGCGCACCACGGGTTCGCCCTTGGGCGTAAAGCCTTCATAGCGAATGCGCTGGTAACGCTCAACCGCGCCCCGTAAACCCGGCACCGACAAGCACCCCTCCCAATCCTCGTCAACAACCGGGCTCAACGGCGTAATCAGCGGGTTGATCAGAATGGTTTGCGGCACCGCTTCAGCATCCGGATACCGCTCACTGTGCTCAAACCCGAAAATCACCAATTGCAGATCTACCCCGATCTGCGGCGCAGCCAGGCCGACGCCGCCAGCATGTTCCATGGTCTGCAACATATCATCGATCAATTGCCACAACTCGGGCGAGTCGAACATGTCATCTGGCACTGGTTTAGCCACACGTAGCAGACGTTCATCGCCCATTTTCAAAATTTCACGAATCATAGTCAGGCTTCATCAGAAGTGGAGGTAAGGGAATGGTCGCGACCAAGGCCGGAGACATGCTGCTTGGGATTGGGATCGTCCGCTTCATCAAACGTCTTCTCCCCGGGGTCCTTGCCTTCGGCGGACATGTGTTCGATCACCGCGTTCATTTCGGCGCCCAGCAACAACACCGCTGCCGAGATGTAGAAGTACAACAACAACACGATGATTGCCCCGATGCTGCCGTACATGGCGTTGTAGTCAGCGAAGGTCTTGACGTAGAAAGCAAACCCCAACGAAGCGGCGATCCACACCACCACGGCCAATACCGAGCCCGGCGTAATGAAACGAAACTTCTGCTCTACATCGGGCATCACGTAATACATCACCGCCACGGCCACCATCATCAGCAGCACAATCACCGGCCAGCGCAAGATCGTCCACAGCGTGACGACAAATTCTTCAAGACCGACCTGCCCCGCCAGCCAGCTCATCACCTGCGGGCCCAGCACCATCAAGGCAGCGGCGGCCAGTAACATGCCCGCAAGACCGATGGTGTAAAAAATCGAGAGCGGTAAACGCTTCCAGATAGGACGCCCTTCCACCACGTCGTAGGCCGCATTCATGGCGCTCATCATCAGGCGCACACCGGCCGAGGCAGTCCACAAGGCAATCACGATACCCACCGAGAGCAACCCGCCTTTGGACTGTTGCAACTGGTCGATCACCGGATTGACCTGTTCCAGCGCCTGTGGCGGCAGGACCAGTTCCGATTGCAGGCGCAGCCAACTGAAGAAGTCCGGCAGGTGCAAAAAACCGATCAACGCGATCAGAAACAGAATGAACGGGAACAATGAAAACAACATTTGATAGGCCAACGCAGAGGCGTACGTCGACATCTCATCGTCAATGAATTCCTTGACCGTACGGATCAATACTTTGCCCAACGGCAGGCCATTCAAGACCGGAAATAACATAGCGTCTCCTTTCGCCGCTCAATGAGAGGGTTTACAAGCCATACAACGACTTTAGCTGAGGGGTTTTACCTCAAAGTAGTCGAGTTGGCGACTTTGGAAACATGTCCGCGCCCAAGGTGTAAAAACGGCCATCACAGGATGGCCGTCATTTGTTTCTTCAGGCAAATCAATTGCCCACAGGATTCAGCGCCGTTCAGGCTTTGTCGACGGTCTTTTTAACCGCGTCTTTGGCCTTGCCGACCGCCTGCTGACCTTCGCCCTTCACTTCTTGGGCTTTGCCTTCTGCGCGCAGCTTGTCGTTGTCAGTGGCTTTACCAACCGTTTGTTTGACATTGCCTACTGCTTCGTTCGCCATGCCTTTGATCTTATCGCCAGTGCTGCTCATGGGATTTCTCCTAGTGAAATTTCGGATGTCATTAACTCGACAATAGGATTGACCCGAGGCTTTACAGAGGAGTTTCATTTATTTTCTGTGAGTCATTTCATCGCCCGACGCAGGTTGGGCTTTATGTTTGCCCGCGAACCCCCGAGAATGCGCGACGTATTCAGGCTCAGGCGCTGAAGATCCAGAAAGACAGGAAGGTTATGAAACTCGATAAAAAGCAGGCCATTGCCCGCAGAAACCAGGCACTTGGCGGTGCAGTGATCGGCGTCAACAACGGTCACTTCGCCTCACTCAACACCAACAAAAATATTTGGTGGTTCGACATCCCGCTGGCCCGCCTGGCCATTGGTCAGTACGAATGGGTGCACCTGCTGCTGCACACCCCAAGCACCGATGAACTTCTGCACGTGAAAGTGACCACGGCGTTTCTGCGCGAGAAGCGCGAAGGCATGGTGGTACGTGCGACCCACAAGCGCACGCCGACCATGAGCCTGGAGCTGAGCGCTGATAAGGATTCGTTTTTGCAGGACGTACGCCCGACCGGCACCGGTGTGAACTTCGCCCAGTTCTTGCAGAAGTAGCCCGCTGCAGAAACGACAAAGCCCCGCATTGCGGGGCTTTGTCGTATTCGGGCAGTTACTTTTTCAGGCCCAGCTTTTTCAGCTCTTCGTCACGTAACTCGCGACGCAGGATTTTGCCCACGTTGGTGGTAGGCAATGAGTCCCGGAACTCAACGATCTTCGGCGCCTTGTAAGCCGTCAGGTTGGCACGCATATGCGCCATGACTTGCTCCTTGGTCAGCGTCATGCCCGGCTTGACCACGATGAAAACTTTGATCAGCTCTCCGGTTTTCTCGTCAGGAATCCCGATGGCCGCCGATTGCAGCACGCCCGGCAGCGAGGCCATCACGTCTTCCAGCTCGTTCGGGTACACATTGAAACCCGAAACCAGGATCATGTCTTTCTTGCGATCGACAATGCGCATGTAGCCGTCCGGCTGAATGACCGCAATGTCACCCGACTTCAACCAGCCATCGCTGTCCATGATTTCGTCGGTTGCGTCTGGACGCTCCCAATAGCCTTTCATGACCTGCGGGCCCTTGATGCAGAGCTCGCCCACTTCGCCCAACGGCAGCTCTTCGCCCGCATCGTTGATGACTTTGCACAGGGTCGATGGCACCGGAATACCGATGGTGCCGACCTGGATGTTCTGAATCGGGTTGACCGACGCCACCGGGCTGGTTTCCGTCATGCCGTAGCCTTCGCAAATCGGGCAGCCAGTCACAGCCTTCCAGCGTTCAGCCACGGACAACTGTAAGGCCATGCCGCCGGACAACGTAACTTTGAGCGCAGAGAAATCCAGCTTGCGGAACGCTTCACTGTTGCACAGGGCCACGAACAATGTGTTCAGACCCACGAAGCCGCTGAACTTCCATTTCGACAGTTCTTTGACCATGGCCGGCAGGTCACGCGGGTTGCTGATCAGCACGTTATGGTTACCGATCAGCATCATCGCCATGCAGTGAAAGGTGAACGCATAGATGTGGTACAGCGGCAATGGCGTGATGAGGATTTCGCAGCCCTCATTGAGGTTGGAGCCCATTAGCGCCTTGCACTGCAACATGTTGGCGATCAGGTTGCGATGGGTCAGCATCGCCCCCTTGGCCACGCCTGTGGTGCCACCGGTGTATTGCAAGACGGCCACATCGCTGCTCAGCGGGTTGGCGTCCTTGACCGGTTGGCCGTGGCCTTTGCGCAGAACATCGTTGAACTTGATGGCCGAGGGCAAGTGATAGGCCGGCACCATCTTTTTCACGTACTTGATGACGCTGTTGATCAGTACGCGCTTGAACGGTGACAGCAGGTCGGCCACTTCGGTGATCAATACGTATTTGACGGACGTTTGAGGCACGACTTTTTCGGCCAGGTGCGCCATGTTCGCCAGACACACAAGCGCCTTGGCGCCCGAGTCATTGAATTGGTGTTCCATTTCCCGCGCGGTGTACAGCGGGTTGGTGTTGACCACAATCAAGCCGGCGCGGATGGCTCCGAACACAGCGATGGGGTATTGCAGCAGGTTAGGCAATTGAACAGCGATTCGATCGCCGGGTTGCAGGTCAGTGTGCTGTTGCAAATAGGCCGCAAAGGCACCCGACAATTCGTACAGTTCACCGTAGGTGATGGTTTTGCCAAGGTTGCTGAACGCCGGTTTGTCAGCGAAGCGTTGGCAAGATTGTTTCAGTACCGTCTGGATATTTGGATATTCGTCCGGATTGATTTCGGCAGCAATCCCGGCTGGGTACTTATCCTTCCAAAAGCCTTCAAACATGGAAGCCCACTCCTCAGCGACGCGAATTCTTCACCGCATTTGATGCGGTTATTATTTGTTTGATTTTTATAATTGATAACTCTGGCTTTTTACTTACCGAGAAGTCACAAAGCGCGCCGAGAGTAGCAGCTTTGCCAAAGGCCGCCTAGAGCCAAAAATGGGCTCCAAAGTCACCAACCTGACTGTAGGACAATCCTAAGTCATCATTAGAATATAAACTCTATAACGTCCAAAACCCTTCTGCGCCGGGCCTTTCAGCGCGACAAACAGGTATTGGATGCATGAATGAGGACGAATAAAAACGCCCGTTTACTTTCCATAAACGGGCGTTTGTCGCCTCCTTGAACGAATCAGGCGATATCACGTAACTCGCGGCGCAAAATCTTGCCTACCGGGGACATGGGCAATGCGTCGCGTACGACGATTTGTTTTGGGACTTTATAACCGGTGAAATTGTCTTTGCAGTACGCCTTAAGTTCTTCAACGGTGATGCCGCCCGCACGCGCCACCACAAACAATTTGACTGCCTCGCCCGTGCGCTCGTCCGGCACGCCGATGACTGCACAGTTCGCCACTTGAGGGTGGGCCATGACGACGTCTTCGATTTCATTGGGGTACACATTGAAACCGGAGACGATAATCAGGTCTTTTTTGCGGTCCACAATCCGCACAAAACCGTCGGGATCAATCACGGCCACATCGCCGGTCTTGAACCAGCCTTCCGCGTCCAGCACCTCAGCAGTCGCCTGCGGATTCTGCCAGTAACCCTTCATCACCTGCGGGCCCTTGACGCACAACTCACCGCGCTCTCCAAGGCCAAGATCGACGCCGTCATCGCTGATGACTTTCATCGCTGTGCCCGGCACTGGCGTACCGACAGTGCCGAGCCGTGCCAATGAGCCACACGGGTTGGCGCTGGCCACCGGTGATGTTTCCGTCAAACCATAACCCTCGACGATGCGGCAACCGGTGAGTTTCTCCCAGCGCTCGGCCGTGGCCTTGACCAATGCCGTACCGCCGGAGTTGGTGACTTTTAGCCCCGAGAAATCCAGCGCCTTGAAGTCCGGGTGATCCATCAACGCCACGAACAGCGTGTTGAGCCCCAAAAACGCCGTGAAACGCCAGTTATTGAGCTCTTTGACAAAGCCCTTGATGTCGCGGGGATTTGTGATCAGCACGTTGTGGTTGCCCGTCACCATCATGCACATGCAATTGGCGGTGAACGCGTAGATATGGTAGAGCGGCAACGGCGCGATCATGATTTCACGGCCATCGCGAAGGATCGACTGGCCTTGCGCGTCGTGCTGGGACAGGCACCCGCGAACTTGCAGCATGTTGGCAACCAGGTTGCCGTGGGTGAGCATCGCGCCCTTGGGTAAACCGGTGGTGCCGCCGGTGTATTGCAGCACGGCAATATCGTCGAGGGTCGCGCTCAGGGATTGAAGGGGCTGGCCCGCACCACGCTGCAAAACGGTTTTGAACGAAATTGCCTGCGGCACGCTATAGGGCGGTACGAGCTTTTTGACCTTGTCGACCACCAGGTTGGTCACCCAGCCCTTAACGACGGGCATCATGTCGCCCATTTTTGCTTCAATCAGGTAATCGATTTCGGTGTCTTGAAGGACTTCCTGCACCCGCTTGCCGAACATGTTCAAGTACACCAGCGCACGAATGCCGGCGCTCTGGAACTGATGACGCATTTCACGGGAGGTGTACAGCGGGTTGGTGTTGACCACTACCAGACCTGCCCGCAGCGCACCAAACACGGCAATCGGGTATTGCAAGATATTGGGCATTTGCACCGCGATGCGGTCGCCCGGCTTAAGGTCGGTGTGCTGCTGCAAATAACCGGCAAAGGCCGCACTGTAACGCTCAAGCTCGGCATAGGTGAGGGTCACGCCCAGATTGCTGAAGGCGGGCCGGTCGGCGAATTTCTTGCAGGAGCGTTCAAACACATCCACGACCGACGAAAAGGCCGTCATATCGATGTCCAGCGGTACACCGGCGGGACGTTTGTCATTCCAGAAATCAGGTTGCATTGTTTTTATCCTCTTACCTGAGCGAGTCTGGCCGCCTCTTTCATGCACTAAAAAGCGGAACCTGCGGACGTTAACAGTTCTCAAGTAGTAGGCAAATACAGCGATCTTCGCCATTTACATCTTGAATTGTTTTGCTGCAAGCAGGCTGTTAAGTGGCCAGCACGCAAATGCGCTATACACTGCTACGACTCGCGAGGAAGGACTCACCATGACCACGGACAGTTTTTGGCTGGATGCAAACGACCGCACCGGTCTTTTCGTCAATCGCTGGCTGCCCACTGGCGCAGCCAAAGCCATTGTGTTGCTGGCCCATGGCATGGCAGAACATGGCGGGCGCTACGCACGCCTCGGCCGCGCCCTGTGCGACGCCGGTTTTGGCCTGTATGTTCACGATCAGCGCGGCCACGGCAAGACCGCTGAAGGCGGCACGCCGGGCTATTTTGCCGATCACGATGGCTGGTGCGCAGTGGTCAGCGACGTGGCAAGCCTGCAACAGCACATTAACCAGGCGCATCCTGGCATCCCTGTGTTTTTGCTGGGGCACAGCATGGGCAGCTACATTGCCCAGTCCTATTTAGTGCACCACAGCGCCAGCCTGCACGGCGCGATCCTCAGTGCATCGAACTTTCAGCCAGTCATGCTTTACCGTGCTGCCAGCCTGATTGCCCATGTTGAACGCTGCCGTCAGGGACCCAAGGGGCGCAGTGCGCTGATCGAATGGCTGTCGTTCGGTTCGTTCAACAAAGCCTTCACACCCAATCGCACCCGCTATGACTGGCTCAGCCGTGACCCTGCCGAGGTCGATGCCTATGCGGCAGACCCGCTGTGCGGGTTTCGCTGTACCAATCAACTCTGGATCGATCTGCTGGACGGCTTACAGCAAATCAGCAAACCCGCGAACCTGTCACAGATCGACGCGAGCCTGCCAATACTGGTCATCGGCGGAGAATGTGATCCGGTCAGTGCAGGCAAGCGTCTCACTGACCTGGCCAATGCATTACGCCAATCGGGCAATCCGTCTGTGCAACTGAAGGTGTACCCGCAGGCGCGGCACGAACTGTTTAATGAAACCAACCGCGACGCGGTGATGGACGACGTCATTGCCTGGCTGGAAGAGGCGCTGAGCTGCCCGCGGCCCGTTCGCAGCGAATGAACACCATTTATTTAAAAAGCCTTTAAAATCAAACACTTGAAATTAAATACCCGGCACAGGACATGCGCTAGATGACTCAGGTTACCAACACCCCGTACGAAGCTCTCGAAGTCGGCCAGACGGCCAGCTACAGCAAGACTGTGGAAGAGCGTGACATTCAACTGTTTGCGGCCATGTCCGGCGACCACAACCCGGTCCACCTTGACCCCGAGTTCGCCGCCGCCACCATGTTCAAGGAACGCATTGCGCACGGCATGTTCAGCGGAGCGCTGATCAGCGCAGCGGTCGCCTGCGAGTTACCCGGCCCAGGTACCATCTATATCGGCCAGCAAATGAGCTTCCAAAAACCGGTAAAAATTGGCGACACCCTCACCGTTCGCCTGGAAATTCTGGAAAAACTGCCGAAGTTTCGCGTCCGTATTGCTACCCGCGTATTCAACCAGCGCGACGAACTGGTGGTGGACGGTGAGGCAGAAATCCTCGCCCCACGTAAACAACAGACCGTCACCCTGCCGACATTGCCAACGATCAGCATTGGTTAAATGACGCGCACAAAAAACGCCGGCTAACCGGCGTTTTTTTCATTTCAGGCTGCACTCAAGACTGAGCGCGGGCCTGATTGCGCAACGCTTTCACTTGGTCGTGGTTACGTTGTACACCGTGGTACTGGCGCTCTACCAGGTCACGGATGCCCACCAGATTATGCTTATTGATTGTTTCGATGGCGTCTTTGTAAGCCTTCAGCGCATGGTCTTCACCGCGCTCGGCTTCATTCAACACAGCCTCTTCATCCTTACCGGTAAACATGGACTTCACGTCCACCCAACGGCGGTGCAAATCACCGGCAACGCTGGTGCTGGTCTCCGGGTCGCCGCCCATGCTGCGCACGGCAGCCTGGAGTTCTGCCGCTGCGGCGGCGCAATCAGCGGAGCGCTTGGCGAACAAAGCTTTTAGCTCAGGGTGCTTAATGTCTTCTGCACAGGTTTTGAAACCTTCCTGGCCGTCTTTGCTGGTTTCGATCAGATCGTTCAAAACTTTGATGGATTCTTTATTGATGTCAGTCATTGTTCAATTCCTTACAAGGTTGAGGATCGTGCAATAGAGATTGCATGGCCCGTGCCAGACTTTTTATTTTTAAAAATACCTTTAAAAACAATGACTTAGTAATTAACTGAACTTCTGTATCCGGTTTTTTTGCATGATCTGTCAATTGGCCTGCATGCAGAATGCCTGTATTTTCCTGTTCAACGTTTCACGTAAGAAAGGCCGAACCATGAACCCCGAAAAACTCGAACTGCTGGTGACCCGCGAAATGCCGTTCGGCAAATATAAAGGCAGAATCATTGCCGACTTGCCCGGCCAGTACCTCAATTGGTTTGCGCGCGAAGGGTTCCCTCATGGAGAGCTGGGTGGTTTGCTGGCCTTGATGCAAGAGATCGATCACAACGGGTTGTCCGACCTGCTTGACCCGTTGCGTGCCAAACACGGAAAACCCAAACCCCGCCATTGACAGAGCGCCTCTATGCCAAGGATTGAAGATAACGCTCGCGACGAACACTTCTGGCACGCCATCACACAACGCTACGACTTGGCCCCCGGCCCGATCAATCTGGAGAACGGCTACTTTGGGCGCATGACCCGTGGCGTCGCGCAGGACTATGAGCGTCAGGTCGACTTCATTAACCGCAGCAACGCAGTGCATGTACGCCAGCGGTTTGATAACACGCAAAACCTGGAAATCCGCGATCAATTGGCCAACGTGCTCAAGGTCAGTCCTGCCAGCATTGCCCTGACCAACCGCGCATCAGATGCGTTGCAATCGCTGATCCGCAACTACAAGGGGTTGCAGCCCGGGGATCAGCTGCTGATCTGCGACCTCGAATACCACAGCGTTGAGTACGCCATGCGCTGGGTGGCGCAACAACGAGGGCTGGACGTCATTGAGATCACCCATGCCCATCCCGCCACGTACGAGAGCCTGCTGAACAGCTACCGCGAAGCCTTTGCGCAAAACCCGCGCATCAAACTGATGGCCCTGACCCATGTCACCCATCGCACCGGGCTGGTGATGCCAGTGCAGGCGATTATCGAATTGGCCAGAGAGCATGGTGTCGAGGTCATCCTGGACGGCGCTCATGCGCTGGGGCAGATCGAATTTGACCTGCCTGCCATGGGTGTCGCGTTTGCCGGGTTCAACCTGCACAAATGGATCGGGGCGCCGCTGACACTGGGTTTTATGTACATCGACCCGCAACGGCTGGCCGACATTGAACCGGACATGGGCAGCCAGCACTACCCCGAGCCAGACATCCGCAACCGCGCCCCTTACGGTACGCCTAATATTCCGGCCTGGTTGACCTTGCCCAAGGTGCTGCAAGAACACATCGACCTGGGGGGGGCACCGGTCAAGGGCGCACGCCTCAAGTACCTGCGTGATCTGTGGGTCAGTGAAGCGCGCAGATTGCCGGGTATCGAAGTACTGACGCCGGATGACCCGCGGCTGTATTGCGCCATTACTTCGATGCGCTTTACCCACGTGGACGATCAGCAGCCGATGGTTGAGCGCCTGCTTAAGGACTACAACATTTTTACCGTGGCGCGTAATGGCTCGGCGTGTGGCAGTTGCATTCGCATCACCGTAGGGTTGGCCACGACGCTGGATGACATCCATCAGTTGATCCGGGCCTTGCGAGAGATGGCGCAGGGCTAAATATCACAGGTAAAAAAAAGGTGCGCCGACCAAGCGCACCGAAAAACCGTAGAACACACAACACATTCGTTACAAAAGAATCAGTCCAGCAAGGCCAGGGCTTCAGCTGTGCACTCCTGAATGCGACTCCAATCGCCGTTTTTGATCCACTCGCTGTCGAGCATCCAGCTGCCGCCGACACACATCACGTTTTTCAACGCCATGTAGCTGCGGATATTGGCCGGGCTGACGCCACCGGTCGGGCAGAATTTCACTTCACCGAATGGCCCGCCCAGTGCCTTGATGGCCGCCACGCCACCGCTCACCTCTGCCGGGAACAGTTTGAAACGGCGATAACCCAGCCCGTAACCTTCCATGATCCCCGACGCGTTGCTGATACCGGGCAGCAGTGGAATATCGCTGGCCACACTGGCTTGCAGCAGGTCGCGGGTGATGCCCGGCGTCACGATAAATTGCGAACCCGCTTCTTCTGCCGCCGCCAGCATATGACGGTCCAGAATGGTGCCCGCACCGGTCACCAGCTCAGGGCGCTGATCACGCAGGATGCGAATCGCCTCCAGGCCAAACGCCGAACGCAGCGTGACTTCAAGGGCAGTGAGACCGCCCGCTGCCAGCGCATCGGCCAGCGGCAGAATGTCCTGCTTACGCGCAATGGTGATGACCGGCAGGATCCGGGCCTTGGCACACAGCGCATCGATCAGGGCGACTTTCTCAGCCATCGAAACGTTCGGGGTGGTTGTTTGCATGGCAGCTGATCCTTGGCTCATGGGCACCAGTAAATCTCTAACGTGGGTTGCAGAAAGGCACGAATCGGCAAGGCAGCAACATCAGTGCCGGCCAATGCCGTGTCAAGGGTGTTCAATTTGGCCTGCCCCTGAATCGACAGCACGGTGTGCTTTGCGCTGCTCAGCAGGCTACGGCTCATGCTCAGGCGCTGATGGGGCACGGTAGGCGCCAACATGGGCCAGCAACGACGCGGGTTATCCAGGTCTAAAGCGCTGGCCAGATTCGGGCTGCCCGGGAACAACGAGGCGGTGTGACCGTCATCGCCCATGCCGAGGATCAGCACGTCAATCGGCGGCAACTCGGCCAACTGGCGATCCGCTTGTTGTGCGGCCTCCTCAAGATTGGCCGCCACGTTGTATAAACCCACAAAGCGCGCCTTGGCTGCCGGGCCTTGCAGTAAATGCTTTTTAAGCAGGCCTGCGTTGCTGTCGGCATGTTCAACCGGCACCCAACGCTCATCGGCCAGACTGACCACTACGTGTGACCAGTCCACAGGCTGTTCAATCAGGCTGTGAAAAAACGCCACCGGGCTACGCCCGCCCGACACCACCAGCGTGGCGACGCCCTGCTTTTTAATCGCGTTGTTCAGTTGCAGGGCCACTGCCGCGGCCAATGTATCGGCCAACACGGCCGGAGCCGTGAAGGTGTGCGCATGGACGCCTTCAGGCAGTTTCAAATCAGATATCGCCATACCAGGACCTCCCGTCTCGGGTAATCAGGGCAATGGAACTCATCGGTCCCCAGGAGCCCGCCGCGTAAGGCTTGGGCGCATCGCCAGACTTCTTCCAGCCGGCGATCAACTGGTCGCACCATTTCCATGCCGCTTCAATTTCGTCTTTGCGCACAAACAGGTTTTGATTACCGCGCATGACTTCCAGCAATAGACGCTCGTAAGCGTCCGGGACCCGCGCACTGTGATACGTGTCGGAAAAATTCAATTGCAGCGGACCGCTGCGCAACTGCATGCCTTTGTCCAGGCCCTGGTCTTTGGTCATCACACGCAAAGAAATGCCTTCGTCCGGTTGCAGGCGAATGATCAGCTTGTTGCCGATTTGCAGACGCTGCTCAGGGGCGAAGATGTAGTGCGAGGGTTCTTTAAAGTGAATGACGATCTGCGACAGCTTCTGTGGCATGCGTTTACCGGTGCGCAGGTAAAACGGCACACCCGCCCACCGCCAGTTACGGATGTCGGCACGCAGCGCGACGAAGGTTTCGGTGTCGCTCTGGGTGTTGGAATTCTCCTCCTCCAGATAGCCCGGCACCGACTGCCCTTCGCTGTACCCGGCGATGTACTGGCCGCGTACAACCTGGGTGGTCAGACCCTCCGGGGTGATCGGTGCCAGCGCCTTGAGCACCTTGACTTTCTCATCACGAATGCTGTCGGCCGAAAGGTCCGCCGGCGGGTCCATGGCAATCAGGCACAACAGCTGCAACAGGTGGTTCTGGATCATGTCGCGCAGTTGACCGGCCTTGTCGAAATAGCCCCAGCGCCCTTCGATCCCGACCTTCTCCGCCACAGTGATTTCCACGTGGGAGATGTAACGCTGGTTCCACTGGGTTTCGAACAGGCTGTTGGCAAAACGCAGAGCGATCAGGTTCTGGACGGTGTCTTTGCCCAGGTAGTGGTCGATACGGTAGATACGGTTCTCGGGGAAGAACTGCGCAACGGCATCATTGACCTTGCGCGAAGATTCGAGGTCCGAACCGATCGGTTTTTCCAGCACCACACGGGTATTTTCGGTCAGGCCGACGCGGGACAAGTTTTCGCAAATGGCCCCGTACACCGACGCCGGGGTGGCGAAATAAGCGATCAAACGTTGTGCAGCGCCGGCCTGTTCGGCCAATGCCACGTAATCGTCCGTCTTGAGAAAGTCCACATGCAGGTAGCTCAATCTGGCCAGAAAGCGGCTGATGGCCTGGTCTTCGATTTCCTTGTCGCCCACGTACTGGCGCAACTGGCTGTCGATATGGGCCAGATGCGTGAGGGCGTCACCCGGCTCGCGGGCCAGTGCCAGAATGCGCGTGTTGTCATGCAACAGACCGGCACGATCCAGTTGATATAAAGCAGGGAACAATTTGCGCAGTGCCAGATCGCCAAGGGCGCCAAACAAGGCAAAGGTGCACGGTTCAACCGTAATCGAAGACATGATGTTGGTTCTTTTATCAAGTTAAGCTACAAATACCTTTTTTCAAGGCATCACTCAAGGAGAAATGTAGTAATAAACACAACATTTTCTCTAAATGCAGATTGCTACTAGTGGTGGTATCGGGCCAACAGTAGGATAGGCCACCTTCCAGCGCCGCATTCACGTGCGGCTCTTTTGCATCGACGCCCCAAGGAACATAAATGGACCGCGTGCGCAATTTACTCGAACAAATCAAAGGCCGCCTCGAAGAGCTGAACAAGGCCGAGCGCAAAGTGGCCGAAGTCATTCTGCAAAACCCGCAGCAGGCGACCCGTTTCAGCATCGCGGCGCTGGCCCAGGCCGCGTCGGTCAGCGAACCGACCGTCAACCGTTTCTGCCGCTCATTCGGCGTCAGCGGTTACCCCGAGCTCAAGCTGCAACTGGCGCAAAGCCTGGCCAGCGGCGCCGCGTATGTCAGCCGCGCCGTGGAAGCGGACGACAACCCCGCCGCTTACACCCAGAAAATTTTTGGCAGCGCCATCGCCTCGCTGGACAGTGCGTGCCAGGCACTGGACCCAAACCTGATCAGCCGCGCCGTGGACCTGTTGATTCAAGCCCGACAGATCCACTTTTTCGGTCTCGGCGCCTCCGCCCCGGTCGCACTGGACGCCCAGCACAAATTTTTTCGCTTCAATTTGGCAGTCACGGCTCACGCGGATGTGCTGATGCAACGCATGATCGCCTCCGTGGCCCACACGGGCGAACTGTTTGTGATTATTTCGTACACCGGGCGCACCCGCGAACTGGTGGAAGTGGCCCGCATTGCACGGGCCAACGGCGCTTCCGTGCTGGGTTTGACGGCAGAAAACTCACCACTGGCCAAGGCCAGCACCTTGAGCCTGAACATTCCGCTGCCTGAAGACACGGACATCTACATGCCCATGACCTCACGCATTATCCAACTGACAGTGCTGGACGTGCTGGCAACCGGCATGACCCTGCGCCGTGGTGTGGATTTCCAGCCGCACCTGCGCAAAATCAAAGAAAGCCTCAACGCCAGCCGTTACCCGGTGGGCGATGAGCTGGAGTGAATGGCCTCCAGATCGCGGCCTGATCCCGGGCGATTACCCGGCACACAACCCCGCTCGCGCATGCAGGCTTAAATGCGCCTGTTCACCCGGCGCCAGGCTCTGATGCCGGGTGCCGCCACTGGTGGACTCGACACACACAAACCCCATGACTTCGCTCCAACTGACGCCCAGCAACGGGCGTTTGCCAGGGTGCCACACCACGGTGTTGCCACTGTCGCCGGTATCAATGCTCAACGCACGCTGCCAGGCCTGGTCGTTGAGCTGCATTTCACCGTCGTGGTGAAACACGCGCTGGCAACCGCCTTCCACCCGCAACTCGCCTTTTTGTTTACACGGCTCACGATTCAACTGGTCATACCCCACCACCCCGTCCAGCCCGGACAGCGCTACCTCAGCAACGTCACCAATACGCCAGTAAGCGCGTAGCGCCTGACTCATGTGGCAGGGTTCATCATCTTGATGCTCAGTACTCAGGCGCAATTCCATGTTCTCACCCAACCGGGCGTGCAAATCCACTTGCCAGTCGCACAACTGCAAACGCCAGTGCAGGCTTACGCCCTCTTCGTCCGCATGGCTGTCCAGCAACTTCCAGTCGATCAACCGCGCCCAACCATGGGACGGCCACGCATTTTCGCTTGGATGACGGCCGTACCAGGGCCAGCAGATCGGCACACCTCCGCGAATGGCGCCCACTTGCGGCCATTTCGCTGCACACCAGAGCCAAGGCTTTTGCCCGGTCGGCTTGAAGTGCAGCAACTGCGCGCCCTGACGACTGAACACGGCCTGACAATGGGGATGGTCGATTACCAGCACGTCGCGTTGCTGAAAGCGTTCCCACTGAAAAACAGGCTGTTCACGTTTGGATTTGAAAAAGCGATGAAGTGGATGCTCGTGCATGTGCCGCAGTCCTGAAAAATCATGCGTCGGGTTGGGCCGACCCGAAAAAAAGCGGATAGCCGAGGCTACCCGCTAGATAAAGCGCAAGCTTAGCGCAATTAGAACGTCGACTGAATTTTCAGCCCGGCGACCAATGCGTTATCAACGTTGTCCACGCCGCCCGGGTGAGCGATGTATTGCAGGTTTGGACGCACGGTCAACCAATTGGTCACGTGGAAGCCGTAGTTGAGTTCGTAGTTGTACTCAGTGGAGCGCAAAGGCGAGTACAGCGGATCACTGTAATCGGTAGCGCCGATGGACGCGTTAATCAGCTCAGCGCTTTTCTTCACGTCATCGTTGACATGGATACGGGCTGCGCCGATGCCGATGTCATCTTTAGGACGCGCATCGAAAGGCCCTTTGTACACGAACATCAGCGACTGGTAGTTGTCGACGATGTTGGTGGCCTTGTCGTGAAAGGTAGCATTGGCAGCTACGTGCAGGCCGCGAGACGGGTCACCGTTGTGTTGCGTGAGCTGTTGCTGCACGACAAACCAGTAACCATGCTTGCTGTCGCGCACCCGGTAGCTTTGACCGTCATTGGTGAGGTCGACCCGCACGTCATCAGCTGGCGCGGTGCTCTTGTAGTAACCGACCCGGTACTCGCCCGGCAAATCGTTGACCTTGGGCGACCAGACCAATTCAACCGGCAAGACGGTGCCTTTGGTGCCGCTGCCACTCAGCTTGAAACCATTGCCGTGTTCGAGCTGCGACGGGTTCTGGTTGTAGGCGCCGATCTGCGCATAAAGCTCGGGCGTGATGTTGTACTTGACCCGCAACGCCGCCTGACTGACCGGCCAGTTGTACCAAATGTTGGTGGCCCAGTTGCCCACCTGGGAGCCGCAGAACGCCAGGTTCTGGAACTCGCAAGGGAAGGTATTGAAATCCTCGCCTTCGCCAAAGTACCCCGCTTTGACGTCCAGCTTACCTTCGAGGAACTGATGCTGGATCCACAATTGGGTCAAACGCACCATATGGCCACGGCCGTAAACTTCCTGCGAGGAACTCAACGTGCCTGCCCGCGGATCGCCTACGCGGTCATTGGAGATACTTTGGCCATTACGGTTTGTGAGCTGAATCTTGGCCTGGGTGTTATCCCATCCCCAGAGTTTTTCCAGGTCCAACGCCACGCCCAAACCAAACTGATCGCTGTAACGCGCCGTTTTGTCGTGGTTGTACCCCCCATGCAGGTTGGCCCCCACTTCACCAACGTAATCCGCCTTGATGTCGATACCCTGCTCGATCAATTTGGTCCGCTCGCCGCCCCAGTCGCCTGTCATCCATTTCGAGTCGGCGCTGAAGGCTTCGGCCGCATAACTGCCGGTCGCACCCAAGCTGAGTGCGGCAATCACCGACAACTGGCAGGCCAGACGGGTGCGGGTCATTGTGTTGTTCATCCCTTGGATCCTCGTTGGTTTCTTATTGGCTTTGTTTAACGCGGCACCGCTCAAGAAGCACCTGATGACAGGCTCCCTGTACAGATTCAACGCCCCTTGAAATGCGCCACGTTATCCGCCCGGTTCTGCGCGGGGGGCGCACTCATTGCCCCCAATCGCTCACCTGTGTTTGCATCAAACAGTAGCACTTTCGCAGGATCGAACTGCAAGTTGAGGCTTTGACCGACCTGAGGCGCATCATCAGGGGCCAGACGGCAGCACACTTTGCTGCCATTGAGGCTCACAAACACCAGCGTGTCCGGCCCGGTGGGCTCTACCACCTGCACTTCAGCGCGGATGGTCGGCAGCCCATTGGGCTCGCTTGCCGCCAGCACGATCTGTTCGGCGCGAATACCAATGATCACGTCACGGTCTTCCAGACCCGCGTCACGCGTGCCCAACGGCAACTCGCAACGCGCCTGACCGCTGTCGAGCAACGCCAATAAGCGCCCTTCCTGGCGCTGTAAACGCAACGGGATGAAGTTCATCGGTGGCGAGCCAATAAAGCTGGCGACAAACAGGTTAGCCGGATCGTTGTAGATCTGTTTGGGGGTGCCGAACTGCTGGATGATGCCATCCTTCATTACCGCCACTTTGTCACCCAGGGTCATGGCTTCGATCTGGTCATGGGTGACATACACGGTGGTCGTTTTCAGGCGTTGATGCATCAACTTCATTTCGGTACGCATCTCGACCCGCAGCTTGGCGTCGAGGTTGGATAACGGCTCATCGAACAGATAGATCTTCGGCCGGCGAGCCAGCGCCCTGCCCATGGCCACGCGCTGCTGTTGCCCGCCCGACAGTTGGCCCGGCTTGCGATTGAGCAGGTGCTCGATTTGCAGCAACTTGGCCACCCGCGCCACCTCTTCATCAATGGCTGCAGTGCTCATTTTGCGAATCTTGAGGCCGAAAGCGATGTTGTCGCGCACGTTCATCGTCGGGTACAGCGCGTATGACTGAAACACCATGGCGATGTCACGATCCTTGGGGCTCATGCCACTGATGTCGGCATCGTCCACCAGAATCGCCCCGCCGCTGATGCTCTCCAGCCCCGCGATGCAGTTCATCAACGTGGATTTGCCGCACCCCGACGGGCCAACCAGAATTAGAAACTCGCCGTCGTCGATTTTCAGTTCGATGTTTTTCAGCGTGTCCGGCAAACCCTTGCCATAGGTTTTGTTGACGTTGCGTAATTCGAGCGTTGCCATGCGTTACCCCTTGACCGCGCCGGACGTCAGCCCGCGCAGGAAATACTTGCCCGCAAAAATGTAGACCAGCAGTGTCGGCAGCCCGGCAATCATGGCCGCAGCCATGTCGACGTTGTATTCCTTGGCCCCGGTGCTGGTGTTGACCAAATTGTTCAGCGCCACAGTGATGGGCTGCGCGTCGCCACTGGCAAACACCACGCCGAATAGAAAGTCGTTCCAGATTTGAGTGAACTGCCAGATCAGGCACACCATGATGATCGGCACCGACATCGGCAGCAGAATCCGCCCGAAAATCGTGAAGAACCCCGCACCGTCCAGACGCGCCGCCTTGACCAGTGCGTCGGGGATGCTTACGTAGTAGTTACGGAAAAACAGCGTAGTGAAGGCCAGCCCGTAGACGACGTGCACCAGCACCAGACCGGTGGTGGTGTTGGCCAGCCCCAGCTTGCCGATGGTGAACGAGGCTGGCAGCAAGACGGTCTGGAACGGCAGGAAGCAGCCGAACAACAGCAATCCGAAAAACAGCTGCGAGCCGCGAAAGCGCCACATCGACAGGACATACCCGTTCAGGGCGCCGATGAACGTGGAGATCAGCACCGCCGGAACGGTGATTTTGACCGAGTTCCAGAAATAGCCGCCCACCGTGTCCCAGGCCTTGAGCCAGCCAATCCCGTCGATCACCTGCGGCCAGCTCAGCAGGTTGCCGGTGCGGATGTCTTCCGGGCTTTTGAAACTGGTGAGCAACATCACCACCAGAGGCACCAGATACACCGCTGCGGCGAGGATCAACGTGGCGTAAATCGCCAGACGGCTGAAGGTAAAACGCTGCGCATTAATCATGGCGTTTATTCCTCAGTTCGGAATACAGGTACGGCACCAGAATGGCCAGGATCGCCCCCAGCATCATGATTGCACTGGCAGAGCCGACGCCCATTTGCCCACGGCTGAATGTAAAGGAGTACATGAACATGGCCGGTAAGTCAGACGAGTAACCCGGCCCGCCTGCGGTCATCGCGGACACCAGGTCAAAACTCTTGATCGCGATGTGCGACAGAATCATGAACGCGCTGAAAAAGACCGGACGCAGGCTGGGCAACACGATGCGTAAATAGATGGTCGGCAGGCTTGCACCATCGACTTGAGCGGCGCGAATGATAGATTGATCCACACCGCGCAACCCGGCCAAAAACATCGCCATCACAAACCCCGAGGCTTGCCACACGGCGGCGATCACCAGGCAATACACCACACGGTCCTGATCCAGCAGCCAGTCGAACCGAAAGCCCTCCCACCCCCAGTCGCGGAGCATCTTGTCGAGCCCGAGCCCGGGATTGAGCAGCCATTTCCAGGCGGTACCGGTGACGATCATCGACAGCGCCATCGGGTACAGGTAAATGGTGCGAATGAAGCCTTCTTTGCGGATGCGCTGGTCGAGTAGCACGGCCAGAAACACGCCTAACACCAGGCTGATGGCAATGAACAAACCGCCAAACACTGCCAGGTTTTTACTGGCCACCCACCAGCGATCGTTTTCCATCAGGCGCACGTATTGCTGCATGCCCACCCATTTGTAGCTGGGCATGAAACTGGAGTTGGTGAACGACAGCACAAAGGTCCACAGAATGTAGCCATAGAAGCCAACCAATACGATCAGCATGCTGGGTGCCAATACCAACTTGGGCAACCAGCGTTGCAGCGCATCAAACGGCGAGGCTTTACTCAAAACAGCCACGGCACTCATCGAATTGCTCCCGAGAGGGTATGCCGGCATCTGCCACTGCAAATGCCGCACAAGCCGGGTAAATAAGAGGACGCCGCACGGGCGTGCGGCGGTTCATGTCAGCGGATTACTGGGCTGCCTTGATCGCTGCAAACAGTTTCTTGCCTGCCTTTGACGGGTCGGCGTTTTTGTCACTCATGAAGTTGGACACGGTGTCGAAGATCGCCCCCTGCACCGCCAGGGAGGTGGCCATGTTGTGGGCCATGCTTGGCACCTGGCCTTTTTCACCCGCGCCGGCAAAGTCTTTGGCCGAGGCTTGAGCACAGCTGTCGAACTTGCTCATGTCCAGGTCATTGCGAACCGGAATCGAGCCTTTGTTCTGGTTGAAGACGTACTGGAACTCAGGTTCCAGCGCGACTTTGGCCAGATCGTCACGTGCTGCATTGTTGCCGGGGGTGTCATTCTTTTTGGCCAGCTTGAACATCGCCAGTGAATCGATGTTGTAGCTGAAGCTGCCGTCGGTACCGGGGAATGGCACGCATTGGTAATCCGTGCCGGCTTTTTTGCCGGCCGCCGTCCATTCACTTTTCGCCCAGTCGCCCATGATCTGCATACCGGCCTTGCCGTTAATGACCTTGGCTGCTTCCAGGTTCCAGTCCTGCCCCGTGCCGTCCGGATCCATATAGCCCTTCAGCTTTTTCAGGTGGGTGAAGACTTCGGTCATCTGCGCGCTGGTCAACGTCCCTTCGTCGAGGTCTACAAAAGCCTTTTTGTAGCCCTCTGGCCCCATAACACTCAGCACCAGGTCCTCGAACACTGTGCTGTCCTGCCAGGGTTGTCCGCCGTGGGCCAATGGAATAAAACCGGCCGCCTTGAGCTTGTCGCCTGCGGCATACAGTTCATCCAGGGTGGTGGGCGCCTTTTCGATACCGGCGCTCTTGAAGACTTCAGGGTTGATCCACAGCCAGTTCACACGATGGATGTTCACCGGTACGGCTACGTAGTGGCCGTCGTACTTCATGGTGTCGGAGACCGTTTTGGGGAGCAGCTTTTCCCAGTTGTTGGTCTTTGCCACTTCATCCACGTTGGTCAGCAAGCCGAGGGCGGCCCAGTCCTGAATATCGGGTCCCTTGATTTGCGCGGCAGACGGCGGGTTACCCGACACGGCACGGGTCTTGAGCACGGTCATGGCCGCTGCGCCACCGCCCCCTGCCACCGCGCTGTCCTGCCAGGTGTAGCCGTCTTTTTCGACCAGCTTTTTCAGCACATCGACTGCTTTGGCTTCGCCACCTGACGTCCACCAGTGCACCACTTCAACGTTACCGTTGGTGTCGGCTGCATAGGCATTGAGAGGGAAAATGGAGGCGAGAGAAATAACAAGGGCGAGGCGATTGAACGCGTTCATCGGTAGACCTTTCTTGTTGTTATGACGGGGCAAGTCTGGTGCTTGCGCTTGGGTCGAGTGTAGTCATCCGGCATTGGCCGCACGTAACGAAGAGATGCGTCTTTGTCACCATCCAGTGACAAAGCACGTAAATACGATCGTTTTAAACAGCATTCACGTACTACAAGCTGGTGAATCTGAAAAAAAGAAGATTCTTTTCCATCAGACGTGTAAAGCAATTTCCGCATTGCCTGTAGGACGCATCCCTAAGTCCCTTTCCCACGTTGTACCCATTAAATACATCGGCGAATCTTCTCTACATCGTTACAACTTATGAACGGATGTCGACACCCATCAGGAGATAACAGCCATGTCCAGAAGTAACCCTTTTCTGCCCAACCAGCACTTCATCTACCCGCTTAAACATCAGAACGGTGAGATTTACGCCTGGAAAGTCGATATCCAGCGTGCAGGAAAAGTACACGTTCAAGTGTTCGATGCGAACGAGTATGGCGGTATAGACGCAGCGTTACAGGCCGCTGAGCATGCGCGCAATCAATGGGTGTTGAAAATGCCGCAGACCTTTAGCTATGAGAGCCGTCAACGCTTGATGCCTCACAACACCAGCGGCCATGCCGGGGTTTACCGGATCCAGTCCAACAATATTGAATATTGGCGGGCCACAACCCGCATTCACGGTTACAACTTGAGCAAAAGTTTTCGCATCGACCGTTATGGCGACGAGCAGGCCAAAATGATGGCACTGCAAGAGCGCAAGCGGCAGTTAACGCTGTGTAACGAACCTTACGACGTGGCCATGGAAAAGCTGCAGCAGCACTTCAGTCAAACCAGCGCACGCATTCGAGAAAATCGTATCAAAGCGGCCATGAGCAAAAAGGTTCAAGAACCCGAAACCGAGCCCGCTGCCAGTTCTTGCCTGGAGCCTGTGCTGCCCATTACGCCAGAACAGGCAAGCCTGTCCATCAGTCGGCATTTGGCGGCAAGCGGCAAATGACCCGAAGGTTTGCGATGTTGCTCTTGCAGTCTTGGGCCGGGAACTCCCCGGGCCCGTTTTAATCCGCCGCTCGCGGTATCGACAACGTGACCCGCAAGCCACCCTCGCGCAGGTTCTGCAAGCTGACTTCCCCTCCGTGGCTATGGGCGATGTTGCGGGCGATACCCAGCCCCAAACCATAGCCCTGCTGATGCCCGGACAGCCGAAAATGCGGCTCGAACACTTGTTCCAGCCGCTGCTCAGGAACCCCGGGGCCGTCATCGTCTACATGCAAGACGAACGTGTGCGCATGGTCTTCGATCACCAAATGCGCGTGCTTGCCGTACTTGAGCGCATTGTCGATCAAGTTACCCATGCAGCGCCGCAAGGCCAGGGGTTTGCCGGAAAAGGGCCGCAACGCGCGCCCGGTCACTGTGACGCGACCATTACCGTGCGGCAGCACGTAGGGCTCGATCAGACAATCCAGCAAAAGAGTCAGGTTCACCGATTCGATGTTCTCGTGAATATCGGTGTCTTTCACACATTGCAAAGCACCTTTGACCAGCAACTCAAGCTCATCAAGATCCCGCCCGAACTTGTGTTGTAACGCCTCGTTTTCCAGTAGCTCGACGCGCAAGCGCAATCGGGTGATCGGGGTCCGCAGGTCGTGGGAAATTGCGCTGAACAATTGGCTGCGCTCCGTGAGATAACGGCTGATGCGTACCCGCATGGTATTAAACGCTCGCCCGACCTCAGCCACCTCGCTGCCGCCCCCGATCTCGACCGGCTCGACGTCTTCCTCGCCCAGCGACAAATCCCGCGCAGCACGAGCCAGACGCTTGAGTGGACGACTTTGCCAGTGCACCAGCAAACCGATGGAGAGCAACAAGAACCCGCTGCTCAGCGCGATAAACCATAACTGCATCGCGGGCAGGCCTTCTTCCTCGAGGCTGGTGTAAGGCTGGGGCAGCAAGGAAGCGATGTACAGCCACTCTCCGGGGGACATTTGGATTTGCGTCACCAGAACTGGGGGATTGACCGGTTCCAGCGTCAGGGCAAAGTGCGCCCAGGAACGTGGCAGCTCATCCAGCGTCAGGCCGGCGTTGAAAATCCGCAGGTCTTGCGGGCTGACGAATTTCACCGACATGTCGACAGCGGGGCCCAAGGATTCACGCAGCACCTGGTCCACCGCCTCAAGAACAGCCTGTTTGCGCTGTGTCAGCGGCAACGCGCGCATCTCTAGGGGCCGCTCATTGAGGCTCACAACAAAGCGCGTACCGCCCATGCTGCGCATCTGGTCCAGTACCAGTGGCCGGTAGGCCAGCGGCAGTGACTTCATATAACTGACGGTGGCATTCATCGAATGCGCCAGGCTGCGCGCACTGGTGACGAGCCCTTGCAGTTGCGTCGCCCGCAGTTGCGACAGCCAGATCACGCTGGACAAGGTTTGTGCCAGCAAGATGGCGATCAACGTGAGCAACAGCATGCGGCCAAGCAATGAGCGGGGTATACGCGGCCTGCGCCAGTTCTTAATGGCCATGACCCGTCGTCACCTCGGCAGCCAACTGATAGCCGCTGCCGCGAATGGTGCGGATCAATCGCGGGGGCTTTTCGGTATCGCGCAGGCGCTGGCGCAAACGGCTGACTGCCATGTCGACAATTCGATCCAGCGGCATCAGGTCGCGACCACGGGTGGCATTGCCGATGGTGTCGCGGTCCAGAATTTGTTGCGGGTGGTCGAGAAACAGTTTGAGCAAGGCAAAGTCGGCCCCCGACAGAATCACCTCTTCGCCGTCCGTGTGAAATAGCCGATGGGTAACGGTGTTCAGGCGCCACGCTTCAAACGCCATGATTTCATGGCCTGCCCCTGCGCCAGCAGTGGCAAATTCCACACGCCGCAGCAGCGCCTTGATTCGCGCCTGTAATTCGCGGGGGCTGAACGGTTTTCCAAGGTAGTCGTCGGCGCCCAGTTCCAGGCCGAGCACGCGGTCAGTTTCATCGGAACTGGCGGTGAGCATGATGATGGGCGTGCGGGCACAACGCGGATGCTGCCGGACCCAGCGACACAGGCTGAAGCCATCCTCGTCGGGCAACATGACGTCCAGAATCAACAAATCGCAGGGTGTGTGTTCGAGGGCGTTGCGAAAGCTTGCGCCATCACCCACCGTGCACACCTGAAAACCGGCGCGGGTCAGGTAGATATCCAGCAGTTCACGAATTTCCTGATCGTCGTCGACCAGCAAAATGGATTTACCGAGTGAGCTCACAGCGGTGTTCCTTATTATTTTTGTGAGTCCGGGGTTCCGCGGTCAGGCGAACGCTTGTTGCAGTGCTACGCCCGCCCCCATCAACCCCGGATACGGCGCCGTCACCAGCCACACCGGTATGCCCTTGAGGTAGTCGCTCATGCAACCCTTATCAGCAAAGCTGTGGGCGAAACCGCTGGCCAGAAAAAGATCGGCGAAACGTGGCACTACGCCACCGACAATGTACACCCCACCCCGTCCGCCCAGCGTCAGGACATTATTGCCCGCCACCCGACCCAGCCAGCAACTGAAATGCTCGATCACTTGCAAAGCAATCGGATCACCTGCCAAAGCTGCAGCGGTGATCGCCCGGTCGGTGTCCAGCACCGGCGTATGGCCATCAACGGCGCAGATGGCACGGTAGACACGCGGCAGTCCGCTGCCACTCAACACAGATTCGGCGCTGACATGGCCGATTTCGTTATAAATGTGCTGCCACAACTGGACTTCACGCGGGGTACTCATCGGCAAGTCGACATGCCCCCCCTCCCCCGGTAAAGCCCTCCACTGCGCTTCGCCCAGATTCAACAGCGTGCCAACGCCAAGCCCGGTGCCGGGCCCGATCACCACCGCAGGTCGCGTGGGTTCTGCCAGACCGGCACACACCTGGCGCACGTCGCCGGGTTGCAAGCGCGTCATGCCCAGCGCCATGGCACTGAAATCATTGATTAGCAGCAGGTTGTCCACTTGTAAGGTCTGACAAAACGCCGAACGGCTCAGGCGCCAGTGATTATTGGTAAAGCGGAATTCATCGCCGCTGACCGGTCCGGCCACCGACAGACAAACCGCACCTACCGCGCCCAACGGTAAGTCCAGGCCTTGCAGGTAGAGCGCGATGGCGTCTTCCGGGCATGCAAAGTCGGCGGTGGCCAGCACGCTGATAGCGCGCAATTGATCGTTTTCCCACAACGCAAACCGCGCATTGGTGCCGCCGATGTCACCGACCAAAGCAAGCTTCATTTAAGGTTTTCCAGAGACGAGGTAAAGGTACTGGCGCCCTGCTCGGCCGAACTGAAGGCCTGACGCATAAACGCAAACAACTCACGCCCGGTACCTACCGCGTCGCTCAGGGTGCCGATGGCCGGGGTGCGCGCGGCGAATTCTGCCTCATCCACCAACAGTTGCAACGTCCCTTTGACCCCGTCGACGCGAATCATGTCGCCATCCTGCACGCGGGCCAGCGGGCCGCCGACGGCGGCTTCGGGGCTGACGTGGATTGCCGCCGGGATTTTGCCCGAAGCGCCCGACATGCGTCCGTCCGTAATCAACGCGACTTTGAAACCGCGATCCTGCAATACCCCCAAAAAGGGCGTCATTTTGTGCAGTTCCGGCATGCCATTGGAGCGCGGTCCCTGAAAACGCATCACGGCGACAAAATCGTGTTCCAGCTCACCGGCTTTGAACGCATCCGCCAGTTGTTGCTGATCCTGAAACACCCGTGCCGGGGCTTCGACAAGTTGATGCTCGGGCGCCACGGCCGAGACTTTCATCACCCCACGGCCCAGGTTGCCTTCCATTACGCGCAAGCCGCCCTCTGCCGAAAAGGCACGCGCCACAGGGCGCAGGATGCTCTCATCAAGGCTTTCAATCGGGCCCTCACGCCATACCAGCTCACCGTCCACCAGGAACGGTTCACGGGTGTAACGGCTCAATCCCCGGCCAGCGACAGTGTTGACGTCTTCATGCAGCAAGCCGGCTTCCAGCAGCTCGCGAATCAGGAACGCCATGCCCCCCGCAGCCTGGAAGTGGTTAATGTCGGCCTTGCCGTTGGGATAGACGTGGGACAAGGTAGGCACCACCTCGGAGAGGTCCGCCATGTCTTGCCAGGTCAGTTGAATACCTGCGGCCTGTGCGATGGCGGGCATATGCAACGTGTGGTTGGTGGAGCCGCCGGTGGCATGCAGCGCCACAATCGAATTGACCAGCGAGCGCTCATCCACAATCTCGCCCAACGGCATGAAGTTGCCGCTTTGCTTGGTCAGACGGGTGACTTGATGCGCGGCCTCGCGTGTCAGCGCATCGCGCAATGGTGTGTAGGGATTGACGAACGAGGCACCCGGCAAATGCAGTCCCATCACTTCCATCAACAGCTGATTGGTGTTGGCGGTGCCATAGAACGTGCACGTGCCGGGGCTGTGGTAAGACTTCATCTCCGACTCCAACAGCTCTTCGCGGCTGGCTTTGCCTTCGGCGTAGCGCTGGCGCACGTCGGCTTTTTCCTTGTTGGAAATGCCTGATGGCATCGGCCCGCCCGGCACAAAGATCGTCGGCAGATGACCGAAACGCAGGGCGCCCATCATCAAGCCCGGCACGATCTTGTCGCAAATGCCCAGCATCAGCGCGGCGTCGAACATGTTGTGGGACAGCGCGACCGCCGTCGACAGGGCGATCACTTCGCGGCTCAGCAGGCTCAGCTCCATGCCCGCCTCACCTTGGGTCACGCCATCGCACATCGCCGGGGTTCCGCCGGCGAATTGACCCACAGAGCCCATTTCACGCAGGGCCTTTTTGATTTGTTCGGGAAAGTGTTCGTACGGCTGATGCGCCGACAGCATGTCGTTATATGACGAAACAATCGCCACATTGGCGGCGTTCATCAAGCGCAGGTTGTTTTTATCTTCCGTGCCACATCCGGCCACGCCATGGGCGAAATTGGCACATTGCAGCTTGCCGCGTTGCGGGCCGTCACTGGCGGCGCCGCGAATGAGTGTCAGGTATGCCTCACGGGTTGCTCGACTGCGGGCAATAAGACGCTCGGTGACTTCAAGAACGCGGGGATGCATGTGTTGAACTCCAGGCTAACGGATGTGGCGACCTGTGCGTGTCCTATGCTGATCGAGGGGCCAGACACGCACTTCGATCATTTGGACCCGTTGATTCAGGTCACTCGTTGTAGATAAAACAAAATATTGCCACCAAAATGGCTTGTTTTCTATTTCTATGCGAATAATCTTGTAATTCCAACAACAAATCGATGGCAGGCGCTTTCCATGACTCTACGAATCGCAATCAATGGTTTTGGCCGGATCGGCCGCAACGTCCTGCGCGCACTGTATACCCAAGGCTACCGTCAGGACCTGCAGATCGTCGCCATCAACGATCTGGGTGACAGCGCAATCAACGCCCACCTGCTCAAGTACGACACCGTTCACGGTACTTTCGATGCCACCGTTGAACACGATCAGGAAAGCCTGACAGTCAATGGCGACCGCATTGCCGTCACTGCCATTCGTAACCCGGCTGAACTGCCGTGGGCTGCCTTGAAGATCGACGTGGTGTTCGAATGTACCGGTTTGTTCACCGAACGCAGCAAAGCTCAAGCACATATTAGCGCTGGCGCGCGCAAGGTCATCATCTCCGCACCGGGCAAAAACGCTGATGCGACCGTGGTGTATGGCGTGAACCACGACATCCTGCGCCAATCGCATCAAATTATTTCCAGTGCTTCCTGTACCACTAACTGCCTGGCGCCGGTCGCACACATCTTGCACCGCGAACTGGGCATCGAAAACGGCTTGATGACCACCATCCACGCCTACACCAATGACCAGAACCTGACCGACGTTTACCACAGCGACCCCTACCGCGCGCGCTCGGCCACGCAGAACATGATCCCGAGTAAAACCGGGGCCGCTGAAGCGGTGGGCCTGGTACTGCCGGAACTGGCGGGCAAATTGACCGGCATGGCGGTACGCGTCCCGGTAATCAACGTGTCGCTGGTTGACCTGACCGTTGAGCTCAAGCGCGAAACCACGGCCGCTGAAGTCAACGCACTGTTTAAGGAGGCCAGCCAGCATTCCAAAGTGTTGGGCTATAACAGCCTGCCACTGGTATCGAGCGATTTTAACCACAACCCGCTGTCGTCGATTTTCGATGCCAACCACACCAAGGTCAGCGGCAAAATGCTCAAAGTGCTGGCGTGGTACGACAACGAATGGGGCTTCTCCAACCGCATGCTCGATAACTGCCTGGCGCTGTGCAACGCGGAGTGACGCGATGATCGGTATCAGCTTTACGACGGCCACCCTGGCGGCGCGCAAGCGTATCGCCCTGGTGGCTCACGATCACTGCAAAGGGTTTCTGCTGGAGTGGGCTGAACGCCACAAGGCCACCCTCAGCCAGCATGACCTGTGCGCCACCGGCACCACCGGTCTGCTGCTGAGCCAGCACCTTGGGCTGCCGATCGAAAGCATGATCAGCGGCCCGTTGGGCGGGGATCAGCAAGTGGGCGCACGCATCGCCGAGCAACGGGTCGACATGCTGGTGTTCTTCTGGGACCCTTTCGAGCCGCAGCCCCATGATCCGGATATCAAGGCCCTGTTGCGGGTCGCAGCAGTCTGGAACATCCCCGTGGCGTGCAATGAATGCAGCGCGGATTACCTGCTCAGCAGCCCGCTCATGAGCCAGCCCCACGATCACCGGATCCCTGATTACGCTGCGTATTTAAAGGGACGTGTGTAAACCCGCAGCGCTGCTGGCGTTATTGGCCGCTTAAACGGCCGGTAACAAAAACAGCGCTTGACCCAGCCCATAGATGATAAGCATTATCATTCGCTAATATCTGGTCTGGTAGTGCTGTGAGTCAGTCCCACTTCAATCACGTCTTCCTGACGCAACGGGTGATCCTGTTGCGCACCTTGCAGCGCATGGTCAACAACCCGAGTACCGCTGAGGACCTGTTGCACGAGACTTACCTGCGCGTCACCCGCGCGTTGAACGAACGCACGGTCGAGCATCTTGAGCCGTTTGTGTTCCAGACCGCACGCAACCTGGCACTCGACCACCTGCGCTCGCGGCGCATTCAGTCGCGTACGGTGCTCGAAGACGTGCCCACCGACGTCATCGAAGGCGTCCCTTCCTCTCTCAGCACCCCCGAAGAAGCCCATCAAGCCGCACAACTACTGGAGCGTTTGAGTGTGAGCCTTAGCCAGCTAAGCGCACGCCAGCAGCGGATTTTCATACTCAGTCGCCTGCATGGTTGCAGTTACCAGGAGATCGCCCAGGCGCTTGAGGTGTCTCTGAGCACGGTTCAAAAGGAACTCAAACTGATCATGGCAATCTGTGTCGGGGTAGCCGATCGAATCAATCGGCCGTAATCTTGCCGGGACACACCCGTAAGAAAATTCCGATATGGCAGCTTTCACGCCATGGATTCCGAGACGTTGAACAACACTGTGCCTGAGACTGCCAAGGATCACCCGTGAAGGACACTCCACCCCCTGCCGTGCCGGAACTGGCGCAGGATGCTCTGCAAGACAGCGCCATGGATCAGGCGCTGGACTGGCTGATCACCCTGGAGTGTGCCGACGCGTCCGAAAAAGCAGCGTTCCAAATGTGGCTCAAGGCAGATCCGGCCCATGCCCAAGCGTTTGCCAAAGCCAATGCCGCATGGAACAGCCAGCCGCTGATTGAAGCGGCACGTACCCTGAACACCCGGCGTGCGCCTACGCTGTTGCGACGTATTGGCCGTCACTGGAAGCACGTGGCCACTGCCGCGGTACTGGTCATTGCTGTGGGCAGTTACAGCAATGTGCCATTGCGCTTGCAGGCCGATCACTTGACCGTGGTGGGCGAGCGCCAGCACCTGGAGCTGGAAGACGGTTCAAAAGTGTTGCTCAACACCAATTCGGCGTTCTCCAGCGACAGGATCAATGCGCAAAGTAATGCGCGGTTGTATCAGGGCGAAGCATTTTTCGAGGTGCCAGCCAATCTTGAACGCCCGCTGGTTCTCGATGCCGGGCCGGTGCGCGTCAGCGTGCGCGACACTGCTTTCGCCGTCAGCTACCTCAACGGGCAGGCTCAAGTACGCGTACAACGGGGTGATGTCGATTTACGCATGAACAGCATTGGCACGCAGATGCGGTTGTCTGCCGGTAACAGTGTGAGTATCGGCCCCAATGGTTTTGGCCAACCGGTCAAGCTCAATCAGCAAACCGATCTGGCGTGGGTTCAGGGACGACTGGTGTTTGAAAATTGCCCCATGAGCAAAGTGCTGGATGAAGTGCGGCGCTATTACCCCGGCTGGATCGTCAACAATAACGAGCAACTGGCCAGCGTCGCAGTGACAGGCAATTACCGTCTGGACCAGCCTCTGGACATCGTCCGCTCCCTCGCCCACATCACCTCGTCCAGCCTCTCCGAATTCCCGGCACTGGTTATTTTCAACTGAATACAGTTTTTTTTACGCGATAGCCCAAGGTCATACGTCTCGTTTTAGTCAATGCAACTGATTCGCATTTTGAGTCAGCTTCGCAACTATAAGAGTCGTTCACCACGGAGCGCTATCAATGCCCACACGTTTCAACAGCCGGTCTTCATCCAAGGGTCGCACCCGCCCTACGCACTCGCGTACTTTGTCGTTGTTGACCGTCGCCCTGCTGATGGCTGGCGTACATGCCGTTCCGGCAATAGCTGCGACCGATACGCCATCTGAAAGCCGCGCTGTGGGCAATTATAAATTTGCGATTTCCCAGCAACCGCTGGTGGCTGCGCTCAACGACTTTACGGCGGTCACTGGCTGGCAAGTCGGTTTGCCGGCAGAGCTGGGGCAGAACGTTTCTTCCCCGGGTGTACGCGGGTCTCTGCCAGCAGAAAAAGCCCTGGACCGTCTGTTGATCGGCACCAATTTGGGCTATCGCAAACTGGGCGGCAATAACATCGTCCTCGAAAAACGCGCCCCCGGCAGCGGCACCCTCGCCTTGCAGCAAGTGACCATCAGCGCCACGCGCCAGGCGCAAGACGTCATCAGCGTGCCCAGCACCGTGACCGTGCATGACCGCGAAGAACTCGACCGTCAGAACGTCAACACCATCAAGGAACTGGTGCGCTATGAACCGGGCGTGTCCGTGGGCGGAGGCGGCCTGCGCGGAGGCATCAGCGGTTACAACATTCGCGGCATCGACGGTGACCGGATTCTGACGCAGGTCGATGGCGTTGAAATCCCCAACTCGTTCTTCAACGGCCCGTTCGCTAAAACCCAGCGTAATTACGTCGACCCGGAGATCGTCAAGCGTGTTGAAATTCTGCGCGGCCCGGCCTCGGTGCTGTACGGCAGCAATGCCATCGGCGGCGCGGTGAGCTACTTCACCCTCAACCCGGACGACATCATCAAACCGGGTCAGGATGCAGGCGCACGCCTGAAGACCGGTTACAGCTCGGCCGACCGCAGCTGGCTCAAGTCCGCCACCGTGGCAGGCCGTGCCGACCAGTTCGACGGTTTGCTGCATGTGAGCCGCCGGGACGGCCACGAAACCGAATCCTATGGCAACCACGGCGGCACCGGCCTGAACCGCACTGCGGCCAACCCTGAAGACGTGAACACCACCAACGTCTTGGCCAAGGCTGGCTGGAACTACAACGATGACGACCGCCTGGCGTTTACTTACGAAAACTACCGGGACGAACGCGACATCAACTTGAAAAGCGTGGTCGGTGGCCCGTTTAACTACGGCGTACCGATGGGCATGTACAAGTCGCGCAACGGCACTGACACCGTCACCCGCGAGCGTTTTGGCCTTGAGAACACCTTCGCGCTGGACAGCCTGCTAGCTGACCACGGCAAGCTGAGCCTGAACTATCAAGTGGCCAAGACCGACCAGAGCACCGAAGAGCGCTACTTCCCGTTTAGTCGCGACGTGTACCGCACCCGCGACACCCGCTATAAAGAGCAGCAATGGGTGTTCGATGCACAGTTCGACAAAGCCTTCGCGGTCGGCCCGACCGACCATTTGCTGACCTACGGCACCACTGTCAAACACGACAAAGTCACCGGCTCGCGTTCCGGCAGCGCGGTGTGCCTTGCTGTCGGGAGGAACTGCGCAGCAGTGGGCGCGCTGAGCACGGCCAAAGGCGATGTGTTCGCCAAAGTCAGCGACTTCCCGGACCCGACCATCGACACCTACAGCCTGTTTGCACAGGATGAAATCAGTTGGAACCAATGGACGTTCATGCCCGGCGTACGCTACGACTACACGCGCCTCAAGCCCAAAATCACCCAGGAGTTCCTGAACGCAGTAAACCCGGATGGCAAGTACTCTGTCAGCGACCCTGAAAAAACCTGGCATCGCCTTTCGCCAAAACTGGGCGTGACCTACGCGTTCAACGACCACTACACCTGGTTCGGCCAATACTCCGAAGGCTTCCGCACGCCAACCGCCAAAGCGCTGTATGGCCGTTTCGAAAACCTGCAGGAAGGCTACGTCGTCGAGCCCAACCCGAACCTTGAACCGGAAAAAAGCAAAAGCTACGAAACCGGCCTGCGCGGCAATTTCGACGAAGGCTCGTTTGACCTGGCTGTGTTCTACAACAAATACCGCGACTTCATCGATGAAGACAACGTCACTCCCGGCTATGACCTGAACAGCTTCCAGAGCCGCAATATCAAGCACGCCACCATCAAGGGCATCGAACTCAAAGGCCAGTTGCAACTGGACGCCTTCGGTGCACCGCGTGGTCTGTACACCAAAGGTTCGATTGCTTACGCCTATGGCCGCAACGACGACAACGGCCAGCCGCTCAACAGCGTCAACCCACTGACCGGTGTGTTTGGCCTCGGGTATGACCGCGACAACTACGGCGGCCTGGTGAGCTGGACGCTGGTCAAGAAAAAAGACCGCATCGACGACACGGCCTTCAAGGCGCCAGACATTCAGGGCAAGCGATTCGAAACCCCGGGGTTCGGGATTGTGGACGTGAGCGCCTACTACAAAGTGACCCGTGACGTGACCGTCAGCGCAGGCGTGTACAACCTGACCAACAAGAAATACTGGCTGTGGGATGACGTACGCAGCTACGACGGGGTGGGTGAAGCGTCCACCGTGAACCCGGCCAACCTCGATCGCCTGACTCAGCCGGGCCGCAACTTCGCGATCAACCTGGCCTGGGACATCTGAGCCAGCCTCCTCACTGCGCGGTGTTTTTCACTGAGCAGTGAGGATTTTTTACTGTCACGCGTCTTCTTGTTCGTCTAGTTACCAAGCGCATCTCATTCTCAAGGACATCTTCATGACCTCCCAAGACACTGCACAGCGTCCTGCCCTGCGTTCACAACGCCTGAACCAGATCACCAACGAGCCTCATCAAAAACTCGACGCGCTGGTCAAGGCCCACAAGCCCTTTGAGACACGGGAAAACTTTGCCCGTTTTGTAGTGGCTCAATACCTCTTTCAATCAGAGCTGCAAGCGCTGTACACCGACCCGGCCCTCCAAGAAATCGTCCCGGACTTGCCTGCACGGTGCCGCGCAGAGCAAGCCAAAGCTGACCTCGCTGACCTCAACACAGACGTCCCGGCCCCTGTCGCGGGCGCGGTGAACGCGCCAAGCAAGGCACAAGCACTGGGCTGGCTCTTTGTATCGGAAGGTTCCAAGCTGGGCGCCGCCTTCCTGATCAAACGTGCCGTGGCACTGGAACTGAGCGAAACCTTCGGCGCCCGTCACCTGGGCGAGCCAGCCGGTGGCCGCGCCGAAGGCTGGAAAAGCTTCGTCAAAACCCTTGATAGCCTGCAACTGAGCGCCGAAGAAGAGGCCGATCTAGACCAAGGTGCAGTAGCCGCTTTCGAGCGTTTCACCGTATTACTGGAACACGCCTACGCTGCTCAGCCAGAACTGGCTTAAGCTAGACCCGCTCGGTCGGCGCGCGCTGGCCGAGCACTCTTTTTTGCGTCTTGAGCTTATGACCCGCCAAACTCAATCCCCGTCGAAAATAGCCCAAATCCTCTTCGGCTTGCTGGCCTACGTCAGTCTGGGTATCGGATTGGTCGCCATTGTGGTGCCGGGGCTGCCGACCACCGAATTCATATTACTGGCGGCCTGGGCCGCAACCAAAAGCTCGCCGCGGCTAAGTGCCTGGCTGGAAAACCACCGCCTGTTCGGCCCGATCCTGAGCAATTGGCGCAATGGGAAAATCATTCAACGCAAAGCCAAAGTCAGCGCCACCCTCAGCATGCTGATCTGCGCGGGGTTGATGCTGTATGTGCTTGAGCATCAATGGCCGTTGTTTCTGGCCATTGCCGGCATGGGCCTGGGCAATGCGTGGATTTGGTCCCGGCCGGAACGTTTACCCCCAGCGTTGTAGAAGGCTGCTCCACAGGTTCAGCCCCGCACGGGCCAAGGCTTTATCTTTCTTACAACGTCAACACACTGCCATAGAGCCCATAAGCCGCCGCCAGCGCAGCCACCACCACAGCACCGAATATCGCCCGCTCTGCCGCCACAAACAGCGGCTCACCCTGTTCGTGCTTGGCCTTGGCAAAGAAAAACACCCCGGGCGCGTACAGCAACGCCGAGAGCAGCAAGTACTTGGGCCCCGCCGCATACAGCAACCACATGGCGTAAACCAGGGCGATCAACCCCACCAACAGGTCTTTGAACCGCGAGCGGCTGGCGTGCGAGTAGGTTTCGCCCTTGATGCACAACAACACCGAATAAGCCGCCGACCACAGGTAAGGCACCAGAATCATCGACGACGCCAGGTAGATCAGGCTGGTGTAAGTCCCTTTGGACACGAGGGTGATGAGCAGGAATATCTGGATCATGCTGTTGGTCAGCCACAGCGCGTTGACCGGTACATGGTTGGCGTTTTCCTTTTTCAGGAAAGCCGGCATGGTGTTGTCCTTGGCCGTAGCAAACAGGATCTCGGCGCATAACAACGCCCACGACAGCAGCGCACCCAGCAACGAGATGGCCAGCCCGATACTGATCAAGATCGCGCCCCACTCCCCCACCACATGTTTCAGCACGCCAGCCATGGACGGGTTTTGCAGTTTGGCCAGCTCCGGCTGAGTCATGATCCCCAGCGACAGCACATTCACCAGCACCAGCAGCGCCAGCACTCCCAGAAAGCCGATTACCGTGGCTTTGCCCACGTCGGAGCGTTTTTCGGCGCGTCCCGAATACACACTGGCGCCTTCGATGCCGATAAACACAAACACCGTCACCAGCATCATGTTGCGCACCTGGTCCATCACGCTGCCAAGGCTGGGGGTTTCGGTCCCCCAGAAATCCAGGGTGAAAATGTCGGCCTTGAACGCCACGCCAGTCAACACGATGAACATCACAATCGGGACGATTTTCGCGATGGTGGTCAACTGGTTGATGAACGCGGCTTCCTTGATGCCGCGCAGCACCAGAAAGTGCACCCCCCACAGCAACAGCGAGGCGCAGCCAATGGCTACGGGGGTGTTGCCCTGCCCGAACATTGGCACGAAATACCCTAACGTACTGAACAAGAGTACGAAGTAACCGACGTTACCCATCCACGCACTGATCCAGTAACCCCAGGCTGACGAAAAGCCCATGTAATCGCCAAAACCAGCCTTGGCATAGGCGTAGACACCCGAGTCGAGTTCCGGCTTGCGGTTGGCCAGGGTCTGAAACACGAACGCCAATGCCAGCATGCCGACGGCGGTGATTGCCCATCCGATCAACACGGCCCCGCCCGCTGCCCGTTCGGCAATGTTTTGCGGCAGGGAAAAAATACCGCCGCCAATCATTGAACCGACGACTAACGCGATCAGAGCATTGAGCCGAAGCTTCTGGGTTTGTTGCGTCATCGCCACCTCTTTATACGGTCTTGGACATTTTTTGATACACAGGCCACAGGCTACAGATGTTCACTGACTAAATATATGCACCGGTTAAACGTCTATTAGTACCGCGCAATAAGCCCCCTCTTTTTAATCGCAAGAATGTCTATTGAAACCTCAAAAATTCACCTTATGTACATCACGGTTTAATTTCATGCCGCGGCTCATGAAACATGAAAGTGACATTTGCAAAATTGAAAATAGTGACTAGCTTCAATCTCCACGACCCCGCGGCAAGTTGCGTATTAAAACCCTTTAAGTCCTCTGGAGTGGGCCTTTCGGGAAGCGTCAAAATAATACGTGATTGCGACCTTTCCCCGCTTCTAACAATGGAATGTAGTAATGCCCTGATCTAAGTCAAATGGCTGAAATACCAACGGAATTAACGTAAGGCCTCACTTCTCCTAGATTGGAGTCAACACAAATGTCTGATACTCCCGGAAAACTACGATTGGGTGCGTTGGTTGCTCTGGTAGTCGGCTCAATGATTGGCGGCGGTATTTTTTCGCTGCCACAAAACATGGCAGCAAGTGCCGATGTTGGAGCCGTTCTTATTGGATGGGCAATCACCGCTGTCGGTATGCTGACCCTCGCTTTTGTCTTCCAGACCCTGGCCAACCGCAAACCCGACCTCGACGGTGGCGTCTACGCCTACGCCAAGGCCGGTTTTGGCGATTACATGGGTTTCTCGTCAGCCTGGGGTTACTGGATCAGTGCCTGGCTGGGCAACGTCGGTTATTTCGTGTTGCTGTTCAGCACCCTGGGGTATTTCTTCCCGATCTTTGGGGAAGGCAACACCCCGGCCGCGATCATCGGCGCGTCGGTCCTGCTATGGGCGGTTCACTTCCTCGTCCTGCGCGGTATCAAGGAAGCCGCGTTCATCAACCTGGTGACCACGGTTGCCAAGGTCGTGCCGCTGATCCTGTTCATTCTGATTGCCGTCTTCGCCTTCAAACTGGACATTTTCACCAGTGACATCTGGGGCCTGAAAAACCCGGATCTGGGCAGCGTGATGGACCAGGTGCGCAACATGATGCTGGTCACCGTGTGGGTGTTCATCGGTATCGAAGGCGCGAGCATCTTCTCTTCCCGTGCCGAGAAGCGTTCGGACGTGGGTAAAGCCACTGTGATCGGCTTCATCACCGTGCTGCTGTTGCTGGTGCTGGTGAACGTGCTGTCGCTCGGGATCATGACTCAGCCTGAACTGGCCAAACTGCAAAACCCTTCAATGGCGGCCGTGCTTGAGCATGTGGTCGGTCACTGGGGTGCAGTGCTGATCAGTGTCGGCTTGATCATCTCGCTGTTGGGTGCCCTGCTGTCGTGGGTCCTGCTGTGCGCGGAAATCATGTTCTCGGCCGCCAAGGACCACACCATGCCGGCCTTCCTGAAAAAGGAAAACGCCAACCATGTACCGGTCAATGCGTTGTGGCTGACCAACGCCATGGTGCAGCTGTTCCTGGTCATCACCCTGTTCTCGGCCAGTACTTACCTGTCGCTGATCTACCTGGCGACCTCAATGATCCTCGTGCCTTACCTCTGGTCAGCAGCGTATGGCCTGCTGCTGGCGGTGCGCGGCGAGACTTACGAGAACGCACTGGCTGAACGCAAGAAAGACCTGATCATCGGCGGTATCGCCCTGATCTATGCCGTGTGGCTGTTGTATGCCGGCGGCCTGAAATACCTGCTGCTCTCGGCCCTGCTGTACGCACCTGGCGCAATTTTCTTCGCCAAGGCTAAACGCGAGACAGGCCAACAAGTATTTACCAACATTGAAAAAGTGATTTTTGCTGCCGTGATCATCGGCGCCCTGGTGGCGGCCTATGGGCTCTATGACGGCTTCCTGACCCTGTAAGTCCCTGATTATGTACTTTGGAGGTTGACTGTAATGACCACAGAAAAAGTGAAATACGGCGTACATTCCGAAGCCGGCAAACTGCGTAAAGTGATGGTTTGCTCCCCTGGCCTGGCTCACCAGCGCCTGACACCCAGTAACTGCGACGAGCTGCTGTTTGATGACGTGTTGTGGGTCAATCAGGCCAAGCGCGACCACTTCGATTTTGTGACCAAGATGCGCGAGCGCGGCATCGATGTTCTGGAAATGCACAACCTGCTGACCGACATCGTGGCAATGCCTGAAGCACTGGACTGGATCCTCGATCACAAAGTGACGCCGGATCAGGTGGGTGTCGGCCTGGTGCACGAAGTCAAAGCCTGGATCAAAAGCCTGGAGCCCCGTAAAGCCGCTGAATACCTGATTGGCGGCGTATCGGCTGACGATCTGCCAGACAGCTTCGGTGGCAAAACCATCGAGATGTTCCGTGATTTCCTCGGCCACACCAGTTTTATCCTGCCACCGCTGCCAAACACTCAGTTCACCCGTGACACCACTTGCTGGATTTACGGTGGCGTGACGCTGAACCCGATGTACTGGCCTGCGCGTCGTCAGGAAACCCTGCTGACCACCGCGATCTACAAGTTCCACCCTGAGTTCACTAACGCTGACTTCCAGATCTGGTACGGCGACCCAACCGTGGACCATGGCAACTCAAGCCTGGAAGGCGGCGACGTCATGCCAATCGGCAAAGGCGTGGTACTGATCGGTATGGGCGAGCGGACATCGCGTCAGGCCATCGGCCAACTGGCGCAGAGCCTGTTCAAGAACAAAGCCGTGGAACGTGTGATCGTGGCCGGTATGCCTAAATCCCGCGCCGCGATGCACCTGGACACCGTGTTCAGCTTCTGCGACCGCGATCTGGTGACGATCTTCCCTGAAGTTGTGAACCAAATTGTCGCCTTCTCGCTGTACCCCGACGAGAGCAAACAGGGCGGCATCGACGTTCGACGTGAAGAAAGCAGCTTCCTGGATGTGGTCGCCAAAGCACTGGGCGTTAAAACCCTGCGTGTGGTTGAGACCGGCGGCAACTCCTTCGCGGCAGAACGCGAGCAGTGGGACGACGGCAACAACGTTGTAGCGCTGGAACCTGGTGTGGTGATCGGTTACGACCGCAACACCTACACCAACACCCTGCTGCGCAAGGCGGGCGTGGAAGTCATCACCATCAGCGCCTCTGAGCTGGGACGCGGCCGTGGCGGCGGTCACTGCATGACCTGCCCAATCATCCGCGACCCGATTGACTATTAATTCATCCCTTTGAATGCTTGCGCCAGCCCTTATCCGGGCGGCGCAAGCCGGTTACCAGAAACCCAGGAGATCCCCATGGCGTTTAACATGAAAAACCGCAGCCTGCTCAGCTTGGTGCACCACACCCAACGCGAACTGCACTATCTGCTGGACCTGTCCCGCGACCTGAAACGCGCCAAGTACACCGGCACGGAAGAGCCGCACCTCAAAGGCAAAAACATTGCGCTGATCTTTGAAAAAACCTCGACCCGTACCCGTTGCGCGTTCGAAGTGGCGGCCCACGATCAAGGCGCACACGTGACTTACATCGACCCGGTTTCCTCGCAGATCGGTCACAAAGAAAGCATGAAAGACACCGCCCGCGTTCTGGGTCGTATGTTCGATGCCATTGAATACCGTGGCTTTGCGCAGGAAATCGTTGAAGAGCTGGCCAAGTACGCTGGTGTACCGGTGTTCAACGGCCTGACCGCCGAATTCCACCCGACGCAAATGATCGCCGACGTGCTGACCATGCGCGAACACAGCGACAAGCCTCTGCACGATATCAGCTACGCCTACCTGGGCGACGCCCGGAACAACATGGGTAACTCGCTGCTGCTGATCGGCGCCAAATTGGGCATGGACGTGCGCATCGGCGCCCCTAAAGCCCTGTGGCCAGAAGAGTCGTTCGTCAAACAGTGCGAAGAGTTCGCCAAGGAAAGCGGTGCCAAAATCACCCTGACCGAAGACCCGAAAGCTGCCGTCAAAGGCGTGGACTTCATCCACACTGACGTTTGGGTCTCGATGGGCGAACCCGTTGAAGCCTGGAACGAGCGCATCAAATTGCTGCTGCCTTACCAAGTCAACATGGACCTGATCAAAGCCGCCGGTAACATCCGCGTGAAATTCATGCACTGCCTCCCAGCGTTCCACAACTGTGAAACCAAGGTCGGCAAGGACGTGGCAGAGCACCATCCAAACCTGAAGGACGGCATTGAAGTGACCGAAGAGGTGTTTGAGTCTCCTTACAACATTGCCTTCGAACAAGCCGAAAACCGCATGCACACCATTAAGGCAATCCTGGTCGCAGCCCTGGCTGATATCTAAGGACGTGCATGGCTGCCGGAGCGGGCTCGCCTGCTCCGGCACAACCCGGCTGTATGTGAACTTCCCTTCTATAAGGAATTACCTATGCGTATCGTCGTTGCACTGGGCGGTAACGCCCTCTTGCGTCGCGGTCAGCCCATGACTGCCGAGAATCAACGCGAAAACATCCGCACCGCTACTGCTCAAATTGCCCGTATTGCCCCCGGTAACGAATTGGTCGTCGCCCACGGCAACGGCCCGCAAGTGGGCCTGCTGTCGCTGCAAGCTGCCGCTTACACCGCCGTCAGCCCTTACCCGCTGGACGTGCTGGGCGCCGAAACCGAAGGCATGATCGGTTACATGATCGAGCAAGAACTGGGTAACCTGTTGCCGCAGGACGCGCCTTTTGCCACCTTGCTGACCCAGGTTGAAGTCGACCCCAAAGACCCGGCTTTCCAGAACCCGACCAAGCCCATCGGCCCGGTGTACAGCGAAGCCGAAGCCAAAAGCCTGGCGGCTGAAAAAGGCTGGAACATTGCCCCCGATGGCGACAAATTCCGCCGCGTGGTGCCAAGCCCTAAACCAAAACGCATCTTCGAAATCCGTCCGATCAAATGGCTGCTGGAGAAAGGCACCATTGTGATTTGCGCGGGCGGCGGCGGTATTCCGACCATGTACGGCGAAGACGGCAATCTCAAAGGCATCGAAGCGGTGATCGACAAGGATCTGGCCTCTTCCCTGCTGGCACAGCAACTGGACAGCGACTTGCTGGTCATTGCGACCGACGTCAATGCAGCCTTCATTGACTGGGGCAAACCGACCCAGAAGGGCATTGCCCAAGCGCACCCCGACGAGCTCGAAAAACTCGGCTTCGCCTCCGGTTCCATGGGGCCAAAAGTTGAAGCTGCCTGCGAATTCGCGCGTAAAACAGGCAAAACCGCTGTTATCGGTGCCCTGGCAGATATTGAGGCCATCGTGCAAGGCAAAGCCGGTACTCGCGTCAGCACTGAAAAATCTGGTATTACCTACTTCTGAACTGCGGGGCAGGCCTCAGGGTCTGCCCTTTTACCTTTGCTCAAGGAGTCACCCTATGGCCTCGTTCGAACCCGGTCACCTGCATATCCACCGCGAACCGCTGCAACCTGGCGATTTCGGGTATGACATCAAGATCGATTACCAGGTCGTTCAGGATCCCAAGGAAGGCAAGTCGATGCAGTTCGACATGCATGGTCAGATCAACGGAAAGGATTTCAAAGACTCATTCACGCTGCCCAAAGACGTGGCCTTCAATTTTGCCCACGATGCCTTTCAGATTGCCGTCAAACATGGCATTCCCAAGACCGCTGACATCCGTTCGATGCACGGTTACTACGACAAAATGTATTTGGACGTGATGGCCCAGCTCAATCACAAACCTGGCGATCCGATTAACCTCGATCATCTGGACTGATTCGCCCTGTACGCCACAGCCTGAACCGCTTCCCCCTCCCCTCGCACAGCAGCGCTGCGCGCGCCATCGAAGGCAGCGCCAGCCGCTACAGGACGTACCTCTTTGTCCTGCTGCCGCGCCCAAGGCATACTGGCCATCTTACGGCCAACAGTGTTCCCCGTTCTCATGCGTATCCATGTCAGCTTTATTGACCGCGTCGGTATTACCCAGGAAGTGCTGGCACTGCTGGGGGCACGCAACCTCAATCTCGATGCCGTGGAGATGGTCCCGCCCAACGTCTATATCGATGCCCCAACCTTAAGCCCGCACGTGCTCGATGAATTGCGCGAGGCACTGTTCCGGGTTCAGGGCGTGCAGTCGGTGATGGTGGTAGACATCCTTCCCGGTCAGCGACGGCATCTGCAACTCGATGCGCTGCTGGCCGCGATGACCGATCCGGTGTTGGCACTGGACAGCGAAGGCCATGTGTTGTTGGCCAATCCGGCGCTGGTCTCGCTCTATGGCCGCGAACCTGCTGGCCAAAGTATTGCCGAGTTGTTCACCGACCCCAGCTTGCTGACCGCCTTGCTGGAGAACGGCTTCCGCTTGCCCCTGCGCGAAGTCACGCTCAACGGCCATCCGCTGATGCTCGATGCCACGCCGATCACCGATGCGGGCGCCTTATTGACCCTCTATCAGCCCAGCCGTATTGGCGAGCGGCTGGCCGCGCTGCATCACGACCACGCCGAAGGCTTTGACGCGTTGCTGGGTGAGTCGCCCGCGATCCGAACCCTCAAGGCCCGGGCACAGCGCGTCGCGGTTTTGGATGCGCCATTGTTGATTCAGGGCGAAACCGGCACCGGCAAAGAACTGGTGGCCCGCGCTTGCCATGCCATCAGTGATCGCTTCAGCGCGCCGTTTCTGGCCCTGAACTGCGCGGCATTACCGGAAAACCTGGCCGAGAGCGAACTGTTTGGCTATGCCCCCGGCGCCTTTACCGGCGCACAACGCGGCGGTAAACCGGGCCTGATGGAACTGGCCAACAACGGCACCGTGTTCCTTGATGAAATCGCGGAAATGTCACCCTACCTCCAGGCCAAATTGCTGCGTTTTTTGAATGACGGCAGCTTTCGCCGTGTCGGCGGCGAACGGGAAGTGAAGGTCAATGTCCGCATCCTCAGCGCCACCCATCGCAACCTCGAAAAAATGGTCAACGAGGGCACGTTTCGCGAAGACCTGTTCTATCGCCTGAACGTGCTCAACATCGAAGTGCCACCCCTGCGCGAGCGCGGGCAGGACATCCTGTTGCTGGCCCGCACTTTTATGCAGCAGGCCTGCACTCAAATACAGCGCCCCGTATGTCGCCTGGCGCCGGGGACATACCCGGCGTTGCTCGGTAACCGCTGGCCAGGCAACGTTCGTCAGTTGCAAAACGTGATCTTCCGCGCCGCTGCCATATGCGAAAGCAGCGTGGTCGACATTGGCGACCTCGACATTGCCGGAACCTCCGTCGCGCGGCAAAGCGACGGGGACGTTGAAACCCTGGAACACGCCATTGAACGTTTTGAAAAAGCCTTGCTGGAGAAGCTATACGTCAGCTACCCCTCGACCCGCCAACTGGCCAGCCGCCTGCAAACCAGCCACACCGCCATCGCCCATCGATTGCGCAAATACGGGATCCCCGGTAAGGCGTGAAGGTTGCGATGTACTCATCGCACGCGCTGCCCGGGCAATGACAGCAGAGGCCACGGGACGTGGTTGACGACCGCGCCTGACTGTATTGATTTCACTCCACTGTAGCGAATTCGATACACACCAAGGATGACGCACTGCTGCAAGGCTTTGATCCACTTCGTTTTTTTAAACCCGCCCCCCGTGTAGCGATTTCGCTACAGCCTCACCGCGCCACGCACTTTTTCAATCACGCAACAGCTTGATAAATAACAACTTTTTAATAGTGGCAACTATCTTGCAAAGCAATCCTCAATGCGCTCGTCCATGCACGAGTACTTACCTGCGACCACCAGACGAGTCTGGCCTTGAGGAGTTTCCATGAGCGAATTGCGTTTTACTGAAGACCACGAATGGCTACGCGCCGAAGCCGATGGCAGCGTGACCGTGGGCATTACCGCGTTTGCGCAAAACGCTCTGGGCGATGTGGTGTTTGTGCAATTGCCCGAGTTGCAGGTTTACGAAAAAGGCGCAGAAGCCGCCACCGTTGAGTCGGTCAAGGCCGCCAGCGGCGTGTATATGCCCCTGGACGGCGAGGTGGTGGAGGTTAATCCGGTACTGGAAAGCAGCCCCGAACAGGTCAACGAAGATCCACTGGGCGCAGGCTGGTTCTTCCGCTTCATCCCTGCAGACGCCAGCGCTGTCGGCCAGTTGCTGGATCAGGACGCCTATGACCGCCTGATCAAAGCCAATGCCCAAGCCTGAGGACAGCGCCATGACCGTTAATCTGAGTACCGCCAACGAATTCATCGCGCGCCACATCGGCCCTGATCACGCCGATGAACAGGCCATGCTCGCCACGCTGGGCTTTGACTCGCTGGAGGCCCTGAGCGCCAGTGTGATCCCTGAGAGCATCAAGGGCACCAGCGTGCTCAACCTGCCCGCTGGGCAAAGCGAAGCCGATGCATTGGCATCGATCAAAGCCATCGCCGGTAAAAACCAGCTCTGTAAAACCTACATCGGCCAGGGCTATTACAATTGCCACACGCCCGCGCCGATCTTGCGCAATCTGTTGGAAAACCCGGCGTGGTACACCGCGTATACGCCATACCAGCCGGAAATTTCCCAAGGGCGTCTGGAAGCGCTGCTCAATTTCCAGACCCTCATCAGCGACCTCAGCGGCCTGCCGATTGCCAACGCTTCGTTGCTCGACGAAGCCACCGCTGCGGCTGAAGCCATGACCTTCTGCAAACGCCTGAGCAAAAACAAATCCGGCCGTGCATTCTTTGCATCGCGCCATTGCCACCCGCAAACCCTCGACGTGTTACGCACCCGTGCAGAACCGCTGGGCATCGAGGTGGTCGTAGGCGACGAACGCAGTCTGAGCGACCTGTCCCCGTTCTTCGGCGCACTGCTGCAATACCCGGCGAGCAACGGCGATGTGTTCGACTACCGCGAGCTGGTCGAGCGCTTTCACGCCGCCCACGCCCTGGTGGCCGTGGCTGCAGACTTGCTGGCCCTGACCCTGCTGACGCCTCCGGGCGAATTCGGGGCCGACGTGGCCATCGGCAGCGCACAGCGTTTTGGCGTGCCACTGGGTTTCGGCGGCCCGCATGCAGCGTATTTCGCTACCCGTGACGCGTTCAAACGCGACATGCCGGGGCGTCTGGTGGGTGTGTCGGTGGATCGTCACGGCAAACCTGCGCTGCGTCTGGCCATGCAAACCCGCGAGCAGCACATCCGCCGCGAGAAGGCCACGAGCAATATCTGCACCGCGCAAGTGTTGCTGGCCAACATCGCCAGCATGTACGCCGTCTACCACGGCCCTCAGGGCCTGGCTCAAATTGCCCGGCGCGTCCATCAGCTTACGGCCATTCTGGCCAAGGGCCTGACTGCACTGGGGCTGAGCGTGGAGCAGATCGAGTTTTTCGACACCCTGACCCTGCACACAGGCGCCCACACAGCGGCCCTGCATGCCAACGCGCATGCCAAACGCATCAACCTGCGCGTGGTGGATGACGAGCGTCTGGGCGTGTCGCTGGATGAAACCTGCGGCCCGTCCGATGTCACTGCGCTGTGGGCCCTGCTCGCTGCAGAAGGGCAAGCACTGCCGGACTTCGACACCCTGGCCGCCCACGTGAACGGCACCCTGCCCGCCGCCCTGCTGCGCCAATCGCCGATCCTCAGCCACCCGGTGTTCAACCGTTATCACTCTGAAACCGAACTGATGCGCTACCTGCGTCGTTTGGCAGACAAGGACCTGGCACTGGATCGCACCATGATTCCGCTGGGCTCTTGCACCATGAAACTCAACGCGGCCAGCGAGATGATCCCGGTGACCTGGGCCGAGTTTGGCAACCTGCACCCGTTCGCTCCGGCCGAGCAAAGTCAGGGTTACCAGCAGCTCACGGCTGAACTGGAAGCGATGCTGTGCGCCGCCACCGGTTATGACGCCATTTCCCTGCAACCCAACGCAGGCTCACAGGGCGAATACGCCGGGCTGCTGGCCATTCGTGCCTATCACCAGAGCCGTGGCGACGAGCGCCGCGACATCTGCCTGATCCCGTCCTCCGCCCACGGCACCAACCCGGCGACCGCCAACATGGCGGGCATGCGCGTGGTGGTCACGGCCTGCGACGCGCGCGGCAACGTTGACATTGAAGACCTGCGTGCCAAGGCCATCGAACACCGTGAACATCTGGCAGCACTGATGATTACCTACCCGTCGACCCACGGCGTGTTCGAAGAGGGTATCCGTGAAATCTGCGGCATCATTCACGACAACGGCGGTCAGGTGTACATCGACGGCGCCAACATGAATGCGATGGTGGGCTTGTGCGCACCGGGTAAGTTCGGTGGCGACGTGTCTCACCTCAACCTGCATAAAACCTTTTGTATCCCCCACGGCGGCGGCGGCCCGGGCGTCGGCCCGATTGGCGTCAAGTCGCACTTGACCCCCTTCTTGCCAGGCCATGCCAGTTTGCCTCGCAAACAGGGTGCGGTGTGCGCCGCACCGTTTGGCAGCGCGAGCATTCTGCCCATCACCTGGATGTACATCCGCATGATGGGCGGCGAAGGCCTCAAGCGCGCTTCGCAAATGGCCATTCTCAATGCCAATTACATCGCCCGCCGCCTCGAAGAGCACTACCCCGTGCTGTATTCGGGCAGCAACGGGCTGGTGGCGCACGAATGCATCCTCGACCTGCGCCCGCTCAAGGACAGCAGCGGGATCAGCGTAGATGACGTGGCCAAGCGCCTGATCGACTTCGGCTTCCATGCGCCCACTATGTCGTTCCCGGTGGCCGGCACGCTGATGATCGAACCTACCGAGAGTGAGTCCAAACACGAGCTGGATCGCTTCTGCGACGCCATGATCCGCATTCGCGAAGAAATCCGCGCGGTTGAAAACGGTACGCTGGACAAAGAAGACAACCCGTTGAAAAACGCCCCGCACACGGCGGCGGAAATGGTCGGCGAATGGACCCACCCGTACAGCCGCGAACAGGCGGTGTACCCGGTCGAGTCATTGATCGATGGCAAATACTGGCCGCCGGTTGGTCGTGTCGATAACGTGTTTGGCGATCGCAATCTGGTCTGCGCGTGCCCATCCATCGAGAGCTATCAGGAGGCCTGACATCACCCATCCCCCGCCGGAGCGGGTTAAACCGATCCGGCGGGCTTATCGACTTTATGCCAATACCTTTATAAGAAACCGGAGAACCCCATGGCGTTAAGCGTGTTCGACCTGTTCAAAATTGGCATCGGCCCTTCCAGCTCACACACTGTCGGCCCCATGCGGGCTGCAGCACGGTTTGTTGAAGGGTTGCAGCGTGATGAACTCTTGCAGCAAACAGCCTGCGTCAAAGTGGAATTGTATGGCTCGCTCGGAGCCACAGGTAAAGGTCACGGCAGCGACAAGGCCGTACTTCTGGGGCTCGAAGGCGAACACCCGGATACCGTCAATACGGACACCGTGGACGAACGTCTGGCCACAATTCGCCACAGCGGACACTTGAACCTGCTGGGCTGCCACAGCATCGAATTCAACGAAAAATTGCACTTGGCGATGATTCGCAAACCCCTTCCCTACCACCCGAACGGCATGATTTTTCGCGCCCTTGACGCGGCGGGTATTCAGGTCCGCAGCCGCGAGTATTACTCGGTGGGGGGAGGCTTCGTGGTGGACGAAGGGGCGGCGGGAGCTGACCGGATCGTCGAGGACAGTACCGAACTCACCTACCCGTTTAAGACAGCCAAAGACCTGTTGCGCCACTGCGTCACCCACAACCTGTCGATCAGCCAGGTCATGCTGGCCAATGAACGTGCGTGGCGGCCTGAAGCCGAGACCCGAAGCGGTTTGCTGAAGATCTGGCAAGTGATGCAGGACTGTGTCAGCGCGGGCTGTCGTCATGAAGGCATCCTGCCAGGCGGGTTGAAGGTCAAACGCCGGGCTGCAGCCTTGCATCACCAGTTATGCACCAACCCTGAAGCCTCATTGCGCGACGCGCTGTCAGTACTCGACTGGGTGAACCTGTACGCGCTGGCCGTTAACGAAGAAAACGCCAACGGTGGCCGGGTGGTCACAGCCCCTACCAACGGCGCGGCCGGCATTATTCCGGCGGTACTGCATTACTACATGCGCTTTATCGGGGGCGCCAATGAAGAGGGCGTCGTGCGCTTTTTGCTGACGGCGGCGGCCATTGGCATGTTGTACAAAGAAAACGCATCGATCTCAGGGGCCGAAGTTGGCTGTCAGGGCGAAGTCGGGGTGGCCTGCTCGATGGCCGCAGGAGCCCTGTGCGAAGTACTCGGCGGTACTGTGCAGCAAGTCGAAAACGCCGCTGAAATCGGTATGGAGCACAACTTGGGGCTGACCTGTGACCCCATTGGCGGGCTGGTGCAAGTGCCTTGCATCGAGCGCAACGCCATGGGTTCAGTGAAAGCCATCAACGCCGTGCGCATGGCCCTGCGCGGCGACGGTCAGCATTTTGTTTCGCTGGACAAGGTGATCCGCACCATGCGCCAGACCGGCGCCGACATGAAAAGCAAATACAAAGAAACGGCTCGCGGTGGCCTGGCCGTCAACATTATTGAGTGCTGATTTTCAAGGAGTCATGAATGTCTACCGAACAACTGCTTAAAACCCCGCTGCACGCCCTGCATCTTGAGCTCGGCGCGCGCATGGTGCCGTTTGCCGGCTATGACATGCCGGTGCAGTACCCGCTGGGCGTGATGAAGGAGCACCAACACACCCGCGAACACGCCGGATTGTTTGATGTGTCGCACATGGGCCAGATCCGCCTGCGCGGCGCCCAGGCGGCAAAAGGCCTTGAGACGCTGGTCCCGGTGGATATCCTCGACCTGCCGGTGGGCATGCAACGATATGCCATGTTTACCAACCCACAAGGCGGCATTCTGGATGACCTGATGGTGGCCAACCTGGGCAATGATGAGCTGTTTCTGGTGGTCAACGCAGCCTGCAAGGCGCAGGACCTCGCGCATCTGCGTCAGCACTTGGGTGATCGCTGCAAGATTGAGCCGCCGTTTGAGTCACGCGCCCTGCTCGCCTTGCAAGGCCCCGAAGCCGTCACGGTGCTGGCGCGTCTGGCCCCGGAAGTGGCGAAGATGACGTTCATGCAATTCGCCCCGGTCAACCTGATGGACGCGGACTGCTACGTCAGTCGTTCCGGCTATACCGGTGAAGACGGTTTTGAGATTTCAGTACCCCGCGAACAGGCTGAAACACTGGCGCGTCATCTGCTCGACCAACCCGAAGTAAAGACCATTGGCCTTGGCGCACGTGACTCGCTGCGACTGGAAGCAGGGCTGTGTCTGTACGGTCATGACATGAATGCGCACACCACTCCGATTGAAGCAAGTCTGCTATGGGCCATCTCAAAGGCCCGCCGCGCAGACGGACCCCGTGCAGGAGGGTTCCCGGGGGCCGAAACGATCTTCGCCCAACAACAGAACGGCGTTGCACGCAAACGGGTCGGCCTGCTGCCCCAAGAACGAACACCCGTGCGCGAAGGGGCCGAGATTGTAGATGCGCAGGGCAATGTGATTGGCAATGTGTGCAGCGGAGGGTTTGGTCCTACGCTGGGCGCACCGCTGGCCATGGGTTATCTGGACTTCGCCTATACGCCCGTGGACACCGATGTATGGGCAATCGTGCGCGGTAAGCGAGTCGCGATGAAAGTGTCGAAAATGCCGTTTGTGCCACAGCGTTATTACAGAGGTTAAACGCTTCACTGAAAGTTACACAGTTGCATGTTCAGCCCACCGGCGCGTCATGCAACTGCCACATAAGTGTGCACACTTTCGATAGTGAAACCCCGCGTTTAATTATGAAAACAATTGAACCGTTCTATACCGCAAGCGCTTTTAAAAAAAAGTCATAGCCTTTGAAAAGCAGGGATGGACGGTTTATTTTCGGGGCTTGTTTTTATCATCTAAGTTGTCGTAGAGTTTGCCCACTGTGTTTGCATGGGTCGCTGGAATCGTGACCTGGGCAGTAGCTCTAAGTTTGCTACAACCCGTTCGACGTCTCTTACTTTCCTGCAACCCAGCACCAGTACTCTTTCCTGTGAAAGAGACTGTCATTAATTGTTAGCGTCAAGGAATTAAGAAATGTCCCAACGTCAGAGCGGTACCGTTAAGTGGTTTAACGATGAGAAAGGTTTTGGTTTTATTACGCCGGAAAGCGGTCCGGATCTGTTCGTGCACTTCCGTGCCATTCAGGGCAACGGTTTCAAAAGCCTGAAAGAAGGCCAGAAAGTGACCTTCATCGCTGTGCAGGGCCAAAAAGGCATGCAGGCTGACGAAGTTCAAGCCGAAGCTTAACGTTCTCGTACAGAAAAGCCTCTGATGGTGACATCAGAGGCTTTTTTATGGGCGTAATTCCGTAAGATGGCTTTTTTCCTTCAGAGACCCTGCCATGTCGAAACAACCTTTAAGCCCTCAAGGCGCGTTTCCCGCCGCTGGACTGGGGCGCCGCCTGGCAGCCATGTTCTACGATTTTTTGCTGTGCACGGCGCTGATGATCGTTACCACGTTCATTTACAAACTGATCATGATGGCGTTTATCGGCGAGGCCAAAATGCGTGCCTTGTCCGAAACCGGCGCACTGGACGGCGATCCCTTGTTATCAACTATTCTGTTTTTTGTATTGTTCGGGTTCTTTGCCAAGTTCTGGACGCACTCCGGGCAAACCCTTGGCATGCAGGTGTGGGGCGTTCGTGTCCAGAATGCAGACGGAACGGCTATCAGCCTGTGGCAGGCGCTGCTGCGGTTTATTGTGTCGATCGGTTCGTGGCTATGTTTCGGGCTCGGCTTCGTCTGGTCACTCTTCGATAAACAAAAACGCACCTGGCATGACATGTACTCCGGCACGAAATTAGTCAGAATTCCCAAGCAAAAAAAGAAATAAGCCATCACAAAAAAACCCGTATCTCTCGATACGGGTTTTTTCATTACAGCGGTTGCGTCAGGTTTCGATCATCGTCGCCACCGATACAATCTGACGGCTTACTCTGCCAGCTTGAAGGTGATGAAGCTCGCACGACCTTGACGCAGTACGCGCATCGACACCGAACGGTTCTTAGGCAATGCCTTGGCAATTTCAGTGAACTGCTTGGCATCGCTGATCGCCTGGTTGTTAAGGTGCGTGATGACATCGCCAGGACGCAGACCAATCAGGGCAGCCGGGCCATCCTGAACATCCTTGATGATCACGCCACCTTTGATGTCATTGGCTTTCTTCTGCTCTTCACTCAAGTCCGCCACAGATACACCCAAACGGTTGCTGCTGCGTTCTGCGCCACTTGGGGAATCCATTTCCTTGCCTTCGTCAGGAATCGCACCCACGGTCAGGTCGAGGGTTTTACGCTTGCCGTCGCGAACGACTTCAAGGCTCGCCTTGCTCCCGGCTTTGAGTGCGCCTACCAAATGCGGCAAATCAGCTGACATGACGATCGGTTGACCGTTCATGCTCAAGATCACATCCCCCACTTGCAGCCCGCCTTTGGCAGCCGGTCCGTCTTCCAATACCTGAGCCACCAGCGCGCCAGCGGGTTTTTCCAGACCGAAGGATTCAGCCAGGTCTTTGTTGACCTCTTGAATCACTACGCCCAGCCAGCCACGGCTAACCTTGCCACCGCTTTTAAGCTGGTTGGACACGTCCATCGCGACATCGATAGGGATAGCGAACGAAACACCCATAAAGCCGCCTGAGCGGGTGTAGATCTGGGAGTTGATCCCGACCACTTCACCGGCCAGGTTAAACAACGGACCACCAGAGTTACCCGGGTTGATTGGCACGTCGGTCTGGATAAACGGTACGTAGCTTTCGTTCGGCAGGCTGCGCCCGATGGCGCTGATGATGCCTTGGGTCACGGTGTGGTCGAAGCCAAACGGCGAACCGATTGCAACCACCCACTGGCCAGCCTTCAAGTCCTGCGACTTGCCGAGTTTGAGCACAGGCAGGTTTTTGCCATCGATTTTCAGCAGCGCCACGTCAGAACGCGGGTCAGTGCCGATCAATTTGGCTTTCATTTCGCTGCGGTCTGACAAACGAACGATGATTTCATCCGCATCCGCCACTACGTGATTGTTGGTCAGGATGTAGCCATCGGGAGAAATGATGAATCCCGAACCCAAGGACTGGGCTTCACGTTGACGCCCGCCGCCGCTGCGCGGTGCCTGCGGGATGCTGCGTTCGAAGAAGTCACGCAGGCCTGGCGGCAAGCCTTCCAGGTCAGGCATTTGCCCCATGTTGGAGACCCGACGCTCGGGAAGTTTTTGCGTGGTGCTGATGTTCACGACTGCCGGGGAGGCTTGTTCCACCAATTGCGTAAAGTCCGGCAGCTGCACCAAGGGCGCATCTGCCAAGGCCGGAACTGCCTGCCCTAACATCATCACGGCCGCAAAAATGGGTAAATAATTTTTCAATCGAGGCATCGACATACAGCTCCCGTTAATAGCAAGCAGAGTTAAGCGGCTGGTATCCAAAGATCCAGGTCAAAGCATAGACCCAATTTTTGGATACCCGAAAACAAACAAGGCCAGAGCCTTTAGGGCTCTGACCTATAGAAAAAGATGAAAGGTTTGGCAAATGAAATTCATCACCAGACATTTCTGCGCACCACTATGGCTTAGCCTGTGCGGGTGCCTGACCGGCACGCATGTTCAGGGCAATGCGTTCAGCAGTTCCGATCGGGATCTCCCCGACCACAGTGGCCAGAATATCGCCATCGCTGGTCGTAAGATGCCGTGAAACCGCCGCAGTAGGGCCTAGCTGAACCCGTGTGTCGGGGGCTGAAGCGCCATTCAGAGGCTCCAGAAAGACAGAGAATCGAGTCAGGCCATCGTCATACAGGAGACTGGTGACTTCGGATTTGCTCTTCGGATCTCGGTGTGCAGTACTGTTGACCAACTCAAAACCGGGCGGAAGCCATTCCGAATGCCAACTGTGAGTCGCTTTGACGCCTTGGTCTTTGGACTCAGCAAGGTTGATCGGACGACATTGAACAGTCGGCTTGAGCAACTCGGCATCGGGCGTCCGTGGATCAAGGTCCGTGAACTGAAAACGTTCCAACAACTGCCCTTTGTCATTGAGCAGCAATGACTTCAGCGGCAAGCCTGTCTGGCGATCCAGATACAGTTCAATGCCATACCGGTGCTGATCGCGCGGGGTCAGTGAAATAACAGCAACCGGCCGTCCCGCCACACGTGAATCACCCGCTTTGGCAACGCTATACCAATTGCTGACTTTATCGGCATCCAGTATGCGTGCCGAGGCAGCCGACACACCTGCAAGACCCGACACTAACTTGCCGGTAACACACTCGGTGCGGCCATCCGTGCGCACCACTTCTTGAGCAGCACCGTCAAGTTGCAACAAACGCTCACGAACCTTCCCATCCTGCACCAAGTGCCAAATGCTGTGGGTAGAAAAACTACCGTTACGTTCGTAAACGAAAGTGCCTTGATAGCTCTGCTGTTGCTCGGCCTGCCCAAGACGTTTGAGCCAGTCCTGAGCTTCATCGGCATGGGCTGGTACTGTAAACCAGCCACTGAGCAACAGCGGTAACAGAGGGAGGACGCGCATGGGGCTTAACGGTTTTCCAGACTGGCTGCACGTGCGTACGGCAGTACGCCTTCAGTGCCTTTCATCGCAGCTTGCTGGGCATGCTGACGCAAGTAGCCAGGCAAACGTTGATCCTGCCAGCCCGACTGACCTTGCAATACACCGTTAGCCATCGGGCCTGTGGCCTGATCAGCACTTTCGCTGTAGTTAGCCAGCACTGCCGGACCTTTGACCATCGGTGCGCTCATGCTTGGCTGAGTGCCTTGCTGGGCCAGTTCAGCACCCACGATGTCATCCTGGTTGTAAAGCCTTACGCCCGCCAGAACTGCCACGGTCACTGAAGCCGCGACAGCCAGACGGCCAATGCTCTTCCAGGGACCACGGGCCACTTTGACCGGGGTTTGTTCTTCGGCCAAGGCGGCCGATACGGCAGATGCGATGTCCAGCTTGGGAATCATCAAATCCTTGTGCATCGCCGCACGGGCTACCTGGTAACGGGACCAGGTATCACGTGTATGCGCATCGTCAAAGGCGTTCAACACCCGACGTAATTCCAGTTCGTCCGCTTCGTTATCCATCACCGCGGACAGCGATTCCTGCAGGGCTTCACGACTCATGGCGGTTCCTCTCTTGGCTGTCGCCGCTGTCTCAGGTTTCCTGCAACAAAGGTTGCAGGGCTTTATCGATGGCTTCCCGAGCGCGGAAAATCCGGGAGCGCACGGTACCCACCGGACATTGCATGACGCTCGCAATGTCCTCGTAACTCAGACCGTCGAATTCGCGTAAAGTTAACGCCGTTCGTAGATCTTCTGGTAATAGCTGAATCGTGCGATGAACGGTTCCTTCAATCTCGTCACGGAGCAATGCGCGCTCCGGTGATTCAAGATCTTTCAGGCCATGGTCACCATCGTAAAACTCAGCGTCCTCAGAACTCACATCACTGTCAGGCGGACGTCGACCGCGTGAAACCAGGTAATTCTTCGCCGTGTTAATGGCGATTCGGTACAGCCATGTATAAAAGGCGCTGTCACCGCGAAAATTACCAAGTGCCCGGTAAGCCTTGATAAAGGCTTCTTGTGCAACGTCCTGGGCTTCATGGGTGTCGTGCACAAAACGCACGATCAACCCGAGAATTTTGTGCTGGTATTTCAGCACTAGCAGATCAAATGCACGCTTGTCGCCACGCTGTACGCGCTCGACCAGCTGCTGATCCTCTTCCTGGGTTAGCATGAATACTCCTCATAAGACCGAGAGGGTGATTGCTTTGCTAATTGATCAGGCTTGCAAACATAGACTCGGGCTTTACGCAAAAGTTCTCTCCCCCCTGGCAAGTTTCCTGCGCACTCGGATTTGGCACGCACGAAAACGCAGCACGGGCCTGGCCGGCTGCGTCGATAATCTTGTCGTTGAATTTACCGGCTGAAGCCGTACCGCAAGCTCCGCTTCAAAGCCAACGCTGCTCCCCTTCATGATGGGCAACCCTCTATGGAACATTGGCCTATAGAAAAAGTTCAATAATCCGACAGAGGTGCCGCGCATTGTTTGACTGCATCGAAATGGAGCCCTACAAGCGTTCAGCCCGGCCGATGCTGGCAGATTTATTCTGCAAATCGGCATACAGATGCCTCACGAGTGAGGCACACTTCGTGCCCGCTGTAGTTTCACAATGCCATAAAGGCCCGGCTATTGTGCCGATCCCCCCCTCTATATACTAGTGGGCGCTTTTTTTGCGGACGTCAGAAGAATGAGCCAACATTTTCAACACGATGTGCTGGTGATTGGCAGCGGCGCTGCCGGTTTGAGCCTCGCGCTTACCTTGCCCAGCCACTTGCGCATTGCAGTCCTCAGCAAGGGCGATCTGGCCAATGGCTCGACGTTCTGGGCACAAGGTGGCGTGGCCGCCGTGCTGGATGACACCGACACCGTTCAATCCCATGTCGAAGACACCCTTAACGCCGGTGGCGGCCTGTGCCATGAAGACGCCGTGCGCTTCACCGTCGAACACAGTCGCGAAGCCATTCAGTGGCTGATCGATCAAGGCGTGCCCTTTACCCGCGATGAACCTGCCGACCCGCTACATGCCGGGTTTGAGTTCCACCTGACCCGCGAAGGCGGTCACAGCCATCGGCGCATCATCCACGCAGCCGATGCCACCGGCGCCGCCATTTTCAAAACCTTGCTCGAACAGGCACAGCAGCGGCCCAACATTGAGCTGCTCGAGCAACGGGTCGCTGTGGATCTGATTACCGAACGCAGGCTGGGGCTGGAAGGCGATCGCTGCCTGGGCGCCTATGTTCTCAATCGCAGTACCGGTGAAGTTGACACGTTCGGGGCGCGCTTCACTATTCTGGCGACCGGCGGAGCTGCCAAAGTCTACCTTTATACCAGCAACCCCGATGGCGCCTGTGGCGATGGCATTGCCATGGCATGGCGCTCCGGTTGCCGGGTGGCGAACCTGGAGTTCAATCAGTTTCACCCCACCTGCCTGTACCACCCGCAAGCCAAAAGCTTTTTGATCACCGAAGCCCTGCGGGGCGAAGGCGCTCATTTGAAACTGCCGAATGGCGAGCGATTCATGCACCGCTTCGACCCTCGAGGTGAATTGGCGCCTCGCGATATCGTCGCCCGTGCCATTGACCACGAGATGAAGCGCCTGGGCATTGATTGCGTTTATCTGGACATCAGCCATCAGTCCGAAACATTCATCAAAACCCACTTCCCGACTGTTTATGAACGCTGCCTCGGCTTTTCCATCGACATCACCCGCCAGGCTATCCCGGTAGTACCGGCTGCGCATTACACCTGTGGCGGGGTGATGGTGGACGCCCATGGCCGAACCGACGTCCCGGGCCTGTATGCCATTGGCGAAACCAGCTTCACCGGCCTGCATGGCGCCAACCGCATGGCCAGCAACTCGCTGCTGGAATGCTTTGTGTATGGCCGTGCAGCCGCTGACGACATCCTCTCGCAGTTGCAACAAGTGGCCATTCCAGTGGCCTTGCCAAGTTGGGACGCCAGCCAGGTTACCGACTCGGATGAAGACGTGATCATCGCCCACAACTGGGATGAGTTGCGGCGCTTCATGTGGGACTACGTGGGCATCGTGCGCACCAACAAGCGCCTGCAACGCGCCCAGCATCGCGTGCGTTTGTTGCTGGATGAAATCGACGAGTTTTACAGCAACTACCGAGTAAGCAGAGACCTGATTGAACTGAGGAACCTTGCCCAAGTAGCGGAACTGATGATCAGGTCTGCCATGGAACGTAAGGAATCTCGGGGTCTGCACTACACGCTGGACTATCCAGGGATGCTGCCAGAGGCGAAGGATACGATCCTTACACCGACCTGATGAGGCACGTTAGGAGCCCATAGCGTAGCACCATAGGACCCCGATTTGTAACAGCTTTGGCTCACATTTATCCCAACGCTGGGGTCCTTATCGCCTGCCCGCAAGGGTCCTTATCGTGCGCCTGGGCGAGCATGCGAGGGCCTACGGGGGTAAGCGCGCAGGTTAGTAATTACAGGTGGTCACTCAGATTTTTGTGTCATTTTCTCATCACCCTTGGGGCGTCTTTGAGTCAACGTTGAGTAGCCAGCAAGTCATGCCCTGGGGCTCTAAAGAGAGATAGTGAGCTGTCTTATAAGACTCACTGGCCTTGACCTCTATAACATCCATACGCCTCCTGGGAGACAGGCCACCATAACCCGTAGACCGTAGGGTCTCAGGATGCGAATAGGGATAAAGGACAAGCCAGTGAGGCCTCAACGATACAGTTAAGGGAGGTGATGCTTATCAGCAATAATCACCAATCACTGAGGAACCCGATGAGGTGCCATTAAGGCTCTCGAAGTATCCTGGCTGAAGTTCCACGGGATTGGCGTTAACTATCGACGGTCAGTGTCGGATTGCGAACCTAAGGGACCTTTAAGGTAACGCTCATAGAGAGGTCATTAAGGGACTATCAGGGAGGTCTCTCCTCTCTCCTCTCTCCTCTCTCCTCTCTCCTTAGTGAGGGGATCCGGGATTGAGATTTTGACGCTATCAAACTGACACAGTGACAACCAACTGACATACCCAAAGGTGGCTATAGGGCCACAGCTCAGGGTCTGTCAGGTCATCACACAGCGGCCACAAGAGTGACCCACGGGGCAGTCAGTACAGCAGCGGCTATGCCTGTGCCCAGGTCAGACAGCACCTCCCGGACAACCTCAGAGATCAGCTCAAGCATCCACTCCGGGACGTTAAGCCAATCAGCAAGGCCACAGTACCGACCAGACGCCAGAAGGCCTTAGTCTTGAGGGTCGCCATAAGGACGGCCTTTAGGGTTTCTTTCTTCATGGTAGGCGTTCCTCCTTGAAAAGTAAGGGAGACCCCAGGGCCGTCACCTTGCCAATTCACACAGGAGCGCCTAAGGGGCCATCATTGCGCAGCCGTTGAGAGCCACATAGGTACACGCACTGGGCCGTCATACTCGACAGCATCAGCAAGGGCACCTTTAACGGTATCCCAGTTGTCACGAGCAGCCCCCCGGACCAGCTCAAGGACCACACGGCGGTTCTCCTCGGATTGGGTCGAGTAGGCATGCGGTGTATCAGGGAATGAGTCAGCCGGGATCTTGCCCAGTTGTCTCAGGCGAGTAGCCAGGATGGCCCAGGCAGTGGAACCACTCAGGGCCCCGCTACGCCAATAGGCATCATTGGTGGAGACAGGCGGCCCAATATCGGCCCGGTAGTTGCTCAGGGTGTAGGTTGCCCCAGGGGTCGCCCCGACGATCTCCGCAAGGGAGTACATAGGGTTCAGGCCCCAAGGTGTGTGTATTGCCAGGATGGTCACACCGACAAGAGTCAGCGGCATGGCGTGGAGTTTGACCTTTGCCATAGACAGGCCTCCTTAGGTTGGACGTTCGGGCCCCTCATAGGGTCGGGAGATGGTGAAGCGTCAAGACTTCGATAAGATCCCTCACAGTCACCCGGCGTATAAATCCAGTGGATTAGTGTTTTGGTGAAACCTTATTCCTCAAGGACCTCATATCAGAGGACCGAAAGGGATCTTATCGAAGCCCACAAGGAACCCTTGCGGGAGCCCTGTAGGTGCATCGGGTGTCACTTGGTTTCCAGTTCGATCAAGGTAACCACTGGATACTTGACGGTCTCGGTTTGCAGCTTCTCTTTAGGGTCGGCTGGGTTGGCGATCTTGAGGCGGACCATAGCGTTAGCCACTACGTCAGCCACACCGCTAATCTCGATGTCGAAACCTTGGATGGCTGGGTTACGGGTAACATGGGTCGACCAGATGTCGCCGTCACGTTGCTCACGGAAAGACAGCATGGCGAAGGCGTTAGGGACCATAAAGATCAGACCTTTAGGGCCGCTGTGGTACTGGATACCCGCGCCGATCAACTCGGACACGTCCTCTACGCCAGCACGCTGTGCGGCACGATCAAGGGTCGGCCCCATGCTGATTGGGAGCATGTAGGTGAAGTCATCCAGACCTGAACCAAAGGCGGTGTCTACGTTGACGGCCAGGATGTCGATAAGGTCCTCAGCGACTTCACGCGGTGCGCCTTTAGGCATGGTTGCCTTGACCTTACGCAGGTTGGCGGTCTTAGCCAGGATCTTAGCCACGGTGGTGTTGCACTGGATTTGGAAGTCAGTCAGCAGCTTGACGATGGTTTGTTCTGCGCCGTTGGCGGTGAAGCCTGCGATGACGTTTTCATCCAGCACAGTCAGGCGGGTCGAGAACAGGGCGGCAGTGCTGCAAGGCTCAGAGAACAGGAAGTCACCGGCGATGGCCTTACCCTTGGTGACCACTTGCGAACGGTCATACAGGGAGGTGCGTGGGTCGAACTCGATGTCTCGGCTTTCCAGTAGGGCCACTTGTTGCACGGTCGGCTCAGTACCTGTAGGACGGAACTCACAGGAGATTGCCTCCTCAGCAGCCTCACGCCAGTCCTCGGAGTTGAGGTAAGTGTTGATACCGTTCTGCATGAAGGCCACGTAGTCCAGTTCGTTAGGTGCAGCGCCTTGACGTAAACGGGAGTCACTGAAACGGGCCACAGTGGAACCCTCAACGACCGACTCAACGTGCATACGGTCAGGCATGGCGAAACGGTCACGGGCGTCACGGTGGTCAGTGTTGCGGTTAATGGTGCCGGTTGCTTGGTTCAGTTTTACTTTAGACATGTGGGAATCTCCTTTAGGGAATCAATAGGGTCTCGCTCAGCGCCTGAATGGGCTAAGTCGACAAGGTGTCTTGCAGGTGTTCTTGATGAGGCGTGAAGGTCCACAGAGGGGCCCTCAGCGGGTGGCTCTAAGGGTGACCCTGGGATTAGATCCAGGTGTCGTTTTCATCCCACGCCATGATTGAACGGCCACCATTACGGGCCGCACGGATGTTCTGACCATGGGCACGAATCTTGGCCTCTTTGGCCTCACGCTCAGCCTTCTTACGGGCGATTGCCAGCGGGTCATGTGCCTCAGCCATTTGACGGTTGCGCTCAGCAAAGAACGCAGCGTCCTTACGGCGCTTTTCTTCCTCACGGCTAACCTCAGCGCGTTGAATAGAGACCTTGCGGAACTCGTCAGGGAAGCCACGCGGCGACAGGCCGACAGCTTCATACTGGTCACAGATTTCAGTCATGCGGTCTACGTTGCGACCACAGGCAGCGAACAGACCGGCCAGCATTGCACCCTCGGCAAATTCCTTGGTGACCTCTTGGCCTTGGACTTCATACTTGGTTTCAGACAAACGGGAAATATTGAGTTTCATGGTGGTAGCTCTCCTTTGTGTGTTGGTGGTGTGGGCCGAAGGTGTCCCGCGCTGCTGACTCATACTTGGTCAGACTCACGCTGCGCTGTGCCGTATCGGACAGACTTAGTTAACGGGACGCTCTACTCTCTCCTTAGTGAGGTGAAACGGGATTGAGATACGGGCTTAGGGTTGAGGACCCATTGAGGGCTCTTGAAGCTCGGTCACGTCGCTGTCAGTGCGACGACCTTTGCCATGTGCCCAGGCTTGCGGACCACAGCGGCCAGCATTAAGCCAATCGCCGGGGAGACCAAAAGGGTTTCATAGCGAGCCTGTGAGGCGTTCAGGTAGAAACCATGCTCGGCCACAACGTCACCGGGAAAGGACGGGTGAGGACTGGTCAAGGCCCAACGAAAACCGCCAAGGTGTGGCGCTTTGGTCACTGCGCCGGATTCTTCAAGGTTGTTCAGAATGATCTCAGCGCGGTCCTTAACGGTTCGGTGTTCACCGCCCAGGGTGATAGCGATAGCGTGGGTTGCGGTCATCTGTGTGGTTGTCATAAGGGTTCTCCTTTTAGAGGTCGATAGGGTGCCGCCCAGGCTCTCAGTGAGCCCAGGAAGGTGGAGGTGTGTGGTTGCTTTAGGATGACCTTAGATACGACCCTGCGCGGTGTTGTCCGGGTCTTGGAACATCAGGGAGCCTTTAATCAGAGGGATGCGTAGGTGGGCGCAAAGGATGCCCGCAAGGTCAATGCCCTGCTCTACCAGTCGCTCAAAGCGCTCAACGGTACGAACACCCACATAGCTACGCATGTCAGCCAGGACAGCCGGTGCATCGAAGGTGACACGCTTGGCCTCATGGTCCCAGGTACGGAACTCACAACGGCGGTTGTTATAGCGTAGGCGCATGTCGATGAATGCAAGGCGGGCAGCCGCTGGGAATTCTTCATTGATGGCCTGTAGTTCGGCCTCGGTGATAGTGGTCACAGACTCACGGTCCTCCTTTAGTTGTTCGATACGTGCCAGCTCGGCACGCTCAAAGGTTGTCAGCTCGTTCCCGTCAAGGTCTTCCTCAAGGGCAAATACGATGTCTTCAGGGTCAAAGCTGAATTTCTCGCCAGTGGCAGGCCGGTACACAATGACCGACCCTTTAGCACGGGGCTCACCTTTGAGGGCCTTCCGGGTGCGGACAGAACGCAAGCCTGTAGGGCTCTCAGGGTCCAATGCCCACAGGGTACGGCAGACCTCGATAGGGGGCAGTCCCAGGGGCAACGAGCGGGCGGCCCATCGGCGCTGTTCAAGGATGATCTTGACGCGGCTCAGTCCGTGACCTTGCAGGGCCTCAGGGCGGCCCTCATAAAAGTCAGCCCACATATTCATAAGTCGGCTAACGTCCACGCTCGCCCCAAGGGCCCCCACGATGGTTGCTGCGCTCAGATGCTGCGCTGTAGGGAAAACTTTGTAGCGCTCTGCCAGCTCACTCAGCGGCTCCTCAGTGGTGGTCATCCATTCGACCCAGGCAGGCAAGTCGTTAGGGTCCACCTCAGGCGGGCAAGGGCGGGACGGAATGACGGCAAGGTCAGCGCGGATAGAAACCTGCAAGGCAGCAAAGGCCTCAGCGGTCAGGATGGTCGGTGCAGTGGTGGTCTCCGTGGTCATCGTGGTGGTCTCCTTAATTTCAATCGTAAATGTGTGTCAGCTCATGCGGCTCTCACAATGTTGGTGGTGGAAAGTAAAGGGGTGGTGTTCTGTAACCTCAGTGAGGGTTTCTGTTCCCAGTAGCCTCACGGGCCTTAGCTTCGCGTACCTTCTTGGCCTCACGGCGGCGGGCCTGGGTGACCTCAAAGTACTCACGGATCTCCTCAAGGGTGTGGCCTTGTAGGTCCAGCTGTAGTGGTCTAATGAAACCGGACACTCATTTAGGCGAGAATGCTCGCCATATCGAGGTGTCAGATGACCAAGCAAC
>NZ_NQKI01000024.1 GCF_002269125.1 Pseudomonas lundensis | reverse complement strand
GGTAGCGGTTCTTGCCATGGTTCACCTCGTTGCAGTTTATCGCTTAACGGGGTGTCCACTCGTGCTGGGCAAGATCAGACCGCTTGTTCAAGCATCCCAAACAGCAAGAGCAGTCAGTCGTTGGCTGTACTTTTACAAAGCCCTGCAAACTGCCTGATGGTACGTTTAATTACGTTAGTTCTTCCGGCGCGATTCCCACCGGTACGGTTAAAGAGTATGGCGAATTCGCGTTGCTCGGCGGTCGTGAAACGGACGCCAACGGCAACATCAAACTAAAAAAATCAGCGGCAGTGCCTTACCCTCTGAACCCGGCAGCCTCTTGCTCGGCGCAACGGCCATGGCCTCTGCTGGTGCTTCATGTGGAGGTCTTTGCACCGCAGGAGCTGGCACGGCGACAGGAACAGGCGTTGTTAACAATATCAAAAGACTTTCCAAGGGATTATCGCCCACGACCCGTGTGAAAGATCAGCTCGGAAAACGGATATCTTTTGAACTTCATCACATAGATACAGTTGCAGATGGCGGTGCTGTTTACGGCTTGGACAACCTCCGTGTAAACACACCCAGGAATCACGTTGATATTCATAGGCGCTAACGCTAATGGAGCTGAAAAAAAAGCTTTCTGATTACACCGAGCCTGAGTTCAGGCAGATGATTCAGCGCATTAAAAATTGTGACGGCGATGAGGCGTTTCAGAACGAGTTGATTGCTCACCTGAATATTATTGCCTTGGAGGCTGGTGGCTCTGACTTGATTTATTACCCCGAAGAAGGTGCTGATAACTCTGCCGAAGGCATTACGCAAACCGTCAAAACGTGGCGTGCAGCCAATGGTCTGCCGGGTTTTAAAGACGTCTGAGTGTAAAGAACCCGGGGCTATTCACTGAGCATCGGACGTCACGCCTTGCTGGCCCATTGTGTACAACAACGCCTACACTGCTGCTCCGCCAAAGGAGCCTGCCATGTTGATTGTTGCTGATGAAAATATTCCGCTGATCGAAGCGTTTTTTGCCTCATTCGGTGAAATACGCCGCTTGCCCGGGCGCCAGATTACCCGCGCCGACGTGCATGACGCCGATGTGCTGCTGGTCCGCTCCGTCACCCGGGTCGACCGTGAGCTGCTGGAAGGCAGCGCCGTTCGATTTGTCGGTACCTGCACCATCGGCACCGATCACTTGGCCCTGGACTACTTCGAGCAGGCTGGCATTCAGTGGTCCAGCGCCCCCGGTTGCAACGCCCGCGGCGTGGTGGACTACGTCCTCGGCAGCCTATTGACACTCGCAGACATCGAAGGAGCCGACCTTGCTCAGCGCACGTATGGTGTGATCGGTGCGGGTGAGGTGGGCGGTCGTCTGGTTCGCGTGTTGCGTGATCTGGGCTGGAACGTGCGGGTGTGTGACCCCCTGCGTCAGGCGGCTGAAGGCGCAGGTTACGTCAGCCTGGAGCAGATCATCGAACAGTGTGACGTCATCAGCCTGCACACGCCGTTAAGCAAAAACGGCGAATTCGCGACCTGGCATTTATTGGATGAGGCCCGGTTGAACCGGCTCAAGCCCGGCACCTGGCTGATCAACGCCAGCCGTGGCCCGGTGGTGGACAATGCCGCGCTGCGCAAGGTGCTGAACGCCCGTGAAGACCTGCAGGCTGTATTGGACGTGTGGGAAGGTGAGCCGCAGGTCGACGTTGAATTGGCGGACTTGTGCGTACTGGCCACGCCGCACATCGCCGGATACAGCCTGGATGGCAAACAGCGCGGCACGGCGCAAATCTATGAGGCACTGTGCGATTTCCTCGGCCAGGCGCCACAGGTGCAGTTGGCCGATTTGTTGCCCGCGCCGTGGTTGGCCAGGGTTGAACTGAGTGCCAACAGTGATCAGGCGTGGGCGTTGGCCATGCTGTGCCGTGGCGTCTACGATCCGCGCCGGGACGACGCCGATTTTCGACGTACTCTGACGGGCTCGGGTGACCAGCAAAAGCTGGCGTTTGATGCCTTGCGCAAGCTTTACCCGGTGCGCCGTGAAATCGAAGGGCTCACCGTGCACATCGAAGGGCATAATCCCGCGTTGACTACAATGGCCGCCGCCCTGGGCTGTGTGGTGGTTTAACCGGCCATAAAAAAACCGGCCACAGAGGCCGGTTTTCAAAAGACGGGGTCTATCAGTTTTTGTGCTCGGGTGTAACCAGGCGTTTATCCAGCTCTTCGCATGCCTGTTGAATCATTGCTTCGGTGATGTCGACTTCTTTGCCCTGCGCATCAATGATTGCGCACCCCAGTGACTGGTTGGGCTGAGTACGAATCACCGGTACTGATTGAGCATTGTGTTGCAAATCCATGGCCTGTCTCCTCATCAGGGTGTAGCGCTAATGTAGTTCCATTTAGTGACCAAGCTGTGACAACCCTTGGCGGCCATTTACTCAAACAGAAATATCCTGAAACTTCCAGTCTCACCTTAGAACAATCCGACCTAGGGTTCAGGTGAGCAGGTCATATTCAAAACGAGTGAGAAAGGTTTACATCAAAGCCTGTTTTTTCGTTGTAGGCTGTGGACTGCCCAGATGGGGCATTACTGGTTTATTCGGGTGTTCTGAATGCTTTCTTCTCGTCATCGCCGTGCGCTTCGTCTGGCGACTCATTTTGTAGCGCCTTATCGCTGGCACACCGTCGGCGCCTTGCTGGCATTGATTGTGACGGCCGGCATCACGCTGTCGATGGGTCAGGGCATTCGTCTGCTGGTGGACAAAGGTTTTATGACTCAGTCCCCGCACTTGCTCAATCAATCCATCGGCGTGTTCCTGCTCTTGGTGCTGGCGCTGTCCGTGGGCACGTTTGTGCGCTTTTATCTGGTGTCGTGGATCGGTGAACGGGTGGTGGCCGACATCCGGCGTCAGGTGTTCAACCACCTGATTGACCTGCACCCCGGTTTTTATGAAAACAACCGCAGTTCGGAAATCCAGTCGCGGCTCACGGCGGACACCACGTTGCTGCAATCGGTGATTGGCTCTTCGCTGTCATTGTTCTTGCGCAACAGCCTGATGGTGATCGGGGGCATCGTGTTGTTGTTCATCACCAACCCCAAGCTCACCAGCATCGTGGTCGTGGCTTTACCGCTGGTGCTGGCGCCGATTCTGATTTTCGGACGCCGGGTGCGCAGCCTGTCGCGTCAAAGCCAGGACCGGATTGCCGATGTCGGCAGCTATGTGTCCGAAGCGCTGGGGCAAATCAAAACCGTCCAGGCTTACAACCATCAACAGCAGGACCGGCAGCGCTTTGCACACACGGTCGAACAGGCTTTCGCCACCGCGCGCAAGCGTATCGTACAGCGTGCCTGGCTGATTACCTTGGTGATCCTGCTGGTGCTGGGCGCAGTCGGGGTAATGTTGTGGGTGGGCGGCATGGACGTGATTGCCGGGCGCATCACCGGCGGCGAACTGGCGGCCTTCGTGTTTTACAGCCTGATAGTGGGCAGCGCGTTTGGCACGTTGAGTGAGGTCATCGGTGAGTTGCAGCGAGCGGCCGGGGCCGCAGAGCGAATTGCCGAGTTGTTGCAATCCAAAAGCCTGATCTCGGCGCCGGTCGGCGGGTTGCTGACATTGCCCGATCGGGTGGCGGGCAATTTGCACCTGCAGGGCGTGTCGTTTGCCTATCCCTCGCGCCCGGAACGCTTTGCCCTTGAAGACCTCACACTGACCGTCAATGCAGGCGAGACGCTGGCGCTGGTCGGGCCGTCGGGGGCGGGCAAGTCGACGTTGTTCGATTTGCTGTTGCGCTTTTACGACCCGCAGCACGGTCAGATCCTGCTGGACGGGCTGCCCATCACGCAACTGGACCCGCAGGACGTGCGCCGCTGCTTCGCGTTGGTGTCGCAAAGCCCGGCGCTGTTCTTTGGCTCGGTGGAAGACAACATCCGCTACGGCAATCCCGGTGCCACGCTGGAACAGGTTGAAGCGGCGGCACGCATTGCCCATGCCCATGACTTCATTTTGCAAATGCCCGACGGTTACAGCACCCATTTGGGGGAAGGCGGACTGGGGTTGTCCGGCGGCCAGCGTCAGCGGTTGGCGATTGCCCGTGCGCTGTTGGTGGATGCGCCGATCCTGTTGCTGGATGAGGCCACCAGCGCGCTGGATGCCCAGAGCGAACACTTGATACAGCAAGCCTTGCCCAGCCTGATGTCAGGCCGAACCACGCTGGTGATCGCCCATCGGCTGGCCACCGTCCAAAATGCCGACCGCATTGCGGTGATGGATCAGGGCAAGTTGATAGCAATCGGCACCCACGCGCATCTGATTGCCACTAACCCGCTGTATGCGCGGTTGGCAGCGTTGCAGTTCAATGTGCAGGGGTGAGTGACTGAAGGGGGGCTGAGAGAGCAGATTGCTTTGCAATTGTTCACAGCCTGCGCCAGCGACTGCGCGGGCTGGATGCCCCGCAATCGCTGGTGAGGTGGGCGTCAGATGCCCGTTAGCGGTATTCGCACAGGTAGGCGGTTTCAACCACGACCTTGAGCTGGAACTTGCTATTGGCCGGTACGTTGAACTGGCTACCGGTTTTAAACGTTTCGAAGACCTCGCTGCCCGGCAATTTGACGTTCAGCTCACCCGACACCACGTGCATGATTTCACGCTCGGCAGTGCCGAATTCGTATTCGCCCGGGGCCATGACGCCGATAGTGGCCTTGCCTTCGGCTTGCGTGAAGGCAATCGACTTGACGGTGCCGTCGAAGTATTCGTTGACTTTAAACATGGCGATTCCTCGGAATGGGCTTAAAAAGGCTGGCCAGTATGCAGAAGCCGATTTATCCCGTCACGCCCTTTTAAGGGCACTAATCGGCAAGAATCAGCGGCAGTAAACGTGCGGTATTTCGCGCATCTTCCAGCGCCCGGTGCTGCTGTCCGTGAAACTGCATGCCCGCCAGTTGCAGGGCGCTGTTGAGCCCTAATGCCCGCTTCAAATGGCGTGCGTGCGCGAATTGCTGTTTAAGGTTGTGGTGCGGCAGTCGGGCTAACGCACTGTTCAACTGTTTTTGCTGCCATTCTTGCTGCAGTTGTTTGCGGTCGTAGTCGCCCCAGCTGGCCCAGGCTTCAAGGTGGGGCAGGTGCTGGCCCAGCCAGCGCTCAAACTGTTCCCAAACCTGCGTCATTGGCGCGGCGGTGTCGATATTGGCCTGGGTAATGCGCGTCAGCTGGCGACAAAAAGGGGTCAGTAAAGGGCGGCGCACGGGGCGAATGAAACGTTGAAAATGGTCAACCTCACGTCCCGAACGGGTGACGATACTGGCACCGATTTCAATTACCTCCATTTCCTCCAGAGGCCAGCCGCCGTCGTCGGTGGTGGCTTCCAGATCAATTACCAGCCAGTGAGGCATGTGCGGCTTCCTTAAACAGCATCGGTGTCGAGCATTGGAGCGTAGCCAAAGCGTTGAGATCCGCCTAGGCTCTATTTTGTGTGGGCCAGCCAAGGGCTTCCTTGATAGGCTACGCGGGTTTGTATTGCCATCGCGCCCGATCTCAGGTCGTGTGCAGAACAATAAGTTCCAGCCAAAAGCGTAACCAGAGGTATACGGTTTGAAGTGTCTGCCAGTTCGGATGGCTCACAGCATAGTGCTTGTCTTTGGCATGACGGTCTTGACGCCCGTGTGGGCAATTCAGGAAGTCAGGGTCGGCGCTGCTCACTTCCCGCCGTACACCGTGCGTCCCGAAAGTGGCGTCGACACAGGCTTGTTGCCGCAATTGCTCGATGCCCTCAACCAGCTGCAAAACGACTACCGTTTTGTGCCGGTGCCCAGTTCAATTCCCCGTCGTTTCCGCGACTTCGATCAGGGGCGGGTCGATGTGGTGATGTTTGAAAACCCGGCCTGGGGCTGGCAGGACATCGCCTACAGCGCGGTCGACATGGGCCTTGAAGATGCCGAAGTGTTTGTCGCCAGGCAACAGCCGGACCGGCAGCAAAATTACTTCGACGATTTGACCGATAAGCGACTTGCGCTGTTTAGCGGCTACCACTATGCGTTTGCCGGGTTCGACCCATCGCCCAGATACCTGGCGCAGCATTTCAATGCCACGCTCACGTATTCCCACGAAAGTAACCTGCTGATGGTGCTGCGTGGCCGGGTCGATGTGGCGTTAATTACCCGCTCCAACCTCACCGAGTTGCTAGCCCGTAACCCGAAGATCAAGGCACAGGTGCTGGTGTCCGAGCGCATTGACCAGATCTACCACCACTACGCCTTGCTGCGGCCCCAAGCGCCGATCACCGCCCCGCAGTTGGCCGCGATGTTGCAGCAACTGCGTGATAACGGCCGGATCAAGGCGATCTTTGAGCCTTATCAGGTAGCGCTGGTGCCCATGCGTCGGCCACTGGCCGAGGTCTTGCCCTAAATTCTGCGGGCCGGCTAACGTCAAACAGCCTGACTGTTGACGCTAACCGTGAGCCCAAGCCATGACTTTTGAGTTTCTGTTTCAACCTCGCTGGCGCGATCTGAGCGCCGACCTGACTGACACCCGCCTTAGCCTATCTCTGGGGCAGCACCCGCTGATCGATCTGCGCCTGGAGCGTGGCGACACCCTTGAACTGCACCTGCAAGACGATCAGCCCGGCGCCTCGGCGCAAGGCGTATGGGCGGCCTGTTACTGGTTGTTTGCCAGTGACCCTGCCTGTGAGCAATTGACCTGGCAGCTGGATCAGCCTCCGTCGGCGGCATTGCGCAGCGGGTTGTTGCGCGCCACCGATCGTGCCGGTCACTACCACTGCCTGCGCAGCCTGTTCTGGCAACTGCCGCACCCCTGGACCGGCGAAACGGCCGTGGCGGCGTATCCGCAGCATATGGTCATCAGCGAAGGCAAACGTCATCCACTGCGTGCACCCAAACCGGTGGGCGAGGTGTACCGCCGGTTTGATGCGCGGTTGGGCAGCTGGATTTCCCTGCGTACGCTGGATATCGAGGCCGACCTTGAACGCTTCAACCGCTGGCAGAACACGCCCCGGGTTATGGCGTTCTGGGAGGAAGGGGGCACCCTGGAGCGCCATCGCCAGTTTCTCGACACCCTGGCCGCTGACCCGCACACCCTGACCCTGATTGGCTGCATGGATGACGAGCCGTTTGCGTATTTCGAAGCGTACTGGGCGAAAGAGGACCGTATCGCGCCGTTTTATGACGTGGACGATTATGACCGGGGTATTCACATGCTGGTGGGGGAGCACGCGCATCGCGGGCCGCACAAAGTCGCCTGTTGGCTGTCGGCGCTGACCCACTACTTGTTTCTGGACGATCCGCGCACTCAGCGCGTGGTGGCCGAGCCGCGTGCCGACAACGCAAAAATGATCGGCTACATGCAGTCTCAGGGGTTTCACTGCGAGAAAACATTCAACTTCCCGCACAAGCGTGCGGCGCTGATGATGCAAAGCCGCGAGCGTTTCTTCGAAGATTGCGAACTGGTCTAGAGGCTGACCGGGACTTGCAGGGGCGGGTGCGCACCTGCAAGAGGCAATGATGCTCAGCGGCGCGCAAAGGTATCGCGCTGGGTGCCCGAAACCTTGCGGCAGTGGATCAGGGCGTCGCGGATCATGAAGTTCACCAGCGTGGGTGATACCCCCAGCTCCTTGGCAATGTCCTTTTGTTGCACCCCGTGCAAACGGTACATCTCGAAGGCATAGCGCGTACGGCTTGGCAGTTCGGTCAGGGCGTGGGCAATGTTTTCCAGGGTTGAAAAGTTGATGTGCGACGTTTCGGGCGATGCCCCCTGGATGACCACATTCAAGCCTTCCTCTTCCGTGCCGGCGTATTTCTGTTCCAGCGCCTGCTTGCGGTAATGATCGATCGCCAGGTTACGCACGATCTGAAACAGGTAACTCAATTGCGCCTTGAACGATGAGGTGATGTGCGGCGCAGATTGCAAACGGAAGAAGGCGTCTTGCACCACATCTTCAGCCCTGGACCGACACCCGGTGATGCGCGCTGCGATCTTGACCAGGATGAGTCGGTTATCAACAAAGGCTTGAAGTAAGGGTGAATCGCACCTGCTTGTGGACACTTGTTCCGTCATGGAAATCACCTGTTGCAATTGAAAAAGTGCGGGCGGCTTGAACAAGCCGCGTCCTACACAGCTGGCAACAAATTAGGTTGAATGATAATGATTGTCAATTGAGAAAGAGAATTAATGAAGCCGCGCGCTCAACTTTGAGATACGCCTCACATCACGCAGCATCCGCTCAACTATGCCGCCTCCTGTGCGACTAATTCTTTGCGTTGGCCAACCGTTCTCTATGCACATGGGCCGGGTTGAGAGCTGGCCACGTAATGGCTCGGACAGGAGGGCGAGATGGCAATAGACCGTAAGCACGTAGCGCATGCAGAGGGCGCTCCCGCGTACCTTCTGCGCAGCTTTCAGGCGTTATGCAATGGCGCTGGGCGATGAGTGAAGTGATCAAAATGCGCCTGTTTTGCCTGCCGCACTCGGGCGCCAGTGCCATGGCCTACAGCCGCTGGCGACGTTCATTACCTGAATGGCTGCATGTGCGCCCGCTGGAATTGCCGGGGCGTGGCATGCGCATGGATGAACCGCTGCAACGTGATATCCAGCGTCTGGCCCATCAGTTGGCCGACGAAATCAGCACCGAGCTGGACCGGCCGTTTGCCATTTTTGGCCACAGCCTCGGCGGGTTGCTGGCCTTCGAACTGGTGCATGCCTTGCGTGACCGCGGCCTGCCAGAGCCGCTGGCCCTGTTCGCGTCGGCCACTGCGGGCCCGGCCCGGCGCGATGTCAGCGAATACGCGGTGGCCAAGTCCGATGAACAACTGCTCGCGCGCTTGCGTGAGTTGAAGGGCACCGACACCGCCGTACTGGCCAATACCGAGCTGATGCAATTGATGCTGCCCATCCTGCGCGCCGATTTTCTGCTGTGCGGCAGTTTCACCTATGGCCAGCGAACGCCACTCGCGTTGCCGATTCACGTCTTTGGCGGCAAGCAGGACAGCGTTCGCGCCGATCAACTGCTCGACTGGCAGGTTGACACCAACTGCCTGTTTTCCCTCGACATGTTTGAGGGGCATCACTTCTTTCTGGTGGAGCAGGAACAACCCTTGCTGCGTTGCCTGCGCCGCTATGCCGAAGAGCATCTGGCGCGCTGGCGCAACCTTCAGGCCCGGCAAATAGCCAGCGGCCACGTGTAAAGCGCAACCCCGGCTCCTCGTACTTCAAGCAGACCGATTTTTTTCAAGCCTGGAGCCTGTTGGCGTTTCGCTGTCACCGCGAAACCCTGTCGGCCCTCTACAGGAAACCCCCATGATGGACGCGTTCGAACTCCCCGGTACATTGGCTCAAGCCCTGCAACTGCGCGCAGCCCGCACCCCGGACCGCTTGGCTTTACGCTTTCTTGCCGACGATCCGCAGGGTGGCCAGGTGCTGAGCTATGGCGACCTGGACCGGCGCGCGCGGACCATCGCGGCGGCCTTGCAGGCCACGGCCGGGCCCGGGGATCGCGCCGTATTGTTGTTCCCCAGCGGGCCGGACTATGTGGCGGCATTTTTTGGCTGTTTGTATGCGGGCGTGATTGCAGTTCCGGCGTACCCGCCCGAATCGGCGCGCCGCCATCATCAGGAACGTTTGCTGTCGATTCTGGCGGACGCCCAACCCCGCGTCTTGCTCACCAGCAGCGACCTGCGCCAGCCGCTGATGCTCATGGACGCACTGAGCGCTACTGACGCGCCGCAGTTACTGTGCGTGGATGCGCTTGAAACCGGCCTTGCCCAGCCGTGGCAGCAGGTGAATGTGCAGCCCGATGACATTGCCTTTTTGCAATACACGTCAGGCTCCACCGCCTTGCCCAAGGGCGTGCAGGTGACGCACGGCAATCTGGTGGCCAACGAAGTGCTGATCCGTCGTGGCTTTGGCATCGACCTCAACCCGGACGATGTGATCGTCAGCTGGTTGCCGCTGTACCACGACATGGGCCTGATCGGCGGCCTGTTGCAGCCGATTTTCAGCGGCGTGCCGTGCGTGCTCATGTCACCGGCGTATTTTCTGACGCGCCCGCTGCGCTGGCTGGAAGCCATCAGCGAATACGGCGGGACCATCAGCGGCGGCCCCGATTTCGCCTATCGACTGTGCAGCGAGCGGGTCAGCGACAGTGCGAAGGCCGGCCTCGACTTGAGCCGTTGGCGCGTCGCGTACTCGGGCTCCGAACCGATCCGTCAGGACACCCTGGAACGCTTCGCTGAAAAATTCGCGCCCTGTGGCTTCAGTGCCAGCAGCTATTTCGCGTCGTATGGCCTGGCCGAGGCCACGCTGTTTGTGGCGGGTGGCCAGCGCGGGCAGGGCATTGCGGCGTTACGCCTGGACGAACAGGCGCTGGCAGAAAACCGCATCGTGGCCGGTGACGGCAGCGCGGTCATGAGTTGCGGCACCCAACAGCCGGATCACGCGGTCTTGATCGTCGAGCCCAACAGCCTGGCGGTATTGGCAGACGATTGCGTGGGCGAAGTCTGGGCCAGCGGCCCGAGCATTGCACACGGCTATTGGCGCAACCCTGAAGCCAGCGCCAACACCTTCGTTCAACTCGAAGGCCAGACCTGGCTGCGCACGGGCGATCTGGGCTTTATGCAAGGCGGTGAACTGTTTATCACCGGGCGCCTGAAAGACCTGCTGATCGTGCGCGGTCAAAACCTTTACCCGCAAGACATCGAAAAAACCATCGAGCGCGAAGTACAAGCCGTGCGCAAAGGCCGGGTGGCAGCGTTCGCGGTGAATGTCCAAGGCGAAGAGGGGATCGGCATTGCGGCCGAGATCAGCCGCAGCGTGCAAAAAATCCTCCCGCCCGACGCGCTGATCAACACCATCCGCCAGGCGGTGGCCGACGCCTGCCAGCAGGCGCCGAGTGTGGTGGTGCTGCTCAACCCCGGCGCCTTGCCCAAAACCTCCAGCGGCAAACTGCAACGTTCTGCCTGTGGTCATCGGCTGGCCGATGGCAGTCTCGACTGTTATGCGCAGTTCCCGTCCCGCGACGGTGCGCAGGTGGCCGAAGCGGTCGCAGCGCGCGGCTGCGCGCTGGAAGCGTTGATCGCGCGGGTCTGGTGCGAACACTTGCAGGTCGAGCACGTCACCGCCGACGACCATTTTTTCCTGTTGGGCGGCAACTCAATTCTGGCCACGCAGGTGATCGCTCGCTTGCGAGAAGCACTCAAGCTGGCCTTGAGCCTGCGTGCGTTGTTCGAAGCGCCGACACTGCGGGCGTTCGTCGCGCACATTGCAACGTTGCAAGGCACTGGGGACCTGGTGCCGGAAGCGATTAGCGTGTTATCGCGTGAACAAGGGTTGCCACAATCGTTGGCGCAAAACCGCCTGTGGTTCATGTGGCAACTGGACCCGACCAGTAGCGCCTACACCATCCCCGGTGCGCTGCGCTTGCGCGGTGAACTGGATGAGGTTGCGCTGAGCAGCAGTTTTGCGCAGTTGGTCGAGCGCCACGAAGCGTTGCGCACACGCTTTTACGAACAAGACGGGCAGGCGATGCAGCGTGTCGAGGAAGCCGGCGGTTTCGACCTGCACATCATTGACATCAGCGACGTGCCCGCCGCTGAGCGAGAGGCGCGTGCGCAGCAGATTCGCGAGCAAGAAGCCCGCACCCCATTCGATCTGGAGCATGGCCCATTGTTCCGGGTCATGCTGGTCAAGCTCGCCGCGCACGAACACCAACTGCTGCTGACCTTGCACCACATCATCGCGGATGGCTGGTCGCTGAACCTGCTGGTCGACGAATTCTCGCGATTGTACGCGGCAGCCTGCCTCGGGCAGTCGCTGGAACTCGCCCCTTTGGCCGTTCAATACGCCGACTACGGCAGTTGGCAGCGGCAATGGCTGGCGCAGGGCGAGGCCGGGCGCCAGCTCGAGTACTGGATCAAACAACTGGGCGACGAGCACCCGGTGCTGCGTCTGGCCACTGACCACCCACGGTCGGCTCGCACACTGTCCAGCGCTGCCCGCTATACGCTGACGCTGGATGCCGCCTTGAGTGACGCGGTGCGCTCGGCAGCCCACGGGCACAACACCACGCTGTTTATGTGGCTATTGGCGACATTTCAAACGTTGCTTTACCGCTACAGCGGCCAGCGTGACATTCGCATAGGCGTGCCCAGCGCGAACCGTCCGCGGCAGGAAACCCACGGTCTGATGGGGTTTTTTATCAATACGTTGGTGCTGCGGGCCGAGCTGGACGGGCGATTGCCGTTTAATGAACTGCTGGCGCACACCCGTAAGACCACGCTTGAAGCACAGGCACACCAGGACGTGCCGTTTGAACAGTTGATCGAAGCGCTGCCGCAGGCCCGTGAACAGGGGTTGTTCCAGGTCATGTTCAACCACCAGCAGCGCGATTCGGCGGCTTTGCGTCGACTGCCGGGGTTGCTGGCCGAAGAGCTGGACTGGCACAGCCGCGAAGCCAAGTTCGATGTGCAGTTGCAGACCGAAGAAGACCGGCAAGGGCGGCTGAAACTGTCGTTCGATTACGCTGACGAACTGTTCGAAGCCAGCACCATTTCGCGCTTGGCCGAGCATTACGTCAGCCTGCTGCGCCAAGTCAGCAACGCCCCGGCGCAGGCATTGGGCGACTTGCACCTGGTCACGGCCGAGCAATGCGCCGAGCAACAAGGTTGGGGCGCAGCGCCTTGCCCTGCGGCGTCTCAGTGGTTGCCGCAATGGCTGGAGCAGCAGGCACAGCAGACGCCCGACGCGCTGGCCCTCCTGTGGGACGGTGGCAGCCTCGACTTTGCCGAGCTGCATGCCCAGGCCAACCGGTTGGCCAATTACCTGCGTGACAAAGGGGTGGGGCCGGACGTGCCGGTGGCGATTGCGGTCGAGCGTTCAGCGCACCTGTTGATCGGCCTGTTGGCGATCATCAAGGCGGGCGGCGCCTACGTGCCGCTGGACCCGGACTACCCGCCAGAGCGTTTGGCTTACATGCTTGAAGACTGCGGCGCGGCATTGCTGCTGACTCAAAGCCCGTTACTGGCAGCCTTGCCGGTCGTGCAAGGCGTCAGCGTGATTGCGATGGACCTGCTCAAGCTCGACACCTGGCCCAGCCATGCGCCGGGCCTGCACCTGCACGGCGATAACCTCGCGTATGTGATTTACACCTCGGGGTCGACCGGCCTGCCCAAAGGCGTGGGCACTACCCATGCCGCGCTGAGTGAACGCCTGCACTGGATGCAGGCCACTTATGGGCTGCAAGCCGATGATGTGCTAATGCAAAAAGCGCCGATCAGTTTTGACGTGTCGGTGTGGGAATGTTTTTGGCCATTGGTGACCGGTTGCCAACTGGTAGTGGCCGGGCCCGGCGAGCACCGTGACCCGCAGCGCATTGCGCATTTGGTGCAGCAGTTTGGCGTCACCACGCTGCACTTTGTGCCGCCCCTGCTGCGTGTGTTTGTGGACGAGCCGCAAACCGTGCACTGCCGCAGTCTGCGCCGCGTGTTTTCCGGGGGCGAAGCGTTGCCGGCTGCGCTGCGGGACCGGGTGCTGGCGCGGTTGCCGAACGTGCAGTTACACAACCGTTACGGGCCGACTGAAACCACGATTAACGTCACCCATTGGGCCTGCAGCGTAGCCGACGGCGAACGTTCGCCCATCGGGCGGCCGCTGGGCAACGTGCTGTGCCGGGTGCTCGACAGCGAACTCAACCCGCTGCCTGCCGGGGTGCCGGGTGAGCTGTGCATTGGCGGTAGCGGCCTGGCGCGGGGTTACCAGCAGCGTCCCGGTTTGACCGCTGAACGGTTTATTGCCGACCCGCTGGGCGAGCCGGGTTCGCGTTTATACCGCACCGGCGATCAGGTGCGCTGGGGCGCACAGGGTGCGCTGGAATACCTCGGTCGGCTCGATCAGCAGGTCAAGGTGCGCGGGTTCCGGGTCGAACCGCAGGAGATCGAAGCGCGCTTGCTGGCGCAGCCCGGCGTGGCACACGCGGCGGTGTTGATTCGCGACACGGCCGCCGGGCCGCAGTTGATCGGGTACTTCACAACGCTTGAACATCACGCGGTCGATGGCCCGCAGCTCAGTGCCGCTCTGGCACGGGAACTGCCGGATTACATGGTGCCCGCGCAGCTCATACAGCTGGCGGCCATGCCCTTGAGCCCCAGCGGCAAGCTGGACGCGCGCGCCTTGCCGCAACCGCAATGGTGCGTGCGCGAACATGTCGAGCCAGACACCGCGCTGCAACAGCAGATTGCCGCCATCTGGCGCGACGTGTTGGGGCAGGCGCGCATCGGGCTGCGTGACGACTTCTTTGCCTTGGGCGGCCACTCCCTGCTGGCCACGCAAATCGTGTCGCGGGTACGTCAGGCCTGTGACGTCGAACTGGCGCTGCGCACGCTGTTTGAAGCCAGTGAGCTGGGCGCATTCGTGGACGCCGTGGCGCTGATTCAGTCAGCCGGTGCGCGCAACACGCAACTGCCGATTGAAACGGTCGATCGCAGCCAACCGGTGCCGTTGTCGTATTCCCAGCAGCGTATGTGGTTCCTCTGGCAGATGGAACCCGACAGCCCGGCTTACAACGTCGGCGGCATGGCGCGCCTTAAGGGTGTGCTCGATGTGGGCCGTTTTGAGGCAGCCTTGCAGGCACTGATCCTGCGTCACGAAACCCTGCGTACCACGTTCCCGAGCGTAGACGGCGTGGCCTGTCAGAAGGTGCACCGTGACGCTGGCATAAACATGGCCTGGCTCGACCTCAGCGCCCTGGATGAAGCCACCCGGCAGCAGCGTTTACAGGCGCTGGCCGACACCGAAGCGCATCGCCCGTTCGATCTGGAAACCGGGCCGTTGCTGCGGGCGTGCATGGTCAAGGCTGGGGAGCGCGAACACGACTTCGTGCTGACCTTGCACCACATCGTGACTGAAGGCTGGGCGATGGATATTTTCGCCCGCGAACTGGGCCAGCTCTATGAAGCTTTCCTCGATGACCGTTTATCGCCGCTGGCGCCGTTGGCCGTGCAGTACCTGGACTACAGCGTGTGGCAGCGGCAGTGGCTGGCGTCGGGCGAGCGTCAACGCCAACTCGATTACTGGATCGCCAAACTGGGGTATGAACACCCGCTGCTGGAGTTGCCGGGCGACCGCCCTCGGCCCCCGGTGCAGAGCCATCAGGGTGAGTTGTTCCGCTTTGACCTGAGTGATGAACTGGCGGCCCGCGTGCGTCGCTTCAATGCCGAGCACGGCCTGACGCTGTTCATGACCATGACCGCCACGTTGGCCGTGTTGCTCTATCGCTACAGCGGCCAGACCGACGTGCGCATCGGTGCGCCGGTGGCCAACCGCATTCGGCCCGAAAGTGAAGGGCTGATCGGCGCCTTCCTCAACACTCAGGTGCTGCGTTGCCAGCTCGACGCGCACATGCGTGTCGGTGAGTTGCTGGAACAGGTACGGCACACCGTGATTGAAGGTCAGTCCCATCAGGACTTGCCGTTCGATCACGTGGTCGAAGCCCTGCAACCGCCGCGCAGCGCGGCCTATAACCCGCTGTTTCAAGTGATGTGCAACGTTCAGCGCTGGGAATTCCAGCAGCGCCGCGAACTGGCGGGCATGACCGTCGAGTACCTGGCCAACGATGCGCGGGCCACCAAGTTTGACCTCAACCTGGAGGTGACCGACCTCGACCATCGGCTGGGGTGCTGCCTGACTTACAGCACGGACTTGTTTGATGAGCCGCGCATTGCCCGCATGGCCGCGCACTGGCGCACCCTGCTGGAGGCGTTGCTGGGTGATCCGCAACAGCGCTTGAGCGACTTGCCACTGATGCACACCGACGAGCTGCAACAACAGGGGCAGGCCATGGCTGCGCCAGCAGGCGATCACGCGCTGGACCTGTGCATTCACACGCTGTTTGCCGAACAAGCGCGCACGCGTCCCGAGGCCATCGCCTTGACCTTTGCCGGTCAACACATGCGTTATGGCGAGCTGGATAGCCGCGCCAACCGTCTGGCGTGGATGCTGCGTGAACGGGGCGTGGGCCCGCAGGTTCGCGTGGGGCTGGCGCTGGAGCGTTCACTGGAGATGGTGGTCGGTCTGCTGGCGATCCTCAAGGCCGGGGGCGCCTACGTCCCGTTGGACCCTGAATACCCGCTGGAGCGCTTGCATTACATGATCGAAGACAGCGGCATAGGCCTGCTGCTCAGCCACCGCGCGTTGTTTGACGCACTGGGGCCTTTGCCTCAAGGCGTGGCGCGCTGGTGTGCAGAGGAAGACGGCGCGCAACTGGCGGCGTACCCGGCAGCCGAGCTGCCACTGATTAGCCTGGCGCAGCATCAGGCTTACCTCATTTACACCTCCGGATCCACTGGCCAGCCTAAAGGTGTGGCGGTGTCCCACGGTGAAATCGCCATGCATTGCCGCGCGGTGATTGACACCTTCGGTATGCGCCCGGACGACTGTGAACTGCATTTTTATTCCATCAACTTTGATGCGGCGACCGAGCGCTTGCTGGTGCCGTTGCTCAGCGGTGCGCGGGTGGTGTTGCGCGCTCAGGGGCAGTGGGACGCTCAGGCAATTTGCCAGCTGATACGCGAGCAGCAGGTCAATATTTTGGGGTTCACCCCCAGCTATGGCAGCCAGCTGGCGCAGTGGCTGGCGACGCAGCAGCAGACCTTGCCGGTGCGCCTGTGCATCACGGGCGGCGAAGCCTTGACGGGTGAACATTTGCAACGCATTCGGGCCGCGTTCCAGCCGCAACAGTTTTTCAACGCCTATGGCCCAACAGAAACCGTGGTCATGCCGCTGGCCAGTCTGGCGCCCGAGCACTTGGAAGACGGGGCGGGCAGTGTGGCGATCGGCCGGGCGATCGGCGCCCGCGTGGCGTACATCCTCGACGCCGGGCTGGCGCGGGTGCCGCAGGGCGCCATTGGCGAGCTGTACGTGGGAGGTGCCGGTTTGGCACAAGGCTATCACCAGCGCCCGGCCATGACCGCCGAACGCTTTGTGGCCGATCCGTTTTCTGACGAGGGCGGACGTCTGTACCGCACCGGCGATCGGGTGCGCCAACGCGCCGACGGGCTGGTCGAGTACGTGGGGCGGGTCGACCATCAGGTCAAAATCCGGGGTTTCCGCATCGAGCTGGGGGAAATCGAAAGTCGCCTGCTGGAACACCCGGCCGTGCGCCAAGCGGTGGTGCTGGCGCTGGACATGCCCGGCGGCAAACAGTTGGCGGCGTACCTGGTGTGCGACGCAGCGCACCCGGAGGACGCGGCCTTGCGCGAAGTGCTGAAAGCCCGGCTCAAGGCGCAGTTGCCCGATTACATGGTGCCGACTCATATGATGCTGCTGGCCAACATGCCGCTGACCGCCAACGGCAAGTTGGACCGGCACGCCTTGCCGACCCCGGACCCTGAGCACAACCGTGCGCAGTACGTGGCCCCGAGCAACCCGCTGGAACAGCGCTTGGCGCAGGTCTGGTGTGATGTGCTGAACCTCGGGCAGGTCGGTCTCAATGACAACTTCTTTGAGTTGGGTGGCGACTCGATCCTGTCGATTCAGGTGGTCAGCCGGGCGCGGCAGCTGGGCATCCATTTCAGCCCGCGGGATTTGTTCCAGCATCAAACCGTGCACGCGTTGGCGAGCGTGGCCACCCGTTGCGAGCAGACCACCGCTGAGCAAGGACAGCTCACGGGCGAATCGGCGTTGACCCCGATCCAGCATTGGTTCTTCGATACCCCTATGCTGCACCGCGAGCATTGGAACCAGTCAGTGCTGTTGCAGCCGACCCTGCGCCTTGAACCCGAGCTGCTTGAACGGGCACTGGTGGCATTGCTGGTGCATCACGATGCCTTGCGCCTGGGTTTTGAGCACCGTGCCGGGCAATGGCGCGCCGAATACCGGGGCGATGCCGATCACGGTGTGTTGTGGCAGGCCGATGTGACTGACTGGCGCGCCAGCGAAGCACTGTTTGACGACGCCCAGCGCAGCCTCACGCTGGAGGACGGGCCATTGCTGCGCGCATTGCTGCTCAACGGGCCGCACGGTGAGCAGCGCGTGCTGCTGGTGATTCACCACGTGGCCGTCGACGGTGTGTCCTGGCGGGTGCTGCTGGACGACCTGCAAACGGTTTACCGCCAACTGGCGGCGCATCAACCCCTGAATTTGCCCGCCAAGACCAGCGCCTTCCGTGCCTGGGCCGAACGTTTGCAGGCCTATGCCAGCAGCGATGCGCTGCGCGAAGAGTTGGGGCAGTGGCAACGGCAACTTAACGGGCCACCGGTCGTGTTGCCGTGCGCCCGGCCGCAGGGCAGCAGGCAATACCTGCACGCGCAGACTGTCAGCGTACGGCTGGATGCCGAGCGTACCCGTCAATTGCTGCAACACGCGCCCGGCGCGTACCGCACGCAGGTCAATGACCTGTTGCTGACTGCGCTGGCACGGGTCATGTGCCGCTGGACGGGGCAACCCTCGACGTTGGTGCAACTGGAAGGCCACGGGCGTGAAACCCTGTTCGACGGTATCGACCTGAGCCGCACCGTGGGCTGGTTCACCAGTGCCTACCCGGTGCGCCTGACCCCGCCGCTGAGCGACGATCAGGGCGCTTCGATCAAGGCCATCAAGGAACACCTGCGCAGCGTGCCGCATAAGGGCCTGGGCTATGGCGTGCTGCGTTACCTGACCGACAGCGCGACCCGGCAGGCACTGGCCGCATTGCCGGAAGCGGCGGTGACGTTCAATTACCTGGGTCAGTTCGATCAGAGTTTTGCCAGCGATGGGTTGTTCCGGCCGCTGGATGAACCGGTCGGGGCGGCCCATGACCCGCAGGCGCCGTTGCCCAACGAGTTGAGCATCGACAGTCAGGTCTACGGCGGCGAGCTGCTGCTGCGCTGGACCTTCAGCGCTGACCGCTATGACACGACCACCGTGCAGTCGCTGGCGCAGGCCTACCTGCGCGAGCTTGAGGCGCTGATTGCGCATTGTGTGAGCGACGGTGCCGGGGGCCTGACGCCGTCGGACTTCCCGCTGGCCGCGCTCACTCAGGCGCAGTTGGACGCGCTGCCGGTGCCCGCCGAGTGCATCGAAGACGTGTACCCGATGACCCCCATGCAGGAAGGCATGCTGTTGCACACCTTGCTGGAGCCGGGCACCGGGTTGTATTACATGCAGGACCGCTACCGCATCAACAGTGTGCTGGACCCGCAACGTTTTGCCCGGGCCTGGCAAGCCGTGGTCGCACGGCATGAAGCGTTGCGTGCCTCCTTCTGCTGGAACGCCGGTGAGCACATGCTGCAAATCATTCATCGTCCCGGCGCCACCGCCGTGGACTATCAGGACTGGAGCGATGCGCCGCAGGAAGGCCACGAAGCGCGGCTGCAAGCGTTGCTCAAGCAAGAACGTGAAGCCGGTTTCGACTTGCTCAACCAGGCGCCGTTCCACCTGCGCCTGATTCGGGTCGGGGAGGCGCGCTACTGGTTCATGATGAGCAACCACCACATCCTGATCGATGCATGGTGCCGCTCATTGCTAATGAGCGATTTCTTCGAAATCTACAGCGCGCTAGGCGAGGACCGAGCGCCACAACTGGCGCTGGCGCCGCGCTACCGCGACTACATTGGCTGGTTGCAACAGCAAAACCTGCAACAGGCCAACCAATGGTGGCAGCGTAACTTGCAAGGCTTTGAACACACCACGTACATCCCGAGCGACCGTCCTTTCCTGCGCGAGCATGCAGGCGACAGCGGCGGCATGCTGGTGGGTGATTGCTATACCCGGCTTGAGGTGCAGGACGGCGTGCGGCTGAGGGAGCTGGCGCAACAGCATCAATTGACCATCAACACCTTTGCTCAGGCGGCCTGGGCATTGGTGCTGCGCCGGTTCAGCGGCGAGCGTGACGTGTTGTTCGGCGTCACTGTGGCCGGACGCCCGGTGGCGTTGCCGCAGATGCAGCAGACGGTCGGGTTGTTCATTAACAGCGTGGCCCTGCGGGTGCAGATGCCGGAGGACGGGCAGGCGCTGAGCGTGCGTCAATGGTTGAGCGATCTGCTGGCGCACAACATGGAGCTGCGCGAGTACGAATACTTGCCACTGGTGACGATTCAGGAGCGCAGTGAGCTGCCAAAGGGCCAGCCGCTGTTCGACAGTTTGTTCGTGTTCGAGAACGCGCCCGTGGACATGTCGGTCATGGACCGGGCGCAGCGCCTGAAGGCAACCTCGGACTCGGGCCGCACCCATACCAACTTCCCGCTGACAGCCGTGTGTTACCCCGGTGATGACTTGGGCCTGCACCTGTCCTATGACCAGCGCTACTTCGAGCGCAGCAGCGTCGAACGGTTGTTGGCGCACTTCAAGCGCCTGCTGTTGGCGTTGATGGACGGGCTGGAAGGGGACATGGCGCAGTTGCCCTTGCTGGACGACAGTGAGCGCGCCTTCCTGATCGACGGCTGCAACCAGAGCCAGTGCGACTACCCGCTGGAGCAGAGCTATGTCGCCTTGTTTGAAGCACAGGTGGCGGCGCACCCCGAGCGTATTGTGGCCACTTGTCTGGATGAGCAATGGCGCTACCGCGAGCTGAATACGGCCAGCAATCGCCTGGGGCATGCCCTGATCGCTGCCGGTGTGCGCCCAGACCAACCTGTGGCGTTGCTGGCTGAGCGCGGCTTGCCGTTGCTGGGCATGATTATCGGCAGCTTCAAGGCCGGGGCCGGTTATTTGCCGCTGGACCCGGGGCTGCCGGGTGCTCGTCTGAGCCGCATCCTTGACCTCAGCCGCGCGCCATTACTGGTGTGCACCCAAGCGTGCCGGGAACAGGCGCAAGGGTTGATCGACGACGCCGGGTGCCCGGTCCGTCCGCGCCTGCTGGTGTGGGAGGAGGTACAAGCCGCGGCGCTCGCTGAGCATAATCCGCAGGTTTATAGCCAGCCGGACCACCTCGCGTACGTCATCTACACCTCGGGCTCGACCGGTTTGCCCAAAGGCGTGATGGTGGAACAGCGCGGCATGCTCAACAACCAATTGAGTAAAGTGCCGTACCTGCAACTGACCGGGCGGGACGTGATTGCCCAGACCGCCTCGCAAAGCTTTGACATCTCGGTCTGGCAGTTCCTGGCCGCACCGTTGTTTGGTGCCCAGGTGGCTATCGTGCCGAACACCCTTGCCCATGACCCGCAGGCATTGTTGGCGCAGGTCACTGCGCAGCGCATCAGCGTGCTGGAAAGCGTGCCGTCGCTGATTCAGGGGATGCTGGCGCAGGAGCCCGTGCCGCTCGATAGTGTGCGCTGGATGTTGCCGACGGGTGAGGCGATGCCGCCCGAACTGGCCCAGCAATGGCTGGCGCGGTACCCGGGGATCGGGCTGGTCAACGCCTATGGTCCGGCTGAGTGTTCTGACGACGTGGCGTTCTTCCGTGTCGATCAGGCGTCGACCCAAGGCAGCTATTTGCCGATCGGCACGCCGACCGACAACAACCGTTTGTATGTGCTGGACAGCGCCTTGCAACTGGTGCCGCTGGGCGCCGTGGGCGAGTTGTGTGTGGCGGGCACCGGGGTGGGGCGCGGTTACGTGAGTGATCCGCTGCGCACCGCCACGGCTTTTGTGCCGAACCCGTATGGCGCGCCGGGTGAGCGGTTGTACCGCACCGGCGACCTGGCCCGTCGTCGCATGGACGGGGTGCTGGAATACGTGGGGCGCATCGACCATCAGGTAAAAATTCGCGGTTACCGTATCGAGCTGGGGGAAATTGAAGCGCGGCTGCATGAACAGCCGCATGTACGTGACGCAGCGGTTGGCGTGCAGGAGGGTGCCAATGGCAGGTACCTGGTGGGCTATTTGGTGGCCGCACCTTCGGCGCTGAGTCATGGCGAGCGTCTGGAGCACATCAAGCGACGTCTGCGTGCCGAACTGCCGGAGTACATGGTGCCGCTGCACTGGACGTGGCTGGAGGGGATGCCACTCAATGCCAACGGCAAGCTGGACCGCAAAGCGCTGCCCGCACTCGAGATCGGCCAACAGCCGCGCGAAGATTACGTGGCGCCGCGTACAGAACTGGAGCAGACCCTGGCCGATATTTGGGCTGAGGTGTTGCAGGTGGACCGGGTGGGGATCACCGACAACTTCTTCGAATTGGGCGGGCATTCGCTGCTGGCCACGCAAATTGCGTCACGGGTGCAGAAGGTGTTGCAACGTAACGTGCCATTGCGGGCGATGTTTGAGTGCAGTTGCGTACAGGCACTGGCGCAGTACATCCAGGGGCTGGAAGACAGCGAGATCAATGAAGAGAAGGTTGATCGTCTGAGTGACTTGATGGCGGAACTGGAAGGACTGTAATCAACGTTCAGGCCCGTGCGTGTCACCGGCACGGGCCTGACAGGGGGTTATTTCGGGCCGAGGATTTTCGCCAGTTTTTCCGGCGACGGCGCACCTTGCTGCTGTTGCAGGTTGCCCTGTTCGTCGAGGTAGAAAATCGCCGGGGTCGCTGCCACGTCCAGTTCCGACATCAGTTGCATGTTGGCGTCGAGCTGGGCCTGCACGTCAGCCGGGATGCTGCCCAGCGCCTTGAGGGTGCTGGCCTTGCCGGCTTTTTCGTGGTCGTGAAGGGCTTGCTGCGGGTTTTTGGCGGCGAGCAGAGCGGCGGACTTGCCTGGACTGTCCTCACGGATGATGCCGACCATGATGTGGCGCAATTGCACCTTGCCCGCGTCCACCCACGGACGGGCTTGCTCCCAGAACATGTTGCAGTACGGGCAGTTGGGGTCGCTGAACAGATACACGATGCGCGGTGCGTCTTTTTTGCCGTCGGCAATCCAGTGGGTTTTCTCCATGTTGGCCCAGACTTCCTTGGCCATCGGTTCGTACACCATCTTTTGCAGCGGCGCGAGGCTCAGGTCATTGCCGTTTGCGTCATACAAATTACCTACCAGCACGTTGCCATCTGTGGTCAGGTACAGCGCCATGCCGCGGTTCTGATACTGCGCGGCATACCCGCGCAGGCCACTTGGCGCATCAAAACTGCCGACGATTTTCGCGCCCTTGGCTTCGATTTTCTTGATTGCCGGTGGCAGTTCTTCGGCGTGCAACAACGGCGATTGCAGCAGGGCCGCGCCAAGCAGGGCGGTCGTGCTCAGGTTTAACAGTGTGCGGTTACGCATTGGGTATTCCTTGCAGGGTCGCCCGGGCGGGCTGACGGTGAAATAGGTGGATCAAAACTCTCGAGGGCGCGCGCCAGGCTGGCTTCGGACAACTCGCCCAAATGACTGGCCAACAGGCGGCCGTCCGCGTTGTAGAACAGTGTAGTGGGTAACGCCATGGAGCCGACTTTCTGCCCCAACTGGCCACCACTGTCGAACAGAATATTGCTCAAGTTCAGGCCCTGAGTTTCGAGGAAGGTGCTGACACTCTGCATGCTCTCGCCCTGATTGACGAAGAGGAACGTCACGCCTTCGTGTGCATGCTGCGCGTTCTGCAATACCGGCATTTCGCGGCGGCAAGGCGGGCACCAGGTGGCCCACAAATTGATCACCAGCGGGCCGCCTTTGTAACTGTCCAGTTGGACAGATTCGCCATTGGCGTTGCGCAGTACGATGTCAGGTAATTGCGTGCCTTTTTCGTACAGGTTCGAGGCCAAGCTGGCCAGTAGCCAGAATGCCAGGCCACTGGCTATTCCCCAGCCCAGGGGGCGTCGCAAGCCCGTGCGGCGCCAGCCCCAGATTACGGCGCCCACCAGCACCGCCACTAAGCCTGTCCACGCCAGGAAGCCGCCATCGCGCAGGTCAAGCATTTGCAGCGGGTCCTGTTGGAAGTAGCGCCAGTAGGCGATGACAAAACCGATACGCGCCGCGAGCAAGCCCATCAGGAACAGGCTGAACAGCACTGACTCAGGGTTTTCGCCGCCGCGTTTGGCCACCCGCCAACCCACCAGCGTCGCCAGAGCGAGGGCCAGGATCAGCAACAGGTGGTTGATTGCCAGTGCAAACGAACCGATGGTCAGGGTTAGCATTTAGTGGAGTTCCCGGGTGGATTGCCAGTTATTCAAAAAGGTCTCGGCGCTCACTTCGCCCGTGATGCGCTGGGCGCGACGCTCAACCCCGTTCGGCCCGATCCAGATAAACGTAGGGGGGCCGGGTACGTGATAACGGCTGAGCAGGTCGCGGCTGGCGACAGTATCGTCGGTCACGTCCAGACGCAACAAACGCACACCTTGCAGGGCTTGCATGACCTGCGGTTGGCCGAACACTTTTTTCTCCATCACTTTGCAGGAAACGCACCAGTCCGCGTAGTAGTCGAGCATCACCCATTGGCCCTGCGCTTTGGCGGCTACCAGTTCGCGCTCAAGGTCAGGCAAGTTGTTGACTGTGATGAACGCGTCGTGGGCCGCTTGTGAAGGGCTGCCAGCAACTGTTTTTGCGGTGTACACCTGCAACGGTTGCCAGGGGTCGGTGCTGCCGCCCGCAGCGCCGATCAGCATCAGGCTGCCCCACAGCCCCGCCAGCAGGCCCAGGGGCGCAAACAGCGCTTTCACGCGCAAATACTGTTGCGCCTGTTGCCACAGGCTGCCTGCCACGATTAGCAACAGCACGCCCCACAAGGCCAGCCACAGCGATTCATCCAGCACCGGGCGCACCAGCAGCAGCGCGGTGCCCAGGAACAGGAAGCCAAACAGACCCTTCATCAGGTTCATCCAGGCCCCTGGCTTGGGCAGGAAGCGACTGCCGACCGTGACCAGCAGCAACAACGGCATGCCAATACCGACGCCCATGGTGAACAGCACCAAGCCCCCTTGCACGGCATTGCCGCTTTGCGCGATGTAGAGCAAGGCGCCGGCCAGCGGAGCGGTCATGCACGGCCCGACCAGCAAGCCAGAAAGGGCACCGAGGACACCGGCCCCGATCAAGCTGCCACCTTTGCGCCCGCGTCCGGCGGTTTCCAGACGATCACGCAGCGCCGCAGGCAATTGCAGTTCGAAAAAACCGAACATCGGCAAAGCAAGGACGACAAACAGCGCAGCAAAACTGCCCAGCAGCCAGGGTTGTTGCAACAGCGCTTGCAAATTGGCACCGAGCAGCGCGGCCAGCACGCCGAGGCCGGCATACACCAGCGCCATGCTGATGACATAACTGCCGGCAACCGCAAAGCCACGGCCTGGGCCCGCGCCGCTACCGACCACCAGCCCGGCGAGAATCGGCAGCATGGGCAATGAACACGGGGTGAAAGCCAGCAGCAGGCCGAGTCCGAAAAACAGCAACAGGCTCCAGCCCAGCGAGCGTTGCTGCAAGCTGGCGGCCAGTGACTGATCCTGGGCCTGCCCCTGCTCGACAACCGCCTGCGTGCCACCCAGGTCCAGCGTCTGACTTTGTGGCGGGTAGCACAGCCCGGCGTCCGCACAACCTTGCCAACTGACGTTGACCTGACCGCTGGCACCTGCCGGGATCAGCAGCTCCAGGTAGTCGCGGTACACCTGCGTGGCGCCGAAAAATTCGTCGCTGTGTGCTTGCCCTTCAGGCAGTACCGGCAGATGCGCGGCATCCAGTCCTTCGAACTTGAAGCGTTTTTTGTACAAGTAGTATTTATCGGTGATTTGCCATTGCAGCCGGGTTTCACCTGAAGGCAAAGGCTCGGACGTGAACACAAATGCTTGGTTAGCCGGCAGGAAATCAGCCTTTTGTTCAAATGGGTTGTCACTGGCGTACGCCTGACTCAAACCCGTGAGTAGCAGGAAAAAAAACACAATCAACTGAGGCATGCGCCAAACCCTGGATGTTCGAATTGACGCTACCTTGGCGGCACTTGATTAACCGAGTGTTAAAAACGGCATAATCGGGCCTTAATCCCAGCGCCCTTAAATTGGCCTCTTTACGCGGGTATCTGCATGCACGTATTGGTTTGCGAAGACGATGAACTGATTGCCAGCGGCATTGTGGCCGGGCTGACGGCTCAGGGCATGACGGTTGAGCACGTGAACACCGCTGGCAAGGCGCGCGCGATGCTCAAGGCCGCCGCGTTCGATGCCATGGTGCTGGACCTCGGGTTACCGGATGAGGACGGGCTCAAGCTGCTGCAACAATTGCGCCAGCAGGGCTTTGAGCTGCCGGTCCTGGTATTGACTGCGCGGGATGCGGTGACTGACCGGGTGGATGGCCTGCAGGCTGGCGCCGATGATTACCTGCTCAAGCCATTCGACCTGCGCGAACTGGCCGCGCGCCTGCACACGCTGCTGCGCCGTGTGGCGGGGCGTAGCGTCAACCTCATCGAGCATGGCCGCCTGACCTACGACCCCAGCAGCCGCGCCACGTTGTTGGGGGGCAAGCCCGTGGACCTGTCGCGCCGCGAGCAGGCGTTGTTACAAGCCTTGCTGCATAACCGGGGGCGGGTGCTGTCGACCGAGCAACTCAAAGACAGTATTTACGGGTTCAGTGACGAGCTGGAGAGCAACGCCTTGAACGTTCATATCCACCACCTGCGCCGCAAATTGGGTAATGGCATCGTCGAAACCGTGCGTGGTCTTGGCTATCGCCTGGGTCCGGCCGATGGCAACGAGCCCGAGGCATGATGAGCCTGCGCCTGCGGTTAAGCCTGACCATTGGTTCGGCGTTCATCTTGATCTGGATGCTCGCGGCGGCATGGATGCTCAGCGATCTGCGTCAACAAATGATGTTTTCCCTCGATCAGCGGCTTGTGGCCTCTGCACGGATGGTCGCCGGGCTGCTGGAGCAATTGCCGCAATTGCCGGTAAAAGGCGAGGGCACGCATTTCAGCGCTGAACAACTGACCATCCCCGGTGGCATGGCCTGTCAGGTCAGCTCCTTGCGGGGGGAGATTCTGGCCCGCAGCCATAACAACCCGGATCAGCCGATGCAGTCTGAATCCACCGGTTTTCGCGATCAAATCATCGACGGTGCCGCCTGGCGCACCTTTACCCTGGACCGTGGCGACCTGCGCATCACCACAGCCGATCGTCAGGTGGAGCGGGAGGCGTTGAATCTGTCAGTGCTGCTGGCGGCTTCAGTGCCTGTGGGCATGGCGTTGGTGGGCTGTTTATTACTGCTGTGGCTGGGCATCGGGCAAGGGTTGGCACCGCTCAAACGGATGCGTGATGCCCTGATGCGCCGCGATGCCGATTCGTTGCAGCCTTTGCAAATCAGCCCGCTGCCCAGCGAATTGCAACCGTTACTCGATTCACAAAACCAGTTACTGGCCCGTATCGCCAAGGCCATTGAGCGCGAGCGGCGTTTGACCGGCGATGCCGCGCACGAGTTGCGCAGCCCGCTGACGGCAATTAAAACCCACCTGCAAGTGGCACGCATGACCGAGGGCGCTGCCCGCGAGCAATCGCTGGCCCACGCTGAAGCCGGGGCCGACCGCTTGCACCGTACCCTTGAGCAACTGCTGTTGCTGGCCAGGGTCGAAGGCAGTTTGTCATTCGATGACGGTGTCCAATGCTCGCCCGAGCAGGTGGCGCGTCTGGCCATTCATGATGCGGCCAGCGGGGCGGCGGATCGCATTGTCCTGAATGTGCCCGCGAATCTGCCCGAGACCCCGCTTAAAGTGCCGTCCGTGCTGGCCATTGCAGCTTTGCGCAACTTGCTTGAGAACGCCCTGCGGCATACATCGGCCGATACCCGCGTCGAATTGACACTTCGCGTAGTGGCCACAGATGTGTATTTTGTCGTCCGCGATCACGGCCCCGGCATTTCGCCTGAGACCTTGCAGCACATGACCCAACGTTTTTGGCGTCACGACAACAGCAACGGCTGCGGGTTGGGGCTGGCCATCGTGCAGGCCATTGTCGAGCGCTGCGCCGGTGGGTTGAGCTTTGACAGTCAGCCCGACGGGCTGCGGGTTGAGTTGCGCATGCCCTTGCAAACTGAAAGCGGCCAGTAAGGCCGCTTTTTCATGATCCTTCCTGTCTGCAGGACAGTCCGGCAAGCACTGATGCAGCTCAGTGTTTTGCCTGCGCGTCGCCTTTAAAGTACCTCTCGGTTTATGAGGGGGTTAAGTCAACTCCACCTATAAGAAAAATCCACTTGCAAGGTAAAAAAACATTGAAGGATTCAGCGTTTGATCACCCGCCTGTCGGTGAACCTCACGAACTCCAGCGCAGTCTGTCCAACCGCCACATTCAACTGATCGCCATTGGCGGCGCCATCGGCACCGGCCTGTTCATGGGGTCGGGCAAAACCATCAGCCTGGCGGGCCCCTCGATCATTTTTGTGTACATGATCATTGGCTTCATGCTGTTTTTTGTCATGCGCGCGATGGGTGAGTTGCTGTTATCCAACCTCAAGTACAAATCGTTCATTGATTTCTCGGCGGACCTGCTGGGGCCGATGGCCGGTTATTTCATGGGCTGGACTTATTGGTTTTGCTGGATCGTCACGGGCATTGCGGATGTAGTCGCGATTTCCGGGTACACCCAATTCTGGTTTCCGGGCGTCCCCTTATGGATGCCTGCTGTCGGGTGCGTGGCGTTGCTGCTGTCGCTGAACCTGATCACCGTGAAGATGTTCGGTGAGCTGGAATTCTGGTTTGCCATGATCAAAATCGTCGCCATTTGCGCGTTGGTGTGCACCGGCTTGTACATGGTGGTAACGGCCTATCAGTCGCCTGCGGGGCACGCCGCCACGCTGAGTAACCTGTGGAATGACGGCGGGATGTTCCCCCATGGCCTGATGGGCTTCTTTGCCGGGTTCCAGATCGCCGTATTTGCGTTTGTCGGTATCGAGCTGGCGGGCACCACTGCGGCCGAGACCAAAGATCCCGAGCGTAATTTGCCCCGCGCGATCAATTCGATCCCGCTGCGGATCATCATGTTCTACGTGTTCGCGCTCATTGCGATTTTGGCTGTTACCCCGTGGCGCGACGTGGTGGCGGACAAAAGCCCTTTTGTTGAGTTGTTCGTGCTGGCGGGGCTTCCGGCTGCGGCAGGAATCATCAACTTCGTGGTGTTGACCTCGGCTGCTTCGTCGGCCAACAGCGGTGTGTTTTCCACCAGCCGTATGCTCTACGGCCTGGCGCTGGAAGGTGACGCACCGCAGAAATTCAAGCACCTGTCGCAACGTGCCGTGCCATCCAACGGGCTGATTTTTTCTTGCATTTGCCTGCTGGCCGGGGCGTTGGTGATTTATCTGATCCCTAACCTGATGCAAGCCTTCACCCTGATCACCACGGTGTCTGCGACCCTGTTCATGTTTGTCTGGTCGATGATTCTGTTGTCGTACCTGGCCTATCGCAAACAACGCGCAGACTTGCATCAGGCATCGCGTTACAAGATGCCGGGCGGCAAAGTGATGGTCTGGGTGTGTCTGGCGTTCTTCGCGTTCATTTTGGTGTTGTTGGCGCTGGAGGACGACACGCGGCAGGCGTTGTACGCAGTGCCGGGCTGGTTCCTGCTGTTAGGGCTGGCCTACCGGTCTATCGTGCGCAACAAGCAGCAGGTCACTAAGCCTGTGCAATAACGCGCAGTGTGCTGCTGTTTGAAACAAAGGGGATGGCCTGCAAGGTGCCATCCCCTTTGTCGTTTTAGCGATCCATAGCGCGGGGATTCTGCGATTCACCTCTAAATCCGGGCCCTGCCAATGCGTTTCCAAAGCAGGAAAGCCTGCAGCGATTATTCGTACCGCGAAAGTCCTCGCAGGTCAGCAGTGTTGGTCAATCTCTTCAGCGCATTGAGGGTCCCGCAAATGTCAGTCGCTACCAGTCTTGTCGACAATCAGCCGGTTCGGGTCAGTACGACCGAAACGCTGTATCGATTTGAAGAATCTCCCTTGCTGGCCCGCCAGAGCCGTCAAGAATCCAATGCGCGCAGTTATCCGCGACGTATCCCGCTCGCGTTGAAGCGCGCCAAGGGGTTGTATGTCGAGGACGTGGAAGGACGACGTTTCATCGACTGCCTGGCAGGCGCGGGCACGTTGGCGCTCGGGCATAACCATCCTGTGGTGATCGAGGCGATCCGCCGGGTGCTGGACGAGGGGCTGCCTTTGCATACGCTGGACTTGACCACGCCGGTCAAGGATCAGTTTGTGCAAGACTTGTTTGGCCTCTTGCCGGACGCCTTGGCCCAAGAAGCGAAAATCCAGTTTTGTGGCCCTACAGGCACCGACGCGGTGGAAGCTGCGTTGAAGCTGGTGCGCACGGCCACCGGGCGCAACACGGTGATTTCCTTTCAGGGCGGCTATCACGGCATGAGTCAGGGTGCCTTGAGCCTGATGGGCAGCCTTGGCCCGAAGCAGCCCATGGCCGCCTTGTTGGGTAATGGCGTGCAATTCATGCCGTATCCCTACGATTACCGTTGCCCGTTTGGCCTCGGGGGGGAGCAAGGGGTCAAGGCCAATTTGAGTTACCTGCACACCCTGTTCAGTGATCCGGAAGCCGGTGTGCAGTTGCCTGCTGCCGTGATTGTAGAAGTGGTGCAGGGCGAGGGGGGCGTGATTCCGGCCGACCTGGACTGGCTGCGGGGGCTGCGGCGCATCACGGAACAGGCCGGGGTGGCTTTGATCGTTGATGAAATTCAGAGCGGTTTCGCCCGCACCGGCAAGATGTTTGCCTTTGAGCATGCTGGCATCGTGCCTGATGTGGTGGTGCTGTCCAAGGCCATTGGTGGCAGCTTGCCGTTAGCGGTGGTGGTCTATCGCCAGTGGCTCGACACTTGGCTGCCTGGCGCCCATGCCGGTACTTTCCGCGGTAATCAGATGGCCATGGCCGCGGGCAGTGCCGTGATGCGCTACCTCAAGGAACATCATGTGGCAGCGCATGCGACAGCCATGGGTGAGCGGCTGAGTGAGCACTTGCACCTCTTGCAGCGCGACTTCCCGCAAGTGGGTGACGTTCGGGGGCGCGGGCTGATGCTGGGTGTGGAACTGGTTGACCCGACTGGCATGCCTGACGCATTGGGCCACCCGCCAGCATTCGGCCGTCTGGCGCCGTTGGTGCAGCGTGAGTGCCTCAAGCGCGGGTTGATTCTGGAGCTGGGGGGGCGCCACGGCAGTGTGGTGCGGTTCCTGCCCCCGCTGATCATCACCGGCGCCGAGATCGATCAAGTGGCTGCCATTTTTGGCAATGCCCTGGCGGCTGCCATCGCCCGGCTCTAATTCCCGGGGATGGTCGCTCGTTTGTTCTATGACCCCTGCTGCGCGTGTCGGCGCAGCCTGTCTAATGCGATGGAGACCCGCACATGAGTTCAGTATTTGACCGCGACGATATTCTTTTTCAGGTGGTGGTGAACCACGAGGACCAGTATTCGATCTGGCCTGACTACAAAGCCATTCCGAACGGCTGGCGTGCCGTGGGCAAGAGCGGCCTGAAGCCGGAATGCCTGGCCTACATCGAAGAGGTGTGGACGGACATGCGCCCGCTGAGCCTGCGCCAAAAGATGGATGCCGTGGCAACGCACTGAATCGCGCTCTCACAAAAAAGCCAACTGACATAACGGTGTCAGTTGGCTTTTTTAATGCTCACACGGTAAGGAATCCGAGTGACTTAGTATTCCCAGAAAATCCGCTGCAGCTCTTTGCTGTCCTGGGTTTTGGTCAGGGCGACCATGGCCAGGATGCGGGCTTTTTGTGGGTTCAGGTCGTGTGCAACGACCCAGTCGTTTTTGTCATCAGGTTGCTCTGCGTTACGCAGTACGAAACCACCAGCGTTCACGTGGGAAGAACGGATGATCTGTACGCCGTCTTTACGCAATGCTTGCAGGGTCGGCACTACGCGGGACGAAACCGAGCCGTTGCCGGTGCCGACGTGAATGATGGCCTTGGCGCCGGATTGAGCCAGTGCCTTGTAGGCGGTGTCATCAACGTTGCCGTACGAGTAGGCGATACCCACGTTTGGCAGGCTCTTGATGTTCTTGATGTCGAACTCAGAGTCCATGGTGTGACGCTTGGCAGGCAAGCGGAACCAGTAGGATTTGCCTTCAACGACCATGCCCAATGCGCCCCATGGGCTTTTGAACGCTTCGGTCTTGATGTTCATCATTTTGCTGACATCGCGGCCCGACTGGATCTCGTCGTTCATGGTGACCAGAACGCCTTTGCCACGGGCTTCTTTGCTGCCTGCTACAGCAACGGCGTTGTACAGGTTCAGCATGCCGTCAGCGGACATTGCGGTGCCCGGACGCATCGAGCCCACCACCACGATTGGCTTGTCGGTCTTTTCAACCAGGTCCAGGAAGTAGGCGGTCTCTTCCAGTGTGTCGGTACCGTGAGTGATCACGATGCCATCGACGTCTTTGCTGTCGGCCAGTTCGGCAACACGGCGGCCCAATTGCAACAGGTTGTCGTTGGTGATGCTTTCAGAGGCGATCTGCATCACTTGTTCGCCACGCACGTTGGCCAACTGGCTCAACTCGGGCACACCTGCGATCAGTTGATCGATGCCCACTTTGGCAGCGGTGTAGGTTGCGCTGTTGGCAGCGCTGGCGCCTGCGCCTGCGATGGTGCCGCCGGTGGCCAGAATGATCACATTCGGCTTGGCAGCGGCTTCTTGTGCGTGAACGGTTGGCATGACCAGCAAAAGGGCCAAAGCGCCCGGAACAATGGATTTCAACACAGCTTTTTTCATTATGTTCTCTCTTAATGATGAGAGTGCTGATGCACATACACCTAGCACGGCACGTGCCATCCACTGGCCACATGCTGGTCATATAAAGGCATATTTTGTGCCAGCCAGATCGGATCGCTTTGAGTTTTTATAAGTAATTGATTTATATGAATAAAAATTAAAAATAGAGTGATTGTTCAGGTTTTTGGAGACGGGTTACCGAATTTAGAGGTAACTTTTCGTACGGAAAGTCGTCCATTCGTCGGTTTAATGGCGCCGATTTTTGTGATTGACAAATGCCAGACGCGTTTTCATAGTGAGGTTAAAGCAAACGTTTGCGCGGTCTTTTTTTCGCTGACTTGAGTGCCTTCACGGCTTCCGGTCAAGCGACTCTGTCAATGCGTTGGCAGCCCGTGCAAACAGGATGTTGCTCACAATAATCATAAGATCGGAGTACTCCCATGAAGCTGCCCTTTGCTGGACGCTTGCTCGCCGTCGCCTTGTTTGCAGCGGCCTCGTTTTCCCTTCCGCTTGCGCACGCCGACTCTCCCACCCCCCCAAAAATCGGACTGGTCATGAAGTCATTGGCCAATGAGTTTTTTGTCACCATGACCAAGGGTGCCGAGGATTATCAAAAACAGCACCCGGCTGATTTTGTGTTGATCTCCAGCGGCATCAAAAACGAAACCGATACGCAGGGGCAGGTAGACATCATCAATCAGATGATCGTTGCCCAAGTCGATGGTCTGGTGATCGCTCCGGCTGATTCCAAGGCGTTGATCAACGCCCTTCAAAAAGCCCAGGATGCCGGGATTGTCGTGGTAAACATCGATAACCAGCTCGACCCGCAAGTGCTTAAAAGTAAGAAGATGGATGTTCCGTTTGTAGGGCCTGATAACCGGGCTGGCGCGCGCAAGGTGGGTGAGTACCTGGCGAGCAAACTCAACGTTGGCGACGAAGTGGCCATCATTGAAGGTGTTTCGACCACCACCAACGCGCAGCAACGCACGGCTGGCTTCACGGACGCCATGAACGCGGCGCAAATCAAGGTGGTGTCCACGCAGTCCGGCAATTGGGAAATCGAAGGGGGCAACAAGCAGGCCGCTGCGATTCTTAGCGAGTATCCAAACGTGAAGGCTCTGTTGGCGGGCAACGACAGCATGGCGATTGGCGCGGTATCGGCCATCCGCGCAGCCGGTAAGGCCGGGAAAGTGCTGGTGGTCGGTTACGACAACATCGATGCCATCAAGCCGATGCTCAAGAAAGGCCGTGTGCTGGCCACCGCAGACCAGGCGGCCGCTCAGCAGGCTGTCTTTGGGATTCAGACCGCGCTCAAGCTAATCAGCAAAGCGCCAGTCGACGCACTAAAAGATGGTGTCATTGCCACGCCGGTTGAGCTGATCACGACCCCCTAATCTATCCATGCCCTCGGCACCTGCGTGTTTGACCGGGTGCCCGGAGATGTTTGATGGTAAATCCAGATGCTGGCGTGGCGCTTTCAGTGCGCGGCATAGGTAAAACCTATGCGCAACCTGTTCTGAGTGCGATCGACCTGACCCTGTATCGCGGCGAAGTATTGGCGTTGACGGGGGAGAACGGTGCTGGAAAAAGCACCTTGTCAAAAATCATTGGCGGGCTTGAAGTGCCCTCCACCGGCCAGATGCATTTCAACGGCCAGCCTTATGCGCCCGGCAGCCGCGCGCAAGCCGAGCGCCTGGGTGTGCGCATGGTGATGCAAGAACTCAATCTTCTGCCGACGCTCACCGTGGCGGAAAACCTCTTTCTCGACAATCTGCCTGCCAGCGCCGGGTGGATCAACCGCAAGCGCTTGCGTACGGCTGCGATTGAGGCAATGGCACAGGTCGGCCTTGACGCCATTGATCCCGACACAATGGTGGGTGAGTTGGGGGTTGGGCACCAGCAGATGGTGGAAATCGCCCGCAACCTGATTGGCGACTGTCAGGTGCTGATCCTCGACGAACCCACGGCCATGCTCACGGCCCGCGAAGTCGAGCTGTTGTTTATCCAGATCACCCGGTTACAGGCCCGGGGCGTAGCGATTGTTTACATCTCTCACCGGCTCGAAGAGCTGGCACGGGTAGCCCAGCGCATTGCGGTGCTGCGTGACGGGCATCTGGTGTGTGTCGAGCCCATTGCCAACTATGACAGCCAGCAACTGGTCAATTTGATGGTCGGGCGCGAGCTGGGCGATCACCTGGAGATGGGCGAGCGCCCTCTGGGGGAGCCTGCGCTGAGGGTTTCAGGGCTGGGCCGTGGGACCAAGGTTATGGATGTGTCGTTTGAGGTCCGCCAGGGTGAGATTTTCGGCATATCTGGCCTGATCGGGGCAGGGCGCACAGAGTTGTTGCGCCTGATTTATGGCGCCGACCACGCTGACAGTGGCACGGTCGCGGTGGGCACCCCCCTGCAACCCGCGCCTATTTGCAGCCCGATGGACGCTGTCAGGCACGGTATTGCATTGATTACCGAAGACCGTAAGGGCGAAGGTTTGCTGATGAGCTTGCCCATCAGCGCCAATATCGGCTTGGGCAATATGCAACAGCTGTCGCGTGCGGGTTTCATCAAGGGGGCGCAAGAGCGTGCGCTGGCCCGGCGCCAGATCGATGCGATGGGCATTCGCTGTGCCGGGCCCGAGCAGATCGTCGCGCAATTGTCGGGGGGCAATCAGCAGAAAGTCGTGATCGGCCGCTGGCTTGAGCGCGACTGCGCTGTGTTGCTGTTTGATGAGCCCACGCGCGGCATTGATATCGGGGCCAAGTTCGATATCTATCGCTTGCTCGCGGAGTTGACCCGACAGGGCAAGGCAGTGGTGGTGGTGTCCAGCGACCTGCGGGAATTGATGCTGATCTGTGACCGCATCGGGGTGATGTCGGCGGGGCGCTTGACCGCTACCTTTGAGCGCGACAGCTGGAGTCAGGAACAACTGCTGGCGGCTGCGTTTGCCGGTTATCAAACACACGATGCACCACTGACGTCAGTGGCGCCCAAGGACATTGCATGAACACCGCTTCCTCGCCGCGCAACGCTGCGCACAGTTTTTACGGTATGGGCACGTACGTGGGGTTGGCTGGCGCTTTGCTGGCCATGATCGTGCTCTTCTCCAGTCTGAGCGATCACTTCTTTTCTTACGGTACGTTGAGCACCTTGGCCAATCAGATTCCTGACCTGATGGTGCTCTCCGTGGGCATGACCTTTGTCTTGATTATCGGCGGCATTGATCTGTCCGTCGGTTCGGTGCTGGCGCTGGCGGCCTCCGTGGTGAGTGTGGCGATCCTGGGGTGGGGCTGGAGTGTCTTGCCAGCCGCATTGTTGGGCATGGGCTGCGCTGCTGCGGTCGGTACGCTCACGGGGTCGATCACCGTCGCTTGGCGCATTCCTTCGTTTATCGTGTCGCTGGGCGTGCTGGAAATGGCCCGCGGCGCTGCTTATCAAATGACCGGATCGCGCACCGCCTATATTGGCGACGCGTTCGCCTGGTTGTCCGATCCAATTGCGTTTGGCATTGCGCCGTCTTTCATCATTGCATTGCTGGTCATCGTGGTCGCGCAGGTGATATTGACCCGCACGGTGTTCGGACGCTACCTGGTCGGAATCGGCACCAATGAAGAGGCGGTCCGCCTGGCCGGCATCAACCCCAAGCCCTACAAAGTTCTGGTATTCAGCCTGATGGGGCTGCTGGCCGGGGTGGCAGCCTTATTTCAGATCTCGCGTCTGGAGGCCGCAGACCCTAACGCGGGGGCTGGGCTGGAGCTGCAAGTGATTGCTGCGGTGGTCATTGGCGGGACCAGCCTGATGGGCGGCCGCGGTTCTATCATCAGCACGTTTTTTGGGGTGCTGATTATCTCGGTCCTGGCTGCAGGGTTAGCGCAGATCGGCGCGACCGATCCGACCAAGCGTATCATCACCGGTGCTGTCATTGTGATGGCAGTGATTTTGGATACTTACCGCAGTCAACGGGCACGGCGACGGAATTAAGCAATGGCAACCATCAAAGATGTGGCGGCAATGGCGGGGATCTCCTACACAACGGTGTCCCATGTGCTGAACAAGACCCGGCCGGTGAGCGAGCCGGTGCGGTTGAAAGTGGAAGAAGCCATTGCGCGTCTGGATTACGTACCGAGCGCTGTAGCGCGCTCCCTGAAAGCCAAAAGCACCGCCACCATTGGTTTGCTGGTGGCTAATAGCCTCAACCCTTACTTCGCCGAGTTGGCACGGGGAATCGAGGATTACTGTGAGCGTAATAACTACTGCGTGATCCTCTGCAATTGCGACGACGATCCGGATAAGCAGCGCAACTACTTGCGGGTGTTGCTGGAAAAGCGTGTGGACGGTCTGGTAGTTGCTTCTGCGGGCGGTGATTTGGGACTGGCCAGCGGTTTATCGGGGGTCCGCACGCCCATGGTGATTGTTGACCGTAGCCTGGAAGGTATCGACGCCGATCTGGTGCGAATCGATCATGAGCAGGGAGCGTACCTGGCGACCCGTCATTTGCTTGAGCTGGGTCATCGGGCGATTGCCTGTATTGGCGGCCCAGCGCTTAATAGTGTGGCGCAGCTGCGACAGGCCGGGTATCTGCGAGCCTTGAACGAGGCCGGGATCGAGCCTGCGGCGCACTGGAGGGTGGAAAGTGATTTCAGTTGTACAGGCGGTTATGTCGCAGCCAACCGCTTGTTGACCGACGATCCGCCTACGGCCGTGTTCGCGTGCAACGACATGATGGGCATTGGTGTCTTGCGTGCGGCCGCTGAACGCCAGATTCAGGTGCCGCAGCAACTGTCTGTCATCGGCTTTGATGATGTTCAACTGAGCCGGTATGTGTACCCGGCGTTGACGACGGTAGGTCAATCAATCCTGCAGTTGGGGGAAACCGCTGCACGGGTTTTGTTGCAGCGTATTGCAACGCCCGCGCGATCTGTTGAGCAGTTAATCGTTGCGCCGAGTCTAGTGCTACGTGAATCCACCGGGCCGTACCGAGCGATCGCCCGGCAACGCCTTCAGCAATCCATCGGTTGAGTGTCGAGCATGCACGCAAATGTAGTAGTGGTTGGCAGTCTGAATATGGATTTGGTCACACGAACGCAGCGGTTGCCGCAGCCGGGCGAAACGCTCTTCGGTGATTCACTGCAAACGGTACATGGCGGCAAAGGCGCCAACCAGGCGGTAGCGGCTGCACGGTTGGGCGCGCGCGTCGCGATGCTGGGGCGTGTGGGCAGTGACGCCTATGGCGAACAGCTGCGAGCAGGTCTTATGGATGAGCAGATTGATTGCTCGGGGGTGTCGAGTGTCGCGGGGTGTGTGAGTGGCATTGCCCTGATTGTTGTGGATGCCAACAGTCAAAACACCATTGTGGTCGTGCCGGGCGCCAACGCTTCCCTGGCACCTGGCGATATCGAATCATGTGACGCGATGCTGCAGGGGGCAGAGGTGATCGTCTGCCAGCTCGAGGTCCCCTATGACACCGTTGCCCATACGCTCAAACGGGGGCGAGCGCTCAATAAGACCGTAATCCTCAATCCGGCGCCGGTTAACGGGCCGTTGCCGTCACAGTGGCTTGAGGCTATTGATTACCTGATCCCCAATGAAAGTGAGGCTCAGGCCCTCAGTGGCGTGGTTGTTGATTCGCTGGCGTCTGCAGAGTGTGCTGCTTTGAAGCTGATTGAGGCGGGCGCGCGCAACGTGATTGTGACGCTGGGGGCCAAAGGCGCGCTGTTCGTCAGCGGGCGCGATACCGTGCATTTTTCGGCGCCCAGCGTTGAGGCGGTCGATGCCACTGCGGCGGGTGACACTTTTGTTGGTGCATTTTCTGCCGCCCTCGCGGGGGGGAAGAGTGAAGATCAAGCCATCCGGTTTGCACAAATTGCGGCAGCGTTGTCTGTCACGTGCTCAGGCGCTCAACCGTCCATTCCAAAGTTGGCTGACGTATTAGGTTTCGCACCGTCATGAAAAAGACACCCCTGCTGAATATTCAACTGTCACGGCTGATCGCGTCATTGGGACATGGCGACATTGTGGTGATTGCCGATGCCGGTTTGCCGGTGCCTAAGGGCGTTGAGCTGATTGATCTGGCACTGACCCGTGGAGTGCCGGACCTGGAGACCACATTGTGTATCGTCCTGAGTGAGATGCAGGTTGAAAGCCATGTACTGGCTAAAGAGTTGCTTGAACATCCGTGTGCTGCGCTCAGTGCCATTGAGGCTCAAACCAGCCTTGGGTTGATGGGAGGCAGGCGGATGCTTGCTCACGATGCCTTTAAGGGCTTGTGTCTGGGCGCAAAAGCGATTGTGCGTACCGGGGAATGTCGTCCGTACTGCAATATTGCGCTGATCGCTGGTGTTACGTTTTAAAACGGTGTGGTGTAAGCATCAGTTGATACAAGGCTTGAGCGTTCAGGGGGTGCCCGTGCAGGTCGCAGCGTTGTATGTACGTGCTGAAGCCGTGTTTTTCAGTGGCTCAGCCAGTGCGAAGGCAGAATCAAGGTTGATGCCTGACCGATGTGGGCTTGAGTCTCTGTACCCTCAGGTCGTCTCTACAGGCGGGCCATATTTCTCGAAAACCTGATGGCTAAACGCTTTTGCCGCTTCGATTCCGAGTTCTTTAACCAGCAGATCTATCCCGATAATGGCCAGTTCCTCGGGGCTGCCCGGGCTGTAAGAACATTGCCCCTGTTGCCATTTCGCCTTGATGTCGGCGTCAATACTGACGTTGCTCATGGTTGGACTCGTTGCGTTAAAACGCTAGATCTTAGCAAAATGCCATTGAGATGCCATCAGTGTGAGAGTGGGCATGGGCGCAGGAATGGCCGCGCCCATGTCACACTGACCCTTTGAGGGAGGGGCATTACTATGTATATCGATTTGAATAAGCCTGAGGGGCTGACGCTGGAGGCTGTACGACAGCTATTGGCCTCAGCCTGTGATGATGTGCACACGCAGCTGCGAGTCTCGAAAGTCGGGCGGGCTTACCTGTCTTCAGGCGTGGTTGGCGGTACAGATATTGACGGGCTGCTTTTCAGGCTGGAAACCTGGTCAGCGGGTTCTGGGTATGTGGGCAATGTTGCAGCGAGTGACGAGGTTTGGGTTATGCAGATCTTCAATGCTTTGAAGGCGAATTGGCCCAATCCACCGTTCGATTACATCGATGTGTACTGATACAGCACATATTCCGTGACGATTAAGCCAAGGCGATACACGGCTTCTCGTCCAAAATCACGCGCCTGCGCTCACGCGTACTTCTTGCATGGCGCTGTGCAACCTCTTTGCGTAAAAACTGTCGCAAAGGTCTCGACTATTTATTTTTAAGGAGGCTTCATGTCCTGGAAGCTAGTGTCATTGGGTTCATTGCTGGCAGTGCTGGCGTTGTCCGGGTGCAGTACCTCAAGTTCTGACAAGGAACCTGCGGCGGCCACCCCTGCGCACACGCGGTGCGACGCTCAGGCGGCAGCCTTTGCAGTCGGGAAAAAAGCGTCGGCGCAGCTTTTGGAGCAGGCCCGCGTCAAAGCAGGTGCGCAGACCGCCCGTATCCTCGGGCCTAACGATGTCATGACGCTTGAGTACCGCTCAGATCGCCTGAACCTCAATGCGGATGACAATGCCGTGATTACGCGCGTGAACTGCGGCTAAGCAGTTCGCGTTTGTATCAGGCACAAAAAACCCCGTCACGTGGACGGGGTTTTTTTGTTCGAAGGAGATTTACTCCGGACGAACCTGTGCAGCTTGCATACCCTTTTGGCCTTTCTCAGCCACGAAGGAAACGGTCTGGCCTTCTTTCAGGCTTTTGAAACCGTCGCTTTCGATAGCTTTGAAGTGTACGAACAGGTCGTCACCGCCACCTTGAGGAGTGATGAAGCCGAAGCCTTTTTCATCGTTGAACCATTTTACGGTGCCGGTTTGGCGATTAGACATGGTGTATCTCCAAGAAACTTATATTTTCAGTAGTACTGTGCTGCTCAGGCCAACTGGGCACACTTGGCTATCATAGTCGAAATGTGAGGTTTGGGAGCCCCCCTGCGTCACAGTTTGATGCTTTGTAAGCTTCCCAGAGCTGCTCGGAAGGCTTGAAACCCCCGATTTATGGGGCTTTGCCGCTTTCGCCGGCACTTAAAAAAAGCATCACTCCTTATGTTTTTTTTAAGGAATGGCCCATTATCGGGCTTTTGTCAGTGGCTCAAGGCGTAAGTGGCGGTGACCCTAGGGGGATTATTTCTTGGGTTTGGCGGGGGTAGGCGCTGTCGCGCGGCATGACTCGATGGCCTTCAGCGCTTGTGCGCGCAGCTCAGCACTGGGTTGTACCTCTTTACTCATCAACTGCTTGATCTGAGCTGTCGAAAAATTGGCAGACAATTTATCCGCGCCACATGCGCAATATTGCGTAGCCGTTTTTTTATCAATATTTTGGCTGGCAGCAGCGACACAATCCTTCATATAGTCATTTTTAAGGGCTGCAGGCCAATTGTCCGCGTGGGCGCTCAGCGGCAGAAGTAGTGCCAATAATGGGGTTGCGAGAGCTAATAAGCGTTTAGTGGGCATGTGATGCTCCTTACAGGGTGATAAGGCTAAATGTGACTCACGGTGTATCTGAGGGGGAAAGTGCCGCTCAAGTTCACCATTGTGCAAGGCGAACAGTATTTTCGCTGCCTCAAGCTGAGCGCTCCATCAAGCGCTCATGTGTGCTAGCATGCCGCCCTTGGCCTGTCGTGGCGATTTTTTATATCCCGCGAAACAGAGCCCTGAACTTTTTGATTTGAACTCCAGTCACTCTGGTTCGGTTAACGGTTGGCCGCAAGGCTCCTGCCACTGTGAGGCAGGCTCACCACCGAATCGCGTACTGGCTCATCCCAACCCACGTGACCTTTGGTAGGGGTCACCACTAGGAGAGGAGGCGCCATGCCAACTATTACTCTTCCCGATGGCAGTCAACGTACTTTCGATCACGCAGTGTCAGTCGCCGAAGTTGCCGCTTCGATTGGTGCAGGTCTGGCAAAAGCCACTGTCGCCGGCAAAGTCAACGGCAAGCTGGTTGATGCCTGCGACCTGATTGAAAATGACGCCACGCTGCAAATCATCACGCCCAAGGATGAAGAGGGGCTGGAGATCATTCGTCACTCTTGCGCCCACCTCGTTGGTCATGCAGTGAAGCAATTGTATCCAACGGCCAAAATGGTCATTGGTCCTGTCATTCAGGAAGGCTTCTATTACGACATTTTCTACGATCGTCCTTTTACCCCTGAGGACATGGCTGCGATTGAACAGCGCATGCAGCAGTTGATCGAGAAAGATTACGACGTGATCAAGAAGGTCACGCCTCGTGCCGAAGTGATCCGGCTGTTTTCCGAGCGCGGCGAAGATTACAAGCTGCGCCTTGTCGAAGATATGCCGGACGAACAGGCCATGGGCCTGTATTTCCACGAAGAATACGTCGACATGTGCCGTGGCCCTCATGTGCCAAACACGCGCTTCTTGAAGTCCTTCAAGTTGACCAAGTTGTCGGGCGCTTACTGGCGTGGCGATGCCAAGAATGAGCAGTTGCAGCGTATCTACGGCACTGCGTGGGCTGACAAGAAGCAGTTGGCTGCTTACATTCAGCGTATTGAAGAGGCCGAGAAACGCGATCACCGCAAAATCGGTAAGCGCCTGGGGCTTTTCCATACTCAGGAAGAAGCGCCGGGGATGGTATTTTGGCATCCAAACGGCTGGACGCTTTACCAGGTGCTTGAGCAGTACATGCGCAAGGTGCAGCGTGAGAACGGTTATCTTGAGATCAAGACGCCTCAGGTTGTGGACCGCAGTTTGTGGGAGAAATCCGGTCACTGGGCCAACTACGCTGAAAACATGTTCACGACTGAGTCGGAGAGCCGCGATTACGCAATCAAGCCGATGAACTGCCCGTGCCACGTGCAGGTCTTTAATCAGGGCTTGAAAAGCTACCGCGAGTTGCCAATGCGTCTGGCAGAGTTCGGTGCTTGCCACCGTAACGAACCGTCGGGTGCGCTGCACGGCATCATGCGGGTGCGTGCCTTCACTCAAGATGACGCGCATATTTTTTGCACCGAAGAGCAGATGCAGGCCGAATCTGCGGCATTTATCAAGCTCACGCTGGATGTCTACGCTGACTTCGGTTTCAAGGATATCGAGCTGAAATTGTCTACTCGCCCGGAAAAGCGTGTGGGTTCCGATGAGTTGTGGGATCGTGCCGAAAGCGCATTGGCCTCGGCGCTTGACAGTGCTGGCCTTGCGTATGACCTGCAACCGGGTGAAGGTGCTTTTTACGGTCCGAAGATTGAGTTTTCTTTGAAAGATTGTCTGGGTCGTGTCTGGCAGTGTGGTACCTTGCAGCTCGATTTCAACCTGCCGATTCGTCTTGGCGCTGAATACGTCTCTGAAGACAACAGCCGCAAGCACCCGGTTATGTTGCACCGTGCGATCCTTGGATCGTTCGAGCGTTTCGTCGGTATTCTGATTGAACACTACGAAGGTGCGTTCCCTGCGTGGTTGGCGCCAACCCAGGCAGTGATCATGAATATCACTGATAAACAGGCCGAATTTGCTGCTGAAGTTGAAAAAACTCTCAATCAGAGCGGATTTCGTGCCAAGTCAGACTTGAGAAATGAAAAGATCGGCTTTAAAATCCGCGAGCATACTTTGCTCAAGGTTCCTTATCTCTTGGTTATCGGAGATCGGGAAGTCGAGATGCAGACTGTCGCTGTGCGTACACGTGAAGGTGCTGACCTGGGCTCGATGCCCGTCGCGCAATTCGCTGAATTCCTCGCACAAGCGGTTTCCCGGCGTGGTCGCCATGATTCGGAGTAATTATTATTAAGCGTGAAATGAGACAAGATAAACGAGCTGCACCGAAGGCCCCGATCAACGAGAATATCTCGGCACGCGAGGTTCGGTTAATCGGAGCTGAGGGCGAGCAACTTGGCATTGTCCCGATCGAAGAAGCGCTTCTTAAGGCTGAAGAAGCCAAACTGGATTTGGTGGAAATTTCCGCTGATGCAGTACCACCTGTTTGCAAGCTGATGGATTACGGCAAATCGATCTTCGAAAAGAAGAAACAGATTGCCGCAGCGAAGAAAAACCAGAAACAAATCCAGGTTAAAGAAATCAAGTTTCGTCCAGGGACGGAGGAAGGGGATTACCAGGTAAAACTGCGCAACCTGGTACGTTTCCTGAGTGATGGGGACAGGGCCAAGGTGTCGTTAAGATTCCGTGGCCGTGAGATGGCCCACCAGGAGCTGGGTATGGAACTGTTGAAGCGGGTTGAAGCTGACCTTGTGGAATACGGTACCGTCGAACAGCATCCTAAGATGGAAGGACGCCAGCTGATCATGGTCATCGCCCCGAAAAAGAAGAAGTAACCACCAGGGCACGGCAGGCCTTGCGGTTATGTTTATCAACTGAATGCGGAGTATCCGAACATGCCAAAGATGAAGACTAAAAGTGGTGCTGCTAAGCGGTTTCTGAAAACTGCTAACGGTATCAAGCACAAACACGCTTTCAAGAGCCACATCCTGACCAAAATGTCGACCAAGCGTAAGCGTCAATTGCGCGGTAGCAGCTTGCTGCATCCGTCTGACGTGGCAAAAGTCGAGCGCATGCTGCGCCTTCGTTAATTTTTGGTTAAGACTAGAGGAAGTAACTCATGGCTCGTGTAAAGCGTGGCGTTGTCGCCCGTAAACGTCACAAAAAAATTCTGAAACTGGCTAAAGGCTACTACGGTGCACGTTCGCGCGTATTCCGTGTTGCCAAGCAAGCGGTAATCAAGGCAGGCCAATACGCCTACCGTGACCGTCGTCAGAAAAAACGTCAGTTCCGCGCTCTGTGGATCGCTCGTATCAACGCTGGTGCACGTATCAACGGCCTGTCTTACAGCCGTTTCATCGCCGGCCTGAAAAAGGCGTCCATTGAGATCGACCGTAAGGTTCTGGCTGATCTGGCAGTGAACGAAAAAGCGGCGTTTGCTGCGATTGTCGAGAAAGCTAAAGCCACTCTGGCTTAAGTACCCCCGACAGTCACTTGGGCTTGCTTATGTAAGCTTGGGTGTTAAACGTCATAAACAGGGGAAGAGCCTTCAAGCTCTTCCCCTGTTTTGTATCTGGAGTCTGTACATGGAAAACCTGGATGCGCTGGTCTCTAAAGCACTAGAGGCTGTTGAGAGCGCTGAAGATATCAATGCCCTGGAGCAAATCCGGGTTCTTTACCTTGGTAAAAAAGGCGAATTGACTCAGGTGATGAAGACCTTGGGGAATTTGCCGGCAGAGGAGCGTCCTCAAGTAGGCGCGCTAATCAATGATGCCAAGGAGCGTGTCACAGAGGTTCTCAATGCGCGCAAGGCCCAGTTTGAAGAGGCCGAGCTGGCCGCCAAACTGTCTGCCGAATCCATTGATGTGACCCTGCCTGGTCGAGGCCAGACCTCCGGCGGTCTGCATCCGGTAACCCGGACTCTGGAACGTATTGAGCAGTTCTTTACCCGCATTGGCTACGGCATTGCCGAAGGTCCCGAGGTTGAAGACGATTACCACAACTTCGAAGCACTCAACATTCCGGGCCATCACCCGGCGCGTTCTATGCATGACACCTTCTATTTCAATGCGAACATGTTGCTGCGTACCCATACCTCTCCGGTTCAGGTCCGCACAATGGAGTCGAAGCAACCGCCGATCCGCATTGTCTGCCCTGGGCGTGTATATCGAAGTGACTCGGATATCACTCATTCGCCAATGTTTCATCAGGTTGAAGGCCTGCTGATCGATCGCGATATCAACTTTGCTGATCTCAAAGGCACCATTGAAGAGTTCCTTCGGGTGTTCTTTGAAAAAGAATTGGCCGTACGTTTTCGTCCTTCTTACTTCCCCTTCACTGAACCCTCGGCAGAAGTGGATATGGAGTGCGTGATGTGTAGCGGCAAGGGTTGTCGTGTCTGCAAACAGACGGGCTGGCTCGAGGTCATGGGGTGTGGAATGGTTCATCCTAATGTGCTGCGTATGTCCGGGATTGACCCTGAAGAGTTCTCAGGTTTTGCTTTCGGCATGGGTGTGGAGCGTTTGGCCATGCTGCGTTACGGTGTGAATGACTTGCGTCTGTTCTTCGAGAACGACTTGCGATTCCTCGCGCAATTTCGCTAGTCGTAACGCATTTTTAGGAGAGCAGGATGAAATTCAGTGAACAGTGGCTGCGTGGTTGGGTTAACCCGCAGGTAGAACGCGACGAGTTGGTTGCTCGTCTGTCGATGGCTGGACTTGAAGTGGACAGTGTGGCTCCGGTCGCAGGTGCATTCAGCGGTGTTGTGGTGGGTGAGGTATTGGCCATCGAGCAGCACCCGGACGCTGACAAACTTCGTGTTTGCCAAGTTACAAATGGTATTGAAACTTTTCAAGTCGTCTGCGGGGCGCCGAATGTACGTCCGGGCCTGAAGATTCCGTTTGCCATGATCGGCGCTCAATTGCCGGGCGACTTCAAGATCAAGAAAGCCAAGCTGCGCGGTGTTGAGTCCAATGGCATGTTGTGCTCCGAAGCCGAGCTGCAAATTGGCGAGGGTAATGACGGTCTGATGGAGCTTCCTGCAGATGCTCCGGTAGGCGAGGACATTCGTGTTTACCTAGACCTCGAAGATGCGAGTATTGAGGTCGATTTGACCCCGAACCGCGGTGATTGCTTGTCTTTGGCAGGTTTGGCCCGTGAAGTGGGCGCTTTGTACGCCGCAGAAGTGACACGCCCGGTGATTGAGCCTGTCCCTGCCGTACATGACGAAGTCCGCTCTGTAGATGTGTTGGCGCCTTCTGCATGCCCTCGTTATCTGGGCCGTATCATCCGCAATGTAGATTTATCCCGACCTACACCTCTGTGGATGGTGGAGCGCTTGCGCCGCGCCGATGTGCGCAGCATCGACGCTGCGGTCGACATCACTAATTACGTGATGCTGGAGCTGGGGCAGCCTCTTCATGCATTTGATCTCGCCGAAATCAACGGTGGTATCCGTGTTCGCATGGCGGAAGAGGGTGAAAAACTGGTTTTGCTTGATGGCCAGGAAGTTAGCTTGCGCAGTGATACGCTTGTTATTGCAGACCATCAGCGGGCGCTGGCCATTGCGGGTGTAATGGGTGGTGAGCACAGCGGCGTATCTGCGACAACCCGAGATGTATTTCTTGAAAGCGCTTTCTTCGACCAAATTGCCGTAGCTGGTAAAGCACGGTCCTATGGGTTGCACACGGATGCGTCCCACCGCTACGAGCGTGGCGTGGACTGGAATTTGGCCCGTGAAGCTATGGAGCGCGCCACTGGCTTATTGCTAGAAATTACCGGTGGTGAAGCAGGTCCGATTATCGAAACAGTTGCCGAACAGTTCTTACCGTCGATTGCCCCCATCAACCTGCGTGCTGCGCGTATCAGTCAGATGTTGGGAATGGAGATGGATCCCGGCCAGGTCGAGCGTTTGCTGTGTGCCTTGGGGCTTGAAGTTACTGCAATTGGCGAGGGGCAATGGCGCGTAGGCGTCCCAAGCCATCGTTTTGATATCAGTCTGGAAGTGGACTTGATAGAAGAGCTTGCTCGTTTGTACGGGTACAACCGTCTTCCAGTCCGTTATCCGCAAGCCCGACTGGCGCCTCAAGCCAAGACTGAAGCTCGCAGTGAGTTGCCAGAGCTGCGTCGTTTGCTGGTAGCGCGCGGATATCAAGAAGCTATCACCTACAGTTTCATCGACCCTAAACAGTTTGAGCTTTTCAACCCTGACCTTGAGCCTTTGCTGTTAGCCAATCCTATATCCAATGATATGGCGGCGATGCGTGCTTCCTTGTGGCCTGGTTTGGTCAAAGCATTGCAACACAACTTGAACCGTCAACAAGATCGCGTCCGTCTTTTTGAAAGCGGACTACGGTTTGTAGGGCAGTTGGAAGGTCTAAAGCAAGAGTCCATGCTTGCGGGAGTTGTGTGCGGTACTCGCTTTCCTGAAGGTTGGGCGCAGGGGCGTGAAGTGGCCGACTTTTTTGACATTAAAGCTGATGTGGAAGCTGTATTGGGCTTTGCGGGTGCTTTGGATGCTTTTGAGTTTGTTCCTGGTCAGCACTCGGCGCTCCACCCTGGACAGACTGCACGTATTGAGCGTAATGGTCGTCAGGTAGGTTTTGTAGGCGCGCTTCACCCGGAACTGAACAAAAAATTGGGTCTGGACAGGCCTGTTTTTGTTTTTGAATTGGTTTTGGCAGAAGTGGCGTCGGGCAAAATGCCGAAATTTTCTGAGCTTTCGCGCTTTCCGGAAGTCCGTCGCGATCTGGCTTTGATTGCCGACAAAGACGTAGCTGCCAGTGATGTGTTGAATGTCATTCGTGAAAATGCGGGCGAGTGGTTGACAGACCTGAGGCTTTTTGACGTTTATCAAGGTAAAGGTATTGATCCCAATAGAAAAAGCCTTGCGGTCGGCTTGACCTGGCAGCATCCATCGCGCACTCTTAATGACGATGAGGTGAATACCACGACGCAGAACATCCTCACCTCGCTCGAACAAAGGTTAAACGCCACGTTAAGGAAGTGACGTATGGGGGCTCTGACGAAAGCTGAAATGGCGGAACGTCTTTATGAAGAGCTGGGCCTGAATAAACGTGAAGCCAAGGAATTGGTGGAGCTTTTTTTCGAAGAGATCAGGCACGCTCTTGAAGACAATGAACAGGTCAAGTTGTCCGGTTTTGGCAACTTTGATTTGCGTGACAAGCGACAGCGGCCTGGCCGCAATCCGAAAACGGGAGAGGAAATCCCGATCACGGCACGCCGTGTGGTCACTTTTCGTCCAGGGCAGAAGTTAAAAGCCCGAGTAGAGGCTTATGCTGGAACCAAGTCATAACGACGAGCTCCCGCCAATTCCGGGCAAGCGCTACTTCGCCATCGGCGAAGTTAGCGAGTTGTGTGCGGTCAAACCGCATGTGCTGCGATATTGGGAGCAAGAGTTTCCTCAACTTAACCCCGTAAAGCGGCGAGGAAATCGCCGGTATTATCAACGACAGGATGTGTTGATGATCCGGCAGATTCGTGCCTTGTTGTATGACCAAGGCTTCACAATTGGAGGTGCGCGGTTGCGTCTTTCAGGTGATGAAGCGAAAGATGATACAACCCAGTACAAGCAGTTGATCCGCCAAACCATTTCAGAGCTTGAAGATGTTTTGTTGATCCTTCGCAAATAACTTGATCATTACTACTTTCGCTTTTTTTAGGCTTAAGGTATATTTGCCCGAGTTATTTCAAATAGTTCTAACGCCTAGTCGGGGCGTAGCGCAGTCCGGTAGCGCACTAGCATGGGGTGCTAGGGGTCGAGTGTTCGAATCACTCCGTCCCGACCATATTATTCAATGACTTAGCCCAACTTTCACGAGTTGGGCTTTTTCATGCGTAGGGACTTTTGCGGGGGATCACCCTGTTTTCCTCCTCAAGATCGTCAGTGCGGGCCCCCGCGAATCAGTTGACGATGCTTTGTTTGCCGCTTCGATCAGTTGCCCAAGCTCTGCGGTAGAATAGTGGCTCGTAATGCTTCCGTTCTTATGCCCAAGCAATGCCTTTCGATCTTCCAGTGTCACGCCTGCTGCACGTAGCCTTCTGCCAAAGGTGTGCTTCAGGTCGTGTACCCGGATCGATGCGAAACCCGGCAAGGCAGGGCGCAGGTATTTCTCCTGCCATATCTTCGCTGCACGTACCCGCGCTTTCTTCCAGGCCGAATCGTTCATCCGATGCATCCCGGTACCGTCATAAGGGAAAACCCATTCCTTACTTAGGCCGCGTTGCTTCTCGATAACTGACTTGGCCACCCCATTCAGAACCACAAGACGATCCTCGCCGTTCTTCACACCAGAGGTTTCACGTCTCCCGCCAAAGCCTGCAGGTATCAGGAAAACACTGGTATCCAACTCGGGCACAGCAATCTCCCAATCCCAACGCAGTTTGCAGACCTCTTGCTCACGACAGCCGGTGTTCACCTTGAACATGGCCATACGTTGCAAGTGTGCTGGCAACTCAGCAAACAACACTGACTGCTCTTCCCAAGAAAGCGGGTAGGGCTTTCGGCTGTTTGTCTTCTCATCCAGCATGCTGATCATCGGCACCGATTCCAGCCATGGCCTTTTCTCAGCATCCCGCCACTTGCGTGCGCATAGATTCAAAATCCTGACGACACGTTGCAGGGCGATGTTGATTGTCCTGTTCGATACGCCGGGCTTAACCTTGCCGGTCTTTGTCAGCCCCGGCGTTTGCCTGTCCTTGATGAACTGCGCCAGTGCCCCGTCATCGACGTGGGTTATGGGCAGTTCACCGAGGTAAGGATCAAGCTGTTCGATGTGCGATGCAGATAAAGCAATTGATGGCTGGTCCTGATATTCCACCAAAAAACGGGTGGCGGCCTCGCGCCAGGTTCGCACCTGACGCACGCCGTAAACCTTCTCCTGCCTGAGTTTCTCAAGCCGAAAAATCAGGTACTGCTCGGCTTCTTCCCTTTCGCTTGTTCCAGTGCTTTCTTGAAGTCGTGTACCACGGACGACCTTGTCGATGTGCCAGATACCGTTCCTCTCGTAGAGACCGGAGATCGTTTTTCGCGCCATTGTTTCTCTCCCGGGCGCCCACTGCAGGGCGGATTGTTGTCCTGCGGCGATGCTTTATCAACCGATTTGGTCTTGATGTAGTTGTCAGCCCATTGATCGAGCTCGTACCTGTCGAACCCAACGCCTTGCGCGCCGATGCGAATTTCCTGCACATAAGGTCGCACCATTTCTGCGAATGCAGCTCTCGACATGCCCAGGTATGCGGGGGCTTTGCCGGCACGCAGGATGCGTGGGAGGCATTGATCTGTTCTAACTGCTGCTGTGTTTGTCATGGCAACGTTTCCAGGTGGCGCCGCATGTTTTTCACTCGGTCATTGATGACCCTGACGTTCTTGCGGATGTCGGCCAACATGCGTTTTTTCTCAAGTTCGATGAATCGAATTTCAGCTTCGACCATCAGGGCGTTGAGCATTTGTCGATCTTTGAACGGCAGGCTGTTGTATCGGTCGGAGAGCTCGCTCATGACGCCCCCTTCAACAGATCGATGACTAATTTGATACCGCTTGCGTAACTGGATGGCTGTGCGACGGCGGTTCGTGTGAGGTTGCCAATTACCTGCTTGACGACTGATGGATTGCGTATGGATGAGCCGAGGGCCTGCACCACTTCAAGTGCAAAACGCTTGCCCTCAAGCTCCATGATGCGGTTGATGGGGCCGGTGATGATTAGCTCTGGCAGTGACGGATTGGCCTGAATCGGAGCTATCAGGGCAGGCGGAGCAGATTCGCGGGCACGATCAAGCGCCCGCTGTGCGATTGGGTTCATAAAAGGAGCAACTCTGAGTTGGAGTATTTTTAGTCCGTGTGCCTTACTCCCTACTCAAACAATGTTTAGGGGATTGGGAAATGTTTCAAAGAACACAGACGTATTTTGACTGGGCAGCTGTGCATGCCAATTTCAACAGTAAGGAGTTGAAGCTCCAAAATGGCACTCAAGTTGATGTACGTGCTAGAACTTTAGACGACGGTACAAAGCAGCTTTTTGTTGGTGTGTATACCGGTGCAGGGAAACCTATTGTTGAGGATTACACCGACAATGTTCTCGGTATGACAATTGATCAGGCGCTTGATTGGGGGATAGATCGGGGTCTAAGCGTGGGGAATGGTCAAAAGCCTGAGTAAATAAACGCCTCTTTTGGGGCGTTTCTATTACGCCACCAAAACAGGCGGGTTCATGGCGAAGTAAACGCGGGTGCACGCCTCGGTATCAGGTCGCGCGCGGTGACCGCCGACAAGTTCTTCGCCGGTGAAGTGCCGCAGCGCCTCGGCAACCGTAGGCTGCTTGAACTGCTTACCGAAACCGGCGCGAATCATTTTTTCAGTGGGCGGGCACTGAACCAGGTTCTTGCTGGACTGGCATGTGCAGTAGCCTGGAGTGGTTTTGAATGCATCGGCTGCTTCCTTGCCCCGGTACCGCGACAGGGCAATGCGCATGATTCGATCATCGAAGCTGATGTTGTGGGCTACCCGCAGGCCCGCACGGTCATGAATGGCCATGAAACCATCCAATGCTTCTGACTCGGGAATACCTAAGTCCATCGCCATTTCGTTTGTGATGCCGTGGATCGCGGTTACTTCGGCAGGGATCACCCAGCCATCTGGGCGAACCATGGCTTCGAAGGAATCGACCAGAGTGCCGTCGGCGTTGAAGGCAAGAATGCAAATGTCCACCAGGTGCGGTTGACGTGGATCGTCGCTTGGATCGCGGAACAGCGGCAGGCCGGTGGTTTCGGTGTCGTACGGGGTAATCAGATTCATGGGGCATTTCCTATAGGCGAAAAGAAGGCGCCGCGTTGGCGCCTGGTGGTGTTGGGGCGGGAGAGTCAGACGACGTCTTCCAGCGCGGCGATGACCTTGAAGCTGTGGTCAAATGCCGATTCACCCTCGGTTTCGATCTCGACCACTTTGTCATCGAGCAGCCGCAGCAGCAGGGTGGCGGTCTTGTCGCTATCGATGGCCAGTCGGCTTTGCACCCAGTGACCCTTGAACGCCTTGTTGTTGGACTTGAGCACGATCAATTGCTTGGCATCGTCGTAGGTGAACTCGCCGAACTCTTTGTCCAGGTCGGCGCCGCTAGCACCACCGGTGCGCTCGGCCAGTTCAGTGGCGCTGCCAAGTGGGTGTCCACCGACCGGTTCGCCCGATCCTGTCGCCCTGTGTTCGAACAGGCTGCCGGTGATATCGCTGACATGTAGTGGTAAGTCCGGCTGATCACGCTCAGCCTTGATGCCGTCCAGACCTTCGGCGTAATCGTTCGGAGCCAGCACCAGCAGACACAGACGCCCAGCCACATCGATCAGGCCGTGCCGGTTCGGATCTTGTGCATCGATGGCGGCAGTTACCGTGATTGCCTTGGCTTTGAACTTTGCGTCAACGATGGTCACCGGGATGGTGTCGACGTTGCGGGAGCTGATGATGCTGATGGCGTTATAAACAGACTTTTCCGCAGCGTCAGTCACCCGGTCGATGACTTCCTGTTGCTGGCCTTCGTTCAGACTGTGAAACGGCGCTCGAACATTGCGGAACTCAAACAGTGCCGCCTGCACCAGGTCGTGCACAAGCAGCTCATGCGCAATCATGGACGGCTCATATCCGCCCAGCTTTGCGCGCTCGATAATTGCATTGTGTTCAGCTTTCATGGGCATTCCTCAGTGCTTGGCGATGCGCTCAAGCTTCGATTGTTGAGCGGGGCTCAGATTGGTGTGGGCGCCGTAACGCTTGAAGCTGGCGCGGATGTTCTCGACGAATTCCAGTTCCCATCCGCCGCTGGCATGCAGCTCAGCGGAGACAAGGATCCCGGAGAACTCCTCGACACTGTCGTAGATGTCGAGGATGGACTGGGCAGCCATGATCAGGCTGCGACCTGGTTGGCCTGTACTGCCTGGATGTGGTGGACCAGGGCGACGCAGATGCGTGGGAAGTCACTGGCGCGGTACAGCTGGGCGCCTTGCTTGCGCTCCACCGCTTCGAATCCCAAAGAGCGCAGGAACTCGGCGGACAATGTGAAGCCCAGGCGAGTGCTGATATCGCCAAGCTTGATGCGCTGACCATCATCGACGGGCTGCTGAGCTGCTGCAGTCGTCTTGATCGGCGTGGCGGCGACCAGCTCCGGCTCTTGCGGGGCTTTCACTGGCTGTTCAACAACCGGTTCAGCGGCCTTCTGTCGCTGTTGGGCTGCGAGCTGCTGCGCCTTTTCCTCTTCCTGGCGCTTGAGCTCCGCCTGCTGCAGTTCGTGCTCGTTGATCCGGACCTTGATCAGCGCCACCAGGTCATCGTTGGCCTTGAGCACCAGTTCCTGCGCATCGTGAAACAGGAAGCCGTGCTTAATGGCCAGTTCGTTCAGGCTTTTCAGGTTCGCTCGAATCAGGTCAGCAATGCGGCTGGCCTCGATCTTGGCGCGGGCCAGCTCGGCGTTGGCGGCTTCCTTAAGGCTGTCGATGGTGCGTTTGCCCTTGATGGCGCCTGCGAAATCCGCCGACACTCTCGGCATCCGGATCCGGCTGTTCAGCGTCTCGTTGATCTGGTCGATGTGCGCCTGCAAGGCCTTCGCGGCATCCATGACAATATCGCTACGGATTATGTCCTTGCGCGCTTTGATCAGCTTTTCCAGCTCCAGGCGCTTGCGTCGAGTCTCTGCTGTGATGTCGTCGATGGCCTTGAACAGCACGTCGATGCTTTCGGTTTGGCTCAGTGCGTGCTCTTTGGCTGCCTTCAACTTTTCTTCAACCTCGCCGCACCACTTCACGGTGGCGTCCGCATCGGCGAAGTCCTTGTCGGTCGACAGATCGGTGTTGATATCGCCAATTACAGCCAGGGCGTGGGACTTGAACGCGTCCAAGTTGCTGGCGGTGACCATGCCGGTTACGTCGATTCGCAGCGCCGGCAGTTGATCGGGGGCAGCGCCAATCGCTTCGACCTTGGCTTCCTTGACCACAAATTCGCCAAGGTCCTGCTCGAACTGGGCCCAGCCAGCGACCAGCTGCTCACGACGACCGGCAACCGGGCTGTATTCCAGGTGCGCGAACCTGTTTTTGGTGCCGTCGGAGCAGACGAAAATCACGCGTTCGGCCCCACTCACCAGCAGCTGCTGTTCCAACTGCCAGTAGTAGTGGGGATCCAGCTCGCCGGCGCGGATCTGCGTCACGACCTTCTCGTTCCACAGCTTATGCTCAAACAGTACGTCACCCAGCATCGTGGCGCCGTCCATGGAGGCCAGCAGGTTGCCGCTGGTACCGACGATGGGGTAAAGCTCCTCGCCGATCATTTCCTCGACCAAGGGGCGCGCCATTTCCTCAGTGGCGTGGCCACGGTCAAATGCGGCCTGTTGCTGCGGGTTGACGTCCGGAACAATGCCGGTTTTCTTCATGGTCAGCAGATCGTTGCGGGTCTGGAACTTCGAAGCGCCCATCATCGCGGGCGCCTCCGAAGCGGTGAAATAGCTGGAACGAAGAGCATGCCACTCGGGCGTGCCTTGCTGAACGTTATGCACTTTCATCGGTGGCTTCTCCTTCGATAGGGGTAAGGGCGCGGATGCGCTCTTCTTGCTCAGGGGTAACGACGTATTTACTGGTGAGGTTCGCCAGCAGGTGTTCGGGGCTTGTGCGGTTCTGCGCGATCATTCCGCGCCATTTCTCCGCGTTTTCCTCCAGCTTGCTGTCGGGGTAGGCCGGCAGCACCTTCGGCTCTTCGGCTTTACGGGCGTGGGTCTGGTTGAGCTCGCGCTCGGTTGGGATATCCTGGACTTCCTCGGCCATCGGCATGCCGCGCAGCACGTCGGGGAATACGTCTCGCAGAGCAAAGGACCGGGCGCGCATCTGGCGCATTCGTTTCGGATACTGCGCCCAAGGGCCTTGCTTGCCCTTGAGGCCGGCCTGCTGGGCATCGTTCATGCTGAACGTACGGGTCTGCTCGTCCTCTCCGACACGCTTCACCCGGCAGGAAGCCGTCTCGCCGTCGTCGGTCTCGTACACGTACTCACACAGCGGCGAGCTGCGGACCAGAGCGATTACCGCGTCACCCCAGAGCGATGGGCGCCCGTTGATGACCGCGATGCTTTGCATGGCCTGCATGGGCTGCAAGCCCAGTTCCATACCCCACTGCACGGCCACCAGGATATTGGCGGGCTTTTTCTGAAAGTCCTTCGGGACAATGTCGGAGTTCGCGAGGTAGTCGGCGAACTTCAATGCCTCGTCGAGGTTTTGCGGTGCCAGGCTGAACGTGGGCTTGATGGCTAATTCGGACACAAGAGTTTCCTTGCCGCGACGTGCGCAGCATTGAAAAGGGGAGGGGTTATTGGGTGATCCGATCAGCGAAAGCGCTGAGCAGCATCAGGACGGCGAAGATGGCGAGGGCAGGGAATGAGCCTCGCCACAGCAGACAGCGGCGCTGACGTTGGCGGTTGGTCATGACACCCTCGCGATCAACATACCGCGCCGTACTTCAATACGAATCGGGCGGGGCAATTCGTTAACCAGAAAAAAGCCCTGACGGTGCAGGGCTTGGATGAGTGATTTTCGGTTGGTGGCGATGATGGTCATGCTCGAAACCCCTCCAACTTAGCCATAAGGTCTTGATGCTGGCGCTCAAGGATTCGGTCTTGCCGGGCCACAAAATGTCGGTGTTCGCTGGTATCGATCGCACCCAGTGAGTGGGCCATTTCTATGGCCATGCTCGTTTCGGCGTGCAGTTGCGCAGAGGTGTTGCCTGCGAGCAGCTCAACAAATCGTGAATTGATCATGCCTACTGCAATGATGTGGGCACGGCTCATGCTGCCCACCGTTGCCGATGCGTGTGGCTGTCGATCTGGCGCCAGAGTTCGGCCTCGATCTGCTTTTCGTATTGTTCGGCCGCATCTGCCAGTTCGCTGGCCGGGGCATCCATCCGCACACCGTCGGTGTCATAAGTGATGCCTGAAACAACAACGAATTCCAGTTCGCGGCTGCCCTGAAAATCCCAATCACTGGCCCAGCTGTTCGGGTTGGGCGGGGTGTTTTCGCAGTTCGTAACCTCCACCTGGAGGACAAACCCTTCAACAATCACTTCGTAAGTCATGGTCGCCTCCAAGGTGGCGTTTGGTTGGTTTCCCTCTGCCACCGATGCGGTGGCAGAAGTGAAAAAGCCCGTTACGCAGGAACTCGGCAAACATGCTGATCGCCGATTGTTATTGAGCCCCGGTCCGTAATCGCCACGCGGCCTGTATGGCCGGGGAGACCAGGCCAGCCCGGGTGTGCTTTGAACTCGATGATTTTTCCGATGCGACCATTAAGGCCAACGTACATCAGGTCGCCGACTTTGATTTTGCTGCCGAGTTTGGTGGTGCTATTCATGTCGTATTCCTGTGAGGGTTGTTTTCCCAATGCACCCGGTTGCCCAGGTGCAGAAGTGAAAAATTCCGGTGCTTCCTTCTCTCCAGCCGCGACCTTGTCCGCTGGAAAACTGATTCGGGGCTTTGCGCTGCGCACCCTGGGACAGTTGCCATCCCTCTGGACCGTTGAGGCCGGTCCATCGCTTGCCTTTGAATCTGGGCCGGTGGTGATCCGGCAGTGGTGATGCGTTGGAGCTAAAGAGCGGTGTTTGTGTGGTTTTACAGCGGCTACAATCTGCGTGCAGCGCAGAACACAGGTTGCATTATGCGCAGATTATTTTCTGCGTCAAGCGCAGATTATTTTCTTGGGACGAAAAAAACCCGCTCAAGGCGGGTATGCTTAATTAGTGAGGATTTTTAGGTTTTGCTTTTACAAGGCGGGTGGGCTGTAATTAGGGCGTTCAACACCAGCGAGTTGGCATCATTTGCCCACTTTTCTGGATTGTTTCGGAGGTACTTGATAACAATTGCTGCGTTCTGTCCGTTAGTTACGCCAGATTTTGAGCAGTAAAGAACGCCATTAGCTGTCTCTGCTACACCCACGACATATCCTAAAAACATACCGCCACTAAAATCTCCAGCCGATTTTTCATACTGAGGGATCATGTTTATGAGGTCGTTACCAGTTAGCGCCCATGCAGGTCCGGAAACTATAAGCCCGGCTAATGCGATTCGAGAGGTCAGCTTTTTCATATTGATGTCCCTATCAAAGTCCGGTCATTTTTGCGTCGACAACGCGGCCAATAAAGTGGCAGTTGCCATTGATTTCTATAGTTCTGTAATTCGGATTAAGCGGGCGAAGATACTTATGCCCAGCATCTTCAACGTACTGCTTGAAGGTTTGTTCTCCGCTATCTAGCAGCCGGACGACATAATATTTTCCGCTAACTAAGTCTGATTCTGGCCTGATCAAGATCCTGGACCCCTCTGGAAAACTTGGGTTTCCAAAACAGGTCATCGAGTCGCCTTTCACATCGAGCCAAAAACCATGATCACCGGCATTTTCGGTTGATGAAATCCACTCGTCTGCGTCACCTGGCTGAAAATTCTCGGGGGATTCTGCCCACGATCCAGCATTAACCCAGCTAATCAGCGGGTACTCCTTAGGTGCTCTGTTTGGCTGTAAAGCCATCTGCACATTTGAATGCCCATCATCGAGCGGCTGGCTATGCCCGATAGTCATATCGAGAGCAGCCATGATCTTTTTCAGTAGCTCCTGACTCGCACCCTGCAAGCCACGTTCAAGGCGTGACAGGTTGCCCGTGTCGGTGTCGACCTGGTTGGCGAGAGCTTCTAGCGTCAAGCCCTTGGCTTTACGCGCTTTTCTAATGCTTTGTCCGATATCCATTCAGCAATTCTCGAGACTTACTGCGTTACACGCAAAGCGTCCAGCGCAGATTTTGCTTGTGTTAAATCTGCGCACTGCGCAGAATTGTCCTTGAAATCAACTCAGGGCCTTGCAATGACTCCCTTAAAACAAGCGCGCACCTTGCGCCGCTGGACACTCGCCGAGGTTTCGGCGCGGCTTGCCCAGGTCGGCGAGACAGTCGATACCGGAAACCTTTCCCGGATTGAGCGGGGCGCTCAACGCGCATCCACATCCTTGGCCGAAAACTTGTGCCAGGTTTTCGATCACGAAATAACCGAAATTCACATCTTGTACCCGGAGCGCTTCAAGGGTTCCGCCGAAGTGGCGGCTTGATTATGTCGACACCACCATTGAACCAAGAGCAGAACGTAAGGGCCCGCAAGAACTACTCCGTTCTCATGCAGCGTCTTGCATCGATCGGCAACGGCCCGGTAGCGCTTGCAGTCGGTTGCGACGAGGCGACGATCAGCCGCATGAAACCCGAGCAGTTCGAGCGGTTCGCTCAAATCCTGTCTGTCCTTGACTTGAAGATCGTGCCTAACGATATGCGGTGCTTCAACCAGCGTGACATTGAGGCGATTTTTCATCAGGCCAAGCGCTGGATGGAACACGTCCAGAATGTTGATCAGCTCGAGGAGGACTAACTGTGCCTTCCTTCCAGATCAATGACGCAGAGTGGAGCGCCCTGGCTGATGAGCCTGCTGACGTCTTCAAGCTTTACTGCGCCATTCGCCGGTTTATGGATTACAGGACAGGCGTGTCTGGACAAAAGCGGCGACTCAGCGAACAAATGTTCCGTGAAGAGCTGTATATTGCCCCTACGCGTGGCCGTCATGAGTCTGGATCCCCTACCAGGCAAAAGGTCAGATCGCTGGTTGATCGCCTGATCACCCTTGGTGCAATAACCCCTGTTGGCCCCCTTGTTTATCAGCTGCCGAATGCGGATTGGGATAGTCCGTCCAAAACATCAGCAACCGATGAACAACCCGATCAACAACCTGATCAACAACCAGAAGAAACACCGGAAAACCTCAATGAATCCGGTATTTTCGTCGAATCAGAGCAAGGATCAACAACCGGATCAGAATCAAGCGAACCCCTGATCAGCAACCTACCTCCGATATCCGTTAATCCTATTAAATTATTAGAGCGCGGGAGCTATTTCCCGATGCCGCTCGATGGCTGGGCTCCAGACCCGAAAACCTTCAAGGCCATCTGCTTCAAAAACAAAATCCCTGTCAGTGCAGCCACCACCGAGCTGCTCGACGCATTTTGCTCGTACTGGTACGTCAGGCCAGAGAAAGAGCAATCCCAGGCCCAGTGGGAATACCAACTGGTTGCCTACCTCAACTCCCAAATCCAATACGCCAAAGCCAGCGGGAGCACCGCCAATGGACACGCTCGACCCGAAAACCCTGCCAAAAACCATCAAGGCCCGGGTGCCTCATCAGGCCAACGCAATACTCGACAAGGCCCACTCTCAGTTCCAGATCGGGTGCGAGCAGCCATTGCCGAGCGAGACGGAGAGGATGCCGCAACCGCTGCTCGACAAGCTCTGGATCAAGATGAGCGAGATGTACGGCCACCGCTGGACGTCGAATTTCGGCGTATCAGCTGACATGAGCCATTCATGGGCCACGGTTCTCAAGGGTATTACGGGCAAGCAAATCGCCAACGGTCTCAATGTTCTGGTCGAGAAAGGCGACGAATTCGACTGGCCACCGCCTGCAAACGTCTTTCGGGCTATGTGCCTGCAAGTGCCCGGACTGCCATCGGAAGCCCAAGCGTGGGATGAAGCCCGTTCAGGCAAGTACAGCCACGAGGCCGTGAAGATCGCAGCCGAAGCCACCAGCACGTTCGATCTGCATGCTGGATCGAGCAACGACAAGGCGCTGCGCCAACGGTTTGAGCGCAATTACGCAATCGTTGTTCGTCGTGCGCAGACCGGCCAGCCGCTGGAAGGGCGTATCGCTCACGGTATTGGCCACGACAGCACTCGGCCGCGTGAACAGGTCCAGTTGGAGCACTCGCGCAAGGAAGCCGAAGCGCTGGTCATCGCGCAGGGGATTCCAGCCAACCCACAATCCGCCAGGGCAATGCTGCTGGCAAAGCTCGGCATCCGGAGAGACACGCATGTCTGATCTAAAACCCGTTTCATTCGTAGTACCCGGTGAAGCTGTGGGGAAGGGCAGGCCACGTGTTAGCACCATCGGTGGTCACGCTCGAATGTTCACGCCGCAGAAAACCGCCAACTACGAAACCTTGATTGCGATGGCAGCACAGCAGGCTATGGCAGGACGGGAGCTGATTGACGGCCCGGTGCTGGTTGAGATGAAAATTCTGGTTTCTGTTGCTGCGTCCTGGTCGAAGAAGAAAACCGCTGAAGCACTGGCAGGTGATGTGATGCCTACCAAGAAACCTGACGCAGACAACGTGCTAAAAGCCATCTGTGACGGTATCAACGGCATCGTTTTCAAGGATGACGTTCAGGTGGTTAACGTGTCTCTCAGCAAGCGTTTCAGCGAGACACCGGGCGTGTCAGTGCGTGTTGTGCCGCTTGTGGGGAAGTCATCATGAGCCTGCCCATACTGATCTGGAGCACTCACAAACTTGCCGATGGCTGGGTGTTGCTCTGCGTTGATGCAAGCCTTGAATTGCCCGGTGAGCCAGAAGCTTTGCTTGGGTACCGCCGTGCCGTGCATCCGTTCCACTTTGATGAATCAGATGATCCGGTTATGGACTTTAAGCGTGTTGTATCCGAAATGACTTACGTGATGGGCAGGGGGCTTGGGATAGAGGTTCACACGTTGTCTGTCTCGCGTGCGCGCGCGTTTTGGGGGTAGCCATGCTTGCCCCGGCAGAGCTTCGCGTTGATTGGTTCACGGTGATTACCGGGATCTTGCGCGCTGGCTATTCCATACAGTCGACAGCTGAGTCGATTGGCGTCCCGCGCTCCACGCTGATTGGTTGGAAGCAGGGCGCAGAGCCTCGTTACACGGAAGGTGAGCGTCTGGTGTCGTTTTGGTGCCAGACCACAGGACGAGAGCGTAAGGCGTTGCCCATGGTCGCTGTAGGCGATTGGTGGGCCTACCACGCCAAAGTTTGAAATAGTCGGGAAACCGACACATCCCCCCGATGATCCTTGCCGTCATCGCAGCCCAGCCACCGCGCTGGGTTTTTTTTTAACCTGGAGGCCCACCATGAAAGCCCCAGTCAGGAGTCACAGCATGGCAAACCCTACTCCGGAAGGAATTATTGAGGCGGTGGGCGCATCTGTTGCCAACAAGGGCATGATGCTTGGGGCCGCTACCGGGGTGGTCGGCTGGCTTTCTCAGGTCAATTGGGTCGGTATCACTGGCGTTGTGGTTGCGGTGCTGGGCTTGGTAATCAGTACCTACTTCCAAATCAGACGGGACCGCCGCGAACATGCGGAAAGCATTGCCCGCATTGAAGCAATCCGCGATCAATGCCAACGATGAACGCCGCACGTCAGCGCATTGCTGTCGCCCTGTTGAGCATGAGCGCCGCAGGTTTTGGCGCGTGGAAACTCAGTGAGGGTTTTACCGACACCGCTGTCATTCCCACCCAAGGCGATGTGCCCACTCTGGGCTACGGGTCGACTCGCTACGAGGATGGCCGTCCCGTGAAGATGGGCGACACCATCACCCCAGCCCGTGCCGAGTTACTGGCTCGCAATCTGAACAGCCAAGCTGAGAAGCAGTTTGCAGCGTCACTGCCGGGCGTGAAGCTGCACCAGGTGGAGTTCGATGTGTACATGGACTTCATCGGCCAGTACGGGATTGGCAACTGGCGCGCGTCATCGATGCGCCGTGATCTACTGGCTGGCAACTACGGCCAAGCCTGCACCGACTTGCTCAAGTACCGCTATGCCGCTGGTTTCGACTGCTCCACGCCGGGCAACAAACGATGCTGGGGCGTCTGGTCTCGTCAACTTGAGCGCCATGCCAAGTGCAAGGATGTGCAATGAAGACACTTGCAGGTCTCTGCGCCGTCCTCGTCATTGGCCTGTTGCTGGCGCTCTGGCGTCTCGATCACGTCAGCACCCGTCTAGATGCCGCAACGAGCCGTGTGGGTGTGCTGGAAGGCGAAGCCAAGGCATACGAGCAGGCCCTAATCGTTCGTGACTCCATCGACCGCCAGTATCAGGAGGCAATCCGCAATGCCGAAGACTCGAAACCTCAACTTGTTGCTGACCTCACTGCTGGCGTTAAGCGCGTGTACGTCCGTGCCGCCTGTGTGCCAGCCCATACCGACGCCACCGGCAGCGCTGATGCAGCCACCCCCGAACTTGCAGCAGATGCTCGACAGGATTATGCCGACCTCGTTGTCGCCAACAAGAAAGTGACCGCGCAAGTGATTGGGCTCCAAGACTTCATCACCAGCAGTTGCAAGCGTAATCCCACCAAATAGTCGGGAACCCGACAGCCCACCCCCTTGATGCTGGCCCTCGTTGATCAACAACCTTCATCGAGGCCTGCACCATGCCAGCTCCAGAGTTCAAGACCCAGATCCCCGGCGAACCTCTCGCCACTACCACGCCCGCCACCAGCACCGGCGCGACCACTCAAACCCCAGTCGTACCGACCTACACCGCCAAGCACAACGGTGGTGGCCGCTGGAAGGTCTGGTACACGCCAACCGAAGGGCATGCGGATTGGTTCAGTGACTTTATCGGTGTCAGCCGAGAAGAAGCCGAAGCCGAAGTCATTCGCCTGACCGAAGGCGGGGCCCCATTGGTGCTTGATCCACTGCGCACGCTCGATGCCAAGCCCGCGTCCCAGGCCACCAGCACCCTAGACGCCACCACGCTTAAGCAGCCCGTCTTGACCGGTGAAGGCTGGTTGTGCCCTGAACCTGTTGTGAAGGGGTAAGACCATGGGAAGCAAGCCAAGCAAGCCGAAAGTGGTTGATGTGCCAGACCCCGCCGTAGAAGCCCAAAAGGCCGCTGACTTGGCGGCACAGAAGGCCAATGAAGAAACCGCCACCCGCAAGAAGCGCAAGGCCGAGAGCAGCCTGCTGTCGTCCGCTGGTGCTGCGGGCAGCGTCCTTGAGAAAGGCAAGAGAACCCTCGGATCATGACCGCCGCCCAGATCGCCAAGACGTTGAGCACCTTGAAGTCGCTGCGCTCGCCGCATGAGTCGGTCTGGCGTGATTGCTTCGACCACAGCTACCCGATTCGGGGGAGTGGCTTTTGCACGGAGCAAATCTCAGCCATGGAAGCGCAGATGCGCAAGGCCCGGATGATTGACGGCACCACCACCGACGCAGCGCGGATTCTGTCGTCCGGGATCATGTCGGGCCTGACCCCGGCGAACTCCCTGTGGTTCGGCATGGATGTGGGGCAAGAGACTGAGGATGAACGCCGTTGGTTGGACGACTCAGCCGACATTCTCTGGCAGAACATCCACGCATCGAACTTCGACGCGGCCGCGTTTGAGGGGTTGATTGATGTGGTGTGCGCCGGTTGGTTTGCCCTGTACATCGATCAGGACAAAGAGAAAGGCGGTTTCACCTTCGACCTGTGGCCCATTGCAAGCGTGTACGCCTCGGCGTCGAAGGCGGGCGGCAAGATTGATACCGTCTACCGCGAATACAAACTCACCGCCGAACAGGCGGTTAATGAGTTTGGCGAAGAAAACCTCAGTGAGAACACCCGCAAGCTGGCCAAGGACAAGCCGCAGGAAATGGTGCGATTCGTTCACGCCATCTATCCGCGCACCACCCACATGGTCGGGGCCAGGCTGGCCAAGAATATGCCGATCGCTTCCTGCAAGGTGGAGGTCGAGGCCAAGAAGCTGGTGAGCGAGTCGGGCTATCACGAAATGCCGGTGGTGGTACCGCGCTGGATGATGATCCCGGACAGCGTGTACGCCGTTGGCCCCGTGTTCGATGCGCTGCCGGATTCGCGCACCCTCAACGAACTGTGCCGCATGGACTTGGCGGCGGGTGATCTGGCCATCGCAGGCATGTGGATCGCTGAAGACGACGGCGTGTTGAACCCGCGCACAATCAAGGTCGGGCCGCGCAAGATCATTGTGGCCAACTCTGTGGACAGCATGAAGCCGTTGCAGAGCGGTTCGAACTTCCAGTACGCCGAGACCAAGATTGCCCGATTGCAGGCTTCAATCCGCAAGATCCTGATGGCCGATCAACTCCAGGCACAGGACGGCCCGGCAATGACTGCCACCGAGGTGCACGTGCGCGTCAACTTGATCAGGCAGTTATTGGGCCCGGTGTATGGGCGCCTGCAAACTGAATACCTGCAACCCATGATCGAGCGCTGTTTTGGTTTGGCCTATCGCGCCGGGATTCTCGGTGCAGCGCCTGAGTCGTTGGCGGGCCGCAACTTCACCGTGCGCTACCTGTCGCCGCTGGCCAGGTCTCAGAAGCTGGAAGAGGTTTCAGCCATCGACCAATTCGTTGCCGGCGCCGCAGCTCTTGCCCCGATTGACCCCACGGTGATGGACAACATCGACATGGACGAGGCCCAGCGCTTCAAGGGCGAAGCTCTGGGCGTGCCGTCCGCTGTCATTCGCAGCAAGGCCGACCGGGACAAGATTCGCGAGGATCGAGCGCAAGCCCAACAAGCCGCTCAGGAACAGGCCCAGCAACAAGCCATGCAACAGCAGGCCGGTGAAGCTGCACTCAAACAACAGGGAACCGCCGCATGAACATGACCCCGGAACAAGTCGACGCCATGTTCAAGCGTGTTTTCGAGGAACACCACGAAGGCCGGATCGTGCTGGAACTGCTGATTCAGCGCTTTGCCCGTAACGCCTGCACGGTGGGCGGCATCGACGCGATTCTCACCACCTACAAACAAGCCGGGAACCGCGAGGTACTCGACCACGTTGTGCTCCGAATTAACCGTGCTAATGGCGTTGAAGACGTCAACGACCAAGAGGAATAACCATGCGTTTCAAGAACAGTTTTATGCGTTTCATGAGCGTTGTACTGATGGCCGAAGCGGGCGAGGGTGGCGAAGGCAATGCGCCGGTCACAGCCCCGTCACCGGCCCCCGCACCGGCTCCAACGGTACTTGGGGGTGCGGCTGGCCAAGACTTCATTCCCGAGAAATACCGAACCAACAAGGAGGATGGCAGCCTTGATCTGGAAGCTTCGTCGCGCAAGGTTGCCGAGGCCTATAAACACCTTGAAACCCGCATGGGTTCAGGGGATGCGCCGCCCAAGAGTCATGAGGAATACGCCCCCAAGATCGAGCTGGAAGGCTTTGATTGGGATGAATTCAAGGCCGACGAGAGCACTCAATCGTTTTTGAAGGGTGCTCATGCCAAGGGTCTGAACAATGACCAGGTCGAGTATGTGATTGGCGAGTACTTGAAAGCCGCGCCGGGCCTGATGGGGGGTGCAGCCGTGTTGACCCAGCAGGATTGCACCGCCGCCCTGAAAGCCGTTTGGGGAGATGAACAATCGATCCGCACCAACGTGTCGGCGTCCTACCGTGCGGCCGAAGCGTTCGCCAGCCAGGGTGATGCCCCGGGCAACTTCAACACCTTGATGGCTAAGTACGGCAACGACCCGGACTTTATTGCGTTCACCGCCAACATCGGCAAGGAACTCAACGAAGACAGCCCCATCAACGGCGGTGTGCAAGTCAGCGAAGCGGATTTTGCAGTGAAGGCCGCCGAGCTGCGCACCCAGCTTGAAGCGTTGCCACAGCACGACCCGAAACGGGCAGGCATCAAGGCCCAGCTCGACGGCATGTACGATCAAAAATACAACAAGCCCAAAACCCGCTTCTGACCCTCGCCGCAAATAGTCGGGAAACCGACACCCTCCATGCACAAACATCGCAGGCATCCCAGCAATGGGCTGGCCTGCGATGGCACGCAGATACCCAGAAAGCCCCGAGGCGCCGCAGAGCCGATGCACGCCAGGAATACCGGCCCGCAACGCGGATACCCGGCAGGCAATCCCTTATCTGCATTGGAGTGCATCTTATGTCCCAACAAATTACCGAGGCGTTTGTTCAGCAATTTGCTGACAACTTCCGCCATCTGGCTCAGCAAATGACCTCGCGCTTTGAAACGCGGGTTTCCATCGAGCCGAACATTGTCGGCATGTCTAAGTCTGTTAACCGCCTAGGTCAACGTACTGCGCAGCGCCGCACCCAGCGACACGCAGACACCCCGATCAATGATCAGCCACACAGCACGCGCTTTGTTGATCTGTTCGACTGGGACGATGGCGACATGATCGACGACCAGGACAAGATCCGTATGTTGGTTGACCCAACTTCGGACTACGTCAAGGCAATGGTTGCAGCACTCAATCGTGCGAAAGACGACGTGATCATCGCCTCAATGGGCGGCAGCTCGCGCTCGACCACCGGCAACGTCATCTTGCCAGTTGCCCAGAAAATTGCTGTGGGCGGCACTGGCTTGACCAAGGCAAAGATCATTCAGGCCCGCAAAATATTCCGCCGCAACGAAGCGGACAACCACAACGGTGAAGAGCTGTTCATCACCTACACGGCTGCTGCGGCTGCCGACATTCTCGCGGACGCTACCTTGACCAGCGCTGACTACATGGCCGGCAAGTTCCTGCAGGAAGGCGATGTGGAGGGTAAGTGGATGGGCTTTACCTGGATTCCATCTGAGCGCACCCCATACGACGGTGCTACCCGTCGACTGTATGCCTGGGCCAAGTCTGGCGTAACGCTTGGTAAAGGCGCCGATATCACCACCAAGGTTGGCGAGGATCCAGGTAAGGGCTTCAACGTCCGGATCTATGCCAAGCAGTCCATCGGTGCTGTACGGACTGAGGAAGAGAAGGTGGTTGAAATCGCTGTAACTGAGGCCGCGTAAGCGGCTTTGACGTTTCCCCTCAGTCCAGATTTAGGAGCCACACCATGGCAACCGTAAACGCATTCGTAGCCGCAGCCCGTGCGGCGCTCCCACAGCAGTTGGTTAAGCCCAATCTGCAAGGGGCTGACATTCAGATTTTGGTCAGCACTTACACCGTTCCTGCTGGTGGCGTTGCCATCGGCGACAAAATCTCCTGGGGCTTTATCCCATTCGGTGCTCGCCTGATGCCTGGCACCAAGTTGTACTTCGGGGGTGGCGCTGCGTCCTCAACCATCAACCTAGGCGATCCGGTTTCGCAGGCTCGCTACCTCGCTGCCACATCGGTTGCTGCTGCTGGTAACGCTGTGGCTGAGGCTCAGTTTGCAAACGGTGGACTGTTTGAAGTGGCCGTGGCCCAACAAGGCTTGGCCACTGACCAAAGTGAACTGCTCTCCACTGTTGCAGGTGCAGCGTTGCAGCCAGGCCAAGTGATCACGTTGGTTGCCCAGTACGCCGGTCAAAACTGATTCGTGGCGGCCATGGATGGCATTAACCGACCGGGGCCGCGTGCCCCGGTCTTTGTATCTGGAGGTTTTGAGGATGAGCATGGCCACCGGTGTATCTATCTGTTCCAACGCGCTGCTGATGCTGGGCTCGCAAACCATCAACGACTTTGCTGACCAGTTGAACCTTGACCGGGCCAAGCTCTGCGCCAACTTGTACCCGACTATTCGCGATGACATGTTGCGCGCCCATCCGTGGAACTGCGCAATCAAGCGGGCAGTGCTGGCACCCGATGCCGTAGCGCCTGCGTTCGGTTACAGCCATTCATTTGAACTGCCGGCCGACTTCCTGCGCGTGCTGGAAGTGGGCAGCCGTAATGCCCAGATCGACTACCTGGTCGAAGGCCGAACCCTGCAAGCCAACACCACCGTGCTGGAGCTGCGCTATGTGTTCCGCAACGAAGTGGAAAACACATGGGATGCCGGTCTGGTAAAGCTGCTGACACTGGCCATGGCTGCCGCGTTGGCGTACCCCGTCACCCAATCATCCGCGCTGCAACAGTCCTTTGAGCAGAAGCTTGAAATGGCGCTCAAGCGTGCCCGCGCTGTCGATGGCCAAGAAGATCCGCCGCAGACCTTGGGTGACGAACGCTTGCTGCGTGCGCGATTCGGAGGTGGCTTTTAATGCCTCGCCTGACGCTGATACAGACCAACTTCACCGCCGGTGAGGTATCCCCGCGCATGCTGGGCCGTGTCGATATTGCCCGGTACCAGAACGGTGCGGAGGTGATCGAAAACGCTTGGCCAGTGATCCATGGCGGTTGTTTGCGCCGTGACGGAACCCTGATGTGTGCAGCCGCCAAATACCCTGACAAGAAGTGTCGGTTGATCCCCTACGTATTCAACGCCTCACAGGCCTACATGATCGAGTTCGGGGATTTGTACGTGCGGATCTTTTTTGCCAACGGGGTCTACAGCGGCATTGAGTTGGCCAGCCCCTACAGCCACGACCTGCTTGACCGCATGGACTATGTGCAGGGTGCCGACACCATGTTCATTTTCAACAGCAAGGTGCCGGTTGGCAGGTTGCGGCGCATCACTCACACAGAGTGGAGCCTTGCCCCGGCGCCGTTTGTGACCAAGCCTTTTGACGAAAAAGGTATCGACTTCCTGACCTCGATCACGCTCAGCGATCCAACCGTGGGGGCAGGGCGTTCGGCAACGGCGGTCGAAGCCGCATTCCTGGCCGCCGATGTGGGCCGTGAAATCTGGTCAGGCGGCGGCATTGCCCGCATTTCTGCCGTCACCAGTGCAACCGTGGCCACCGTTGAGGTATTGAACGCATTCAGTGCAGCAACGCGGCCCACCTGGTCGTTAAAAGGTTCGCCGCAAACCACCAACACACTGAGTGCGGCCACACCTGTCGGGGGCTCTGTCAGCATGACCTTGGGCATTGCTGGCTGGCGCCCCAACGATATTGGCAAGTTCGTCAAAATCAACGGCGGCTTGCTTGAAGTCAGTACCTACACCAGTTCCACCGTGGCCTCGGGCATCATTCGTTCGGCGCCTACATCGGCGGTGGCATCACCGGCGAATGCTTGGTCGCTTGAGGCGTCTGTCTGGAACGATATCGACGGCTATCCGGGCGCGGGCACTTTGTACGAGCAACGCCTTGCCTTGGGTGGCTCGCCCAATTTTCCGCAAACCATCTGGGAGTCGCGCACCGGGGAGTACCTGAACTTCGAGTTGGGCACCAAGGACGATGACGCTATCTCGTACAACCTGTCCTCGGATCAGATCAACCCGATATTGCACATTGGCCAGATCAACGCCCTGATCCCGCTGACCTACGGCGGTGAATTCACCGTCAGCGGCGGGGTAGAGAAGGCCATTACCCCGACCAACATTCGCGCCAAGAACCCATCCGTTTACGGTTGCAACCGCGTGCGCCCGGTACGCATCGGCAATGAGCTGTATTTCGTTCAGCGTGCGAACCGTAAGTTGCGGGCAATGGCCTACAAATACGACTCCGACACCTTTGGCTCGCCTGACATGTCGGTGTTGTCCGAACACGCCACCAAGTCTGGCATTGTCGATATGGCCTATCAGCAAGAGCCTGAATCCATTCTGTACATGGTTCGGGCTGACGGCGTGATGGCCACCATGACGGTGGATCGTGATCAAGACGTCATCGGTTGGGCGCGTCAGGTCACCGATGGCGCCTTTGAATCAGCGGCATCCATCCCGAGTGAAAACGGGGATCAAGTGTGGGTTGTGGTTCGCCGAACCATCAACGGTCAAAACGTGCGTTACATCGAGCGATTCGCCGCTGATGTGCGTGTCGATTCCGGGGTCAATGCATCCAGCGCTGACGGCCAGACCGTATGGGGCGGCCTGAATCACCTTGAAGGGAAAATGGTCGACATCGTGGCGGATGGCGTTGTGATGCAACAGCAACTCGTCACTGCTGGCCAAGTCAGCATTCCGCGCAAGGCCTACACCACGTCCATTGGCCTCAACTTCAAAACCCGAATCAAAACACTGACCCCTGAAGTCGCCGGTAACACAGGCAGCGTGCAGGGCAACAGCATGCGTATCGGCGAAGTCACCTTGCGATTCCTCGAAACCATCGGCTGCAAGATCAATGGCCAAACCGTCGCGTTCCGCAATCTGGGCGTGCAGGTGCTTGACCATCCCCCTGTGTTGTTTACCGGCGTTCACCGCATGGAGAACCTGGGGTGGGACCGTGGCCAAGCCTCACTGGAAATCACTCAGGACCAACCGCTGCCGTTCCATCTGCTGTGCGTCATCAAAAAAGCCACGTTCAACGATTGAGGTAACACCATGATCAGATCAGCCAAACACTCAGACGTACCCCGGCTTATCGAGCTGGGCACGTTACTGCATGCCACCAGCAGCTATTCCACCATGGCGTTCAACGCGGACAAATCGGGCAGCTTCCTGCACGAGCTGATCAATGGCCCGAGCGGGGTGGTGTTTGTGGCAGAGGTCAATGGTCTTGTGGTCGGCGGCATGGCTGGGGCGGTCGTTGATCAATGGTTTAACGATGACCTGGTGGCCTACGACTATTCCCTGTTCATTGAGCCCAACAAGCGTCATGGCGTTACCGCTATCCGCCTGATCAGGGCGTTTGAGGCATGGGCGCGTATGAAGGGGGCCAAGCATATTCAAATGGGCATCGGCACCGGCGTAAACGTCGAGGGTACGTCACGGTTGTATCAATCGTTGGGGCTTGAACTGTTCGCGCCCCTGTTTCAAAAGGAGCTTATCTAATGGCTGCCGGCGCTGCGTTTATGGCTGCATATGGTGGGTACGTTGCAGCGGCTGCGGCAGTCGCAGGCACGGCGTACTCGGTTTACTCGGGCAATCAGTCGGCCAAACAGGCCAGTCTTAACGCGGATGCTCAATCAGAGCAGGCGCAAAAAGACGCAGACGCTGCTGCAAGCGCATCTGCCGTACAGGCTGACCGCATACGTCGCCTTGCGCGCAATCAGTCCAGTGAGGCCAATGCGGCGCTCGCGGCGTCCGGCATTGAGACCGGGGCCGGTACCGCCATCAACATCAATGAAGAGATCATCGGCAATGCCGAAGAAGATGCGGCGTTGACCATTTTCAACGGGCAAAACCAAAAGGCCCGTGGTTATGTTGATGCCAGCAATTACAAACTCAGCGGCAGCCAGGCGCGGGCGGCGGCAAACTCGCAGGCCGTGGGCAGCGTGTTGAATACCGGTTCGTCTTTGGCCATGTCAGGCTGGAAGGCCTCGGCCAATGGCACGGCGCCGAGAGCAGGAGGTAACGGCTAATGGCACAGATTCCCCTGGGTAACTTTGGCCGGGTCAACGTCCAGCAAGACGTCGTGCAGAACCGCGTCATTACCCCCGACCCCAGCTTGCAGAACCGTGGCGCCCAGCAAGTGGCCAGCACGCTGGTCAATGCCGGGCTTAGCATCCTTGATGAGCGAACCAAAGAAGATCAGGCACTTGCCCGCGTAAAAGCCAGCAACGCGCTGATCGATCGTGAATCACAGGTCAAGACCATTGCGCTGGATCTGGATGAGCAGATGCGCACCGGTACGCTGAGCTATGAAAAGTCAGAGGAGGCCTACAACACGGCCGTGGCGCAGCTCGAACCCCTGCAAACCCCCGGACTTAACGAGGCGCAGCAGGGTGACATTGGCAATTCGTTAAAGCGCATCCAGTTAGGTGGGCTGGACAGCGTGCGCGCCGCCTCGGCCAAGGGGCGCATTCTTTCGGCTCAAAGCGATCTGTTGTCGCGCATGGATATGTTGGGCAAGGATGCCGCTATGCCGGGCGCCAACGTCGAACAGATCAATGCGCGGATGGATGCCGAAGACATCGATACAGCTGGGCGCTTGGCGTTCGGCGAAGGGTGGGCCAGCAAGAAACAAGACTTCAAAGACGGCAACTGGACTACGCATGCCACCCAGCGCGTTATTGAGTCGCGTGAAAGCTTGGCCAGCCTGCAAAAGGTCGAGCACGACCTCACCGCCGAAGACGGCTTTTACGCCAAAAAGCTTGACCCACAGAAGCGTAACCAACTGCTGAACACCGTCAGTGGTCGAATCTTTCAGGTAAAGGAACACCAGCAGCGTCAGGCCGAAATGCGGGAAATGAAGGCTGAACGGGTGCTCAGTCAGATGGACAAGCAGGCTACCACCGGCATACCGCCGACACCCGCCGACCAGCAGCGTTGGAAGTCGGCTTTGTCGGGCACGTCCGCAGCCGGGGAATTCAACACCCGCATGCATGAAATGACCGAAGTGCAGAGCCTATTGCGTGCGCCTCTGGCAGAGCAGCAACAGTACATCGACCGCAAGCGTCAGCAGATGGTCAGCCAGGGCGCTAGCGTGACCGAGCAGGCCAATGTCACGCGCCTGCAAAGTGCAGTCGACAACAACACCAAAATGCTGCGTGAGCATCCGCTCACGTTTAACGCCCTCCGAACCGGTGCTGATGTGGCGCCGCTCGACGTGTCGGGGGTGATGACCCCCGAAGGCCAACAGAAGCTGGGCGAGCAGATTGCCGAACGCTTCGATGTGGTCAATGCCGTGCGCAAGGCTTATGGGCCGGAGGTGGCGCGAAACCCGTGGAAGCCCGAAGAACAGACGATGTTGAGTGCTTTGATGACCCAGGCCGATGACGGCACCAAGTTGCAACTGTTGGGGGCCATCGCAAGTTCAGCGCCATCCGGTGCGGATTATGCCGCCGCCATCAAGCCGCTGGCAGCGGACCAGCCCATTACGATCTTGGCCGGCATGGCCCAGCTCCGTGGGCTCAAGGGAGATGATGGCACCGATGTGCCCAAGACATTACTGGCCGGTGCCAGGGTGTTGACGGACAAATCAACGCCGATGCCCAAGGACGCCATGTTTCGCGAAGCCTTCGATAAAGCCGTGGGTAATGCCTTGGTACCGGGTACGCCGCAGCGTGAACAGGCGTATCTGGCTTACAAATCCTTGTACGCGGGCATGTCCGGGCCGAAGGGTATCAAGCATGACGGCCCATCACCCGAGCTGGACAGTGATCTGGCTGAACAGGCTGTCAACATGGCCACAGGTGGTGTTGGCGAACATGGCGGAGAAAAGGTCATCAAACCCTACGGCCTGAGTGACAAGGTCTTCAGCAAGATCGTGGACATTGAATTGCAGGGTTTGGCTGAGCGCAGCCAATTCCCCATTAGCCAGCTTGAAGACATGCCGCTGTCGCCGGTACCAGGTAAAGAGGGTTCGTATTACCTGATGAATGCGGGCAGGGTGCAAGTTGATCCGGCGACCCATCAACCCATGGTGGTGAAAGTCAAATGAGCTGGTTAGACGGATTGGTCGAAGACAATGAGGCACTAAGCCAGGATCAGCGCCTTGATCGTACAAGCGACAAACCTAAACCCGGATTCTTCACAGGCGCCCTTGATGTGGTTGGCCCCGGCCTGCTGCGCGGTGGCATCGAGGCCGTGCGCACGGCCCAATCGGCGGCGCTTCAACTGGGGAGCCTTGGGATCGAGTCCGACCTTGCTATCGGGGCGTCCTATTTTCCCGAATCCGAGCAAGGCCAGATCGAAGCACAGCAACAATTCAGAGAGTCGCAAGCTCAAGAAATCGGCGAGAGCACGGCTGAATCCGTGATGAGCCTGCGGCCCGACCGGACTGAGGTTGGTATTGCTGGCCAGATCATCGGTGAAGCTATGGCAATCCTGCCGCGCACAGTCGTGGGGGCTGTGCTGGGCGGGCCTTTGGGTGGTGCGGCGGCTGCCGGTGGGCCTGCGGGTTATTCGCGCAAGCAGGTATCGATGGCGGAAGGAATCGACGAAAGCACCGCAACATGGCTGGGCTTGACTGAGGGCGTTGTGACGGGCGTTGGCGCTGCTATTCCAATGGCAGGCTTTGCAAAATCGTTAGTCGGTGACGCGGCGCTGGCGGTTGGCGCGAACGTTGGTCTAGGGATGGCTCACCGTGGTGTTTCCGCAGAGTTTCTTGAGTCCGGTGGCTATCATGCCCAAGCCGCGCAATACCGGGTGATGGATAGAACGGCCATTGCAACTGACGCAATCCTTGGGTTGGGCTTCTTTGGAATTGGCCGGGCGACCCTGCGCCGGCCAACAACCGATCAGATTGATGCTGCCCTTGCGGATCGCAACGCTCAGCATGCTGATATCGACACCGCACCCGGTTTACCGGTAGATCCACGATCTGCGGTTGCCCACCAAGATGCATTGCGCGCGGCGATTGAATCGATCAACCGCGGCGAGCCGGTGGTGCTGCCGGACAACATTCAGTCGGCCAGCTTCTTGCGGGCCGGTGATGAGTCACACGTCATTGCCCCAAGCCGAGAACACGCCCTGGTCAACGCTCGCGAAGAACTGCTGCCGGTGATTCGGGCCGAGGCTGAACACGCTGCAACCGGCAGTCTGCCCAACGTGCGCGATGTGCGTGCAGAGTTGGCCACCGTCAGCAAGACCCTGGATGACTTGGATACCACCTTCCGTGACCGCGCCAAAGCGTTTCAAGGACAAGGCCTTGGCCGTAAAAAAGCCGAACAATCCGCACGTGCTGCCATAGCGCAAGAGCGTGCACAGCTATCGGGTCGACAGTCCGAACTGAATGACAGCCTGTCCGGCAATCGAAACGCAGAACAGGCTCGCGCAGACCTCAACGCCCTGGAACGTGGCGAACTGCCGACGCGTTTCGATGAACGCCTTAACTCACGAGCAGACGAGATCATTCAAGGCTTCCAACGCAAGCCGCTGGCGGCAGGAGTCGCAGCAGCCAAGCAACCGCTGACCCCGCGTCAGATCAATGAACGTGCCGCTCGTGAAGAAATTGATTCCCTGGTGCGAGAGCATGAAGCCACCTTGCCCCGTGAGCCGGTAGCAACCCGCGCACCGAAACCCGGCTTACCACTCAGTGGTAAACCAGCAGCACCAAAAATTGCCAACCCAGATAAACCGGGCCCCGCAGTGGTAAACAACACTGGTAAACCTGCTGGTGATGGTAAGTCCGCCGCTCGCGCCGAACCTGCCGAACTCCAGCTGTTACGTGGTGCTGTGGCCCGAAACCCCGAGGCCATGGTGCGCACGGGCTATGACGCAGACGGCAACGCCACCAGCGCTCGAGCGGATCAGGTACTTGCCGAGATCGAAGCTGAACATGCGGCTGGCATTCGTGAAGCCTCTTCCTACACGGCGGCCATTGGTTGCCTGCTGCGTCTGTGACCTCACCCCAAATAGTCGGGAAACCGTCTACCGCCACCTCATAGGCTTGCTTCCATTCCCACTGGAGGCAAGCCCATGGCGATGCGCGCTGATTGCATCAAAGAAGTTGAACAGGCCATTGGCCGTCCGCTCAAAAAGGCCGAGGCCCAAGTGATCGAGGACAAGATCAGCTTTCACATCCGCGACCTTGCTCGCACCGATCCCGCCAAATTCAACGCCATGACCGAGCAACAGCGCCAGTTGGCCGCTGCTCAGGCCGCTATGGCCGATCACTTAGCCAGCGTTGACAAGGCAGCGCAGCGCAAGGGACAGAACTTGCTGGCGCAAACCCGCGAGCTGGCCAACCAAGAGACCCGAGCTGCGGTCATTGGGGGTAAGCAGCCTTTTACCTCTGCTTTGTTCGAGCGCCTGCGCCAGGTGGACAGCCGTATCAAGGGTGAGCGCAACCGGGCGTTTGGTTCGATCATGGAAACCATCGATGCGGCCGCCCCCAAGTTCTTGGGCATGATCACCAACAAGGCCGCAGAGCGGGACTTTGTGCATGAGGTGTTCGGTCGCGACACGGGCAACCAGCTAGCCGCGAAGGGTGCCAAGGTATGGCGGGAGCAGATGGACGCCATCCGTGAACGGCAGAACGCCGCTGGCGCGAACATTGGGCGACTCGACTATGGATGGCTACCGCAGCCCCACAGCCTGGTGAAGGTGCGGGCTGCAACACCGGACGCTTGGGCGGGATTTGTGCTGAACAGGCTGGACAGGAAACGCTATCTGAACGAAGACGGTACGCAGATGAATGATGCAGCGGTGACCGACTTTCTGCTGGCTGCGCACGAAACCTTGAAAACAGATGGCCTGAACAAGATGACGCCGGGGGCTGCGGGTGGCACCAGTCGCGCCGCCAAGCACGACGATGCCCACCGGCAAATTCACTTCAAAGACGGTGACGCATACCTGGAGTACATGCGCGACTTTGGGCCTACCTCTGTGTTTGAAGCGATGCAGGGCTCTGTGCATGCCCAGATCAAAGACACCGTCATGATCGAGCAGCTTGGCCCCAACTCAGCGCAAACCTATCGCCTGTTGCTTGACACCGCCAAAATCAAAGACGGGAAGGGCGACGGCTTCTTCTCCGGTACCGAATTTGGTGCCACTCCGGACATGGTGTGGAACGTACTCAACGGCAGCTTGGGCGTGCCCGTGAATGCCCGCTTTGCCGAGTTCAATCAGGGTATCCGCAACTTCATGGTGGCGGCCAAGTTGCAGGCCACCTTGATTGCTTCTGTCATCGGCGATGTTCAGTCGCTGGCCATTACCAGCGCCTACCATGGCCTACCCATTGGCAAAACCCTTGTGAGCGCGCTCAAGAGTGTTTCCAAGGACTACCGCGCTGAGGCTTCGCGCATGGCCATTGGGATGGACAGCATCACCTCGGACATGGTCACGTTCCACACCGACAACCTGTCAGCCGGTTGGACTTCCAAGCTGGCCAACGCCACGATGAAAGTCACGCTGCTGGAGGGCTGGACAACCGCAATGCGCCGGGGATTTTCGGTTGAAATCATGTCGCGCATGGCCAGCGACACCCGTAGCGCTTGGGGTTCAGACCCGAAGCTACAGGCACGTCTGGAGCGATATGGCATCCATCAGGATGACTGGGCCGTGTGGCAATCGGCAGCCCCTGAAAACTGGCGTGGTCAGAACATGCTCACTCCTGAATCCATCGCGGGCCTGCAAGGGTTTAGCGCCAAACAAAAGAACGATGCCATCGGCAAACTGTTGGGCTACATCCAGAACGAAGCCGAATTCACCTCAATCCTGCCTGGCCTGATGACCCGAGCAACCCTGCGTCAAGGTACACAGTCCGGCAGCATCGGTGGCGAGTCATTGCGTCACCTGACCCTGTTTAAATCCTTTGGCGTGGCCATGTTCGAGCGTCACTGGAAACGCGCCTCACAGATCGAATCCACCGCTGGCAAGCTGGCCTATTCCGCCTCTGTCTTCACGGGTTTATTGATGGCTGGCGCCATGACCAACCAGCTTATGGACATCATGAATGGCCGTGATCCGCGCAACATTAACGACCCCAAATTTTGGGTGCAGGCAGCTTTGCGCGGGGGTGGCGTAGGCATATTTGGCGACATACTGAATACCGGTCTTGGTGGTGATAACCGGGGCGGTCAATCCAACCTTACCGGCCTGCTCGGCCCGGTGTACGGCACCGCTGCCGATGTGGGCTTGACGGTGGGCAGCGTCTTCAAAAAGGGTACTGAACCTCAAGACGTCGGTGCAAACCTGCTTCGCCTCGGTTACCAGAACACCCCGTTCATTCGCAGCTGGTACACCAAGGCCGCTTTTGAACATGCCGTGTTCCATGACATGCAAGAGCTGCTGTCACCCGGCTACCTGCGCCGTATGAAACGCCGCGCACAAAAGGACTTCGGGCAATCGTTCTGGTGGGAACCGGGCGAAGCCATGCCCGATCGTGCGCCAAACCTTGGGGCGACTGTGGGGGTTAAGCGATGAGACTGGATCAAATCGCCCGCCTGCAGGAATTGTCCGTGGGCCTGGCTGACGTGGTGATCAACGAGGCCGATCCGTCAACGTGGCCAGGCGCAGGCAAAGCGGCGTCTGACTTGACGCAGGAAGAGCGCGGCAACCGCTATTGGTCGAAGAAGAACGCAGCGGCGTCCATGACCCTATTGGTCAAAGTCATGAACATCACCAGCACGCTGACCAAGGACAAAGATCCATCCCTTAATGATGAGGAAAAGGAGCTGGATCAAGAAGTCGCACAGGCCGAACGTCAGGCCCTGGCGCTGCTTGAGCGTGTAAGTAAGGGCACCAATGTCCACTAAGGTCTCGCTGCTGGTCTTCTTCCTGATGTGGGCCAAGCGCATGCGTTGGGCGGTACCGGACATACACGTGCGGGCCTGCTACTGGCTGGAGCACCGTGGAAACCTCGCGGTGTTGCGCTGTTTCCGTGGGTTCGGCAAATCCACGCTGCTTGCGGTCTACAACGCATGGCGGTACTACTGCGACCCGACCTACCGAATCCTGCACCAGTCAGAGTCTGATCCCACCGCCTACAAGACCAGCCGCGACACACAGAATGTCATCCGCAACCACCCGCTGACGCGCCACCTGCTGCCCCACAACCAAGGCACGGTGGAACAGTGGTGGGTATTGGGGGCAGTCGACAGCCGCAACGGCAGCATGTTCGCCAAAGGCATCCTGTCCAACGTCACCTCGGCCCGTGCAGACGAGTGCCAGAACGATGACGTAGAAGTGCCGCGTAACATTGGCACGCCCGAGGCGCGGGAGAAAATGCGCTACCGCTTGGGCGAACAGATCCACATCATGGTGCCCGGCGCCCGGCAATTGTTCATTGGTACGCCTCACACCCACGACAGCCTCTACGACGAAGTAGAGGGCTTGGGCGCTGACTGCCTGACCATCCGCATGTTCGCCCAGGAACACCGGATAGACGATGCCAAGCTCAACGCCTACGACCTGCCTTTTGTTCCGGACGTGGTGTTTTCAGGTATCGGCAAGCACGCCCGGTTATTGGCATTGGGTGTCGATTATCAACTGACGAAAAGCGGGATCGCGTTCTTCACGCCTCCACAAACGCTCGTGGACTGCTACGCCGGCAGCGCATGGCCGGAGCGTTTTAACGCTGCCGAACTGGCCGACCGTCGCAAGAAAACCCGCACCATCAACGAATGGGATTCGCAGTATCAGCTCCACTCGAAACCCGTGACGGAGGTTCGTCTGGACCCGGAACGCATCATCCCCTACGACGTCCAGCCCACACTGCGCCACGCCAACAATGCGGTGGCCATGTTCTTGGGCGCAACGCAGATAGTCGGCGCGGTGGCCTACTGGGACTGTTCGCTGGGCAAGATCAAATCAGATGCCTCAGCATTCACCCTGCTGCTGACCGACGCCCGCGGGCAACTCTACTGGCACGTCGCCGAAGGCTTGACCGGCGAACTGGCCGAGTTCGACGACAAAGGGCGGATCATCGGTGGCCAAGTGCACCAGGTGCGAGAGCTTGTCGTTAAATTTCAAATCACCCGAGTGGTTGTTGAAACCAACGGGCCGGGGGGCTTCGTCCCGAACATCCTCAAGCAAGCCTTGAAGGGCACCGGCTGCGGGGTAGGGGAAGAGTACTCGAGCACCAACAAACAGAAACGCATCCTTGATGCCTTTGAATCGCCCTTGTCAGCCCGCTTCTTGTGGGCACACGTCGACGTACTGCGCGGCCCGCTGTGGGACCAGATGCGCAACTTCAACCCGGCATTGACCAATCAGGCCGACGACTACCTCGACTCAGGCGCTGGCGCCATCAGCCAAACCCCCGTACGCATTGGCCGAATAGTCGGGAAACCGACAGAGGCCCGGCGTGACGATTGGCGTCCAGATGCGGGCGTCCATGAAGTTCAAGTGGACTACTAGCCCGCCACCACCAAGGGGCAGACCATGGCAGTTCCAGAAGGACCCACCGACAAGCGTTACACCGGCAACGGTGTGACAAAGATATTCACCATTCCCTTCTTGCTGCTGGCCGCGACAGACCTAGACGTATACATCGACGGTATCGAGATCAGTTCCGGGTTCGCCATCACTAATGTGGGGAACCCCACCAGCACCATCACTTTTACGGTGGCGCCAGTCGATCAGGCTGATATCTACCTACAACTCAACGTGCCGTTTGAGCGGCTGAATGACTACCAGGAGAATGGCGACTTCCTGTCCTCGACTGTAAACCGCGACTTCGACAGGATCTGGCAGGCGCTTAAACAGCTCTTTCGCTGGAGCACACGCTCGTTGCGGTTGGGTAATTTCGACGTGGACGGGGCAGGGTGGTACAGAGCGAAGGGGAATGGGATTCAGGATTTGAAAGACCCTGTAGAGGCTCAGGATGCGTCAACCAAGGTTTGGACGCAGCGCTATGTTGGGGACGTGGTGGGGGGGATGACTGGTAATCCCAACTTGGCGTCTAACGTCTTTTATCGGGGACCTGATGGTCTTCCCTACACAGTTCAAGACATGTCAGGGCCCGAGGGCGCAAAGCTGAATGGCTACATGGGTAGGACTGTTTACGGGAAGCTCGTTGAAAGTGTGAGTGTTACGGACTTCGGAGCTGATCGTTTTGATCTTGCCCAGCAACCGTGGACACAGTTTCAAGCACTCATCCGGGCCTCGTAGGCTTGCGGGCTGATGTGCCCCA
>NZ_NQKI01000023.1 GCF_002269125.1 Pseudomonas lundensis | reverse complement strand
AATCTCAAGGAGTTTTCCGTTTCGACTGCGCCGGAAGTGGGGCGAATTATAGGCCGATGGAATTCTGAGTCAAGCCCTAATTGAGCGACTCTATCAATTATACAAAAAAGCTTAAAAGCCGCTACCTATATAGAGGGGGCTAACGCCCCCTCTATATAGGTAGGCAGTTAAACAACACCCGACTTGCGCAACCCTTCAAGCACTCCCGAAGTCATCCCCAGGACCCGCTGCAGAACCTCCTGCGTATGCTCACCCAGCAAGGGTGGCGCATTACGGTATTCGACTGGCGTTGCAGATAACCGAATCGGGCTCGCCACCTGAGGCACAAGCCCAGCCAACACGTGAGGCAGCTCTATCGCCAAATGACGAGCCTGCACCTGAGGATCCTCAAACACCTGCGCCAAATCGTTGATAGGCCCGCAAGGCACACCAACCGCTTCCAACTCAGACACCCATTGCGCCGTTGTCCTGAACACAGTCGCCTGACGAATCAAAGGCACTAACACCAGACGATTCGCCACACGGGCTGCATTAGTCGCGAATCTGGGATCATCAGCCCACTCGGCATAACCCGCCACCTGCGCAAACTTCCTGAACTGACCGTCATTGCCGACAGTAAGAATGAAGTCGCCATCGGCTGTCGGAAAATCCTGATAGGGCACGATATTCGGATGGGCATTACCCAACCGCTTGGGCGATACGCCCGTAGTCAGGTAATTCATTGCCTGATTAGCCAGGCAGGCAACCTGGACATCCAACAGCGCCATATCAATATGCTGCCCACCGCCGTCATGTTGGCGATGAGCCAGCGCCGCCAGAATCGCAACCGTCGAATACAACCCGGTCAATATATCGGTCAGCGCCACACCCACCTTCACAGGCCCCGCCCCCTCCTCACCCTCAGGACGGCCCGTCAGACTCATCAAACCACCCAGGCCCTGAATCATAAAGTCATAACCGGCGCGCTTGGCATAAGGTCCCGTTTGACCGAATCCGGTAATTGAGCAATAGATCAAATCCGGATTCACGTCTTTAAGCGAGGCATAGTCCAGACCATAAGCCTGCAACCCGCCCACCTTAAAGTTCTCAATCAAAATGTCAGACTTCGCCGCCAGCTCGCGTACCAGTCGCTGACCTTCAGGCTTGGTGAAATCGATCGTCACAGACTGCTTGTTGCGATTGGCAGACAAGTAGTACGCGGCCTCGCCAGTACTCTCCCCATAAGCATCCTTAAGAAAGGGCGGGCCCCAAGCGCGCGTATCATCTCCATTGCCCGGACGCTCGACCTTGATGACCTCAGCCCCAAGGTCGGCCAGAATCTGGCCCGCCCATGGGCCGGCCAGTACCCGCGACAAATCCAGCACCCGCAAATGCGATAAAGCCCCCATGAGCCGCCCCCTCTATTAATAGAACGCCTGAAGACCTGTCTGCGCCCGACCAAGAATCAGAGCATGCACGTCATGGGTGCCTTCATAGGTATTCACCACTTCAAGGTTGACCAAGTGGCGCGCCACACCAAACTCATCAGAAATGCCATTCCCCCCCAGCATGTCACGCGCCATGCGAGCGATATCGAGTGACTTGCCGCACGAGTTACGCTTCATGATCGAAGTGATCTCCACCGCAGCAGTACCTTCGTCCTTCATTCTCCCCAAGCGTAGGCAACCTTGTAGCGCCAGCGTAATTTCAGTCTGCATATCCGCCAGTTTTTTCTGAATCAACTGTGTGGCCGCCAGTGGACGACCAAACTGCTGACGATCAAGCGTGTACTGGCGCGCGGTATGCCAACAGAACTCGGCAGCCCCGAGTGCACCCCACGAAATACCGTACCGGGCCGAATTCAGACAAGTGAAAGGCCCCTTCAGACCACGCACATCCGGAAAGATGTTCTCTTCAGGTACGAACACGTTATCCATAACGATTTCGCCGGTAATCGATGCCCGCAAACCTACCTTGCCGTGAATCGCAGGCGCACTCAGGCCTTTCCAACCCTTTTCCAGCACAAAGCCACGAATATCACCGGCATCATCTTTAGCCCACACCACAAACACATCAGCAATTGGACTGTTAGTGATCCACATCTTGGCGCCAGTCAGGCTGTAGCCACCTTCGACTTTGCGTGCACGCGTAATCATCGCTCCAGGATCAGAACCATGATTAGGCTCAGTCAGACCAAAGCATCCGATCCATTCACCTGAAGCCAACTTTGGCAGGTATTTCTGCTTCTGCGCTTCAGTGCCGAACTCATTGATAGGCACCATCACCAGCGACGACTGCACACTCATCATTGAACGGTAGCCCGAGTCCACACGCTCCACTTCCCGCGCAATCAAGCCATAGCTCACATAATTGAGGCCGCTGCCGCCGTATTGCTCGGGGATCATGGCCCCCAGCAAACCGGTCTCTCCCATTTCACGAAAAATGGCCGGATCAGTCTTCTCATGACGGAAGGCTTCAAGCACACGAGGCGCCAACTTGCTCTGAGCGAATTGCTCAGCACTGTCGCGCACCATGCGCTCTTCTTCAGTGAGCTGCTGATCCAGCAACAGTGGATCGATCCAGTTGAAGCTTGCCTTACCCGCCATGAGTGAACCCTCGCGAAATAGATCAAATGTCGTGGGCAGATCGTAGGCCCCACCTATATAGAAGGACAAACGAGGATTCGGAACTCTCTTGTGATAATTTCTCACTCCGTGGAGATCAAAAACGCCATATTTAAAGACCTTTAGTGAGGAAGCCGTACATGCGTCGCAAGATTCCCAGCACGTCCGCACTCATCAGTTTTGAAGCGGCAGCTCGCCACGAAAGCTTCACCAAAGCTGCGCATGAGCTTTCTCTGACCCAAGGTGCTATCTGCCGACAAATAGCCAGCCTCGAAGAATTCCTTGGCATCGAACTTTTCAGACGCTCAAAACGTGGCGTTAAGCTGACTGAAGCAGGGCTTTCCTACAGCCGACGTATTGCGACTCAACTGGATGCCGTCGAACGTGACACCCTCTCGATCATGGGGCAGCAAGGTGCCAACGTGATTGAACTCGCCGTAGTGCCCACCTTCGGCACGCAATGGCTGCTCCCGCGCCTCAAGGACTTCCAGCAGCAGCACCCCGACGTCACGGTCAACCTCACTAACCGCACACGCCCCTTTCTGTTTGCTGACACCGACTTTGACGCCGCTATCTATTTCGGTGATGCCGACTGGTCAGGTACTTCGTCCTACCGCTTGATGGGTGAAAACCCAGTCCCCGTATGCAGCCCTCGCCTGCTGCCGACCGAGAAAAGCCTTACGCGAGACGCAATCGCTGAACTCCCGTTACTGCAACAAACCACCCGCCCCTATGCGTGGCGCCAGTGGTTTAACGCACAAGGTTTGAACGTACCCCGTGACATGACCGGGCCGCGCTACGAACTGTTCTCGATGCTGGCTCAGGCCGCTATGCACGACATGGGGATCGCATTGATCCCACCTTTCTTGATTCAACGTGAATTAGCCGAGCAACGCCTCGTGATAGCCAACACTGCAACGCTAGCGAGTACTAAGGCTTATCACTTGATGATCCCCGAACGCAAAATCGAGTCCGCCTCACTAAAGGCTTTTCGCGACTGGCTTATCCAGCAAGCCCAGCAATACAGCCTTAATTAACGCATTACATCGTCCATACGAGTTATGTAGCGCCTCATAAAAACACCCTACATATATACGTAAATGTCGCTTTTAAGCAGACTAAACTTATGTCTAACTGGACAAACCTGTAAGCCAGTAACCACGTGGCTTGCAGGGTATTTCTGAAAGTTATGCGCGGATAACTAAAAGAAATGTGAAAAATAGTCAAAAACATCCTTTAATGCCTAGAAGCCACGTCGTTACTGGCTTCAAAGCGACACTTGCGACATTCGGTCACGGCATGACTTGTAGTAAATATTCCGTCACCCTTCATAAGTTCTTGAAGGGCTAAATAATCGCCTGCATTATGCGGCGCCCCACCCTGATTCCGGTGGGGCCGTGCTGATCGGCCGCCCCAGTAGCACCATCCGAAGTGCACTGGATTTCTTATAAAAGATCACGCAGGAGATATGACGTGCACATTGGTGTTCCTCTCGAAACCCATACGGGTGAAACGCGGGTTGCTGCAACCCCGGAAACCATCAAGAAGCTGATCGGCCAGGGCCATAAAGTGACTGTTCAACGGGGTGCAGGTATCAATGCCAGCGTCATCGACAGTGCTTATGAAACCGCCGGCGCAACTATTGGCAGCGCCAATGACGTATTTGGCGCTGAGTTGATCCTGAAAGTCGTTGCGCCTGATGACAGCGAACTGGCCCTTATCAATAGCGGCACTGTGCTGATCGGCATGCTCAACCCGTTCAGCAATGAAACCATTGCCAAACTGGCCGGCCATGGCATTACCGCATTCTCACTGGAGGCCGCGCCACGCACTTCTCGCGCGCAAAGTCTTGATGTGCTGTCTTCCCAAGCCAACATTGCCGGCTATAAAGCCGTACTACTGGCAGCCCATCATTACCCACGTTTCATGCCGATGTTGATGACCGCCGCTGGCACGGTAAAGGCCGCCCGCGTGCTGATCCTTGGCGCAGGCGTTGCGGGGCTTCAGGCCATTGCAACCGCCAAACGCCTGGGTGCCGTGATCGAAGCGTCTGATGTGCGACCTGCTGTTAAAGAGCAGATCGAGTCGCTGGGTGCCAAGTTTGTCGACGTGCCTTACGAAACCGACGAAGAGCGCGAATGCGCAGTGGGCGTTGGCGGCTATGCACGGCCAATGCCTGCGAGCTGGATGCAGCGTCAGGCACTGGCTGTGCACGAACGCGCCAAACAGGCCGACATCGTCATTACTACCGCACTGATCCCTGGGCGAAAGGCGCCAGTGCTGCTCAGCGCAGAAACCGTGGCGCAAATGAAACCGGGGTCAGTGGTCATCGACCTCGCCGCAGCCCAAGGCGGCAACTGCCCGCTGACCGTCGCGGATCAAGTGGTGGTCGAGCACGGCATCACCATCGTCGGCCATACCAATCTGGCCGCCATGGTTGCTGCAGATGCTTCCGCGCTGTATGCCCGCAACCTGCTGGACTTCCTCAAACTGGTCTTCACCCCTGAAGGACAGTTCCAGATCAACCTAGAAGACGACATCGTCGCCGCGTGCCTGATGTGCCGCGACGGGCAAGTCGTGCGCAAAAACGGCTGAGGATAAAAACAATGGAAGAGCTGATCTCCCCCGGCATCTACAACCTGATCATCTTCGTGCTGGCCATCTATGTTGGCTATCACGTGGTCTGGAACGTTACACCTGCTTTGCACACGCCCCTGATGGCGGTCACCAATGCCATTTCGGCAATCGTGATCGTAGGTGCCATGCTCGCTGCTGCGCTGACGGTCACCCCGCTGGGCAAAACCATGGGCACCCTGGCTGTGGCATTGGCCTCCGTTAACGTATTTGGTGGATTTTTGGTCACCCGGCGAATGCTGGAAATGTTCAAGAAGAAAGCACCTAAAGCCAAAGAAGAGGTGCGCAAGCCATGAGCATGAACCTGGTCACTGTTCTTTATTTGATCGCATCAATATGTTTCATCCAGGCCCTCAAAGGCTTGTCGCATCCCACCACATCCCGTCGCGGCAACCTGTTCGGCATGCTCGGCATGGCGTTGGCGGTCATCACCACCGTAGGCCTGGTCTTCAAACTGGGCGCTGAAATAGCGACAGCGGGTATCGGCTATGTGATCGTCGGCCTGTTGGTCGGTGGTACGGCGGGGTCGATCATGGCCAAGCGTGTGGAAATGACCAAAATGCCAGAGTTGGTTGCCTTCATGCACAGCATGATCGGCCTGGCTGCGGTCTTCATTGCCATCGCCGCGGTGGTCGAGCCGCAATCACTGGGTATCGTCAAACAACTGGGTGACGCCATTCCTGCGGGCAACCGCCTGGAGCTGTTCTTGGGCGCTGCGATTGGTGCCATCACGTTCTCCGGCTCTGTGATCGCCTTCGGCAAGCTTTCAGGCAAATACAAATTTCGCCTGTTCCAGGGCGCACCCGTGCAATTCAGTGGTCAGCACACGCTGAATCTGGTGCTGGGCCTGGCCACACTCGCGCTGGGCATCACCTTCATGCTAACCGGCAACCTCAACGCCTTCGCGCTGATGCTGGCACTGTCTTTTGTACTGGGTGTGCTCATCATCATTCCGATTGGTGGAGCGGACATGCCGGTCGTGGTGTCGATGCTCAACAGCTATTCGGGCTGGGCAGCTGCCGGGATTGGCTTCTCGCTGAACAATTCAATGCTGATCATTGCCGGTTCGCTGGTGGGCTCTTCGGGCGCGATCCTGTCTTACATTATGTGCAAGGCGATGAATCGTTCTTTCTTTAACGTGATTCTGGGCGGCTTCGGCGGTGCAACGGATGCAGGCGGCCCGGCGGGTACGCAAGAAGCCCGGCCAGTCAAATCAGGCTCGGCTGACGATGCCACCTTCCTGCTGACCAACGCAGACACTGTCATCATCGTGCCGGGTTACGGCCTGGCGGTTGCACGCGCCCAACACGCCCTTAAAGAATTGACCGAAAAATTGACCCACCGCGGCGTTACTGTGAAATACGCGATCCACCCGGTGGCAGGTCGTATGCCCGGCCACATGAACGTCCTGCTGGCCGAGGCAGAAGTGCCTTACGACCAGGTGTTCGAGATGGAAGACATCAACTCCGAATTCGGACAGGCTGATGTCGTCCTGGTGCTTGGCGCCAACGACGTGGTCAACCCGGCCGCGAAAAACGACCCAAAATCGCCGATTGCGGGCATGCCGATTCTTGAGGCTTACAAAGCCAAGACCGTCATCGTCAACAAACGCTCGATGGCCAGTGGCTACGCCGGATTGGACAACGAACTGTTTTATCTGGACAAAACCATGATGGTCTTCGGTGACGCCAAGAAAGTTATTGAAGATATGGTCAAAGCGGTCGAGTAACATCCCCCGCCACTGCCACACCGAAAACCCCGGCGCTGAATTGACCGGGGTTTTTTATTTCTGCAAAAATCCCGACCAAAGGGTCTAAATCGCCGTCAGGCATTCGACCATGGTAGCGGGACGCCAGCCTTTGAAAATGAATAGACTGCGCATCTTGCTTCCGTTGCCCGAGATAACAATCCATGTACCGTGAACGTATTCGCCTAAATTCCCTACACGATAAGGTCATGAGCGCCGAAGAAGCCGCCGCCCTTATCCAAGACGGCATGACCGTTGGCATGAGCGGTTTTACCCGTGCCGGCGAAGCCAAAGCCGTTCCGCACGCGCTGGCCGAACGCGCCAAACTGGCGCCGCTGAAAATCACCCTGATGACGGGCGCCAGCCTGGGCAACGACCTGGACAAGCAATTGACCGAAGCCGGCGTACTGGCTCGTCGCATGCCGTTCCAGGTAGATAGCACACTGCGCAAGGCGATCAATGCCGGCGAAGTCATGTTCATCGACCAGCATTTGTCCGAAACCGTTGAGCAACTGCGTAACCAGCAGCTCAAGCTGCCGGATATCGCTGTGATTGAGGCCGTCGCGATTACCGAGCAAGGTCATATCGTTCCTACTACCTCCGTCGGCAACTCGGCCAGCTTCGCGATTTTCGCCAAACAAGTGATCGTTGAGATCAACCTGGCGCACAACCCGAATCTGGAAGGCCTGCACGACATCTACATTCCGACTTACCGCCCAACACGTACGCCTATCCCGTTGGTAAAAGTTGACGACCGCATCGGCAGCACTGCCATCCCGATCCCGCCGGAAAAAATCGTCGCTATCGTCATCACCAACAAGCCTGATTCACCGTCCACCGTTTCTGTACCGGACAGCGAAACCGACGGCATTGCGTTCCACCTGATCAACTTCTTCAAACAAGAAGTTGCAGCCGGGCGTATGACCAACAAGTTGGGTCCGCTGCAGGCCGGTATCGGCAACATCGCCAACGCCGTGATGTGCGGCCTGATCGACTCGCCGTTCGAAGACCTGACCATGTACTCCGAAGTACTACAGGATTCGACTTTTGACCTGATCGACGCTGGCAAGATGAGCTTCGCCTCGGGCAGCTCGATTACCTTGTCGGAGCGTCGCAACACGGACGTGTTCGGCAACCTGGAGCGCTACAAGGACAAACTGGTCCTGCGTCCACAAGAAATCTCCAACCACCCTGAAGTTGTGCGCCGTCTCGGCATCATCGGCATCAACACCGCGCTGGAATTCGACATCTACGGCAACGTGAACTCCACCCACGTCTGCGGCACCCGCATGATGAACGGCATCGGCGGTTCGGGCGACTTCGCCCGTAACGCGCATTTGGCGATCTTCGTAACCAAGTCGATCGCCAAGGCCGGTGCGATCTCCAGTGTAGTGCCGATGGTCAGCCACGTTGACCACACCGAACACGATGTGGACATTCTGGTAACCGAACAGGGGCTGGCCGACCTGCGCGGTCTGGCGCCACGCGAGCGCGCCCGAGTGATTATCGACAACTGTGTGCACCCGGACTTCCGTGAAGCACTCAACGACTACTTCAGCAAAGCCTGTGCAATCGGTGGCCACACCCCGCACATTCTGCGCGAAGCGTTGAGCTGGCATATCAACCTGGAAGAAACCGGTAAAATGCTCCCGTAATACGCGAGCTAGACAGCCGCCGACGAAAACACTGTTTTCACGGCGGCTTTTTTATGCGCGCTATTCCAAAAACTGTACTGCTGTACTGGTCATTTCCTACCCTTACAAGCCGCATTTCATACAAGATTGATTAAAAATGCACCAACTTAGTGCCTACCGGTACAGTTGTGCCCATTTACGCCCGTACAGCACCCCTAAACAGTTAACTGGCTCTGCACAATACAGGTGAACTGTATCTAGAGACTCTGGACGCGGAAGAGGATCATGGGCACCAGTTAAACCACTAGCCAATGCCGCCACAAGCGGAAGGATGCCATCATGGAACGTACCCTCAGTTCCGATTTGTTCACCGAAAGCAACACTGTCAAAAACCAGGCCTCGATGCCTTTGCGCGTACTTGCCAACCTGATGTTGTGGCAGCGCCGTATTTCCAGCCGCCATCAACTGGCTCGTCTGGACTCGCGCCTTCTGGCAGATGCCGGGATTAGCGAAGCACAGCGTTACGAAGAGCTGAGCAAGCCGTTCTGGCGCTAACACGCGCTCGCTGGCCCTGATGTACGATTCACCGCCAGCACCCAGAATTTGTAAAACAAAACCCGTCGCGGGCAACCGCTGACGGGTTTTGTCGTTTTAGGGCTTCTTTATGAGCAGTTAATGCGACAGGTACAGTTATAAATTCAAAAAAAATAGACAAGTACAGTTTCAGATTCCAATACGTTTTCGCCTTATTTCAGCCCTTGGCCGTAAAACCTTCTTTGCCCTGCGCGGTACCGGGCCTACTATTCGGCTTATAAACGTCTAACTTATAAGCTCATGCCAAGGAGTATCACCATGCCCACTCTTCGCCTACTCAGCGCTGCGGCTTTGCTGGCTGTTGCTGCCAGCGCCCACGCTTCCAGCTTCATCGTGACCACAGACGCCATTGTAGGCACGCTTAAGGCCACTACAGATCTGACGTCCGATGCCACCAACTCCATCCGCGACAACAAAATCGTGCGCGCTGCCCGCGACGATGCCGCAAGCTTCGTGGCAAGTGAAGGCACTATCCGGGGGGTGAAACTCGAAAGCGCACTGGACTTCATCCGTCAGCAAGCACCACAACTGCAAGCGTCCGATGCACAACTGGCCCAGGCCATTCTGACCCTCTGATTTGCCGTGCCATTGCTGCCGGGCAGCGCGAGGCTATGTGCGACGTAACCCGAGCACAGCCTCGCCCTCGGACAGCGGGCACATCCACTTTGCCCTGCCCCGCCCATTACGCTAGCCTTGGCCCTCGCTCAACTAACGTCGAGACCCATGCGCTTTCTCTCAATTGCCCTACTTGCCTTTTGCTGGACTCAAACTGCAGCTGCCTTCGACACGAGCACGCAAACCACTGTGCTCACCGGGTATGTCACCAGCAAAGTGACCTCAGCACCCTTCGAAAACAAACTGATTCGTGCCGCTCAGGATGACGCTGCCGCTTTTATCGCCAGTGACGGCCAACTCCGAGGTTCCCGGCTGGAATCAGCCTTGCACTATTTGCGTCAGGACCAGCCAAAATTGACTGCCAGTGACCTTGAACTGGCACAAGCAATTCTCGTCCAATAACTACCCGCGTTTTCTGGAGAATGTTCATGCGTAGCCCGTTGATTGCCGCCACCCTTGGCCTGCTGTTGTTGGCCGATGTGGCTCAGGCACAAACCCTGGTGCAAACCAGTAACATTATTGTTCGTGCGTTCGGACGCGCGATTGACTTCACGTCTGACACCACGACATCGATACGCGACTCCAAAGTGGTGCGTGAAGCCCACGATGACGCCGCCACTTTCGTTGCCAGCCAAGGCAACATTCGCGGCGTCCAGTTGGAATCCGCCTTCAACACCTTGCGTGAGCGTGTGCCAGAAGCTCGCAGCGCCAGCGACCAGGAACTTGCCGAAGCTACCCTCGCACTGTGAGGCCACTCGCGCGTTGGCTTGCCGCCTGCGGCCTGCTGCTAATCGGCAGCAGCGCCCAGGCCGCGCTGCATCTGCAACTCAAGAGCGACGGCCTGAGCCCGGCTGAACAGCAGGCCAGTCAGGCGTTGCTGGACGAGGCCATGCAGAAGCTGCCACCGCGGTTTATCGAGCAACTGGACCGCCAGATCCTGGTGGGCTGGACCGATGACATGCCGAGCAACGCCTACGGGCAAGCTTCGTTGGTGGCCGAGCTGGATCTCAATCGCAAGCTGCTGACGAGCTTGACCGACGGCTCGGCCGCCACTGAGCAAACCAGTCGCCCCCACGGCACTGTGCGCCGGGAAATGCTCGCCACGGTGCTGCACGAACTGACCCACATTTATGACCGCGCCCGTTTGTGGCCGGACGCACAGCGCACGCTCATCCAGCGCTGCACGCGTCAGCACAACAGCGCCGGGCTGATTGGCCTGCCGGACGCGTGCCGGGGCCAAACCGAACGCCGTTTCACCCTCAGCGATGATCCGCGCCTGCTCGACCTGGCCGGCTGGCAACAATATGTCGGCCGCCGTGGCGAGCGTGAGCAAAACAATCACCAGATCGTCCGCAGCCCGGACTTGTACGAAGTCACCAACCCCCGGGAGTTTGTCGCGGTGAACATGGAGTATTTCCTCCTTGATCCGGCCTATGCCTGTCGCCGCCCGGCGCTGTATCGCTACTACAAGGAACACTTCGGTTGGGCCCCGGCTGCCCGGGATGAATGTTCCAAAGGCTTCGCCTTTCTCAATGCCGGCAATGATTTTGCCAAACAACCCCTCGGCACCGTCGACCCCGAGCGTGTGTATGCCGTCGATTACCTGCTTGCCGAAGCCAATCAGGAATGGGCCAGCCGCTGGGGCCACAGCATGTTGCGGCTGGTAATCTGCGCGCCCGGCCGTCCACGCGGCCCTGATTGCCGACTCGACCTGCAAGAACATCTGGTGTTGTCCTACCGGGCATTCGTCAACGACGTACAGTTATCGAGCTGGGACGGCCTGACCGGCGCCTACCCGTCACGCCTCTTTGTCTTGCCACTGGCTCAGGTGATTGACGAATACACCAAGACCGAACTGCGCAGCCTCGCGTCTGTGCCCCTCACGCTGAGCCGCCCAGAAATCGAAGAAGTGGTCGAGCACGCGGCAGAGATGCACTGGAGCTATGACGGCAACTACTACTTCATTTCCAACAACTGCGCGGTCGAAACCCTGAAGTTGCTGCGCAGCGGCAGTGACAACGCGCAGCTCAAGGGCCTGGACAGCATCATGCCCAATGGCCTGCTGGAAGTGCTCAAAGCGCGTGGGCTGGCCGATACCCGCGTGCTGGATGACAAGAAAGAAGCGCTGCGCTTGGGTTACCGCTTTGACTCCTACCGCGATCGCTATCAAGCGATGTTCGATGTTCTCAAGACCCGCCTGCCGATCCAGCAAACCAGCGTCGAAGACTGGCTCGCCCTCAGTCCGGACGCTCGACGTCCGTGGGTCGAACAAGCCGATCTGCGCGCCAGCGCTGCATTGTTGCTGCTTGAGCAAGCCGCGTTTCGCCGTCAATTATTGCTGGCTCAAGACGAAGTCAAACAGAAGTACTTAAAAGTGCGCGGCATTGAAGGTGCCGGCATGGACAAGGCCAACAAGACGCTTCAAGAAATTCTCGCCAGCAGCGGCTTTCTCAGTCGCCCGGCGGAGTTGCTGGGCAGCAGCGGCTATGGCCTGCCACAGGCCCAAGAATGGGAAATGCTCGAATCCGAAAGCAGTCAGCGCCAGCAACAGCTACTGCGCCTGACCGGGGATCTGGACAAGGAAGTACGCAGCCTGCTGGAACCCGCCCGCGCCGCCGAAATTGCCGCGACCGAAGCCAACGTCAAACAGATCGGTGAGCATCTGCGGGCGATTCACAAGGCTTCAGGCGGCCTGCAATTGCCGTAAGCCTGTGTTCAGTGGTTACGCACCGGGCACAAAGTGTTTTTGTGCGGTGCCATGGGCGATCAGCCGCGAGAGGTAGCCCATCTTCGCGGCATCCTGATCCACAAAGCGGAAGGTCAGTTGCAACCAGTCGCTGTCAGGCTTGGGCTCGTAGGCAACGACCGCGTGCAGGTAACCATTGAGACGTGCCACCTCGGCGCTCTCGCCCTGCTCAAGGTCAAGCACGGCGCTTTCCAGCACCTGAGGCAGCACGTCGCCACGACGCACCACCAGCAGCGCCTCCTTGAGGCTCAAGGCCTTAATGACGCATGCCTGTGTGCCACTGGAAAGGCGCAATTGACCCTGACCACGCCCTGCAGGTGTATGTGCCTTTGCCGCAGGTTTGGCTGCGACTGCCGGGCGTGCAACGGGTGCAGGCGCAGCGGCAGGCGTTGCAGCCACGGTCTGAGCCTTGCCGCCAGTCAATGCATTGAGCGAATCATTCCCGAATGCCGAGTTCATCCGCGTCGGCGCACTGGCCAGCAGGGTTTCGAGCTTTCCGGCCTTGTTCAGTGCGTGTTTGACCTTGGTCAGCAACTGCTCGTTGGTAAAGGGCTTGCTGACGTAACCCGACACACCCGCCTGAATCGCCTGCACCACGTTCTCTTTATCGCCACGGCTGGTGACCATGATGAACGGCAGGGTTCTCAAGTGATCTTGCTCGCGGCACCAGGTCAGCAGCTCAAGGCCGGACATTTCAGGCATTTCCCAGTCACACAGCACCAGGTCGAAGGTTTCGCGGGCCAGTATGGCCTGGGCTTTGCGACCGTTAACCGCGTCTTCGATCTTGATGCCTGGGAAGTAGTTACGCAGGCACTTTTTGACCAAATCGCGAATAAACGACGCGTCATCCACCACCAACACACTGACCTTGCTCATCGACTGCTCCTTTGAAATCTTGACTAGCATGCGCCGAATGATGGCCATGTGCCAAATCTTGGGGGCACCCCGAATGACTTTACGTTCGCAGAGCGCCTGAATGTGAACGCCGAAACGTAAAACGCCCGGCTAAAGCCGGGCGTTTTTAATCTCGGGCAGTCTTATTTATCGTCAGGCACCTGCGGAACATTAGCGTTATCCACACCCGTGCCTTCAACTTCTTCGCGCATACGCTTGAGGCCCATATGGCGCACATCCGTTCCGCGCACCAGGTAGATCACCAGCTCCGAAATATTGCGTGCGTGGTCGCCAATCCGCTCCAGCGAACGCAGTACCCAAATGATGCTCAGCACCCGCGAAATCGAACGCGGATCTTCCATCATGTAAGTGGCCAGCTCACGCAGTGCCGTTTTGTATTCGCGGTCGATGATTTTGTCGTACTGCGCCACAGACAGCGCAAGGTCAGCATCGAAACGGGCGAAAGCGTCCAGGGCATCGCGCACCATGTTGCGCACCTGATCGCCAATGTGCCGCACTTCTACGTAACCGCGCGGCGCTTCGCCCTCTTCACAGAGCTGGATCGCACGGCGTGCAATTTTTGTCGCCTCGTCACCGATGCGCTCCAGGTCAATGACTGACTTGGAAATGCTGATAATCAGCCGCAAGTCAGAAGCCGCAGGCTGACGGCGGGCCAGAATGCGCAGGCATTCTTCGTCGATGTTGCGCTCCATCTGATTGATCTGTTCGTCAATTTCGCGCACTTGCTGAGCCAGCCCGGAGTCGGCCTCGATCAACGCCGTGACCGCGTCGTTAACCTGCTTCTCGACCAGCCCGCCCATGGCCAGCAAGTGGCTGCGCACTTCTTCGAGTTCCGCGTTGAATTGCGCGGAAATGTGATGGGTGAGGCCATCCTTTGAAATCATGGTTCTGCTCCGCAAATCGGTGAGCGGCACGCGCCAGGCGGCCAGCCAATTGTGTCATTACGCCAAGCGGCAGGGGCCGCTCCCACTAGCCATAGCGCCCGGTGATGTAATCTTCGGTCTGCTTTTTGGCCGGGTTGGTGAACAGCGTGTCGGTGTCGCCGTATTCGACCATCTTGCCCATGTACATGAAGGCGGTGTAATCCGACACCCGCGCAGCCTGTTGCATATTGTGGGTCACGATCACGATGGTGAACTTGGACTTGAGCTCGTAAATCAGCTCTTCGACTTTCAGTGTCGAGATCGGGTCGAGTGCCGAACACGGCTCATCGAGCAGCAATACTTCGGGTTCGACCGCGATGGTACGGGCAATCACCAGACGCTGCTGCTGACCACCGGACAAGCCCAGCGCCGAGTCGTGCAGACGGTCTTTAACCTCATCCCACAACGCCGCACCTTTAAGGGCCCACTCCACGGCCTCGTCGAGGATGCGCTTTTTGTTGATGCCCTGAATGCGCAAGCCGTAGACCACGTTTTCGTAGATGGTCTTGGGGAACGGGTTGGGCTTCTGGAACACCATGCCCACACGACGACGCAGCTCGGCCACGTCTTCGCCCTTGCGGTAGATGTTATGGCCGTAGAGGTTGATTTCACCTTCGACGCGGCAACCGTCCACCAGATCGTTCATACGGTTAAATGTGCGCAGCAGCGTGGACTTGCCGCAACCCGACGGCCCGATGAACGCAGTCACCCGTTGTTTCGGGATGTTCAGGCTCACGTCGAACAATGCCTGCTTGTCGCCGTAATAAAGGTTTAACCCCGGGACTTCAATGGCGACTTCTTCATTGGCCAGGTTCAAGCTTTGTTTGCTGCGACCCAAGGCCGACATGTTGATGCCGTGGGACGTGGATTCATGCTGCATGGGTTGCTCCATACGCTAAAAATTCGTTCCGGTTACTAAAAACCGGGCTTCTCGTTGGCAGAAGGGCCGATGGGCCGCGCCTGCCATCTATGTTCGTTATCAGCTTTCCAGCGCCTTGTACTTCTCGCGCAGGTGGTTGCGAATCCACACCGCCGACAGGTTCAGGGTCGCGATCACCAGCACCAGCAGCAGCGCCGTGGCGTATACCAGCGGCCGCGCGGCTTCAACGTTCGGGCTCTGGAAGCCCACGTCATAAATATGGAAGCCCAGGTGCATGATCTTCTGGTCCAAATGCAGGTACGGGTAGTTGCCGTCCAGCGGCAGCGACGGCGCCAGCTTGACCACACCCACCAGCATCAGCGGTGCCACTTCACCCGCTGCCCGCGCCACGGCGAGGATCATGCCGGTCATCATGGCCGGGCTGGCCATCGGCAATACGATCTTCCACAGCGTCTCGGACTTGGTCGCACCCAGCGCCAGCGAACCTTCGCGCACCGTACGCGGAATACGCGCCAGCCCCTCTTCAGTGGCCACAATCACCACCGGGACGGCCAGCAGCGCCAGCGTCAGCGAGGCCCACATCAGGCCCGGCGTACCGAAGGTTGGCGCGGGCAGTGCCTCGGCAAAGAACAGTCGGTCAACCGACCCGCCCAGCACGTACACAAAGAAGCCCAGACCAAACACGCCGTACACAATTGCCGGCACACCGGCCAGGTTATTCACAGCAATACGGATCACGCGGGTCAACGTGTTCTGCTTGGCGTATTCACGCAGGTACACCGCCGCCAGCACGCCGAACGGGGTCACGATCACAGCCATGATCAGGGTCATCATCACGGTGCCGAAAATCGCCGGGAAAATACCGCCTTCCGTGTTGGCTTCTCGCGGGTCTTCGCTAAGGAATTCCCAAATGTTACTGAAATACATCGCCAGCTTCTGCCAGCTGTTCATGGCGTTCGGCTGGTAGGCCTTGACCACTTTGCCGATGTTGATTTCCAGCTCTTTACCGTTGGCATCGCGGGCCGTCAGGCTGTCGCGATTGAACTGGGCATGCAGATCACCCAAGCGATCTTCAATCGCTTTGTAGCGCGCATTCAGCTCGGCACGTTCGGCTTCCATGTCCGCCTGGGCTTGCGGTGTCAGTTTGCCTTCCAGCTCCAGCTTGCGGCCCTGCAGACGAATCCGCTCAAGCCCATAGTTGATGGCGCCGATGTCTTTCTTTTCCAGCTGGCTGAGTTGCTTGGCCAGCTCGTTAACGCGCTTGACCCGCGCCTGCAGCTCAGGCCACGCCGCTTCACCTTCGGCAATCACCTTGCCGTTTTCTTTCACATTGACCAAATAGCCGTAGAAGTTACCCCACTCGCGACGCTCGACCGCCAGCAACTCGGGCGGCGTCTTCTGGTCGGTCAGCCACTCGCCCACCACCCACGAAAAGTCGTTGCCGTTGAGGTCGCGGTTGCCGACCTTGATCAGCTCGCGGGTCATGAATTCGGGGCCTTGTTCCGGCACCGGTAAACCGGCGCTTTTCAGGCGTTCGCGGGGCACTTCTTCCTTTTGCACCACTTCGCCCAGCACCACGTGATTGGCTGAGCCCGGCACGTTGTACTGCGCCAGCACCAAATCAGCCGGCCAAAAGTGGCCCAGCCCGCGCACGGCAATCACTGCCAGCAAACCAATGGTCATGATGACCGCGAGCGACACCGCGCCACCGCTGATCCAGACGCCCGGGGCGCCGCTCTTGAACCAACCTTTGAGGGAATTCTGTTTCACAGACTTCTACCTTCCTTAAAGCGACGAATATTTCTTGCGCAGACGCTGACGGATCAGCTCGGCGAGAGTGTTCATGATGAAGGTGAACAACAGCAGCACCAGCGCCGAGAGGAACAGCACGCGGTAGTGACTGCCGCCCACTTCGGATTCAGGCATCTCCACCGCCACGTTCGCCGCCAAAGTCCGCAAGCCTTCGAACAGGTTCATTTCCATGACCGGCGTGTTGCCAGTGGCCATCAGCACGATCATGGTCTCGCCTACCGCACGGCCCATGCCGATCATCAGTGCCGAGAAAATGCCCGGGCTGGCGGTCAGGATGACCACGCGGGTCATGGTTTGCCACGGCGTGGCACCCAGCGCCAGCGAACCCAGCGTCAGGCCGCGCGGCACGCTGAACACGGCATCTTCAGCAATCGAGTAAATGTTCGGGATCACTGCAAAACCCATCGCCAGGCCGACGACCAGAGCGTTGCGCTGGTCATAGGTGATACCCAGGTCGTGGGAGATCCACAAGCGCATGTCGCCGCCGAAGAACCATGCTTCCATGAACGGGCTCATGTACAGCGACAGCCAGCCAATGAACAGAATCACCGGAATCAAAATCAGGCTTTCCCAGCCATCCGGCACGCGCAGGCGGATGGACTCCGGCAGACGACTCCAAGTGAAGCCCGCCAGCAAAATCCCGATCGGCAACAGCATCAGTAGGCTAAAAATCCCCGGCAAATGCCCTTCCACATACGGGGCCAGGAACAGGCCGGCGAAGAAGCCCAGAATCACTGTCGGCATCGCTTCCATCAGTTCGATCACCGGCTTGACCTTACGGCGCAGGCTCGGGGCCATGAAGTAAGCGGTGTAAATAGCCGCGGCAACTGCCAGCGGGGCAGCCAGCAACATCGCGTAGAACGCGGCTTTCAACGTACCGAAGGTCAAAGGCGCGAGGCTCATCTTCGGTTCGAAGTCGGTGTTGGCCGCAGTTGATTGCCAGACGTATTTCGGTTCGTCGTAGTTCTCGTACCAGACCTTGCTCCACAGCGCGCTCCAGGACACTTCCGGGTGCGGGTTCTTCAAGGTCAGCGGCAGCAGCTTGCCGCCCTCTTCCACGATGATGCGGTTGGCGCGTGGTGACAGCGCCATGATGCCGGGGCCTTCAGCGACCTTCTCGACCAGCAGAGTACGGTGCGCGGTGCTGTGGAACACACCAATTTCACCTGCGGCGTCCAGCGCCAGGAAACCTTTGCGGCGTTGTTCGGCGGTGATTTCAACAATCGGTGAGTCGCCCATTTTGAAGCTGCGAATGTGCTTGAAACGCTGTTCACCATCTGGGTCGCGGGCCATGAACCACTGGCTCAGGGTGCCGGTGGAATCACCCAGGATCAGCGAAATGCCACCCACCAACTGGGTACTGGCCGTGATTTCAGTGGTGGCGTCTTCAGCCAATTTGTAACGGCCATTCAAGCTTTTTTCGCGCAGGCTGAACACGTCCGCTTGAGCACGACCATTGATGACATACAGCCATTGCTGACGCGGGTCGATGTACAACGCTTTGACCTTCTCGGTCATCTGCGGCAACTCGATGCGGGTTTCGGAGTTCGTGACCTCACCCGTCATCATGTTTTCTTCACTGGCCAACGACAGCACGTGCAACTGCGCGCCGGTAGAACCGGCCAGCACCAGCGTTGAATCGTTCACGCTGAGGTTCACGTGATCCAGCGCACGCCCTTGAGGATCAAGCGCGACAGGCGCCTGACCGTACGGGTATTCGATGGCCGGGGTGATGGTCTTGTTGCCATCCGGGTAGCTGACTTTATACGTGTGGCGGAACACCAGCGCCTGGCCATTGGACAAGCCCAAGGCCACCACCGGGTTACCCGGTTGATCCTCACCCAGCGACGTCACATGAGTGTCGGCAGGCAGCGGCAGGTTCACGCGGGAGAGCTCATCGCCGTTCTTGGCATTGAAAAACAGCACCATGCCCTGATCGGACACGCGCATACCAACCTGATTCTGCTCTTCAACCGACAGCATCAACGGCTTGCCTGCGTCCTGCATCCATACAGGCGTAATCGCCTGCTTGGCATTCAGGTCGGCGCCCTGAAACAGTGGCAGCACCACATACCCGAGGAAGAAGAAAATCAGGGTGATCGCGCCGAGCACGGCAAGACCACCGATAAATACATACCAGCGGGTCAGGTGATCTTTAAGCGCGCGGATGCGGCGCTTGCGTTGCAGTTCAGGCGTATTGAAATCAATGCGCTTGGGAGCGGATGTCGTAGTCATTGGGGAATTGGCCAGATCATTCATGCGCACACCCTAGCGGTCCTGTATGACAAAAAGATGACAAAGCAGTGACGCAAAAAAGCCGCTGCCCAGTGGGGCTGGCAGCGGAGTGGAAAATTAAGTAGTTACCGGGCTCAGAACCTGATGTCGCGGCCGCAGGCTGCATGTCTTGATTACAGCCTGAGGCAGCAACTACAGGGTTATGCGCCTTCTTTCAAACCAAGGTCGGCCAAGGCTTTGGCAGCAACTTTGGCGGGCAGCGGGATGTAGCCATCCTTGACCACGACTTCTTGACCTTGTTTGGACAGCACCAGCTTGATGAACTCGGCTTCCAGCGGGTTCAGCGGCTTGTTCGGTGCTTTGTTCACGTACACGTAAAGGAAACGCGACAGCGGGTATTTGCCGTTCAATGCGTTCTCTTCAGTGTCTTCAACGAACTCAGTGCTGCCTTTCTTGGCCAGCGGCACGGTTTTCACGCTGGCGGTCTTGTAACCGATGCCCGAATAACCGATGCCGTTCAGCGAGCTGCTGATCGACTGCACCACCGAGGCCGAGCCCGGTTGCTCGTTCACGTTTGGCTTGAAGTCACCTTTGCACAAGGCTTCTTCTTTGAAGTAGCCGTACGTACCGGACACCGAGTTACGACCAAACAGTTGCACCGGCTTGTTGGCCAGATCGCCGGTCACTCCCAGGTCACCCCAGGTTTTGATGTCCGATTTGCCGCCACACAGACGCGTGGAGGAGAAGACAGCGTCAACTTGCTCCATGGTCATGTGCTTGATCGGGTTGTCTTTGTGCACGAACACCGCCAAGGCATCGACGGCCACCGGGATGGCGGTCGGCTTGTAGCCGTACTTCTGCTCGAAGGCTGCCAGTTCGTTGTCTTTCATCTTGCGGCTCATCGGGCCCAGGTTAGCGGTGCCTTCTGTAATCGCAGGGGGCGCGGTTGAGGAACCGGCAGCCTGAATCTGGATATTGACGTTCGGGTATTCTTTTTTGTAGGCCTCAGCCCACAAGGTCATCAGGTTCGCCAGGGTATCGGAACCAACGCTGGAGAGGTTACCCGACACACCAGTGGTCTTAACGTACGGCTGGATTGCCGGATCAACACCCGCGGCAACCGCATTCGCAGTTGCAACGCCTGCGGCGACAAAAGTCAGGGCCGCCATCACACGCTTCAGTCTCATGCCTTACTCCTAGCAAACGGGGTTAGATGAATCGGGGGCCAGTATCTGCAGGCCATGTGACTACTCTATGAACCGATTGTGACAATTAGATGAAAGGCCAGCATTCGCAATAAATGGCTGGCCTTCCAGAGAAGTGGCGCGGGCGTGCCCTAGGGCTAGAGGCCGGGGGTCAGCGGCCTTTCTTCCACAGATAAGCACCGACCAATAAACCCATGGTGCAAATGATTGCAACGTAATACGCCGGGCCCATCGGGCTTTCTTTGAGCAGCAACGTCACGGCCATCGGGGTCAGACCACCGAAAATCGCGTACGCCAGGTTGTAGGAAAACGACAAACCGCTGAAACGCACAACGGGCGGGAACGCTTTAACCATGACATACGGCACCGCCCCGATGGTGCCTACAAACAAACCACTCAATGCGTACAGCGGAAACAACCAATCCGGGTGTTGCAACAGGCTGTGATAGAAGGTCCACGAGGTAATCAACAGCGCAGCACAGCCGAAGACGAACACCTTGCCCGCACCAAATCGGTCCGCCAATGCGCCCGACGCGATGCATCCCAAGCTCAGGAAAACAATGGCCAGGCTGTTGGCTTTCAATGAAACCGTGGCCGAGAAACCATAAATGGTTTGCAGCACGGTCGGGGTCATCAAGATCACCACGATGATCCCGGCCGACAACAACCATGTCAGCAGCATCGACACTGCGATGGCACCACGGTGGTCACGCAAGACAGTTTTGAGCGGTACTTCTTCGGCCAGTGCCTTGCGCAGTTGCAACTCGGCAAACACCGGGGTTTCATGCAACCAGCGACGCAAGTAGACCGAAAACAAACCAAATACGCCGCCGAGCAAGAAGGGAATACGCCACGCGTAGTCAGACACTTCCACCGGGGTGTAAAGGGTGTTGATGGCCGTGGCCACCAGAGAGCCCAGCAAAATACCCGCTGTCAGGCCGCAGGTCAGCGTGCCGCAGGCGTAGCCCACATGCCGTGGGGGTACGTGCTCGGCCACAAAGACCCACGCGCCCGGCACTTCACCACCAATGGCCGCACCCTGAATAACGCGCATCAGCAGCAACAGGATCGGCGCCCACATGCCGATCTGCGCATACGTCGGCAGCAAACCCATGATCAGCGTCGGTACGGCCATCATGAAAATGCTCAAGGTGAACATCTTCTTGCGCCCCAGCAGGTCACCAAAGTGCGCCATGACAATGCCGCCCAGTGGCCGTGCGAGATAACCGGCAGCGAAAATGCCGAAGGTTTGCATCAGTCGTAGCCACTCGGGCATATCGGCCGGGAAAAACAGCTTGCCGACGACCGTGGCAAAGAACACAAAAATAATGAAATCGTAAAACTCCAGCGCGCCGCCCAAGGCAGACAACGAGAGTGTTTTGTAGTCATTACGGGTCAAGGGACGCGAAGGTGGCGCAGCACTGGAAGGCTCGGTGATCATAGGATTTGGGCATCTCTTATTAGGCTAGGCAAAAGCGGCAACGCCCCAGGCATAGGCCGGGCGGTCACGAACGATAACAAATTGCCTGCAAAAGCACAGAGGTAGACGTGTCGCCCCTTTAAAAAGCAGAATCAGACGGTCGTAGACGGCGTTGCCGACCGATATACTCGCGGACCGTAAGCAACGACCTACGGATTTTGAGTGGCTGTACGACACGCCCTAATGCGTCCCTTCAGCCGATACCTCGAAGTTGTTTCCCCTTGGTGCGGCTTGGGAAGAACGTGACGAACGGAGTATGTTCGGGCTGAATCGTTTTTCTAAAGACGCTTTTTCACCCGCAATACACATGATGAATCACGGGTCAGAGGCCCTTCGGCATGCTAGAGCTCGAACAAGAAGATCCAATCCCGCAAGGCGACCTGGCCTTGCAAATTACTGCACTGCCACGCGAAACCAATGGTTTCGGTGATATTTTCGGCGGTTGGCTGGTGTCCCAGATGGACCTCGCTGGCACGGCCATGGCCAGCAAAGTGGCAGGCGGGCGTGTCGCCACCGTCGCCATTGACCGCATGGCGTTTCTGGTCCCAGTGGCAGTCGGTGCCCAACTGTCCTTCTATACCCAAGCCCTGGAAATCGGCCGCAGCTCGATCCAGATGATGGTCGAAGTGTGGAGCGACGACCCGCTGTCCAGCGAATGGCGCAAAGTGACCGAAGCCGTATTTGTGTTCGTCGCCATCGATGGCAGCGGCCGCACGCGCTCGGTGCCGCCACGGCGTTAAACCTGACGGCGTTTTGCCTGTCTACTGCTGCCCTTGTCCTGTAAAGAGAGCCTGTCATGCCCAGCCACACGTCACTCCCGAGCACTTCTCTGAAATTGGGCGAGCTGGACTGCTGGCACTTTATCCACGGGCAAGCGCAACTGCTGATCGCCAAACAGGGCGCGCAGGTGCTGAGCTATCAGGTCGGCGACGACAACCCGGTGATCTGGCTGAACGAAAAGGCGCAGTTCGTCCACGGCAAAGGTATTCGCGCGGGTGTACCGATTTGCTGGCCATGGTTTGGCAACCTGGCCCTCAACCCGCCCAGCGTGCAAGCCATGCGTGCCAGCGCAGAACCCCCCACCGCCCATGGTCTGGTACGCACCCGAGAGTGGGAACTGCTGGATTACGATGACGCCGGCGAAGCGCTGCATATAGAACTGGGCTTACCGCATGTAGAGGGCGGCCTGCCCGGTTGGCCGCACGACGTGTCGCTGACCCTGAAGATCCGCCTCGACACCCACCTGCACCTGAGCCTCGTCAGCCATAACCGCAGCAACACATCGGTCAGCATCAGCCAGGCGTTGCACAGCTATTTTGCGGTCAGCAATGTAAGCCAGGTGCGTGTCGAAGGCGTGGAGGGGCTGACCTACATCGAAACTTTGGATGACTGGAAACGCGTCAAGCAGTCAGGGGATTTGACCTTCAGCGGCGAAACCGACCGCATCTACCTCAACACCCCTGACACACTGAGCATCGTTGACCCTGAATGGGAACGTCGCATCACCCTCCAGAGCGAGGGTTCACGCAGCGCTGTGATCTGGAATCCGTGGATCGACAAGACCGCGCGTTTCAACGACATGGCCGCCGACGGCTGGCAGCGCATGCTGTGCATCGAAACCGCCAACGTAATGGACGACGTCGTCACACTGGAGCCGGGCGCCAGCCACACGCTGGGCGTCAGTATTGGCACAACCGCGCTCTGACACCTGTAACCGCTGACAATCAGCACGAGGCCGCGATCAACACGTGCGGCCTGTCAGCGACTTACAGAACCCTTACAGATCCTCTTCCCTCACCACCCGCACCTGCCCGGCGTCCAGCACATACGCCGCATCGGCCAAGTCATTGGTGACCTTTTCGACCTTCAACGTGCCCGTTACCCACAACGGCGTGTAAATGTCATCCAGCTTCAAGCCTTTTGGATAACGCACCAGCACCAATTGATTGGGAGGCGGAGGCGGAACGTGGATACAGGCACCCGGGTAAGGCACGAGGAAAAACAGCGTGCTGCGCCCTTTCGCGTCGCTTTCGAGCGGCACCGGATAGCCGCCCAGACGGATGGTCTTGCCGTTCATGCTGGCCACTGTCTTGGTGGAATACATAACGGCTGGCAGGCCTTCGCTTTGTTTCAGGCCACCCTTATCGGTAAACGTCCCCTGCGCTTCAGGTGAGTCATGATCGATTTCGGGCATTTGTTCGAGGGCTAATTGATCCGACTTCGGCATCAGCTCGAGCCAATCGGTTTCCGGCAAGTCTGCCGCGTGTACCAGGCTTGCGCCCAGCAAAAGAAAGGTCATTACAAGACGGCGCATGGCGGACTCAACTAAGAAAGACGTAGGACGCCGCGCATTCTAGCCCTCTCTGCGCCTGGCGCAGAGAGAAGCCGCATCCGGTCAGTTCTTTTTAGAGACCATGCCGTAAATGATCAGCAGAATCACGGCACCGACCACTGCGCCGATAAAGCCGGCACCTTCGCCCGCCTTATAGATACCCAGCGCCTGGCCGCCGTACGTAGCTGCCAACGAACCGCCGATACCCAGCAGGATGGTCATGATCCAGCCCATGCTGTCGTCGCCCGGCTTCAGGAAACGGGCCAGCAGGCCAACGATCAAGCCGATAAAAATGGTTCCGATGATGCCCATGGACGATCCCTCTCTTTGAATGGTGTTAAACCAAAGCCTAGACAGCACTTTGGCATCACGCCATCAGAGGGCGGCGGCAACCGAATGGTTCCCGCCGATGTACCGTTTATGCTTCGTCGATCAGCGCTTCAACCCGCAGGATCTGCGCTTGCAGGGTCGCCATGTCGGCACAGCGCAAGTTGGCGTGGCCCACCTTACGACCCGCCTTGAACGCCTTGCCGTAGTGATGCAAATGGCAATCGGCAATCGCCACCACCTTCTCAACCGCAGGCACCGTACCAATAAAGTTGAGCATGGCGCTCTCGCCCACTTTGGCCGTCGAACCCAGCGGCAGGCCAGCAATGGCACGCAGGTGGTTTTCGAACTGGCTGCATTCGGCGCCTTCGGTGGTCCAGTGACCCGAGTTGTGAACCCGAGGCGCGATTTCGTTGGCCTTGAGACCCCCGTCGACTTCAAAGAACTCGAACGCCATCACGCCCACGTAATCCAGCTGCTTGAGCACACGGCTGGAGTAGTCTTCGGCCAGCGCTTGCAGCGGGTGGTCGGTACTGGCAACCGACAGCTTGAGAATGCCGCTGTCGTGGGTGTTATGCACCAACGGGTAGAACCGGGTTTCGCCATCACGACCGCGCACGGCGATCAGCGACACTTCACCCGTGAAGGGTACAAACCCTTCCAGCAAGCATGCGACGCTGCCCAGTTCGGCAAACGTACCCACCACATCGGCCGGGGTGCGCAGCACTTTTTGGCCCTTGCCGTCGTAACCCAGGGTGCGGGTTTTGAGCACGGCTGGCAGGCCAATGCTGGCCACCGCTGCATCCAGGTCCGCCTGGGACTGAATGTCGGCAAAGGCCGGGGTAGGAATACCCAAGTCCTTGAACATGCTTTTTTCGAACCAGCGATCACGGGCAATGCGCAGCGCATCGGCACTCGGGTACACCGGTACGAACTGCGACAGGAACGCCACGGTTTCGGCCGGCACGCTTTCGAACTCAAAGGTCACCAGATCGACTTCGTCCGCCAACTGGCGCAGGTGATCCGGATCACCGTAATCCGCACGCAGATGCTCGCCCAAAGGCGCCGCACAGGCGTCAGGCGCAGGGTCAAGGAAGGCGAAGTTCATGCCCAGCGGAGTGCCCGCCAGAGCCAGCATGCGACCCAACTGGCCGCCACCGATTACACCGATTTTCATCGTTAGAAACCTCAGGCCAGGCGCGGGTCTGGATTGTCCAGCACGCTGTCAGTCTGTTCAGCACGGAATGCTTTCAATACGGTATGGAACTGCGGGTGCTTGGCGCCCAGGATGCTGGCGGACAACAACGCGGCGTTGATCGCCCCGGCCTTGCCGATGGCCAGCGTCGCCACTGGAATACCCGCGGGCATTTGCACGATCGACAACAGCGAGTCGACGCCCGACAGCATCGATGACTGCACCGGCACGCCGAGCACAGGCAAATGGGTTTTTGCCGCACACATGCCTGGCAAGTGGGCTGCGCCACCGGCACCGGCAATAATGACCTCGATTCCGCGGCCTTCGGCCTCTTCGGCATACTGGAACAGCAAATCCGGCGTGCGGTGGGCAGAGACCACTTTCACTTCGTAAGGAATGCCGAGTTTTTCCAGCATATCGGCGGTGTGGCTGAGGGTGGACCAATCGGACTTGGAGCCCATGATCACGCCTACCAGTGCACTCATCGTCGCGCCTCTTCTCTTGGGCGCCCGCAGGCGCGTCAAAAAACAACAAGCCACGTGGGGGATCCGACGTGGCTTGTTATAGGAATTAAGGCCGGTCAAGCCAGCCGAAGGCCGCGCAGTATACCCCAAAGAAGTGCGTTAAAAGCACCTTTGACGACCATCTGTCCGCAGCCTTTTAAATCGTGCAAACACCCGGTTTTACTGACCCTTGGGTCAGGCCACATGCACGCCCGCGCATCCTGCGGCCACGCCAACACGCAATCGAAAAAACTTACACCCACAGGCGAAAAAAGCAGGTCGACTCACAGACACCACGCGTCGTTAACCCCCCCGTCTACGCCTTAACTAATGAAGCCAGCTTGATAACAAGCGACATGACACCGTGCCCAGCACACCCTGCAAAGCGCTCTTCATGCATAAAAGGATTTATAGATGAAGCCCATCACGTTTCATATTTTTGTACACAACGATGTGACCTTGAGCGACCGTGTTCTCGCCCTTCAATATTTCAAAGACTTCACGGACGAAATCTCTGCCATTACAGGGCGCACATTCAAATTCAACTTGCTAAGAAACATTCCGGGGGTCACTGATTTCAACTACACCTCCAAAAGCGCTCAAGAGGTCGCAGATCGCTGGATGGCCGTGGCCGCCGCCTATAAAAACGCCAACAACTTGGGCTGGACCCAAACCGAGCGCTACATTCTGGTGATCAATGGCAAGATTAACGACCAGGTATTAGGGGCCGCCATCCCGCGAAAACCCGCCCTCATTGCCAGCGTCAGTAGCTACCAAGTGATTGCCCATGAAGTAGGGCATAGTTTCACAGCGACTCATGAAGACGCGGAAATAGGCTGGAACCCCTGGGGTATCCCGTGCGAAACCTATGTGTACCCAGAGGTGAGTGCAGCCCGTGCCAACTGCTATCGCTATACCCGGAAAAACCGTGAGCACATTGTTAATTACCTGAAAGACGCCCCCTGACCCCCCGCACGCGTGGTTGCCCATTCGGCTTTTAACGAAAGCGTCGAATAAGCGGATAGGCCTGCTCGACAGGCCTTCCTTTTCACGTTGCCGAAGGGGTAGCCCCGCCTTCCAGCTTGCGCCACAGCAATCGCACGTTAGCCTTGCGCACCAACGCACAGCGATACAGACGAATCTCCAGGGGCACGTGCCATTGCGGCCCGCCACACACCACCAGTTCGCCGCGCGCCAGCTCGGCGCGCACGCTCAAATGAGGCACCCAGGCAATGCCCAGCCCCTCTAGCGCCATGCTCTTGAGGCTATCTGCCATGGCAGTTTCATAAATAGTGGTAAAGCGCAGGCTGCGCTGGCGCAGCAGCAAATTGACCGAGCGCCCTAAAAACGCCCCCGCGCTGTAGGCCAGCAAGGGCACGCTTGCATCGCCTTCCAGGTCGAACAGCGGTTTGCCGTCCGCATCGGCAGCGCACACTGGCAACATTTCGGTATTGCCTAAATGCAACGACGGGAAAATCTCCGGGTCCATCTGCAACGCAGCGTCCGGATCGTAAAAAGCCAGCATCAAATCGCAGCCGCCCTCGCGCAATGCATGCACCGCGTCTCCGACGTTAGTCGCAACAAGGCGTGTCGCAATGTTCAGCCCTTCATTGCGCAATTGCGCGATCCAGCGCGGGAAAAACCCCAGCGCAAGCGAGTGCGCGGCAGCCACTTGCATGACCTCGCCCTGCCCGCCTTCAAGGTGATGCAGGTGGCGCAACACCTCGCCCAACTGCTCGACCACCGTACGGGCGGTGACCAAAAACAGCTGACCGGCCGCAGTCAACTCCACCGGGGTGCGGGAACGATTCACCAACGTCAGCCCCAAGGCCGCTTCGAGGCTGCGAATACGTCGACTGAAGGCCGGTTGCGTCACGAAACGACGCTCAGCCGCTTGAGAAAAACTGCGGGTGGCGGCCAGTGCACTGAAGTCTTCCAGCCATTTACTTTCGAGATTCATTGAGCCTCCCCGAGGCGCACCAATTTGGGTCACACGTTCGACGCGCCCGTCGCGTCACGTCGGCATTATGCCGTTTCTGCATAGGATAGTGTTTAAAGGCATTGGCCCAAAATAGTCCGCAAGCCTAGGATTCGCAGCGTTCCGGCCTATACCGGGTCCTTATCGAGATGATTTCTATCATGTCCTCCGCTGCATCTTTCCGCACTGAAAAAGACCTGCTTGGCGTACTCGAAGTACCCGCTCAAGCGTATTACGGCATCCAGACCCTGCGAGCGGTGAACAACTTCCGTCTCTCCGGCGTTCCGATTTCGCATTACCCAAAGTTGGTTGTGGCCCTGGCCATGGTCAAGCAAGCCGCGGCAGATGCTAACCGCGAACTGGGCCACCTGAGCGCGCCAAAGCATGCGGCCATCAGCGAAGCCTGCGCCCGTCTGGTACGCGGCGACTTCCATGAAGAGTTCGTGGTGGACATGATTCAAGGCGGAGCTGGCACTTCAACCAACATGAATGCCAACGAAGTGATCGCCAACATCGCGCTGGAGGCCATGGGCCACCAGAAAGGCGAATACCAATACCTGCACCCTAACAACGACGTAAACATGGCGCAGTCCACCAACGACGCTTACCCGACGGCCATCCGTCTGGGCCTGTTGTTGGGTCACGACGCGCTGCTGGCCAGCCTCGACAGCCTGATTCAGGCCTTCGCGGCCAAAGGCGTCGAGTTCAACCACGTCCTGAAGATGGGCCGTACCCAGCTGCAAGACGCTGTGCCGATGACCCTCGGCCAGGAATTCCACGCATTCGCCACCACCTTGGGCGAAGACTTGGCACGCCTGAAGACACTGGCGCCAGAGCTGCTGACCGAAGTGAACCTGGGCGGTACCGCGATTGGCACGGGCATCAACGCCGACCCGCGCTACCAGCACCTGGCCGTGACCCGTCTGGCCACCATCAGCGGTCACCCGCTGGTTCCGGCTGCCGACCTGATCGAAGCCACCTCCGACATGGGCGCGTTCGTACTGTTCTCCGGCATGCTCAAGCGTACAGCGGTCAAGCTGTCGAAGATCTGCAACGACCTTCGCCTGCTGTCCAGCGGCCCACGTACCGGTATCAATGAAATCAACCTGCCAGCGCGTCAGCCCGGCAGCTCGATCATGCCCGGCAAGGTCAACCCGGTTATCCCGGAAGCCGTTAACCAGGTGGCGTTCCAGATCATCGGTAACGACTTGGCACTGACCATCGCCGCCGAAGGTGGCCAACTGCAATTGAACGTGATGGAGCCGTTGATCGCCTTCAAGATCTTCGACTCGATCCGCCTGCTGCAACGTGCCATGGACATGCTGCGCGAACACTGCATCGTCGGCATCACCGCCAACGAAGCGCGTTGCCGCGAACTGGTCGAACATTCGATCGGCCTGGTGACCGCACTGAACCCGTACATCGGCTATGAAAACGCCACCCGCATCGCCCGCATCGCCCTTGAAAGCGGCCGCGGCGTGCTGGAACTGGTGCGTGAAGAAGGCTTGCTCGACGACGCCATGCTCGACGACATCCTGCGCCCGGAAAACATGATTGCTCCGCGTCTGGTGCCTCTGAAGGCCTGATGCGGTAACACGATCACCAGGTCGAGGGACTAGACACCTCTCACCTTTTGAGGACTTGCAGATTTATCTGCAGGTCCTTTTTTTTTGCTCGCGGATCGTTGCACGCCATAAGGGGTTTGACGCGCCTGTCGCCAAGCAGGCGCGTGCGGCTTAGTGCGTCACCAGACAGTCCAGCGATTTGTCGACGTACGCCTTGGCCAGCTCCGCCAGATACACAATCGACAACACCACATCACGCGGCGACCCGTTCAATCCATTCCCCGCCTCGCTCGCCGTTGCCTCCATGCAGCGCAACAAGTCTGACGCCTGGGCCAAGGCCGCTTCTAAATTGACACTGTCCGGGATGGCATACGTGGCCGTCCCCACGGGGCGAGCAGGCTGATGGTCGTCAAGGTAGTAATTGAGCGCGCGCTCGGCGGCTGCACGGTCAAGTGACGGAGAAAGGCACTGGGCCGCATCCGGCAGGATGGACGAAGGGGGATCTGGAACAATTTTTTTCATGACATCACTCCTGGTTTCAATAAAGGAGCTGTCACCTGTCGCGACTAAACGAATGGGTGGCAGCCGTACGCAGGTTAGTCGACCGGAGAAACCAGGAACCCGGCGCGCTCGAAGGCGCCCTGCGCACGGCCACCATAAAACGAGAGGCCGAAAAAAAACGCCTCGCGGAGGTGGCGCCTTGCGCCTGGTTTCATACCGGGCGACTAAACCCGACCGCTGAATATGCAGCGATGGGCCGAGACTAGACCCCGATATTGGCAGGCGCAAGCGAACGGGATTTTCAAGGAAGTTTCTGCGGATTGAAAGGGAAGCGTCATACGAAAACCCTGTTTTTTAGCGGTTCGCAGCCCATCGTCCGTGGCGTTGAGCTCCTGCCTAAGAACAGGGTGCGGCTTGCAGCAACGATCGAGGGCAAGGCGCCCGTCCATCCGATTTTCAGCCACTGCCACGCAGTGATATCGGCACGTGCTGGCCCCCCGGAATCAAGGTTAATTCCTACACCAAAACAGCACTTTTCAGACGTGTGCACATGAAAAATCAATGGCTTATGCAGACGCTTCCACTGTGCCTAGGTATAGTGCCCGCCCTCTTGCCATGCATCGGCCCCGCAACAGCGGCCAGCGGCACTGCGCAAACAGCATCGTAAACCAAGCAGCAACATGGCCAGGGTCGCCTTGATCGCCTACGTTTTTGCCCTGCACACACGGGTGTAACGCGATATTTCGATCCGGCCGTATTGCCATCAGATAAAAACAGCGAGGAATAATCCATGCTTGAAGTCATCAATGACTTCCTCTCAGGGAAAGTGCTAATCGTGCTCATGGTTGGGCTCGGTGGCTACTTCACGATCCGCTCGCGTTTCGTTCAGTTTCGTTACTTCCTGCACATGTTTGCGGTGTTCAAAGACAGCTTGCGCAGCAGCGCCGGTCAACTGAGCTCGTTTCAGGCATTGATGCTGAGCCTTGCGGGCCGTGTGGGCGCGGGCAACATCGCGGGCGTCGGCATTGCCGTGACCCTCGGCGGCCCCGGCGCCGTGTTCTGGATGTGGGTGACTGCGCTGGTCGGCATGTCCAGCAGCCTGATCGAATGCTCTTTGGGCCAACTGTACAAACGCCGCGATGCCGAAGGCCAACTGCGGGGCGGTCCTTCCTTCTATATGAAGCACGGGTTGGGCAAAGCCTGGATGGGCAAACTGATGGCGGTGTTATTGCTGATCACCTTCGGCTTTGCCTTCATGGGCCTGCAAGCCCACGCCGTGACGCACTCGCTGCAAGACGCTTTCGGTTTTGAGGTTAACTACACCGGTTTCGCCATCGCCGTGCTGCTGGGCCTGGTGTTCATCGGCGGTATCAAACGCATCGCCTCGGTGGCCGACCTGTTGGTGCCGGTCAAAACCCTCGCCTACATCGCCGTGACCCTGTACGTGATCGTGCTGCAGTTTGACCAAGTGCCAGCCATGCTCGGCCACATTGTCAAAAGCGCCTTCGGCATGGACCCGGTGTTTGGCGGCCTGATCGGCAGCGCGATTGTGATGGGTGTCAAACGTGGCGTATTCGCCAACGAAGCAGGCTTGGGCAGCGCTCCGAACGTGGCCGCAGTGGCAGACGTTGAGCACCCGATCGCGCAGGGCGTGGTGCAAGCATTCAGCGTGTTCCTCGACACCTTTGTCATCTGCACCTGTACGGCGCTGCTGATTTTGCTGTCGGGCTTTTACACGCCGGGCTTTGAAGGCGACGGCATTGCCCTGACCCAAAACTCGCTGGCCGCTGTTGTCGGTGAATGGGGCCGCATTTTTATCAGCGTGGCCCTGGCGTTGTTCGTGTTCACCTCGATGCTTTACAACTACTACCTGGGCGAGAACAACCTGCGTTTCCTGGTCGGTGAAAACCGCAAGGCACTGATGGGCTACCGCGCACTGGTGCTGGTGTTGATCTTCTGGGGCTCGATTGAAAACCTGCAAACAGTCTTCGCCTTCGCTGACATCACCATGACCATGCTGGCGTTCGTGAACCTGATTGCCTTGGCCATGCTGTTCAAAATTTGTATGCGCGTGCTCAAGGACTACGACGACCAACGTCGCGCCGGGATCAAGACACCGGTGTTCGATTCCAGTAAATTCCCGGACCTGGACCTGGACTTGAAGGCCTGGCCGCCGACACCGGCCGCCAAGGTCGAAGACACAAAACGCTGACACTGACGCGGCGGTTCTGAACAGAACCGCCGCGTTTTTGCTTATGGGGACTACACATGACTGCTGCCACTTCCTACCCTGCCGAACGCGTGATGGTGCTCTACACCGGCGGCACCATCGGCATGCAAGCCAGCGCCAACGGCCTTGCGCCCGCCTCGGGTTTTGAAGCGCGCATGGGCGAGTTTCTCGCCAGCCAGCCCGACTTGAACGTGCCGCAATGGTGCTTTCGCGAAATGAGCCCGCTGATCGACAGCGCCAACATGACCCCCGCCTACTGGCTGCGCCTGAGTGCCGCGATCATTGCGGCAATCGAGCAGGAAGGCTGCGACGCCGTCCTGGTCCTGCATGGCACAGACACACTGGCCTACAGCGCGGCGGCAATGAGCTTTCAACTGATCGGCCTGCCAGCTTCGGTACTGTTCACCGGTTCCATGCTGCCCGCGGGCGTGCCTGACAGCGACGCGTGGGAAAACGTCAGCGGCGCGTTGTCAGCATTGAGCCAAGGCCAACCACACGGGGTTCAGCTGTACTTCCATGGCCAACTGATGGCGCCCACCCGTTGCGCCAAAGTGCGCAGCTTCGGGCGCAACCCGTTCGTGACGCTCACCCGCAACGGCGGTGGCACCCCGGCGGATTACATTCCCGGCGAGCTGCTCTACACCCGGCCCAAGCACATGGCCAACGTGGGCGTTCTGCCACTGGTGCCGGGCATTGGCGCGCCGCAACTCGATGCGCTGCTCAACAGCGGCATCGAAGCCCTGGTACTGGAGTGTTTCGGCAGCGGCACAGGCCCCAGTGACGACCCGGCTTTCCTCGCCAGCCTGCAACGGGCGCAGGAAAACGGCATCGTGATTGTCGCCATCACTCAATGCCATGAAGGCGGTGTGGAGCTGGACGTGTACGAAGCCGGTAGCCGCCTACGTGAGGCGGGTGTGCTCTCAGGTGGCGGCATGACCCGCGAAGCGGTGTTTGGCAAGCTCCATGCCTTGCTGGGAGCCGACCTGCCATTGACCGAAGTGCGCCGCCTGATTGAACTCGATGTGTGCGGGGAGCTGGTGTAACGCCCTCATCACATCGTTATCCGGCACACAACTTGCTCCCTTCCAGCATCCTCCCGCTGGAAGCGAGCATGCTGCACTCCCATCTCACCACCCTGAACGCGGTTTCGTTGGTGCTCAGCACCTTCAGGGCCGAAGGCTTGTCCAGTGAAGCGCTATTGGCCGGCAGCGGTATACGCGCCGCCGATTTGAGCCGCGCCGACACGCGCATCACCACCAATCAGGAAATGCGCGTGTGCGCCAACGCCGTGGCCATTCGCCGCGAAATCGGTCTGGAATTGGGTCAACGTATGCACGTGTCGTCCTACGGCATGCTGGGTTACGCCTTACTCACCAGTGCCACCTTAGGTGACGCTTTACGCCTGGCTTTGCGCTACCCGGCGCTGCTGGGAACACTTTTTGAACTGAGCCTGAACGTTGAAGACGAGGTCGTCTGGTTCTGCGCAACCGGTTATCGCGAAAGCCCGCACTTGGCTGTATTCAACGCCGAGCTGTGCCTGACGTCGCTCAAAGTCATTTGCGAGGATTTATTAGGCCGTCCGCTTCCCCTCGCGGGCGCACGCTTCGCTCACCCCGCCCCGGACTATTACGCCCACTACGCGCACAGCTTTGACTGCCCACACGCCTTCCAAGCCTGTGACAACGCGTTCGGCTTCGACCCGCGCTGGCTCGATGAACCCTTGCCGCTGGCCGATGCCGTGACCCATCAGGCGATGGCCGAGCGCTGCCGCAAACAGAACCTGGAGTTCACGGGCCGCCAGTCGTGGCTGGATCGCATCCGCCAGCTGTTGGCTGCACAACTGCATGCCGCCCCGGGGCTGGAGGGCTTGGCCGAACAAATGAACTGCTCGCCGCGTACGTTGCGTCGCCACTTGCACGACATGGGGTGCAGCTATCAAACGCTGCTCGACGACCTGCGCTTTGAGCGCGCCAAACTGCTGCTCAATGAGACCGAATGGCCGATCTACCGGATTGCCGAGAACCTGGGGTTTAGCGAAACCGCCAGCTTTCGCCACGCGTTCGTGCGCTGGAGCGGTGTCTCACCCAGCCAGTTTCGCGCCTAACCCCACCACCCTGTCGTCTGTTTTTTATGCCTGAAAATGGCGCACACCCGCGCCGAAAAGGGGCGAATTCAGGTCAGTCATTTTGGCCATATCCATCCCCTTTTGGCCGCTCCTGCCGTTCTCTGAAACGTCCGAGGCCGCAAGACTGTAGGTCACCGATCAAGCCTGCGGAGAATAAGAAAAATGCTGACGATCTATTCAGATGATCACCACCTGCATCACGGCCGTTGCGAGTTGATGGACGGGCAACTGATGCCTTGCTTCGAAATGCCCTCACGTGCCGATCACATTCTGCAACGGGTTCAAACCCGTGAACTGGGCCCGGTGCAGGCCCCGCGCGATTTTGGCCGCTCGCCCATCGAACGCATTCATACCCCGGCCTATCTGGATTTTTTCCAGGGCGCGTGGGAGCGCTGGACCGAGCACGGGCGCGACGGCGACTTGTTGCCCTACACCTGGCCTGCCCGCACCTTACGCGCGGTCATTCCCACGAGTCTGCATGGGCAATTGGGTTATTACAGCTTCGATGGCGGCGCGCCAATTACAGCGGGCACGTGGCAAGCGGCTTACAGCGCCGCGCAAGTGGCGCTTACAGCACAAGCAGAAATTCAACGTGGCGCTCACAGCGCTTTCGCGTTGTGCAGGCCGCCGGGTCATCACGCCGCCAGCGATTTGATGGGCGGTTATTGCTACCTCAATAACGCAGCCATTGCGGCGCAGGCATTCCTCGATCAGGGCCGCAGCAAAGTAGCCATCCTTGACGTGGACTACCACCACGGCAACGGAACGCAGTCGATTTTCTATGCACGCAACGACGTGTTGTTCACCTCGATTCACGGTCACCCCGAAGCCGAGTTTCCGTTCTTTCTGGGCTACGAAGATGAACGGGGTGAAGGCGCGGGCGAAGGTTTCAACTTCAACTATCCGCTGGCCGCCGGTTCGGCCTGGGATCGCTGGAGCGCCGCCCTGGAAGAGGCGTGTGCTGAAATCGAGCGTTACGACGCCGAGGTGCTGGTGATTTCGTTGGGCGTGGACACGTTCAAAAACGACCCGATTTCCCAGTTCAAGCTCGACAGCCCGGACTACCTGCGCATGGGCGAACGCATTGCGCGCCTGGGCAAGCCGACGTTGTTTGTGATGGAAGGTGGGTACGCGGTAGAAGAGATTGGCGTCAATGCCGTCAACGTACTTGAAGGCTTTTTGAGCGCTCAATAAGGACCTAACAACAATGAAAGCTCTTACGCGTTTATTCACTCCCGCGCTGTGTGCTGCGGCACTGGCAAGCGCCGCCGTGCATGCCGAAGACCGCACGTTGCGGGTGTACAACTGGTTCGACTACATCACCCCGCAAACTTTGGTGGATTTCAAAAAAGACACCAACGTGAAGCTCATCTACGACATTTTCGATACTAACGAAGCGCTGGAAGCCAAGCTGCTCACCGGCAACTCAGGCTATGACGTGGTGGTGCCGTCGAATGTGTTTCTGGCCAAGCAAATCGAGGCGGGCGTGTTTCAGCCCCTGGATCGCAGCAAGCTGCCGAACTGGAACCACCTTGATCCCAAGTTGATGAAGCTGATCGAAGCCAACGACCCCGGCAACCAGTTCGCGGTGCCGTACATGTACGGCACTATCTTGATCGGGTTCAACCCGGACAAAGTCAAAGCCGCACTGGGTGACAATGCGCCTGTGGACAGCTGGGATCTGATTTTCAACGAAGAGAACATCAGCAAACTCAAACAATGCGGTGTGGCGTTACTGGATTCTCCGTCGGAAATTTTGCCGCTGGCGCTGCAACATTTGGGGCTTGATCCCAACAGCACCAACCCAAATGACTACGCCAAAGCTGAAGCGCTGCTGTTGAAGATTCGGCCTTATGTCACGTATTTCCACTCATCCAAGTACATGGCCGACATCGCCAATGGCGACATCTGCGTGGCGGTGGGTTATTCAGGCAGTTTCTCCCAAGCGGCCAACCGGGCGAAAGAAGCCAACAACGGCGTGACCGTGGACATGCGCTTACCTAAAGAGGGCGCCCCGATCTGGTTCGACATGCTCGCGATCCCCAAAGGCGCTAAAGATAAAGAAGACGCCTACACCTTCATCAACTACTTGCTACAACCCAAGGTCATTGCGCCAATCAGTGATTTTGTCGGGTACCCCAACCCGAACAAAGATGCGACCGACCTCGTGGCCCCGAGCATCCGCAACAACCCGAACCTGTACCCGACTGAAGCGGCAATGACAACGCTGTACACCCTGACCCCACTGCCCCGTGAAGCCGAACGCGCCCGCACGCGGGCCTGGACCAAAATCAAGTCGGGCACCTGAGTCGACCGGAGCCGCTGGCGCAACCCGCGACAGCGGCGACAGGGCTTTATTGCCACACGCGGCTGAGCCGCGCTAACGCTGATTTGATATCCGCTTCGGGCACGGCTGCGAACCCCAGCACCAGCCCGGCACGGTTATCCACAGGCTCGGTGGAGTGATGCAGCCAGTAGCGGCTCAAGCCGTTGATTTCCACACCCACCTCATTGGCTTGTGCCAACAGGGCTTGCTCGCGCTCAAGGCTACTGACCGCCACGGTCACGTGCAGGCCTGCTGCAATCGCCGGTAAATCCCCCAAGCCTTCCACCCCCTGCGGCCAATGCGCCATCAACGCATTGCGCCGACTGATGGCAGCACGGCGCATGCGCCTGATATGACGCTGAAAGTGCCCGCTGGCCATGAACTCAGCCATCACGGCCTGAGTACTGACCTCCGAGTGACGCATATCCAACGAACGACGCTGAGCGAAAGGCTCGATCAGGGCGTTGGGCAGCACCAAATACCCTAAACGCAGCGCCGGAAACGCCACCTTGCCGAAGGTGCCTACATAGATCACTCGCCCTTGACGATCCAGCGCCGCCAGTGGCGACAGTGGTGCCCCGCTGTAACGGTACTCGCCGTCGTAGTCGTCTTCGACGATCCAGCCTTGGGTGTGCTCGGCCCAATCGAGTAGCTCCAGGCGCCTCGCCAGGCTCAGGGTCACACCTGAAGGGTACTGGTGAGAAGGCGTGACATACGCCAAACGGCAATTGGCCAGCCTCGCCAACAAGTCGCAGCGCATGCCCTCTTGATCGACCGGCACGCCCAGCACCTGCGCCCCTGCAATCGCAAACGCTTGCGCGGCAGCGTGGTAGCCCGGGTTTTCCACAGCCACGCCTTCGCCGGGCTCCACCAGCAACTGTGCACAAAGGCTAATTCCCTGTTGCGCGCCGCAGGTGATCAAAATTTGTTCAGCTGTGCAGGATAATCCCCGTGAAGCCCGTAAGTACGCTGCGATTAGCCCACGTAATCGCGCATCCCCCGCCGGGTCGCCGTAGCACAGTTGTTGTAAATCCGGTTTTCGCCAGAAACCCGCTTGCAGCTTGCTCCACACATCAAAAGGGAATAAGTCAAAGGCCGGAACCCCCACCCTAAAAGCCCGTGGGGGACCACTCGGCGGCAAGTCCAATGAGTGCCTGGCTACCTTGTGCAAAGCACTGCTGTGGATAACTTTACTGGATGTAATCACAGGTAAAACGGGGATTTTTGTGGATAAACCTGTGGGTAAGCCTGTTGAAAACCCTGTGGACAAGTTGGTGGACAACTTTTTCGGCAAGGCCGATTTATCGGGTAACTGCGCCACGTACGTGCCGTCCCCGATGCGTCCCTCGATAAAGCCTTCGGCGTACAGCTGATCGTAGGCGCGCACCACGCTATTGCGTGAAATGCCCAGCGCTGCAGCCAGATCGCGACTGGCGGGCAAACGCGCGCCGCTACTCAGCCGACCGTCCAGCACGCGCTCACGCAACGCGTGATACAGCTGTCGGCTCAGCCCCTTTTTGGGGTCAAGCTGGATACCCGCAGGGTTGAAAGCAATGGACAGCGCTGAATCCGACATAAATTGGACCTACGAAATTGACCGGGAGTGGCTCTTACAACAAGCCAATAGCCTGCCTAGGATGCAGGCATTCGCCAAGGAAATCTTCCGTGCACGTAGCCCGCGCCTTTGCAGAAAACGACCTCGATCGTTTGCAGGCCCAAACTCTGGCAACCCCGCTGCCGATCAGGCGGGCGTGCACAGCGGCCTTTTGGCCAGTGATAACCCGCAAGACCACGCACTCGCTCATTTAATCGCCAAGGAATAGCCCCATGACTCAGTCCCTTCAAATCAAACCCGCCACGGCGGCCGATCGTGACGCCTGGATGCCGCTCTGGCAGGCGTACCTGACGTTTTACAAGACCGAGCTGGCCGACGCGGTAAGTGATAGCACTTGGCAGCGCTTTATGGACCCGAGCGAACCCACCCATCTGGCCCTTGCCTGGCAAGGTGATGAGGCAGTGGGCATGGTGCAGACGGTCATTCATCGCTCTAACTGGAGCGTGGGTAATTCCTGTTACCTGCAAGACCTGTATGTCAGCCCGCAGGTGCGGGGCACCGGGGTGGGACGCCAGTTGATCGAGCACGTTAATGCCCACGCCCGCGCCCTTGATTGCGCCAAAGTGCATTGGCTGACGCAGGAAACCAATGCCACGGCGATCCGCCTGTATGAGCGCATCGCGGATCGTCCCGGCTTCATTCAATTTCGTAAAGTTTTGTCGTAATCAAGGAACGCGCTATGTCCGAATCTCTACAACACTGGCAACCGGCCGCAGCCCCGGATAGCAGAACCCTTGAGGGGATTTACATTCGCCTCGAAAAACTCGATCCGACCCGGCATAGCGACGATTTGTGGCTAGCCTTACAGGGACCAGCGAGTGATCCCAAGCTGTGGGATTACTTGCCTTATGGACCTTTCACCGAACGCTCTACATTTGATGAATGGCTGACAAACAACGCCGCCAGCCGCGACCCGCATTTTTATGCAGTCATCGACAGCGCCGCTGAACAGGCCCAGGGCCTGCTCAGCCTGATGTGTATCGTGCCGGAGCATGGGCGCATCGAGATTGGCCATGTGGCATTTGGCGCGCCTATGCAGCGTTCGCCCAAAAGCACCGAAGCCGTCTACCTGCTGGCCAGAGAAGCCTTCAACTTGGGCAATCGTCGGTTGGAATGGAAATGCAACAATGACAACGCGCGATCCAAACGTACCGCAGTACGATTGGGTTACACACTCGAAGGTATTTTCCGCAAGCATATGGTGGTTAAAGGCAAAAACAGGGATACCACGTGGTACAGCATTATTAGTACGGAATGGCCTGTAATCGCCACCGGCTTCGAAAAATGGCTGACACGTGATAACCAGCCAAAAACCGGCCAAATCAAGACGCTGGAAGAATGCAGAGCATTGGCTGTATAAAAAACGATCAGAACGCCCAACAAGGACTGTCGGGCGTTTTTTGCGTTCAGAAAGGATTAAAACGGTCGCAGTAATCGAACGACGCCCATCTGCAGCCGATGGGTTTGTTGATGCCGTGCTGGAATACATACGGAGCGCGGGCACATTTGAACCCGGTTCCCAGCCCTCTTTGCCATTGCTTTTAAGCCCGTTCATTCGGGCTCGTAAACGCCAACTCAGGTGGGCATTCAGTGGCGTTTATGGATTTGACCGACCGCGATATCGAGTTTCGTAGCCAGACGTATGACCTTCCTGACCCTTTGAACACAAGGGACGTAAATCCGTTGTGGCTCATTCTGGCCAGCTACTTGAGAGATGCCCACATGGCATCCGGGATGAGTGAAAGCGAACGCGAGTGGCGTGGCTGGATGCCCGCCAATGCGTTGTATGCGCAGGCACAGGGGGCCTATCTGCGCCTGATCGAAGCCACTACGGGGCAAAAGAACATGACTGTTTAATCGTATCAACCCTCTTTACGTAGACCACAGGGATGCCGCGCAGAGCGGGAAGGAGCACGAAAAAAAAGGGGAGCACATGCTCCCCCGAGGTTTAAAGCGTTTGGATCAATGGCGTATCAGGCTTCGATTTCGATCAGGATTTCGCCCGGGTTGACGCGGTCGCCTTTGACCACATGGATGGTGATGATTTTGCCGGCAATGGCGGCCTGTACTTCGGTCTCCATTTTCATGGCTTCGGTGATCAGTACCGATTGGCCAGCCTTGACGGTTTCACCGACGCTGACCAACACATCGACGATGTTGCCCGGCATGGTGGTGCTGACGTGGCCCGGCTCGCTGGCTTGTTTGCGCTTGCCAATCGCGCTGCCGACAAATTCGTTGAGAGGCTCGAACACCACTTCTTCCGGCATACCGTCGATGGAGAGGTAGAAATGACGCTTGCCTTCGGCTTTCACACCCACCCCGGTGATGTCTACGCGGTAGCTTTCGCCGTGTACGTCGATCACGAACTCGGTCGGTACGCCTTCGCCACCCGCCTTGGTCACGCCGCCCGCTTCCGGGATCGGCAGCAGGGCTTCCGGCACCAAGGCACCCGCCGCACGCTCTTCAAGGAATTTACGGCCGATGTCCGGGAACATGGCGTAGGTCAGCACGTCTTCTTCAGACGTGGCCAGCGCGCCAATTTCACCGCGCAGTTTGACCATTTCCGGCTTGAGCAAATCGGCCGGGCGCACGTCGATCAGCTCTTCGTTGCCGATCGCCTGACGACGCAGCGTCTCGTTCACCACACCCGGCGCCTTGCCGTAGCCGCCTTGCAGGTAGAGCTTCACTTCGTTGGTGATGGTCTTGTAGCGCTCGCCCGCCAACACGTTGAAGAACGCCTGCGTACCCACGATTTGCGAGGTCGGTGTCACCAGCGGCGGGAAGCCCAGGTCTTCACGAACACGCGGGATTTCGGCCAGCACTTCGTTCATGCGGTTCAGCGCACCCTGCTCTTTGAGCTGGTTGGCCAGGTTGGAGATCATGCCGCCAGGCACTTGGTTGACCTGCACACGGGTATCAACGGCGGTGAATTCGCTTTCAAACTGGTGATACTTCTTACGCACGGCGTAGAAGTACAAACCAATTTCCTGCAACAGCGCCAAGTCCAGACCGGTGTCGTATTCGCTGCCTTTGAGGGCTGCAACCATCGATTCGGTGCCGGGGTGGCTGGTGCCCCAGGCGAAGCTGGAGATGGCCGTGTCGATGTGGTCAGCGCCGTTTTCCACTGCTTTGAGCTGGCACATGGCTGCCAGACCGGCAGTGTCGTGGGAATGGATAAAAATCGGCAGGCTGATTTCAGCTTTTAGCGCCTTGACCAGATCACCCGTGGCGAACGGCGTGAGCAGGCCGGCCATGTCTTTGATGGCGACAGAATCGCAACCCATGGCTTCCATCTGCTTGGCCTGTGCCACGAACGCTTCGGTGGTGTGAACCGGGCTGGTGGTATAAGCGATGGTGCCCTGCGCATGCTTGCCAGCCGCCTTGACCGCTTCAATGGCAACCCGCAGGTTACGCACGTCGTTCATGGCGTCAAAGATGCGGAACACGTCGATGCCGTTGACAGCAGCCTTGGCCACAAAGGCTTTGACCACGTCGTCGCTGTAGTGGCGATAGCCCAACAGGTTTTGACCACGCAGCAACATTTGCAGACGTGTGTTGGGCAGTGCCGCGCGCAGTTGGCGCAGGCGCTCCCACGGGTCTTCCTTGAGGAAACGTACGCAGGCATCAAACGTGGCGCCGCCCCACACTTCCAGCGACCAGTAGCCGACCTTGTCGAGCTTGTCGCAGATCGGCAGCATGTCTTCGGTGCGCATGCGGGTAGCCAGCAACGACTGGTGGGCGTCACGCAGGATGGTGTCAGTTACAAAAATCTTCTTGGACATTCTTATGTTCCTCACAGGCCTGCGTGGGCGGCGATGGCGGCAGCGATGGCCAATGCCAGCTCTTCGGGTTTGCGCTTGATCGAGTAGTTGGTCAGTTCAGGATGGCTTTCAACGAAGCTGGTGTTGAACTGGCCGCTACGGAATTCCGGGTTACGCAGGATTTCCTGGTAGTACGCGGCTGTGGTTTTGACCCCTTGCAGGCGCATGTCGTCAAGGGCGCGCAAGCCACGGTCCATCGCCTCTTCCCAGGTCAGCGCCCACACCACCAGTTTCAGACACATGGAGTCGTAAAACGGCGGGATGGTGTAGCCGGTGTAGATCGCCGTATCTGTGCGCACGCCGGGACCACCGGGCGCGTAGTAGCGCGTGATCTTGCCGAAGCTGGGCAGGAAGTTGTTTTTCGGGTCTTCGGCGTTGATCCGAAATTGCAGGGCAAAGCCGCGGTGCTGAATATCTTCTTGCTTGATCGACAGCGGCAAGCCGGAGGCGATACGGATTTGTTCGCGAACGATGTCGATGCCGGTGATTTCTTCGGTGATCGTGTGTTCCACCTGCACCCGGGTGTTCATCTCCATGAAGTACACCTCGCCCTCGGCGAGCAGGAACTCCACGGTGCCAGCATTCTCATAGCCCACGGCCTTGGCTGCGCGCACTGACAGGTCGCCGATGTAGGCGCGCTGTTCCGGGGTCAGTTGGGGGCTTGGGGCGATTTCGATGAGCTTCTGGTTACGCCGCTGAATTGAGCAGTCGCGTTCGAACAGGTGCACCACGTTGCCAAAGCTGTCACCGAGAATCTGCGCTTCGATGTGCTTGGGGTTCACGATGCATTTTTCGAGGAAGACTTCGGCCGAGCCAAAGGCTTTGGTGGCTTCGGAAATCACGCGCGGGAACGCTTGCTCCAGCTCTTCACGGCTGTTGCAACGGCGAATGCCGCGACCGCCGCCACCCGAGGTGGCCTTGAGCATGACCGGATAGCCAATGCGCTCGCCTTCTTGCAACGCTTCGTGGATATCGGCCACGTTGCCTTCAGTGCCTGGCGTGACCGGGACACCGGCTTTGATCATGCTGCGGCGGGCTTCGGTCTTGTCGCCCATGCGGCGAATGACTTCAGCAGCCGGACCAATAAACTTGATGCCGCGCTCTGCACAGATGTCCGCTAATTCAGCGTTTTCTGACAAGAAACCGTAACCGGGGTGCAAGGCGTCACAGCCCGTTTCCACCGCCAGGTTCACCAGTTTGCGCGGGTTCAAATAACCGGCCAGCGGATCTTCACCAATGCTGTGCGCTTCGTCGGCGCGCTTGACGTGCAACGCATGCCGATCCGCTTCGGAATAGACCGCTACAGAGCGAATGCCCATTTCGGCGCAGGCGCGCACGATACGGACAGCAATTTCTCCGCGGTTGGCGATCAGGATCTTTTTTATCACTTGGATTTTTCCTAAAGCCCATGGAACAAACGACCTGCTAGACCAGGTCGGCACGTGTCCAAATGTGTCTGAACCGTTGTGTCGTCACACTAGACCTGCGCACTGATAAACAAAAATCAATATTTCTTGGGTCGTGCATAAGTAACCACTTATAGTCAGAGCACTTGCTGCTTCAGGAAAAACTATAAAAATGCGTAAGTCATTGATGCGTATCACTTTTCGCCAACTTCAAGTGTTCAATGAAGTCTGTGACCTGCGCTCGTACAGCCGTGCGGCAGAAGAAATGTCACTGACGCAACCCGCCGTAAGTCTACAAATTCGTCAGCTTGAAGAGCTGATCGGACAGCCGTTGTTCGATTATGTGGGCAAAAAACTGTACATGACCGAAGCCGCTGAAGCGCTTCAGCGTGCCAGTCGCGATATTTTTGGACGCTTGGAAAACCTCGATATGCAGTTGTCCGACTTGCTCGGTTCACTGCAAGGGCAACTGAAATTGGCGGTGGAATCCAGCGCAAAGTATTTCGTGCCACACCTGTTCGCGGCGTTCAAACGCCAGCATCCGGAAGTTAATTTGCAGCTCACGGTTGTGAACCGTGCACAAGCCGTGCGCAGGCTTTCAGACAACCGCGATGATCTGGTGATCATGTCGATGGTGCCGCTGGACCTGGGGCTGGAATTTTTGCCGTTTTTGAATAACCCGATTGTGGCCGTTGCCCCGCCCGACCATCCGTTGAGCCAGCGCGAAACCTTGCATTTGCAAGACCTGGAACCCTTCACGCTGTTAATGCGCGAGCAAGGTTCGGGCACGCGCATGGCGTGTGAAGAGTACTTCAAGGAGAAACGCGTGCACTTCAATCAAACGCTGGAGGTGGCCTCGACCGATGCCCAGCGTGAGTGCGCCGTCGCAGGGTTGGGCGTGGCGCTATTGACGCGCCACGCCGTCAGCCTGGAGTTGGCGACAGGTTTGCTGCGCGAGCTGCCCGTCGAGGAATTGCCGCTGTACCGCAGTTGGTGCGTGGTGCAGGCCAAAGCCAAGCGCCTGTCACCGGTAGCGCATGCATTTCTGGGGTTTATACGCAGCGAGCGTCTGCAAATCAGCGCGCTGGTTGAGCGCTTCGACGGCCATTTGCCGACGACGCTTGCCAATAGTTGATGGCGCTCAGGTCCGGGTAATCGGCTGTTTCCAGGCGCAATTGGCGCTGGTCCGTATGGTCTTCAATCGCGCGTCGGAAGGCCATGCGGCGCCGGTCTTCCTGTTGGCGGCGGGTTTTGACGGCGCTGTTGCGTTCTTCGTAAGGCTGGGCCATTTCGAGTCTCCCAAGGCGTGTACGGGAGCTTTACGATGGACTTGGTTTGTGACGAATTGGGGACGTTGAGATGACAGGTGCGTGAAAACGCTGCGTGCACCTGCTCTCTCTTCAGGAAGGAGAGCAGGTGGGGCTTTAATCTTCGATGTTTTTCAGCGATTTAGGCGAAAGGCGCAGGCTGCGCAAACTGCGTTTGACGCTTTTAAGGTGGTTGACCAGGCTCGGTCCACGCGCCATGGCCACGCCCATGGCCAGCACATCAATCACCACCAGGTGCGCAATGCGCGAGGTCAGCGGGGTATAAATTTCGGTGTCTTCGTGCACATCAATCGCCAGATTGACGGTCGCCAGTTCCGCCAGCGGCGTTTGGCTCGGGCACAAGGTAATCAGTGTCGCGCCGCTTTCACGCACTAAATTGGCGGTAATCAACAAATCCTTCGAGCGCCCGGACTGGGAAATGCATATCGCCACGTCTGTAGGCTTCAAAGTGACAGCCGACATCGCCTGCATGTGCGGGTCGGAATAGGCCGCAGCCGTCAGTAATAAACGGAAAAACTTGTGTTGGGCATCCGCCGCTACCGCACCCGACGCGCCAAAGCCATAAAACTCGACGCGCTGGGCCTGAGACATCGCTGTCACAGCACGCTGTAAAGCGACCGGGTCGAGTTTTTCGCGCACGTCCATCAGCGTATGGAGTGTGGTGTCGAAAATTTTAAGGCTGTAGTCAGCGACCGAGTCGTCCTCGTGGATCGCGAATTGGCCAAAGCTGGCACCCGCCGCAAGGCTTTGCGCCAGCTTGAGTTTCAGGTCCTGAAACCCAGAGCAACCGATCGCCCGGCAAAAGCGCACGATGGTGGGCTCACTGATACCAACGCTATGGGCAAGGTCTGCCATGGAACTGTGCATTACAGCCGCAGGATCAAGCAGCACGTGATCGGCGACCTTGAGTTCCGATTTACGTAACAAGTGGCGAGACTGGGCGATATGTTGCAGCAAGTTCAAAGGGCAGGACTCGGTCTGAAAGGGTGGGATGCCAAGGATGTAGCAATCTTGTAGTTATACTACAAGAATTCGTTTTCTGCCCAACCAATCCATGACTAAAACCGCTGGCTTCTCCCCTATTCAGGCCGCCCGCGCTCTATGTAGCCCGTTTGAGCACTACAAAAAGACTACATCGCTGCGCAATAAATCGCCCAAAGCGGCGGCGTTAATTGGACGACTGATCAAATATCCCTGCACTTCGTCGCACTGTTGCGCCTTGAGAAATGCCAGTTGCGAGGCTTCTTCCACGCCTTCTGCCACGACCTTTAACTCAAGGCTATGGGCCATCGCAATGATCGCCTTGGTGATGGCTTCGTCTTCAGCGCAGCGCCCCACGCCTCGAATGAAGGTCTGGTCAATCTTGACGTAATCCACAGCAAACCGTTTGAGGTAGCTGAGGGAGGAATACCCGGTGCCGAAGTCGTCAATCGCCAGTTTGACGCCCAATTGATGCAACTGTTCAAAGGTCGAAATAATGGATTCGACGCTGTCGAGTAACTGGCTTTCCGTCAATTCAAGCTCCAGGTACTGCGGTGCCAGCCCTGATTCATCAAGCACCTGGCGCACGAGGCTGACCAGCTTGCCCTGTCGTAATTGGTGCACCGACAGATTGACCGACACCCGTATCGGCGCCAGCCCTTCGCGCTGCCATTGGCAGGCCTGCCGACACGCCTGGCGCAATACAAACTCGCCAATGGGACCGATCAGCCCCGTCTCTTCGGCCAGCCCGATGAAGTCGCCCGGCGGCACGCTGCCTAACTGTGGGTGGTCCCAGCGCACCAGCGCTTCGGCCCCGTGCAGACGGCCCGTCGCCAGGCACAGTTTGGGTTGATAGAAGACCGTCAGTTGCTGTTCGGCAATCGCTTTGCGCAACTGGTTTTCCAGCTGCAAGCGCTCCAGGGTGCTGTGCTGCAAGCTGTGGCTGAAGAATTGAAAACTGCCACCGCCCAAATGCTTGGCCTGGAGCATGGCCTGATTGGACTGACTGACCAGCGTCGCGATGTCCCGCGCACTGTCGGGTAGCAGGCTGATCCCCATGGACGCGCTGATTACCAGTTCATGGCCATCAATCATAAGCGGCCGGCCCAGCTTGGCCAGCAGCCGCGTTGCGACCCGCGCCAGACTGGTGAGGCTGGCATAAGAATCAAACAACACTGCGAATTCATCCCCGGACAGCCGCGCGATGGTGTCGGCTTCAGGCAGCGCTTTGGTCAGGCGTCTGGCGACTTTGTGCAGTACCTGATCCGCCAGCTCTGGCCCAAGGCTGTCGTTGAGCAGCTTGAATCGATCCAGGTTGATGTACAACAGCGCAAGGTTACGCGCACCTTGGCGAGCCCGTTGATTGGCTTCTTCAAGCCGCTCCTTGAACAATAAGCGATTGGCCAGCCCGGTCAGCTCATCAAAGTGCGTGAGGTGGCGCACGCGGGCTTCGGAGCGGCGTCGCGCTGACAGGTCACTGACAAACGCCACGATATGACTGACGTGCCCGTCGTCGTCACGCACCACTTTCAATTGAAGCCACTGCGGGTACAACTCGCCGTTTTTGCGCGTTTCAACCAACTCACCCTGCCAGCGGTCCTGCTGCTCCAGCACGGGCCGAATGACCGGGAAGTGACGCAGTGCATCGCGGCTGCACGCCAGCTCACTCACGCATTGACCCACCAGGTCTTCGACCGCATACCCGCTAAAGCGGCTGAAGGCCTGATTGACCGCCAACATCCTGTAGTCCGGATCGAGGATGACAATGCCTTCGCTGGCCGCTTCAAATACGGTGGCCGCCAGACGCCGCTGCTCGGGCTCGCGTAAACGCTCTGCAGCCGGGGACTGCACATTTGGCAGTGCCTGCAAAGGTTGAGCATTCCCACGACGGTGCTGATTGACTTGCCAGCCGACAACGCCCAGCAACGTCAGAAAAAAACCGAGTCCGGTGCCGATCAACACACCCGACGCGCTAAGACCCTGAATCATTGGCAATATTCTTATCAGTGGATGAGCCAAAAAAGTCGCCCGAGCATACACAAGCAATGCTCATGACCAAACTGAGACACGTCATTAAAAAGACGAAATGAGCCGTTGCGCTTTACGGATCAGATCCCGCTCTTTTAAAAGACTGGCGCTGAGCAGCGACAGACGGCCCGCCGGAACAGGATTGGCGTTTGCCCGGTTTGAGCCAGCACCCTAGAATGCCCCGATGCGCGAAGATCTCTCTCTCTTATTGAATTCCCTCAACGATGCCCAACGTCAGGCCGTCACGGCCAGTGTCGGGCGTCAGTTGGTTCTGGCCGGCGCAGGTTCCGGCAAAACCCGTGTGCTGGTGCACCGTATCGCCTGGTTGATCCAGGTCGAGAACGCCTCACCACACTCCGTCTTGTCGGTGACGTTCACCAACAAGGCCGCTGCCGAGATGCGTCATCGCATCGAACAGCTCATGGGGATCAACCCGGCTGGCATGTGGGTCGGTACGTTCCACGGGCTGGCGCATCGCCTGCTGCGTGCTCACTGGCAAGAAGCCGGGTTGAGCCAGACCTTCCAGATCCTCGACAGCGACGATCAGCAACGCTTGGTCAAGCGTGTGATTCGTGAGCTGGGGCTGGACGAACAGCGTTGGCCCGTGCGTCAGGCGCAGTGGTTTATCAACGGTCAAAAAGATGAAGGCCTGCGGCCGCAACATATTCAGGCCAGCGGCGATTTATTCCTGGCCACCATGCGCAGCATCTACGAAGCCTATGAGGCCGCGTGCCAGCGCGCAGGCGTGATCGACTTCTCCGAGCTATTGCTGCGAGCCCTCGACCTGTGGCGCGATAACCCGGGGCTGCTGGCGCACTACCAAAAGCGTTTCCGGCACATTCTGGTGGACGAGTTCCAGGACACCAACGCCGTTCAATATGCCTGGCTGCGTTTGCTGGCCAAGGGCGGCGACAGCTTGATGGTGGTCGGTGATGACGATCAGTCGATCTACGGCTGGCGTGGCGCCAAGATTGAGAATATCTACCAGTACTCCTCTGACTTTCCGGACGCCGAAACCATTCGTCTGGAGCAAAACTATCGCTCCACCGCGGGCATCCTCAAGGCCGCCAACGCCCTGATCGCCAATAACACAGGGCGCATGGGCAAAGAGCTGTGGACAGACGGCGGCGATGGCGAAGCGATCAATTTGTACGCGGCATTCAACGAGCACGATGAAGCCCGCTACGTGGTCGAGACCATCGAAAGCGCGCTGAAAACCGGTCTTGCCCATAATGACATTGCCATCTTGTACCGCTCCAACGCCCAGTCACGGGTTTTGGAAGAGGCGTTGTTGCGCGAGCGTATTCCTTATCGGATTTATGGCGGCCAGCGCTTCTTCGAACGCGCCGAGATCAAGAACGCCATGGCCTACCTGCGTTTGCTTGAAGGCCGTGGGAATGATGCAGCACTGGAGCGTGTAATTAACGTCCCGGCTCGCGGCATTGGCGAAAAAACGGTCGAAGCCATTCGTGAACACGCACGCCACAATGATGTGTCGATGTGGGAAGCCATGCGCCAGCTGATCGCCAATAAGGCGCTGCCTGGCCGAGCGTCGGGCGCCATTGCCGGCTTTATCGAACTGATCGAGAACCTCGCGGCAAAAGTCATGGAGATGCCCTTGCATCTGATGACCCAGACCGTTATCGAGCAGAGCGGGCTGATTGCCTACCATCAGGCTGAAAAAGGTGAGAAAGGCCAGGCACGGGTAGAAAACCTTGAGGAACTGGTCAGCGCTGCGCGCAACTTCGAGAACACTGAAGACGACGAAGAATTGACGCCATTGGCTGCATTCCTCGGCCACGCGTCGCTGGAAGCTGGCGACACTCAGGCGCAAGAGCACGAAGACGGCATCCAGCTGATGACCCTGCACAGCGCCAAAGGGTTGGAATTCCCTTATGTGTTCCTGGTGGGCATGGAAGAGGGCCTGTTCCCGCACAAGATGAGCCTTGAAGAGCCCGGCCGTCTTGAAGAGGAGCGGCGCCTGGCGTACGTGGGCATCACTCGGGCCATGCAGAACCTAGTGATGACCTATGCTGAGACACGACGCCTTTACGGTAGTGAGACCTACAACAAGGTTTCTCGATTCGTACGTGAAGTGCCAAAAGGCCTGATTCAGGAAGTGCGTTTGTCCAACAGCGTCAGCCGCCCTTTCGGCGGAGGTCAACAGCAGAGCGCCAGCACCCTATTTGGTGGTTCGCAGATTCCGGAAACCGAATTCAAATTGGGTCAGATGGTCAAGCATGCGGTGTTCGGTGAAGGGGTGATCCTCAATTTCGAGGGCTCCGGTGCGCAGGCCCGGGTGCAGGTCAACTTCTCCGAAGGCAGCAAGTGGCTGATGATGGGCTACGCCAAACTTGAGGCGGTCTGACAGCAACCCGACAGCCATCGGACGATAAGGTAGGCAACATGGGCTCAGGCTTTTTTTCTTCCTGGACATTCTGGGCCCTGTTGTCAGCCATGTTCGCGGCGCTGACAGCGATCTTTGCCAAGGTCGGCATCGAGAACGTCAACTCCGATTTCGCCACCTTGCTGCGTACCGGCGTGGTGCTGGTCAGCCTGGCGCTGATTCTTTACGCCACGGGCCAGTATCAACCGCTGAGTTCGATCGCCCCACGCAGCTACCTGTTTTTAGCGTTGTCGGGGCTGGCGACCGGGGCATCCTGGCTTTGCTACTTCCGCGCCTTGAAGCTGGGGCCCGCGTCACTCGTCGCCCCGGTGGACAAGCTCAGCGTGGTACTGGTGGCCATCATCGGTGTACTGCTGCTAGGTGAAAAACTCGACCTGCGGCAATGGGGCGGAATCGGCTTGATCACAGCGGGCGTGGTGATGCTGGCGCTGAAGCGTTACAGACGCGGCACCGTGCATGCCACTGAGTCGACAATCTGTCTTTTCAACGTGAACTACAAAATACAAAGAAACGTCTTACTCTAAATTAGGCAAAAACCCGAAACACTTCACCGCTAGCCAGTCACACCTCACCTGTGCACCATGGCGCGCGTGTCATCCACAAATGGGAATTCCCTTTATGAAACGTTTTCTTAGCATCGCCATGGCGTTGTGCATCGGTTTGACGATGAGTCTCGACGCAAATGCCAAGCGCTTCGGCGGCGGCAAAAGTTTTGGTTCGGCGCCTAGCCACCAGACTCGCCAAGCCGCTCCTGCCTCTCCAGCCGCAGCCCCTGCCGCTGCTGGCGCAGCTGCCAAAGCCGGTGGTGCTTCACGCTGGCTTGGCCCTCTGGCCGGTATCGCTGCCGGCGGCCTGCTCGCTTCCATGTTCATGGGCGGCGGCTTCCAGGGCATGCAGATCTTCGACATCCTGATTATGGCGGTCATTGCGTTTGTGATCTTCCGCTTCATCGCCGCGCGTCGCCGCAAGCAACAGGCTGACCTGGCCCCGGCCGGCCACGCTCCGATGCAGCGTGAAGCGTTCGACGCCAAGCCAGCCACGGCGTCGATCTTTGGTGGCGGTTCTTCTGCGACGGCTCGCCCGGTCATCAACGCACCAGCCTGGTTCAATGAGCAGAGCTTTCTGGAAGCCGCGCGCAACCATTTCCAGTCCTTGCAACAGCATTGGGACGCGAACGAAATGGACAAGATCGCTGAGTTCGTGACCCCGCAAATGCTTGAGTTCCTCAAGCGTGAGCGCGCTGATCTGGGGGATGGCTTCAATTCGACTTACATCGACAACCTGACCGTTCAACTGGACGGCCTGGACGATCGCGCCGACAAAACCATCGCAACCCTGACCTTCAGCGGCATCTCCAAAACGTCACGTTTTGATCAGGGCGAAGCCTTCAGCGAAAGCTGGAACATGGAACGCGTTCAAGGTGAAAACCAGCCTTGGCTTGTAGCCGGTATCCGTCAGAACGGCTGATCGATTTCGGTTCACAGGTTGTAACCAAAGCCCCGGACTTGTCCGGGGCTTTGCATTTCACGATTGCACTTATAACGAGCTACTGTATAAAGCGCGTCATATAAAACCGCGCCATAGAGTATGAGGATTGAGGTCGTGGAAGAGATCATTGAACAATTGCGTGAGGCAAATGAACCCGTCCCGGTTCCCCTGGAGCTGCCTGACGAAGATTTGCTGGTGGAAATCGAAGAACAGCTGTTCATCGATATTCCATTTGTTTTCCGAGAGTTTTTGCTGACGGTCAGCGACGTGGTGTATGGCAGCCTGGAGCCTGTCACTGTGACCGACCCGCAATCGCACACCTACCTGCCAGACGTTGCGGCCAATGCATGGGATGCGGGCGTTGACCGCAGCCTGATCCCTATCTGTCAGGACGGTGACGACTACTACTGCGTCGAAGAAGACGGCACCGTCGTGCTGTGGTCTGGCGAAGAAGAGCTGGTTACCGAGGAGACGTGGGAATCCGTCTGGCACTGGGCACGGGATGTCTGGCTGGAAAGCTGATATAGCCACCAGCGGCTTTGCAGGAGTGAGCCTGCGCGAGATGGTCTGAACACCAAGCACCATCACGCGGCAAGCTTGCTCCTGCAGAAGAAAAAACAGGCCTGCTAGTGGCCCAGATCCTTGTGGTTGTCGAGTGTTTCCAGCAAGGCCACTTGCATGCGCGTGTGAATACGCACGAACCAGCGCCACAACACTGCCGCGACACCGGCAGCAACCACCCCAATCACAATCAGCAGCTCATTGGTCGGCAAGATGCTGGCGGACAGTGCCGACAGCAGCAAGAAGATCACCAGCAGCGACAGAATCGGGATCACTTCAGCGATCACACGACGTACGCGCTGTGTATGCCGCCCCGCCATCTCGGGTTTAACCCCCATCTCTGCCAAGAGCATCGACAGCGCCTTGAGCTTGCGGTAAGCCGCGATCAGAAACGGCAGCGACAGCAGTAACGCTGCGCCCCAGATCAAGCCGTTTTGCCAGCTCGACTTCATCACCCACCCCTGCAAATACGCCGCAATCCGAGGAGCGAAGTAACCGCCCGAGAAAAAAATGGCCATCACCAGGGCCAGATTGACGCCGACTTGCAGCAATATTTTGCGAATCATCGCCGCCAACAGTGCCCCTTCGCCCTGCGGCTGAATACTGCTCAGCCATTCGCCATAGAGCCCAAACACGCGAGACACCCGGTTGGGCATTACCTGCGCCAGCTTGAGCGAAAGCGGATCAGCGGCGCGAATCAAGTACGGGGTCATCAAGGTGGTCAGTACCGACACAGCGACCGCTAGGGGGTACAGGAAGCTGCTGGTGACCTGCAAGGTCATGCCCAGTGCTGCGATGATGAAAGAAAACTCTCCGATCTGAGAGAGCCCCATCCCGACTCTCAGCGAGGTGCGTCCATCATTACCGGCGATAAAGGCACCCAATCCACAAGACAACATCTTGCCAAGGACTACCGCACAGGTAATGACGACAATCGGCAGAGCGTATTCCCACAAGATAGCGGGATCGAGCATCAAACCGATAGCGACGAAAAAAATCGCACTGAACAAATCACGCACCGGCTCGATCAGCCCTTCGATTTTCAGCAATTGCCGGGATTCGGCCATGATTGCGCCAATCAAAAAAGCGCCCAGCACCATGCTGTACTCAAGCTTGACCACCAGCAGACAGAATCCGAAGCACAGCCCCAGCACGGTAATCAGTAGCATCTCATTGCTTTCAAACCGGGCCACATAAGCCAGCACACGGGGCACCAGCAAGATACCAATGACCAAGGCCACGATCATGAACAACGAGAGTTTGCCGACGGTCGAAAACACCTCCTCCGGGCTCACACTGCCGCTGACGGCAATGCTGGAAAGCAGGGCAATAATCCCGATACCCAAAATATCCTCGACGATCAGCACACCAAAAATCAGCTGTGCGAAACGTTCGTTTTTCATCTTCAGGTCGTTTAGCGCCTTGACGATGATGGTGGTCGACGAAATAGCCAAAATGGCGCCCAGGAACAACGAGTCCATGGTGTTCCAGTCGAACCAGCGACCGATCTCGTAGCCGATCCAGATCATCAGGGTGATTTCCATGAACGCCGCGATGAACGCCGTGGCACCCACTTTGAACAGTTTGCGCAGACTGAACTCAAGCCCCAGGCAGAACATCAGGAATATCACCCCCAACTCCGCCAGGGTTTTGATGGTCTGTTCGTCGTGAATCAGGCCAAACGGCGGCGTATGTGGGCCTATGATGAAACCCGCCACGATGTAACCCAGCACCACGGGCTGTTTGAAACGGTGAAACAGAATGGTCACCACACCTGCGACCAACATGATGACTGCCAAATCCTGAATAAAACTGATGGCATGCATGGCGTGTCGCCTCCTTGTGTGTGTGCTGTCCGGCAACAGAACGACAGACACAGAGAATCACTCTGCGCGCGGCGGACGTTTGAAGTGTAGGAAATACCCGCTAAAGGGGTGTTTGCAGGTTAACACCGCGATTTACCGCAGAAAGGCGGCGCAATATATGGAAACATGTGCGCCAGAGCGTGACGGCAGCCCCTGCGGCAGCGTCCCGTTGTTGAAGCTTTCAAAAACGCGAAAAGTATCCACAGAGATACCTTTTTCACTGCTGCAACATTACCGCGAGCCTGCTGCTATGGAACCCGGAAACGCCCAACTGTCGATGACGGTCTTGATGACCCCGGACATGGCCAATTTTTCTGGCAATGTTCACGGCGGAACCCTGCTCAAGTACCTCGACGAAGTCGCCTACGCATGCGCCAGCCGATATGCAGGGCGCTATGTTGTGACCCTGTCGGTCGACCAGGTTATTTTTCGCGAGCCGGTGCATGTCGGTGAGCTGGTGACCTTCCTGGCCTCGGTCAACTACACCGGCACCACCTCGATGGAAGTGGGCATCAAGGTCGTCACTGAAAACATCCGTGAACGCTCAGTCCGTCACACCAACAGCTGTTTTTTCACCATGGTGGCTGTGGACGACGATCGTAAACCGGCTGCTGTACCGCCTTTACAGCCCGTTAACAGCGAAGACAAACGCCGCTTTATTCAGGGCAAACAGCGTCGCCAGATCCGTCAGGAACTGGAAAAACGCTATCAGGAATTGAAAGACGAAACGTTGTAAACCTTACCTGCTCCTGTAGGAGCAGGTGTGCCGGCGATTGAGGCTATTCGTCATCTTGAATGATCGAGTGGGTTAGATCGCCAGCACCCGGGTTTACAGGTGGATCGGCATCGCCTCAAACCGCACGCGCGGGTGAGCAATGCGATCCTGGGCACGTACCAGCTGCAGTTCGTAGCTGGTGCAGGCCTGGGTTTCCAGCAGCACTTCATGCACGGCCGAGGCTGCAAATTCGAACGCGGCAACCAGGCTGTCTCCCAGCAATACCCGCGCCAGAAACAAACCGGACGTCAGATCGCCTACACCGACGGGCTGACGGGGAAACGCCAGTAACGGCCGGCGCAGGTGCCAATTACCTTCATTCGTTACCAGCAGCATCTCAAAACTTTCTTCAGGCTTGCCCGGGTATGACAGGTGCTTAACCAGAACTGCCTTGGGGCCGCGTGCCAACAAGCTGCGCGCCATCGCCAGGCAATCGAACAGCGACTGCGGGTGGCGACCACAGAAGCTGTCCAGCTCCAACTGGTTAGGGCACAGGAAGTCGGCCACGGCGGCCGCTTCATTCAACAGAAAATCACTGACTTCGTGCGGCACGATGCAGCCTTTCTCCGGGTGGCCCATGACCGGATCACACAAGTACAGCGCATTGGGGTTAACGGCCTTGATCCGCGCTACCCCACTGAGAATTGCTCGCCCTTGTGCAGCGCTGCCCAGGTAGCCGGATAACACGGCGTCGCAGTTGCCTAATTCACCGATGGCGGCAATGCCGTCAACCAGTGCCGGAATTTGCTCCGGAGCCAACACTTCACCAGCCCATTGGCCATACTGAGTGTGGTTTGAGAACTGCACCGTGTTCAAAGGCCATACATTTACGCCCACGCGCTGCATGGGAAAAACGGCCGCGCTGTTGCCGGCATGGCCGAAAACTACGTGGGATTGGATGGCGAGTAGGTGAGGCGTACGTTTCATGCCGGTTTCCAGACTGCGTGTGGGGTTCAAGCCACGCAGTATGCGACGAAAAGCAACCTGTACGACAGGTTGTAGACGCAGTTAAGCTGGGCCCACTCTGTTGGAGCACATGTGATGCTGACCCTTGGAAATATGTTTGTGCTGATGTTGTTGGCAACAGGCGCTGCCTGGCTGTGGCATAACCACGGCATGCGCGAGCGAGCGCTGGAGCGCGTCAAACAGCACTGCAACAAGCTCGATATCGAGTTACTCGATGAAAACGTCGCCCTGAAGAAAATCGGCTTCATCGCTGACGCTAAAGGCAACCGGCGATTGGCCCGTGTGTATAACTTTGAATTTACCGTCACCGGTGATCAGCGTCATGCTGGCACCATTACTCAATTTGGCGCCCACAGCGCCAAGATTGAACTGGCCCCCTACCCGTTCAAGGCCGACCCAGAGCCTGAACAGCGCGATGTCCCCAGCGCTCAAGTCATCGAACTGAGCCAATGGCGCGAGCAACACACCAAACCCCGCCAATAGTGCCGCGTTTCAGAAGCTAGCTGATGGTCTCCTGAAACGTGCAGTACTCACCCAGACGCCCCCGCGGCCTGTGGATAACTTTTCCAAAAAACACATTAAAACCCATGAAAGCCCCGAAATAGATACCTTCCAGTGGATATTTTGACGTTAAACCGTTGCTCCCCGCACAAATTGTAGGACAACTTTACCAGTGCAAATTGGCCTAATTGCCTGCTGAACTCAGTTTGAAAGGCAACTCAGGAGACCTTCTTTGAGGGCATTCATGTCCTGCGGGGCATCGAAGATCAGTTCAACGCGTGAATCTTTACGCCATTCACTGTTTTTCCAAGGTTCGAGCCTGTTTTCCAGCGAATTCGATGAAACCCAGCCGCTCACCCCATGGACAACCAGCTTTGCGCGCTGCCAATTCAGGGTTTGAAGCCATCGGCTCAACGCTTGCAGATCAAATTGACGCGCGGGGTGCCATTTCCATCCTGCACTCCACCCTTCCGGCTGCTGGCTGAACAAAATAATGGGCGTCTCAGGGCCGGATAAAATGTCGACAATCGAATTAAAATCCTTATAAATCAACGAGTTATCCACAGCATGAATATCACTCATAGTGGCTACAGGCAGCGTATTTAGCGGGATGTAGCCCTGCTCCGTCCATAAAAGAGGGCACTTTGGCAGGCATGATGCAATCTGCTCACGTTGCGTTATTTCGACACTATTAGATTTATTCATGACCAATAAACCGGCCATTTTCAGGGCTTCACGCTGGCTATCGGGCAAAGGTTTTCCCTGAGCGAGGGCTTCTGTATCCAGGACCATTACGCACGGCTGTAGCGCTAAAACACCCAGCCAGGGAGTAACGCTTAACTGCTCGACTATGCGTGCGGGATGGCCCAGTCCAGAAGGTTCGATGAACAGGCGGTGCGGTTTTACCTTACGCAAAAGGCGGCTCAAGCCAATTTGAAAAGGCGCGCCGTTCACACAGCACACGCAACCACCTGCAACCTCGGCGATAGCAACCTGATCATCTGCCGGACTCATCAACGCCGCATCGAGGCCGATTTGGCCGAATTCATTCACTAAAATCGCCCACCGCTCGTGTGCAGGTTTCTGCGCCATCAGGTGCTGAATCAGGCTGGTTTTACCTGCACCGAGCGGCCCGGCGATTACATGAGTAGGAATGTTGTGCAACATCATCGCCCGCTTCTGTAGGAATCGAAGGCTGCAATATGCCTCAGGCGAGCCAGTCGAGGGTCAAAATCAGCCGCCGCTCCCCGGATTTCAACGCCGGTGAACGATGGATCAAACCGGCGCCCTGATTGCCCGGCCACTTCTCGCCTTTAAGCAGCGCAACGTCTCCCGCTTTTATCTGCTGAATCAACGTTCTGTCGGGGGCCTCAACCTGATCATTGCCTAAATGCTGACGAGCCATCACGCCTTCTTCAAGCCATTCGCTGCCAGGCCCTGAATACGTCGTCACCAGCCGTGCGGGCACATGATCTACATGAAAGCGTGGACACATGGCGTTATCTAAGGCTCTGAGACGCAATCCAACGCGCTTGACGCCTAGCAGGCACGCATAGGCACTGACTAACCAGCCAACATCAGCAATGAAGCCTGTATAGCCTTCCAGGTCGCTGAATCGCTGCGCAAGCCCTTGCAGATTGGGCGACGTATTTTCATCGGGTAATTCAAGGCTCAGGGCGTGCGCCAAGGGGTCACCGGACGATAACAACAGCGCACAGAAATCTGCGATATGAACCGGCAGTACGCGCTGCCAAACGGCCATGTTCACGCTCTCCTCATGGATACGCGTCAACACATCCGGGGCTGTTCCCTGTGCATGCCGAATAAGGCGTGGGGCAGTATTCATTACGCGGCCACCTCGCTGTACCAGTCGCCAAAGGGATCGCTCAGCCGTTGCCACGCATCAGGACCCATCGCGATTTCAGCATCGGTCAGCAAGCAGGCATCAAGTTCGGCGGTGAGTGCGTTGAAGTCGATGTGCTGGCCGATAAACACCAACTCCTGACGACAATCTGCTGTCTCAGGTCGCCACTTCTTAAGGATTTCGGCTCGGGTTTCTGCGTCTTCTGGCCATTGATCTTTGGGTACAAAGCGCCACCAGCGGCCCGCGTATCCATAGCGCATCAGACCGCCTGCCTGAGACCAGCTACCGGCCTCCTGATACTTGCTCGCTAGCCAGAAAAAACCCTTGGAGCGAAGCAATTTACCGTTGGTCCACGGGCGGTCGATAAAGTTAAAAAAACGCTCAGGGTGAAAAGGCCTGAACGCACGATAGGCCGTTGAGGCGATACCGTATTCCTGGGTTTCAGGCACATGTTCCCCGCGCATTTCTTTTAACCAACCCGGTGCCTGGGCGGCACGGTCAAAGTCGAAGCGACGGGTGTCGAGAATTTTTTTCAGCGCAATTTCTCCCATAACCATTGGGAGAATTTCTGCTTCTGCGTTGAGTCGCTGAAGAATGGCCTTTAGTTCTTCGCGTTCGGCCCGGCTGATGAGATCAATCTTGCTGATCAAAATGACGTTCGCAAATTCGACCTGTTCGATCAGCAAGTCCGTGATGGATCGCTCGTCTTCTTCTCCCAGGGTTTCACCACGAGACGCCAACTGCTCGGCGGCCTGATAGTCGCGCAGAAAGTTAAGCCCATCCACGACCGTCACCAAGGTATCCAGCCGTGCAATATCAGCCAGGCTTTGACCCGCGTCATCCCGAAAGGTGAACGTTTCTGCGACGGGCAAGGGCTCTGAGATGCCAGTAGACTCGATCAATAAATAATCAAAACGGCCTTCCTGAGCCAGTTTGCTGACCTCCTCCAACAGGTCTTCCCGCAAGGTGCAGCAGATACATCCATTGCTCATTTCAACCAATTTTTCTTCAGCACGGTTCAGCGTCACATCGCGCTGAACCTCGGCCCCATCAATATTGATTTCACTCATGTCATTGACGATGACTGCCACGCGCAGATCGTCGCGATTGCGCAAGATATGATTCAACAGGGTGCTTTTTCCTGCACCCAGAAAACCTGACAACACTGTTACGGGAAGACGGTTGGGCATGGGAGTTCCTCATCAGGGTGAGCAGGTCAAACGCCCGCGTGGAGAGCGCACGGCAAAATCGCTCAAGTCGTTACACTATAACAATACATACCATGAATTGTTACTATGTATCACAACGACCTTTCCTACACGGGTAGCCTTATGACCTCACACTCCTTGCCTGACGTTGCTTCACAAAATGCATCTCAAAACATTCCGCTGGACTGGGTTGGGATGTGTGGGATTGCGTTGCCCATTCTCATTGACGGGCAACGATTAACTGCAATAGCTGATGCTGGGGTCAGCCTTGAGGATGGCGAAGTGCGCGGCATCCACATGTCACGCTTATTTTTAGCGCTCAAAGTTTTGGATTCGCAGCCCCTGAACCCGTTACTTTTGAAGAAAATTTTGCAGCGCTTTATAGACACGCATGACGACTTATCGATTTGTGCTTACCTGAATATCCACACTCAGATGCTGTTTAATCGCCCAGCATTGGTCAGCCCGCTCAGTGGGTGGAAAAGCTACCCCGTAACCATCAAGTCATCTTTGAAAAACGGAATGTTCCACGTGGAACTAAACGTCGACGTGAAATACTCATCAACGTGCCCTTGCTCGGCTGCATTGGCGCGACAACTCATTCAACATAAATTTATTGATGACTTTGCTAACAAAACACTTCTGCACGCAGAGATTTTAGATTGGCTGGGAAGCACGCAAGGGATCGTGGCCACCCCACATAGCCAGAGAAGTACAGCCCACCTGCAATTGAACCTCAGCGAGGAAGTGGTCGATTTCCCTATCGAACATGTCATTGATAAGGCAGAGGAGGCGCTCGGCACTGCAGTTCAAACTGCGGTTAAACGCGAGGATGAACAAGCCTTCGCGTTAGCCAATGGACAGAATTTAATGTTTTGCGAGGATGCGGTGCGTCGGTTGCATGTCGCACTGAAGTCCACATCAACGGTGAAAGGTTTCAATCTGAAGGTGGTGCATGCAGAGAGTTTGCACAGCCATGATGCTGTAGCGCAGAGCCGTTGGAATTGGCTTTGCCAAACAGTGTAGTGCGGGGCGCGCGCTGACGGTCCAGCGCGCGGCCTATACGTTTAAGCGCGAGGCTTTACTGCTCCGCAATCAGTACCCAGCCATACTGCCTCGGAATCCATACTGCCCGTTTGCTTAAGCCCCGTCGCATTGAAGGTGCCCGTGACATGGGTCGTGAACTCACGGTCACTCGCAAATGTCGCCGTCCCGGCCCCCTGAGCTTTTGGACAACTAAAGCGAAACTTCCACTGATTTCCACTACGCTCAGTGATCTGCTGCTTACATCCAGACTGAGGATCAGTCAGCGGGATGGAATCGGATTTCACTTGTTGAGGGGTCAGGCATACGCGAACACCTTTCCCGCCGATGTTGATACCTTGCTTCTCCAGTTGAGCCAATTGCACAGGAGTTAGCATGGTTTTGATTTGTCCCACCATCATTTGAAAATCGGGAAGTTGATTGCCGTCCACCTGCATATTGCTCGACGTCAATTCCCAAAGACCGGGTTGCAGCATTTGGGCTTGAGCCACCACAGGGATCGAGAAACCAAAGGCCATGAAAAGCCCAAGCAAACGAACATTCATCAAGCAGCTCCTTTTGATAAGTCAGTGTTAGCGGTTACAAAGCAGCGGGTGTTGCATCAGCAAACAAATAGGGACGTTCATCCCAGAACGTGGTCTTTTATGTACTTGGCGTTAAACATTGAGGAGCAAGGATACGCATGGATTATCTCGGCCCGCACGTTTTTGGTTATCTGATTTTATTGATCCACACCCTGGGTTTGATTGCCGCCGTGCATGCGGTATTAACGGTGAGAACTGCGCAAGGTGCAATTGCCTGGGCCATGTCGTTGTTCTTCATCCCCTACTTCACCCTCATTCCTTATTTGATTTTTGGACGCAGTACGTTCGACGATTACATCAAAGCGCGTCGACAGGCCAACCAGGAAATGCGTGAAGCCATTGCCAATCTGGACTGGAGGCCTTGGGTAGAAGAAGCGCTGGCAGCACGCAATTCAAAAGCCTATGCCTCGCTTCGGGCAATGCCAAAGTTAGGCCGCATGCCTTGCCTGGCCAACAATCAGGTTCGATTACTCATCAATGGAGCCGCCACGTTCGATGCCATTTTTGCAGCCATTGAAGCGGCCAAAGAGGTGGTGCTGGTACAGTTTTTTATCGTCCATGACGATGAGCTGGGTAAGAAACTGCACGCCTTGTTGCTGAAAAAAGCCGCGCAAGGCGTGCAGGTGTATTTGTTATACGACAGTATCGGCAGCCACTCCTTGCCCGGCAGTTATGGTGAAACCCTGCGCGCAGGTGGTGTTCAGGCAAAAGCGTTTGCCACACGAGGTGGCTGGATCAGTCGCTTCCAGGTTAACTTTCGCAACCACCGAAAAGTGGTTGTGGTCGATGGCGTCATCGGTTTTGTGGGCGGTCACAACGTCGGGGATGAATACCTGGGTGCGAAGCCTCCCTTGTCGCCGTGGCGCGATACTCACGTCGAAGTGACTGGCCCGGTAGTAGCCTGCTTGCAAGAGTCATTTGCAGAAGACTGGTTCTGGGCTGCACGTAAATTGCCGCCGCTGATCTTGCCACAGACCTACCCTGACGGAGGCGTGCTGTGTCAGTTCTTGGCCAGTGGTCCTGCCGACGCCTACGAAACCTGCTCCCTGTTTTTCGTCGAAGCCATTCATGCTGCTAATGAACGCGTATGGATTACGACGCCCTACTTCGTGCCGGATGAAGCTGTTTTTTCGGCACTTCGACTCGCCGTGTTGCGTGGGGTCGATGTACGGATTCTGATTCCCTCGCGCCCGGACCACAAAATTGTGTACGCCGCTTCAAGTCTCTATGCCTTCGAAGCTGTTCGAGCAGGGGTGAAAATATTCCGTTATCAGCCAGGGTTCGTTCATCAAAAGGTCGTGTTGGTCGACAACGAAATCAGTGCCATCGGCAGCGCCAATATGGATAACCGCTCGTTCCGCCTTAACTTTGAAGTAATGTTACTGACGGTCGATGAAACCTTTGCTAGAGAAGTCGAACACATGCTGCATGACGACTTTGCATTGGCTCGGGAAATCACTGAAGACGACATCAAAAGTACTCACCATTTACAGCAACTGGGCATGCGCATTGCCAGACTGGTTTCGCCCGTTCTATAAAAAAAGCCGTGTCACTCAGTGACACGGCTTTCAATAGATCTCAGGGCATAGACGCTCAGCGATAGATATCTGCACGCGTCGCAGGCAATTCGATCGATCCATCGGCATAGGGTTTAGTCGCCAGAATCTGATGGATGTTGATCCAGCCACGTGCAAATGCATAGGCACAACCTGCCAGGTAGAGTCGCCAAATACGCAAAATCTGTTCAGGTACTTCCTTGGCCGCTGCATCGAGGTTCTGCTCCAGGCGCTGACTCCAATGCTCAAGCGTGCGCGCGTAATGCAGGCGCAAGCTCTCGACATCGACCACTTCCAGCCCGGCCTCACTGATCTGCGCGGTGATCATAGATAAGTGCGGCAACTCACCATTGGGGAACACATAACGCTCAATAAACTCGCCTGCCCCGCGTCCGACCTGACGACCATCGGTGTGCTTGGCGGTGATACCGTGGTTCATTACCAGGCCACCCTCACGCACGGCATTGAACAGAATATGGCAGTACTCGCGCAGATTGGCATGCCCGACGTGTTCAAACATGCCCACGCTGACAATCTTGTCGAAACGGCCGTCCTGAGGCAGATCACGATAATCCAACAGTTGCAGGTCGACCTTATCTTGCAAACCTTCAGCCTTAACGCGCTCTTTAGCCAGGGCAAGTTGCTCCTTGCTCAAGGTGATACCGAACACTTTGACCCCGAATTCGCGTGCCGCGAAGCGCGCAAGCCCGCCCCAACCACACCCGACGTCCAACAGGTACTCACCTGGCTTGAGTCGCAATTTACGGCACAAGTGACGAAACTTGGCCTGCTGCGCCTCCTCCAGACTTTCTTCGCCCGTCTCAAAATAGCCACAGGAATACACCATTTCTCGATCCAGCCAGAGCTGGTAAAACGCGTTGGAAACATCGTAGTGATAGGAGATCGATTCGGCATCTGTGGCCTTGTCGTGGTAATGACGTGCGGGCGTGGTGTCATCATCCTCAACCAATAGCGCCTGGCTGAGCTCGTCGCACACGCGAATGACTTCACTGATGGAGCCCTCAGCCAACTCCAGGCGTCCTTCTACAAAAGCGCTGCCTAACAAGTCGAGCGTAGGATGTGTGATTTCTGAAACGATGGTCGGGTCCTTGACCACAATCGTTACGCTGGGAGCCGGGCCCAAATCAAATTCGAGACCATCCCATAGTTTCAGGCGAAGTGGAATTTTAAGATTCTGTAAAGCTGGTGGCAGTTGCGCGAGCATCAGGAGTCCTCCCTCATTTCAGACGTCAAAAAATAAGGGTAGTCGATTAACTGAAACTGTCAGGCTCACGGGCCAAAAGGTTTGATCTAGAGCGGATGAAACCTTTTTTAAGTTTCACCGCCCCAGACGTTGAATCATTCAAACACTAACCCTCAAACCGGATTAGTCACGCCTTGAGTAATTAGGGGTGAGCAATCAACTGTTTGGCCAATGCTTCGAAAGCGGGAATGGTCACAGGGTCATTGGCCGAATTACTGGCAATGGGGTTGGAGGCAAAACGCACAATCACCATCTCGGCTTTGGGGTCGATGTAAATACGCTGCCCATAAACGCCCCGCGCCATGTAGGCGCCATCGGCGTTATGTGTCACCCACCACATGTTGCGGTAGCTGCCACCTTTGAGTTGGTCGTAGCCAGCCTTGGCAAAAGCCGCTTTATCCCCACCCGCTCGAATATCATCCACCACAGCTTTAGGGATGATTTGTTGCCCCAAATATTTACCGTCGTTGCGCATTAACTCACCGAACCTCGCCATATCACGCAGTCCGGCATTGAAGCCGCCACCCGCAAACGGCGTACCGATAGAGTCCACCGTAAAGTAGGCGTCCTGCTCGGCCCCCAGACGTTGCCAGATTTTTTCCGACAATAACTGGGCCACATTGCGCCCCGTTACCCGCGCGATGACCCAACCCAATACATCTGAGTTGACGGTCTTGTACCCGAAGGCTTTGCCATGTTCACCCAGCGGTTGAACCGTTTGCAGGTATTCCATGTAGGTTTGCGGTCCGGTGTAGCCCGCAGGTTTGGGCAAGGGGTTACCGGCCATAGCGTGCTGCCAGACTTCAGCCTTCGGGTCGGCGTAGTCTTCACTGAATTTGAGCGCGGTGGTCATGTCGAGTACTTGACGCAGCGTTGCACTGGCAAACGCAGAGTTGGCCAGTTCAGGCACGTAATCGACAATTTTTTTATTGGCATCCAGCGTGCCATCTGCAATCAACATTGCACCCATTGTCCCGACCACCGATTTGGTCACTGACATGGCGGCGTGCTCACCTTCAGGATTCAACACACCAAAATACCGTTCGTACACCACCTTCCCGCGATGCAACACCACAATTCCGTCGGTGTAATTGGCTGCCAAGGATTGCTCCCATGTCATGGGTTCTTTGCTGCCTGTCGGGATGAACGTCAGTTGATCAATGTCTGTACGCAACGCACGCGCTAACGGTACTGGAGCACCTAAACCACGGGATACGTTAGTGGTCGGCATCAATTGGCGGAAGTTGGACACACTCCAGCGCATGGCCGGAAATTTGAAATAACTACCATCGGCAAAACGAATGATGCGGTCAGGTGGCGGTGGAGCCCCAACCATCCAGCCCATTTTTGCGGGATCGCTAGCAGCTGCATCCGGGTAAGTGGTATCAGCGGCGCAGGCGACAGAGGCGGCCAACGTTGAAAGTAAAAATGCACTGATTCGAGCGGGTCTGGATAAACGCTTGAGCATGAAGAGACCTCTGTAGAGGAACAAGACATTGGCCAAGTGCTGAATCGAATGTTCCCTGCCCGATTCATGGCCGCACACCACCTTGCGGGAAAAGAAGTGAGTTTGCATAGCCTGAATAGAGGTTAATCAACCCCAGATGCGTTTTTATACCTGCGTCGACAGGCTGTCACTCACTCTCCACCGTGATTATTTATCTGCCTTGCAGCACTAACCCCGCCAAGGCCCGGCGATGAGTGCGTTTAAAGAATAAAAGCTGTCGTGAAGGTGCCTGTGTTCCCGAGCCTGCCAGGTCGGATCAAAGGGTCAGAAAAAATCAGCGATGATCGTTCTCGCTGATGGTCAGCTTCATCCAGGCAGGAGCGTTTGACTGGTTAAATCCAGACCTCAGTAAAACGATGGTTTGCTCGTACGCCCAACTATCCGAACGCTCCGAGCTGTTCGGCATTACTCGCGTTATGTCTTAACATAGCCGGTTGCCGAAAGAACCATCATGGTCATAGCCATGACAGGCTTTCATCCTTTAGAAATAAATGTGGTGAAGATGAACAAGCCTTTCATTTCGCTGTGCCCGGAAGTGACTCGGGCGCACGCGCTAACGCTGATGGATTGGTTGGAAGATGAACGCGTCACCTGCTATCTGAGCGATTCGCGTCATGTCTCCCGCTCCATCGAGCACGCTATTGATCGGACTCAATTGCCGATCCTGACCCATCTATTCAACCAGGGCGGCCGTTTCTTTATGGCCTATGACCGGCATGACGCCCCGGTGGGCTTTGTCCGTCTCATCAAGACTGGTTCAAATTGCGAGATAGTCCTGGCCATCGGAGACAGCGAAAAATGGGGCCAGAACCTCGGTGCTCGCACGATCCGTGAAGGGATGAAACTGGCTTTTCTCGATATGCGGGCCAAGAAGCTCATCGCCAAGATTCACCCAGACAACACGCGCTCGCTGAAAGCCTTTCTGCGCAGCGGCTTTGTGCTTGAAAGCGAAACGCCAACATTGAAGTCGTTTTCCATAACGGTGGGGCGCTATCTCCAGAGCTTGCGCGAAGGCGCCGTTGGCGACACCACCAAGATCTACATTACTGAAATCGACAAGGCCAGGCTCGAGAGTCTAATCGCGCTCGAGTCTGGCCCGGCCGTTGTTGAACTCGAACATGAGCTTGAGCTTGAGCGAGCCATTGTTGTCAAACCGCAGCAGGTGGCAAGCAATGTCGTCACGATGAACTCCAGAGCATTGCTGCAGTTGGACGACGAAGAGATCGAAGTGGCTTTGGTTTACCCTGAAGATGCGGACAGCACCGCAGGCAAGCATTCCGTGTACTCCGACATCGGCGCCGCTATCTTGGGGTATCAGGAAGGGGATGCCATCGACTGGCGAATTTCTGATCGGACTCGCCGGATTGAGATCAGAAAAGTGCTTTACCAGCCGGAAGCTGCAGGCGATTTCCACCTGTAAGTGCGCTTTAAACTCAGTGTTCGTCCATCAGGCGCGAGTATCCCCAAGGATGGGATCTCGCTTTTTTTGCCTGCGCGCCCCGTTGAATGGTTACCGGTTGGCGCGCCGCCAAACGTCAAACGCAGGAGGCGGTCGGACAGACCGGCTCCTGCGGCAGTTTTAATGCTCTAAATTCAACGTTGTTGTGACGAAACAATAAAGATTGTCACAGTACCCCGCGTATTTCGGGGCCCGTAGGTCATTACAAAGCTAGCTCCATATAAATAAAGGTTGTCACAAAAATCAAAATCTCCAAAAAAACGGCACCATTGCAAACAATAAAGATTGCCACGAGGCCTTTAGGGTTACGAAATTCGTAAAGAGATGCGCTGGAACCGTTGGCAACGCACATCACACAGCTCGCCGATTCATTACGGCATGTCGAGGTAGCCGGGGTGTGCGTATGTCCCACACCCAACGAAAGGCACGATTCCCTCTAGTTTCTCAGAAGATCGAGTTGCATCTTGAGTCCAGATGGCATTACCTGCTGCGGCGCGCAATCTGGATTTTGGCGGAGATGGCCAGGTTAAGCCTTCCTCCGACAGCTACCGACTACTATCTGCTTGCCACGACACCCTGGCCAGCCTAGCAAGCGGTCGTGAATTTTTTCGAATGAGATTTGGAAAAGCTCAAAAGCGCGGATGTCGAATTGGAAGAACTACTCAAATCCCCAGGCGTGACACAACAGTGGCTCGGCCCTCCAAGATACGACATACCCATTGGCGGTCACGCCTATCTGGGAAAAGCACAGGTCCAACTTGAAGATCTTCCGTGTCTAGCTCAGTTCAGGGAGCGGCCTGATTCAGCGTATCAGATCAGTTGTTGCTGCCATGAATCCAAGCCGCTCATACCCCGAACAGAGTGAACTGTCGGAAATTACAGTTTCGAACTAACTAAAATTCGACTATAACGCTTGCCTTGACTAAATTTGGGACACAACAATGAAATGGAATGAAAAATGGATGTGGGGCGCTATAGTTTTCTACATCGCTTCAGTGGCTGGAGTTTATATATTTAATTTGCACGATTATCCATTCTCTAAGTCTCCAGGTGACTGGGGCACCATTGGCGATTACTTTGGGGGCTTGATCAACCCGCTAACTTCGCTTATTGCATTATATTTTTTAATAAAAGCATATTTGAGCCAAAAAGAAGAACTATCAGCAACGAAGATTGCTCTGGAAGACAGTGCCAAACATCAAGAGGCGCTAGCAAAAGCACAGATCCTAAGCATACAAGCTGCAGCAAAGTTTGAAGAAATAAAATTCTGGTCGAGCGAGGTAGAGAGATGCACGATAGCATCAAATAATGACCGGAAAACTTGGAACCTGGAGGGTAAAGAGCTATTCACAGGCAAAGAAATACATGGCTACAGACTGAGTTGCTTCGCCATGATGGATAAGCTACTTAAAGAATCCAAACTGCTGCAGGTCGAAGTGGACGATCTCAGAAAGCAACCATAGACTCTCGATGGCTGCAACTTTCTAAGAAATGACAGCATCTTTGCAAGGCCGGATACGAAGCTAATTCGCTTCAGCCCGAGCCACGCGCCGTTGACTGCCCCGCCTAGAATCAAGCCTCCCAGTCAACGGACTCACAACGAGGGCATTTGTATCCACGGTTGACGATCCATGTGACAATCTCGTCCTTAAACACAAGAAGAGCGATACCACCAGTAATGATCGCAGTCACAATCGTGAGAGCAAATCCAGTACCGGCGAAAAGATAGTATCTCCACGCTTGGAACCCACCCATCGGCAGTGCCCCGCCGAGAATCTTAATGAACAGCTCAAGATTGGTTTTTTCCGTATGCCCACAGCCTGGGGTCTTGCATCTAATCTTCATAATGGTTTTCTGTTTCGATTGAAGAAGCATAATTTCAATATTGAGGCTGAGAGCTATTAGTAGCTCAATCAGTCGCTTGTACCGCCAGTGTTCTATCTCTGGCAGATTTTGGTCCAGTTCTCTAGATTTTAAGTTTAAGCCAAAATTTGCCAATTTCTTCTGGTGTAGAACTTTTATAGTCTAGCTTAATCTTTTTTTGAGAAGATTCGTTATAACTTTTAAACACTGCCTCACCTTCAGAACTATCCATCAGCACCCCTTCACCCATAGGGTCAAACTGGAAATAGTCTGTATGGAGTACTTTAAAACGGTCTTTATATGAGACAAGCAAATATTTCTCAATACCGCCTATAATGTGTTTTTCCTCACTACTATACTTCTTGGAAAAGACATTTAATCTATCTTCCAAGAGACCTGCATTCTCTATATCTTGGTACAGTACAAAATCTTTGTCGCTACCATCCACCCATGTCACGTTAGGAAAATACCCTTCAAGTGGTATGGTAGACTTATTAAGATGAGTATTTTTTGTATACGGCCCGTTAATTGAAACAACCTGTAGCTCTCGCAGTTTTAAAAACGCTATAGGAACAGCGCGCAGTTCGTACATCGAATCCCCAGAGTTATTAACTTCCAGCTTCTCCTTTCGAACGCCATCTTCCGAAGATATAAACTTAAAACGAGCCTTAATATTTGGGAGATAAGGAAGCGTAGCAATCCTTTGGGCATCGTTTGCCAAGGATAGCTGGGCTTTGGCTATCGAGTTAGCGTTAAACGAAACAATGATAGCCATGATCGCTAAAAGTACAGCGACGCAAGTCTCAAAATAAATCTTGTTACTTGTGAGGAAGCCTTTCAAATTAACTCTCTTTTCATAAATACTAGACCATTATGCAGGCATCATTATGAGGGCCTCACTGAACTCTATTGCTCTCTCCAGATACCAACCAACGATCAGCGGTTGATATCCATATCTGCTAATGACTTCAGCTTAGCGCTTGGCTAAAGCCCTCTCTAAAATGAGCTTCAGATCTGGAGCAACCGTAAACCCCTCTGGGATCGTGAAGGTGTTCAGAAGCTTATCGCTGTAACCGTTTTTGGTCGCCACAACTTTTATTTGAGCCAACAGCTTCTTACCTTTGACGGTCGTTGGACTAGGCCCAGCCCCCAGAATCCATAGGCCGTCGGTCGCAGGTGAACCACCATCCGGCCAAATAAGCCTATTGATGACTTGGCGTTTTGAGACAAAATCAGCTCGTGCCTTACTTACAGCCTTGGACGCGGTCTTCCGCCATTGCTCAGCTTCTTCAAGCGAGATTCCATACAGTGATACCAGATAGTCGGCTGAGCAGAAATATCCTTCAATATCCGAACCTGCGGTTGTCCAGGGATACACTCCCTTCGTATTGAATGTTTCTGCCCATTTGATCGCTTCCTCAGGCGTCATGAAGTCGCCGTCGCGATGGATCACTGCTGCAACATCAATCTTGCCATCAACTAGCAAGCCGGAAAGTAATTTGTCTTTAGGAAGGTTTTCGATCCCAAAACATCGACATAGCGACAGCTGGCGACCAAGCTCTGGCCATTGTTTGAGGATGGCCCGCAAGGGTTTGTCATCCTCATCTTCTATGAAGAACAAAACAGATTTGTCCAGCCCACCCCATCCCAATAGGCGGCGTATCGCCTCGTCATCATCTGTCTTGACTACGCCGTCACTCATCCAAACCAACTTCGTCATAGGGCTAGCTGCACGAACCAGATGTGGGCTGTGTGTGGACAAGATGATCTGAGTATTATGTTCATCAGCCGCCTGCTCCAGAGCTTCAATCAGCCGCTCTTGTCGATTCGGATGAAGATGGGCATCTGGCTCGTCAATTAACATGAGTCTCGGCTCAAAGAAAATGAGATAAGCAAAAATCTGAATTGTTTGAAGGATGCCTGTAGCGGCGGTTTCTAGCGGCCTTTTATTCCCATCCATGTGCACCGTGGCGGAGATATGAAAGTCTTCCCTGTCATCGTAGGACACATCGATAGATACATTGGGATGCACTTTCTGCAGCAGACAATTTAGCTGCCTCAAACGCTCCTCTCCCTTCAAGCTATCAGGTTCATCAGCTTTGCGGGCCTTGAGGTTCAAGAGTATGTTTCGGAGGACTCCTCCGGCATCACCGCTGGCAGCCTGTCTACGCAACGATGGCTGCGCCAGGATGGCTTCCTTTTCAGAGAGACCTGCCAAGCCAGGTATATAGGTAGTTAGAAACTGAATCCGCTGTTTGTATGGCGTGACAGCACCTCCGCCGTCGATATGGGCCGTAACCCCAGCTTTATTTCTCGCCGCCCTCAACCGCACGACAGTCTGAACCGGATCGTCGCCGGTCGCTGTGTGATTGAAAGCAATCTCGACAGGCGTCGATGTCGCTCCTGTTTTTAACTGACCATTGTGGAGCGTCGAGAGTGGATCGCTTGAAGGTATGTAATCTAACCGCTCGAAAGAAATCATTTCCTTCGTGTTTTTCGGCAGAATGTAGCTCGCGGCGCGCGCTGCCCAGTGAATAGCTTGAAGTACCGATGATTTTCCGCAACCATTCGGGCCGACCAGAATGGTTACCTTCCCCAAAGGTATGTTTGCGCGCTTAACAGCCTTGAAGTTCTGAACAGTGATTGACTCTAAAGGACTCCAGCGCTTCGCACGCGCGGATCGCGTATCCGGGAATGCCACTGCAGGCCCTAAGAGCTGAGTTGCTTCAGCTTTTTCCACGTCTTCAGGCGCGCTCCGTGGGCGTCTAGTGCGTTTAACTCGCCTGGCGACGGATGCTAGATCTGCAATTACTACAGCATCTTCCGGATTCACTAGATCTTGCATCGGTTCCTTCCTATCGATACTGCCGAGCGCACGGCACTTCTACGCCAAAAATAGCCTTGTGCCAGTATATGGAGCCCGTCGCTCTTTGGATATATCAGCTGGGCGGCTTCGGCTGCAGTACCGTTGGAGCGGACGAGCGAGATTACGGAGATGCAATCGCATACCCGCAACGAGAATACGGAGTTGCCATCTTCCTAACTCCAAGCGAAAGCAACGTGGCATCCAAAGCTGCTGACAAACCTTCGGACCCTGCTAGCCGAAATCGATAGGCAGTTTGGACTGAAAAGGGTTGCCAATCTCGGGAGTAAGATGGCCCTAAAAAGCCTCGATGACAAAGGGCTCACCGGCGCTGAAAATTCCGAAGATTTAGAGGGGGCATGCTACAGGTGTATATTTTGCTGATAATTCAAGCTTCATCTAAGTGACGGATCACGATGAGAACAACGGCCCGCCGGTCACGACCCACGCCTATGCGCAAGCCATTACGGGCTGATAAGAATCGCCCCAATTGGTCGGGTTACAAAGCTTGGATTTCCTACACTGACGATTTCGCCAAGTACATCGCGTACGATCGTGACTCCTTGGGCCGTGACCATGCTTTTATATGGGATAAAAATGAGAGCATCGTTCTCTCGCGCCAGATCGATTTCGACCTGACCTACCCATCCCATAGGCAGCCTTTGCAATTCGTAGGCCCACCGGTTAGGCCAAAAGCTGAGCCAGCCCCACACCTCTATGCCCTAGATGCTGATGATCTGATTGATTTCACCTCAGAGGACATACTGCAGGCATGGACTTTTCGGTCCCAATGTTGCGGATCTATAGAGGTAGCTGCTGAGCTTTATGCCCTGTACAGGGTTCTGAATGGCGATGACGAATGCTATGCCAGCGCGACCGCATATATGGGCCATTCTGATGTGGTTTCCATCTTCGAGGTCAAAGAAGACCAAGAGAAGGCTGTTAAGACTGATGTATTCATGCCGGCGACTGCAAATGAACCGGAATCTGTAAATAGTCCAGATTCTGCCGGCCTAATCTTGTCCCAGATATCTGATCTATCCGTGGACGAGCTCAGAGGAGCATGGGCCAATCGGCCGGAGAGTTTTGCATCCCTGGAAGCCGCTGCAGAAACCCTGGCTATCCTTCGGTCGCTGACAACTACTACCCCAGAGAAGCCAAGCTATCGGCGGATGATGCAGCACGAGTTGATCCTTGAACTTGAGGATTCACTGCCATTGGAAGTCCAAATGGCCGGTCCTGCGCCTGGTGTCGAACTGGCGCTGATGAAGGTTGATCGCAGGTCGGTACGTACTCAGGTGTCTGTTATTCGCCCAGCGCAAGGCAATTTCCGCTCGGCGTTATTGGGGCGGTACGGTGGAGAGTGCTGCATCACTGGCTGCCGGGTCGACACCCTACTCGAGGCTGCGCACATCATCCCGTACATGGGGGATCACTCAGACGATGTCACGAATGGCCTGCTGTTGAGGGTAGATCTGCATAGGCTTTTCGACGCTCACCTGGTAACGATCAACCCCACTACTTTTACCGTAGAGGTGGCTGCAGAAGTCGACGACGCTGGATACCAAGCATTCCACGGAAAACGCCTATTTGGTTTTAGTCCAAAACCTCGTCTTTTATTCTTAGAGGCGCACTATCAGATGTACAAATCAGCGAAAGGCCGGAAGAACTGATATACCCTCGATGAAGCCTTGAAGTCGACCGATTCTGATGAAAAAGTCGACTTTCTCGAATTGCAAAGAGCCGGATCGGTGAAGGATCAGGTTTTGCGTGCTGCTATGTGAAGTCTGTATCCCAATGCCTGTGCGGCCAGTCAAGATTTGAATCTCATGCGCTTACTTTTCTGCCGTGAAAACTGCGTCAGACTTTTTCAACACAATCGACCCATTGCAGCCAGTCGCGACCGGCGATAATCAGCCAGCAGCAGCCTTAACGACATGCAGCTATAACTCTGGTGTAGCTTGGATTCCATTCTAGGCTAAGAGCATGCCCACCGGGCTTGTGCAAGATGGTATGGGCCCTAGGAAAGCGGGCTGGTAGGTCACTGCTGATCTTAAGCTCACATTCCTCAGAGGGAATAGCTCCTCTGACTCAGGGTGCAAGGCATTGGGGTTATGGAGCATATTTATGCCTTCGGCTCAGGTTTCCTCGCAGTTATCGTCAACCTCATAGGCAAACAGTTTTGGCAGCGATGCATTCGGATTTGATCATGCATGGCGCCTCTGCGGAAAAGTTCAATGTCGCTATCACCGATAGCCAGCCTGCGGCGGCTTTGATTTCGATCGTGCTACTTCGACATCAAGCACTTAGCCCCTTAAGGCGCTTGGGTTTATTGAATCCGACGCTGTTGCCATTTCGATTTCGGCATCAGAAGATGGCGGTGGAATTTTCGCAGCGACTGGATGTTGACCACGGTACGTTTACAGGAGGTAAACAATATGAGTTCGGCTCGGCATGACTACCAGCAATTCCTAACTTGGCTTCATCTTCCAGAGCGCGGTGCTACCGAAGACACTCGACGGTTTGCAAATCTGGTCGACCAAGATTTCGACACCGTGGCCGCGCACCCGCGCTCTATGAGCCGCCGATCGGTGCTATTGGCTGCCAATGCTAAAGAGTCTCTGCTCCAAACCGACTTCACACCTCCCGCAGTTGCGGGAGCGGTTACTGTTGGTGAGTGGGCATGGAGCGCACTGCATAGTCTTACCGTCGGCCCTTTTCGTGGCTTCCGAGTGGCTGAGACGTTCAATTTTCCTCAGCGAATTACCATGTTCTATGGCCCTAATGGCAGCGGCAAAACGAGCCTCTGCGAAGCGTTAGAGCTGGCACTCTTGGGGGCCGTAGATGAGGCGTCGGCTAAGCGAATCCCTGCTCAACGCTATTTCGCGAACCTTCACGAAAATAGGTACGAACCCCCGACCCTCGCTGCACGAGGCGCGGAAGGTCAGGTGTCGGCAGTGCAAGCGGACTCAGAGGCCTATCGATTCTGCTTCGTTGAGAAAAACCGCATAGATAACTTTTCGCGAATCGCATCTAAGAGCGCAGGTGAAAAGAAGGATCTGATAGCGGCTCTATTTGGTATGGAGCAGTTCCATGACTTCGTCACTAACTTCAACGAGTCGATGGACCAGCAGCTCAATCTAGTTGCGATCCAACAGCAGGAGCTCGAAACGCAGCGTGCAGCGCTGCAACGCGATCAAGCAACAATAAATGGCGAGCTCCAGGCAGTTCAGACAATCGCGCAAGAGGAGACTACCTATGCTGCAGCGTATGCTGCTGGCCTCTCCTACCAGCAGCTTCTTGAACTCATCGGCAGCGATGCCGCTCCAGGTCGTCTGCATTACCTCAATGCGCAACTGGATGGACCAACGCCAGGTCTCTATGGCGTCAGCAGCGAGGCGTTGGTTGCGGCATATCAGGCTGCGGATCGTGAGCAGGAGCTGCTCGAGGATGTGGACAAAAGGCTAACTGCCAAGACTGGTGAGACCTCCTTCCAAAATCTGTACAACGCGGTTCTTGGCTTACAAGCCTTGTCGCCCGATAACTGCCCCGCTTGCGGGACGCCAATCAATGGTGATTATCACGTTGTACATGACCCATACGTGCAGGCGCGTGACAGTCTGGCTCAGCTTCAAGAGCTCGCTAACCTGCAGGCTGAAAAAAACGCAGTACGAGGCGAATGGGAACGTGCTTCCCGAGGCTTGGAGGGGCGATTAACTGCCTTAGGTCAGCGCGTTAGCGCTCAGCCTGATCATGCCGATGACAGGGTACGATATCTCGCATCTCCGGGTGCTGACCACCGTGCTGCCTGGTGGAAAGAGAGCTATGTAAAACAAGGCGATGCGCCTTCAATGGCGCAGAGGATCGTCGACTTAGCAGTCGAATGCGAAAGGATCGATACCCAGACAAACCAGGCATTGGCAGATCGCGCGGCACTGGCACAAGAGCGCACTCGGCTTGTTCAGGCAGCGCAAGATGTAGCTGGTTTTCAAACCCGTCGCGCTGAGGTAGCCCGGCAAGTCGGTATAGCTAGACAGACAATTGCCAACTTTGACCAAGCGAATGCAGCGCTCATCGATGCTGTGCAGCAAGAGGCAGTGCAGCTCGTACTCAGTCGACGCATTAAAGCGGCCTATGACGAATTCTTGAGGCTTCTCAGGCAGTTCAGATCAGAGCTGCCCGGTACTCTCATAGCTGGGATTAACACTGTCGCTCTGGAGATCTATAACGAGTTCAACAGACGCGACCATGACGGCGACAAGCTAGTGGCACTTTATCTGCCGACCAACGAAGAAGAGCGTATCGGGCTGGCGTTTCGCGCCGCCCCAGATACCAGGGTAGATGCGTTGCACGTCCTCAGCGAGGGACATGTTCGTTGCCTGGGCGTTGCAATCCTTCTTGCAAAGGCACTGCATATTCAGGCTCCGACGATCATCTTTGACGATGCGATCAACGCGATTGACACCGAGCACCGTGAAGGCATCAGAGAGGCGATCTTCCAGAGTGATCGCTTCGCAGCAACTCAAATTATCGTCACGTGCCATAGCAGCGAATTCATCAAGGATCTGCAGAACCATGTCGAGAAAGGCCAATGGACGGCCTACTACTTCATGCCTCATATCGGGGATCACCGGCCGCGGGTAAAAGGTAACGAGATCACCTTCAACTACTTGGAGCAGGCCCGTGCCGCCTTGGACATCGGTGACTGGCGTAACGCACTGGGCGCATCCAGGCAGGCCCTGGAGATGCTTACGGACAAGATTTGGAAGTGGCTCGGCAAGAACGACCTCGGAGTAATAACCCTGCCGTTAGCTGGCCGCGGGGCGGAGCCGAATCTGAGAAATCTCTGCGAGGCTTTGAAAAGACGGCTCGATGACTCGAGAACATTTGTGCACCAGGACAAGCCCGCCGTCGTTCAGGGGCTTGGTGACGTCATAGGTGTTCCGGTGCAATCGAACGTATGGACGTATCTAAACAAAGGCGTCCATGAAGAGGCTGACAGAGATGACTACGATCCGAACCTCGTCCGCACCATTGTAGAGAACCTTGAAAGGATGAATCAGCTTCGGCTTGGATCAATGCCTGTTGCTATCGCTGGAGCCGCCCAAGCGGCAGTTATGCAAGCGGTCGCTGACGTAGCTAATCCGCTATAACTGTTTTCCGTCATCGGTAACCCGGCGACACATACAGAGGAATAGTCACGCTCGTCCAGTGCTGTCTACGACCTCGGGGAGTTGCATATGGAGTGCTTCAGAGTCGACGAAAGTGGCTATACCGGATTTGACCTGCTAAATCTCGAGCAGAGGTTTCAAGGAGCCGCAGCCATTGCCATTGATGATGATCAGGCCAGACGCTTGATCCAAGAGCACTTTCCTAAGCTACAAGCGGAAGAGCTCAAGTACCGGGCTCTGTCACGCCGGCCAGCCAATCACCCACGGCTTCTAGCGTTAATGCGCGATGTCCTGACCCATCACAAGTGCGTTACCTACGTCTGCGATAAGCGATTTCTGCTGCTGCTGATGTTTCTGGATTACGCAGTTGAACCGTACTACTACGAGCGCGGATGCGACTTTTATAAGGATGGGCAGAACTACGCGCTCGGGTCGCTGCTTTATGTGGCGGGCCCCACTCTTCTTGGAGAGGCAGCCTTTGAGCAGTTGCTCGTTTGCTTCCAGCGCGCAGTAAAGGAAAAAAGCTCTGCTGCACTTACCGACCTCGTGGCTGCTGCTCGCGCCACACGCTGGCAGGAACTACCGGAAGCTTTGGGGCCTTTGGCGCAGTATGCCGCGCCGGAATGCCTTCAAGCGATCGCCACATCAGGTGTCACCACTGACGCCGCTTTTGTGGTGTTGCAATCGCTGATAAGCCGGATGGAACTCATGGCTGATGGCCCCTACTTGGTTGAGCATGATCAGTCCAAGAATCTGCTCACTTACCATGACTTGCTGCTGCGCTTTATTAATCACAAAGACGAGGTCACATTTCGCCAATCGGAGATCGCGAGCCTCACCTTTCCACTCAAGCTCCAGTCAGTGACACAAGTCGACTCGAGAACCAGTCCTGCAGTACAACTGGCGGACGTTATGATTGGTGCTGCCATTGAGGCGGCTAACACGCTTACGGGACAGCGCGCCGGAGGGTTGAATCCTCATGATGTTATGTCCCTCTATGCGAATCATCAGATAATCCACATGCTGCCTTCGACTGACTTCGAAGGGCAGAAACGTTTCCGCCAAGGTACGCAGGCCAATGAGGTCATAGATTATTTCGGCAAAAACTTCAGTAAGCCCTAGGTGATATTCCGCTTCGGGTGGAAAGCTGTCTGTAAGCGAACGGTGAACCCACCTACCGTTCTCCCAAATTAAGGGCGATGGTGTCCAACATTTCGGGGTCAGATCATTTTAAGCGGACGCGATAGCCCTTAAATGCGCCAACGAAGCTCTTACCCCAAGTCGTTCAAAGCCCAGGTTGTCCAGGAATGCCTGCAACCCGGCGCCTCCATCTCCAGCGTTGCCATCAGTCACGGCATCAATGCCAACGTGATCCGTAAGTGGCTGCCACTTTTCCGAGATCATCCCAACCGCCGGGCTCCTGGCTCAGGTGATGATCGCGAAATACGCTGATCATTTGCCGCTGTACCGCCAGGAGCAAATCTTCGGGCGAGTCGGTCTCGCGATCCCTCGTTCAACGCTGGCCAGTTGGGTCGGTGCTTGCGGTGTGCAATTGCAGCCACTGGTCGATGCCCTGCGCGAAGTCGTGCTTGATGGACGCGTTTCATGCCTAGATGATCGCCCAGCGTGAGCTTGTGCATGAAGGTTTGGGATTACCAAAGCCTTGCATTACAGCCTAAAACGTTGGGCTGCGTTGAGCCGTTATCTGAACGACGGCACGGTGCCCATAGACAACAACCATATCGAGCAGCAAATTCGACCTTGGGCTCTTGGAAGAAAAAACTGGCTGTTCGCCGGATCACTACGCAGCGGTCAACGTGCGGCGGCGCTGATGAGCTTGATCCAATCAACGGGCATGATGCGTATGCCTATCCAAAAGACGTACTCACTCGCCCACCGACACAGCGGGCAAGTGAGATCGGGGATTTGTTGCCGCATCGATGGCAACCGGCTTAGTTGTGCAAGACGGGATGCCCGGACGCTTACAACCGTCCGGCCAAGTTTTCTACTCATCAGCAGAGCACTCGATTACAGCCTGAAACGCTGGGCAGAGCTGTCGCGCTACCTCAATGACGGGGCCGTACTCTAGACAACAATTGGGCGGAAAACCAAATTAGGCCATGGCGCTTGGACGCAAAAACTGGCTCTTCGCAGGGTCGTTGCGCAGCGGAAAACGGGCTGCGGCAATCATGAGCCTGATTCAGTCGGCACGCATGAACGGGCATGACCCGTATGGCTATCTTAAGGATGTGCTTACGCGGTTGCCGACACAGATGGCCATTGAAATTGGACAGTTGCTGCCGCACCAGTGGGTAGCTCCATCGCATTGATCAAATGGGCGTAATCCACTAGATTTCCCATTTTTTCCCCTGTCGTTGGCTAGATTTTCTTAACCGCGCCAAGATTTTCTTAAAATGTGCGCCGAACACTCAGAAAATATTAACCGAAAATGGCCGCGCAACCACTATTTTGGGGGGGTCCGCTTATTGGCGGTAAGCGTCCCGCAATCACACTTTGCCGCATTGCGCTTTCTGGACGACCTGGGCTTTGAACGGTTTGGGATAAGAGCTACGTTGGCGCATGGAAATGCTAGCGATAAGGGTGATTCGGTAGGTCAGTTCACCATCCGCTTACCGTCATACAGCCTTCACGCTCAGTACACTGATCGCGCAAGGGAAAATTTTCTTTCCTTTAACACTGTTTTAAGCCATTAAAGGAAAGATTTCTTTTCTTAATGCTGGAGTTTGGGACGAGTATTGGCTGGACGCTTACAGTACAGCAGATCCACTTGGCGCAGTTTTTTGAAGGCGAGCAATTTGGTTGCCAGTATGAGTCGCCGAGGCAACTGTCACGACAATACCGTGGCCGAGAACTTTTCTAGCGTCTAAAACGAGAACGGATAAAGCGGAAAATCTACGCCCCGCAGGAAGATGCTCGTTTTTCGGGAAAAAATAAAAGCTCAGTCGCCAGCGTGACGATCTGTGCTGCTCTGGTTAGGTGAGTTCTGTAGTGGTCAACTAATCCCGGACACGACGTTAAGTTTTTTCTCGGCCTGAGCCGGCGTTAGCCCGCCATTAAATTGATGAGGCCGTATCCAGTTGTAGCGATGCATCAAATAATGACTGATGTCTCGTTGTGCCTGCTGAACCGACATATAACCCACTGAAGGTATCCACTCGGTTTTCAAGCTGCGAAATACTCGCTCCATCGGTGAGTTGTCGTAACAATTGCCCCGGCGACTCATGCTCTGGCTGATGCGGTACCGCCACAGACGCTGACGGAAGTGGCGACTTCCATATTGGGCGGATTCAACCGGTCGTCGCAACACTGGATTGTTGTACAGACTTTAGATACTCATTCAGTGCTTCGGCAGGTGTT
>NZ_NQKI01000022.1 GCF_002269125.1 Pseudomonas lundensis | reverse complement strand
GATCCACGGACCGGACGGTTTGTCAGCAAAGACCCGATCAGCTATGCGGGTGGGTTGAACCTGTATGCGTATGCGCCTAATCCGGTGGAGTGGGTTGATGCGTTGGGTCTTAGTGGTTCAGGCTTGCATGCAAAATATCGTCACAACGAAAATGGGTCTCTGAAAAGTGCAACAGCAAAAATACGTACTGAAGATTTAGGTAAAGGAACAAGTACAAATTCGAGTTCACGAATTTTTGCTCGAAACTTAGGCTGTGAAGGCGATGATGCGGGCCATGCCATAGGAAATCGACTTGGCGGAAGTGGTGGCAAAAGTAATGTTTTTCCTCAGGCTCCTAGCGTCAATCGTGGAGAATTTCGTGACTTTGAAGGTGACGTAGCAGAATCAGTGAAACGCGGCAGTAATGTAATTGTTCGTGTGGTCCCGCAATACGATGAAGGATCAACCCGGCCGCATTCAATTCTGTACCAAGCCAGAGTTGACGGCAGTACTGAGTCTCGGATATTTCTTAATCCATGTTCTTGCAACTGTTGAAACGGAGATGAAATCAATGTCACCTGCAGAGAGAGTTCAAACTTTCATAAATCAGATGGTTGTGTGGGAGGCGGGCTTTCATGCTGAGAAGAAAAGCGACCATTACAAACATAGTACTGAGTACAGATGTCGTGCTGATGCTGATGCGAAAGCACGGTTGGTTGATATATTCTCTGAAAATCTTAGCGCGAAAAGCTTAAATGCTCTTGGTGCTGCTCGACTCGAAACCTTAGGTACTGGGCGACCACCTGAATATGATCAGACGGTTTTAATGGATACTGAAAATCGTTTTGGTACGGGGTGGACGGTTGAAACAAGAAAAACGAAAGGTATTAATCAGCGTTACCAATATATTTTAAAAATGGAAAGCGGAACACCTAAAATTAGTGGAGTAAATGTCTGGCGTAATAGTGCAGAAAAATGGGAGCACCGTAACGCTATCTAAATGATGTATAAGGTGTTTTTTATTTTTAGTATGCGAAATTTAAAGGCATTGGGTGGCAATGAAAGACATCATCTATTAGTGCGACTCCACCACCCACGGAAAAGTAGTACTTAACGCTTTTATCGGGACCGACTTCAACGGCAAGTCCATTGCCGGAGACTGTCATAAAGTCAGCTACCCGCTGTACAGGTAATTTCCTGATGGCGGGGGGAGGGTCAGCAGTGCCTACTCTGCTAATGCAGCTATGCGGGTGGGTTGAACCTGTATGCCTATGCGCCTAATCCGGTGGAGTGGGTTGATGCGTTGGGGTTGGCCGGACGTAAGACGTCTAAACCACGTATTGAGTTTGGCAATCATAAGGAGGGATGGCAGCATATTGATGAGCGTCATATCAGTGGAACTCATCCAGGCGGAGCTGGAGACTTGTTTCCGAAAGGAACAACTAAAGAGCAAATTTTGAAGGTGTGCGAGTGTCTGGTGAAGAAAGGTACGCGAATCAGCGACCCGAATCGGCAAATCCAAACGTTTGAAAAACGACTTAAAGTAAATGGTAGAAAAGACCGAGCGCGAGGGGTATTTGATTCCCAAGATGGCAATCGAACTATCACAGTATTTCCTGTCAGGAGTGAGTAGGTTATGTTTGAATTTTCTGTTTGCAGAAATGACACTGGCAAAGTGACAGGTTTTGATTTGGGAGATATGCAATTTTCTTTTGGGGAGAAAGAAATATCTTCAAAAGGCAGTCCCAGGCTGTTGATGATGGTTTATTTGTCGGTTGTATCCTTGGTCGATACTTTGTTAAGCCTGAAGGTTGGCAGGAAATGCGAATTTGTCGGTGTGGATTCGTCATTTTCGTTATTTTTCGAACTCCAAAGAGAGGGGGTGTTCGTATGGGTAGAAAATGAACTATTAGGGGTGTGTGATTTTTGTATATTAATCAAAGCTATTGATAAGGGGGTAGAAGGGTTTTTAAATAATGGGAATCCGCTTCCGCCTACAGACCCTGTCTATAATGATTTCCACAGTGCGCTTAAAAATCTGAAGCTGGCAGTAGCTGCATGCGAGCGAGGTTAATAGGCGTGGCGTGCAGGATTGAATAATCCGATCTGGTTTCGTGGACCAGTACCACGATCACGAAACAGGGCTGCACTACAATCGGTATAGGTACTTTGATCCACGGGCCGGACGGTTTGTCAGCAAAGACCCGATCAGCTATGCGGGTGGGTTGAATCTGTATGCGTATGCGCTTAATCCGGTGGAGTGGGTTGATCCGTTTGGGCTAAGGGCTGATAGCCCGGCACAGAAGATAAGGCGGAAGTTTTCTGCGCTAGAAGGAGCAGAAACTTCAGCGGATCGCACACGCCACCATGCCTGATGGACGTATCAGGTATTAATACAAAGAAGCACCGGCCAGAATAGCCGGTGCTACTAAAGGGCGATCTCATGTTACGGAGTTCACGCCTGCTACTAGTCAGGTACGAGCATGGGAAGAAACTTATGATCATTCAAGGGCAGTTAATCGCGTACACCCTAAGATCAATAATGGTGAAATTCTTGACTTGCCCCATTATCCGCCAATAAAAGCAGATATAGGCCAGGGAATATCCACGCCTAGTGGTAAAGCAGTAAAAAACTGCCAGTGTAGGTAATGAAAATGATTGGGTATGATGAACGCAGTAGCTTGGTTCGCGACATAATGGAGTGCCTTGAAGTGACTGCGTATAACCCAAATGTTGTCGCAAAACAGGTGTACGCCAAATCACTTGATTGTCGTTCTTATCAATATAAGGATGAAAAGTTAAACGAATTACTTGGCCGAATTATAGGGATGAGTGCTGGTGAGGAGTTTGTTTATTCACAAGACGAAATTGTAGGGAGGTTGAGAAGATGTTGGGATGAAGACGGCTCCAGTCAGGGGACTAGTATGCAATCTGAAAATGTTGGACACGCTCGCTAGTGAGTCTGTCGCCTCGCGTGCCGGGTAGATATATCCAGTGTTTTTTTTGCCTTTTGGCCTCCATAGGTATTTGGCTGCATGCGTGGTGGGACGCTAGCACTACCTGAGCCTGCAAACCCCCGGTGGTTGCCGTGTGGCACCACGAAACGCATCGCCACCACCCGCCCCGCACGGATGGCCACAAAGTCAGCTGGCTGACCTACGGCAGCGGTCACCTGCACGGGCATGCCTGCTCGGCAAGCCCGCTCATTCATCATGCGTTTCAGCAAACAGGCGGGTAATCAGGCACGCTGTCCGGCCACGGGCTGAGGACTTCGAAGCCGTTATCGGTGACAGCCACCATGTGCTCCCATTGGGCAGACAGCGAATGGTCCTTGGTCACCACGGTCCATTGATCGGCCAAGGTTTTTACGTGGCGTTTGCCAGCGTTGAGCATGGGCTCGATGGTGAAAATCATGCCGGTTTTCAATTTCATGCCTTGGCCCGGGAAGCCGTAGTGCAGTACTTGGGGTTCATCGTGGTACACCTTGCCGATGCCGTGGCCGCAGTATTCGCGTACCACGCTGTAGCCTGCTTTCTCGGCCAGGGATTGAATGGCATGCCCGATATCGCCCAAGGTCGCACCGGGGCGCACCACGCGAATCCCGGCGCACATGGCGTCGTAAGTGGTTTTCACCAAGTGGCGGGCCTCAGGGCTCGGTTCTCCCACGAAGTACATGCGGCTGGTGTCGCCGTACCAGCCGTCCTTGACCACCGCGATATCGATGTTGACGATATCGCCGTCTTTCAGCGGGATGGCCGACGGGATGCCGTGGCACACGACATCGTTCACCGAGGTGCAGACTGTTTTCGGGAAACCGTGATAACCCACGTTGCCCGGGATAGCCTTCTGCACGTTGACGATGTAGTCATGGCAGAGTTTGTCCAGTTGGTCAGTGGTCACGCCGGGTTTAACGTGTTCCGCGATCATGGCCAGGACTTCGGCAGCCAGCATGCCTGCCAGTTTGGACTGAGCGATTTGCGCCGGGCTGTTGATGACGACGTGGTTTCTCATTGATCGGCCTGCGATACGGTTTCGAGGAGGGAAGCGTTAACTGTCAGTTCGCTCAGGGACTTGAGGTCCAGACCGCCCGCCAGTTCGGCGCGTATCAGCAAACGGCAGATGTGGTTGTGGTCCAGGTCAGGGTGTAGCTCGCTCAGCATGCCGATGCGCATCCAGTGTTCGGCTTGCGCGTTGATAGAGCGGCTCAGCGCATTGCTCGCGAGCCGCAGGTTTTCGTGCATGGGGTCTGAAATTTTTACGATGCCCATTGGTACGCTCAATATGAAATGCACATGAAACGTATACTAAGCGATTGTTCTGGGGGAGTGAAAGGCCGGATTGCGCCTTTGCGCAGTGGGACAGCCCTTGCCGCTTGTGTGAAAAGTGGCAAGGGCGCTCAGGTTTTTACGATTTGGACAGGTGCACGCGGGTCACACGCCGTTCTTCGACTTCAGTGACGGTCAGGTTCCAGTCCTGCCATTGAATCCGGTCACCCTTGATCGGCAAGCGGTCCAGCAGGCTCATGACCATCCCCGCAACGGTGTGATAGTCGTCCGTGCTTTGGGCCGGGAACCCGGTGCGCTCACGCACCTGACTCAGGTTCAACGCGCCGCTGACGGCAAAACCGTCGTCCAGCACGTCGATGTCCGGGCCGTCGATTTCACTGGCATCCGGTAGCTCGCCCGCGATGGACTCCAGAATGTCGGTCATGGTCAGAATGCCGAGAAAATCCCCGAATTCATTGACGACAAACGCAATATGCGTCGATTCCTTGCGCATCTGTTCCAGGGCGTTGAGGATCGAGAAGCTGTCCAACAAGTTGATGGTTTTACGCGCCATGGCCTCCAGATTCGGCTGATTGCCCGCGAGTAATTCCTTGAGCAGTTCTTTCTTGTGAATGAACCCCAGCGGCTCATCAATTCGCCCTTCGCGAATGAGCGGTAAGCGCGAATAGGACGAGTGCATCAGGGTCGTACGAATGGTCTCGGGCGAATCAGCCAAGTCGATGTGGTCGATGGTGGCGCGCGGCGTCATCACCTTACGTATAGGGCGCTCAGCCAACTGCAACACGCCGCTGATCATGATGCGTTCGCGACGGTGAAACACCTCTTTGGTCTCGCCGCCATCCAGCATGTCAGCAATTTCGTCGTCCACTTCATCCGCTTCCAGCTTGCGTCCGCTCAACAGGCGCATGACGGCGTGCGCCGTGCGCTCACGCATCGGGCGTACACCTTGCAGGCTCTTTTTGCGGCGAGCACGTGCGATCTGGTTGAACAACTCGATCAGGATCGAGAAGCCAATGGCTGCATACAGGTAGCCTTTGGGAATGTGGAAGCCCAGCCCCTCAGCCGTGAGACTGAAGCCGATCATCATCAGGAAGCCCAGACACAGCATGATCACCGTCGGGTGGCTGTTGACGAAGCGGGTCAACGGCTTGCTGGCCAGCATCATCAGGCCGATGGAGAACACCACGGCAATCATCATGACCGACAAGTGCTCGACCATGCCCACCGCCGTGATCACGGCGTCCAGGGAAAACACGGCGTCCAGCACCACGATTTGCGCCACGATCGGCCAGAACAGTGCGTAGGTCGTGTTTGAGGTGCGTTCAGACACATGGCCTTCCAGCCGCTCATGCAGCTCCATCGTTGCCTTGAACAACAGGAACAGACCACCGAACAGCATGATCAGGTCGCGGCCCGAGAACACTTTGCCAAACACCTCGAACAGCGGCTCGGTGAGCGTCACCATCCACGAGATACTGGCCAACAGGCCCAGTCGCATGATCAGCGCCAGCGACAAGCCGATGACACGTGCACGGTCGCGCTGCTCCGGCGGCAGTTTGTCCGCCAGAATCGCGATAAACACCAGGTTGTCAATACCCAGCACCAGCTCCAGCACAATCAACGTCAACAGGCCTAACCAGGCCGTAGGATCTGCAATCCATTCCATAGGAATCAGTAAACCTCTTGCTTAAAACGGAAAACGACAGGCCAGGTGGTCACAGACGCGCCGACGCACGCGCGCAGCGTAGGTGTCAGGGGCAGGCCAAGCACTGAGAAAGCAAACAAGCACCGAACGGAGACAGTGCAGGGAGGTGAGGTGGAGCGATGCGGGCGTAGAGGGGCGGCGAGTGCCAAGAAGCGACTGGGAGGCTCCAGAAGGGTGTTCATATAAACCTTGCGTCAATGAGGGAGGGCAAGACTACAGCGATCCAGCCTTTTTCTGTCGTGCAGAGTTATTACAAAATTTGACTTGGTAGCCTCCAGCGTCGATCCATAAGCCGTCGCGGACTCCGGGCAAAGCAAAACCCCTGAGGCGCAGGCCCCAAGGGTTTTGCTGTTGCGGCGAACTCAACGCAACAGGTTGACCTTGGCTAGATCAATCAATTCCCGTGCGCGGCCATCCATCACCGTTTTGAGCATGAACAGGCTAAAGCCTTTGGCTTGTTCGAAGGTTTTGGTCGGCGGCATGACCAGTTCCTGACGGGCGCTGACCACATCCACCAACACCGGCCCAGGATGGCTGAAGGCTTCACGCAGCGCGGCTTCCAGTTGCGAAGGGTGTTCCACGCGAATGCCTTTGACGCCCATGGCCTCGGCCATTGCTGCGAGGTTCGGGTTTTTCAGGTCGCAGCCCACGTCGGGAAACCCCGCCGCTTTCATTTCCATCTCGACAAAGCCGAGCGTGCCGTTGTTCAACACAATGACCTTGATGGGCAAGCCCACCTGATTCAGCGTCAGAAAGTCGCCCATCATCATCGTGAAACCGCCGTCACCCGACATCGACACCACTTGCCGGTCCGGGAAGGCTGCCTGCGCACCAATGGCTTGCAGCATGGCATTGGCCATGGAGCCGTGGTTAAACGACCCGACCAGACGCCGCTTGCCGTTCATCTTCAAATAACGCGCTGCCCAGGCAGTGGGCGTGCCGACGTCGCAGGTGAAAATGGCGTCGTCATCCGCCAGTTCGCTGACCAGTCGATTGAGGTACTGCGGGTGAATGATGTCGCTGTTTGGCCCGCTTTCGGCCAGCGCATCGAGGTCTTCCCGGGACTTTTTGTAGTCCTTGAGGGCCGCCTCCAGGTGATCACTGTCGGCGTTTTGTATGACCTTGGGCAACACGGCCTGTAACGTCAGCTTCACGTCACCCAGCAACCCGAGCTGTAACGGGCAACGGTTGCCCAACGCCTCGGGACGCAAATCGATTTGCGCAATATTGCCGTGCTCCGGGAAGAACTGACGGTACGGAAAGTTGGTGCCCAACATCAGCAACGTATCGCAGTTCATCATCGCTTTATAACCGGACGCAAAGCCAATCAGGCCGGTCATGCCGACGTCATACGGGTTGTCGTATTCGACGTGTTCCTTGCCGCGCAACGCATGCACAATCGGCGCTTTCAGGCGCTCCGCCAGCGCCAGCACTTCGGTATGTGCCCCCGCACACCCTGCGCCGCACAGCAAGGTCACTTTGCGCCCGTCATTGAGGAATGAGGCCAACTCATCGATCTGGGCATCGGCGGGGCGAATCAGGGGGGTGGCAGGCTTAAGCCAGCCAGGCACTTTGGCTTGCGTGGTTTGCAGGGCCACATCCCCGGGAATCACCACCACCGCCACGCCGCGTTTGGCGATGGCCATGCGCATGGCGCGCTCCAGAATCTGCGGCAACTGCTCGGGGTGCGAGACCAGTTCCACGTAATGGCTGCATTCCTTGAACAGGCTTTCGGGGTGGGTGGCCTGGAAGTAGTCAATACCGATTTCGCTGCTGGGAATATGCGCGGCCAGCGCCAGCACCGGTACGCCGCTGCGATGGGCGTCGAACAGGCCGTTGATCAAATGCAGGTTGCCGGGACCGCAGCTGCCGGCGCACACCGCCAGTTCACCGGTCAAATGCGCCTCGGCACCGGCGGCAAAGGCCGCCGCTTCTTCGTTACGCATGTGAATCCACTCAATGTGCTCCTGGCGGCGCAACGAGTCGGTAAAGCCGTTCAACGAGTCGCCCACCACGCCAAACACGCGCTTGACGCCTGCCTCTTGCAGGGTTTCGGTGATGTAATCAGCAACCGTTCGGGACATGGGAGAGGCTCCTTGAAGTAAGAATACAGACGGCTTGAGTCAGCTGAGTAACCGTTGCCCAAGCAGGATAGACACAGAATCCGACCTTGCCGTGGATGCATACGTTCGATGAAAAGATGTTCATCAGGGCACGACCAGCGGTATCGCTTCGCGATCAGATCCCTTCATATGTTTAGCGGTTGGCCACGCAAAGGTTGATAAGTCTGTATTTAAGCGCGCTGCGGCGCATGGGAGGCTGCAGGTACTTTTTCGGTATTGGTTGCAGGTATGAGGCTTGGCCTTATAGAGATTCAACATCAGTGGCTGTCAGGCGTGTACGCGCGCTCAGAACGGCCGCAGCTGGGTGTTGTCCCCTGCGCCACCCTTGATTTGTGTGATCTTCCTTGTGAACTTGCGTTTTGGGCTTTGTTTCACTGCCGCCATGCGCGCCCCCCGGATACCCGTTGTGTTGGCTGATGTTGATCAACCGCGCCTCTTCGCGCCTGTCTGATACGCCTTTTTAACGAGTATTCCCATGAGTGCCGCCCCCCTGTTTGCCCCCCTGCAAGAAGCCTTGGACTTTCTGGCGTTGCACCCGGATATCGAGATGTTTGAGTTGTTTATCCTCGACAACAACGGTGTGCCGCGCGGCAAGTGGCTACACCGCGATGAACTGCTGGCGGTCTACGAAAGCGGCCGCCCGCTGCCGAGCACCATTCTGGGCCTGAGCATCAATGGCGACGATGTGGAAAATACCGGTCTGGTCTGGGACGTGGGTGATATCGACTGCCGCGCCTACCCGTTGAGTGGCAGCCTGCAACCCATGCCGTGGCGCCAGATACCGATGGCAGCGGTGCAGGTCAGCATGCACCCTGAACAAGGGATGCCCGCCACTGTGGCTGACCCACGGCATCTGCTGGTCAAAGTGATCGACGGGCTAAAGGCCGACGGCTACTACCCGGTGATGGCGGCGGAACTGGAGTTTTACTTGCTCGACCAAAAGCGCGACAGCCAAGGGCGGCCGCAACCGGCGCTTGATGCCGACGGTCAACGGCCACGGGCAACGCAGGTATACGGCTTGCGTGAACTGGAGCAAATCGAGCCGTTTTTGGCCGATCTGTACAGTGCCTGCACACTGCAAGGCATTCCGGCACGCACGGCCATTTCCGAATACGCGCCGGGGCAAGTGGAAATTACCCTTGAGCATCGTACCGACGCGTTGCAGGCGATGGACGAAGCCGTGCGCTACAAACGACTGGTCAAGGGCGTGGCGCACAAACACGGGATGGCGGCGTGCTTCATGGCCAAGCCATTTGACGATCTTGCCGGGACAGGCATGCACATGCACGTCAGCCTGGCCGACAAAGACGGCAACAACCTGTTCGCCAGTGAAGCGCCCGCAGGAACACCGCTGCTCAGACAGGCCGTGGGCGGCATGCTCAGTACCTTATTGGACTCACTGCTGATGTTTTGCCCGAATGCCAATTCTTATCGGCGCTTTCAGAGCAACAGTTACGCGCCGCTGGCGGCGACCTGGGGCGTGGACAATCGCACCGTGAGCCTGCGAGTGCCGGGCGGCCCGGCCTTCTCGCGGCATATCGAACACCGGATTTGCGGCGCCGATGCCAATCCGTATTTGGCCGCTGCGGCCATTCTGGCCGGTATACATCGCGGGATTCGAGAGCAGCGCGATCCGGGCGCCCCGGTCGAGGGCAATGGTTATGCGCAGGCCGCCGAGCAATTGCCCACTGACTGGCTGACGACCCTGCGGGCCCTTGAACGCTCCGAATGGGCCAAGGAGGCGTTTGGCCCGGCGTTTCTCAACGTCTACCTGGCGGTCAAAAATGCGGAATACCGACAGTTCATGGGCGAAGTGGGCGAGCAGGACTGGCGCTGGTACTTGCAGCAGGCCTGATCGCCCAACGGAGTGAGCGGCTATCCGCCGCTCTTGTCAGGACTAAACGCGTGGCTCAACGGGCGAAGCGGCCGGGAAGGCCACGAAGGTTTTCATTCTTTCCTGACAATTTTTTCACTGGCGTCCCATTAATCTCTTCTGCGAATAACTTCAAACCACAAGAGTTCGCGGGCCATGTCATCGCAGCCACCTTCCACCATTGAGCTTGAATTTGCTGAAAGCTACGACCGTGAGCATGCTCAGGTGTGCAGGGACGTGGGGCCTGTAGGCGTGCTCCAGCGTCTGACAAGGTGGCGTGAACGGTCGCTGATCCGGCGCGCGCTGAAAATCGCGGGCGAGCCAGGGCTGGTACTGGATCTGGCGTGCGGCGCGGGGCGTTTCTGGCCATTGCTGGCCGAACACGGCAACCGGGTGATTCTGGCCGCAGACCCGTCCGCGGGCATGTTGGATCACGCACGTACTCATCATTCCTCGGGGTTGCTGGCGCGTATTACCTTGTTCCAAAGCTCGGTGTTTACCATCGACATGTCGGAAAACGCTGTGGACTGCATTTTTTGCATGCAGTTATTCCATCATGTGCGTGACAGCGAACACCGTCTGGCGATTTTGCGCGAATTGCACCGGGTCAGCCGTGACACCTTGATCCTCTCCCTGTGCATCAAATCCTCACATTACCCGCAGCGCATTTGTGTGGCCAAGGAGGAAGTTGAAGCTCAGTTTTCAGAGGCGGGTTTCAGCATTCTCAAACAATACGATGTGCTGCCCGGCCGGGGAGCGGGCAGCATTTTTGTGTTGCGCAAGGAAACCTAATCCAACGCTTGAAGCAGGGTGTGAGCCAGCTTTACCCGGGCTTCGTTCGGATAATTTTTGTTCGCAAGGATGACCACGGCCTGTTTTTTGGCTGGCACGAAGGCGATGTAGCCGCCAAAGCTATTGGTTGAACCGGTCTTATTGATCCACACCTCGCGCTGCGGCGCGAGAGGCGGGTCAAGGGCAACGACCGGTTGTGTTTCATACACCATTTGACTGGCGTTACCCTCGAGCAATGCCTCAAGTCTGACCGGGTAAGGGTATTGCTCCCACACCAGATCCTGCGTCATGGGCCCGACACGGAAGTAACCAGTATGGGTGGCATTGAGCGCGCGTCGAAGCGTCTTGCTGACCTGACCCACGCCTGCGTTCAATTCAGCGAAATGAGTCAGATCCCGTACCGTGGTTTTCAGGCCGTAAGCCTCATCCGCCAACACGCCACCGGTTAAACGCACGGGTGCACCTTCTTTGTTGTAACCCTGGGCATAGCGGGGCATCTCGCTGGCAGGCACCTGCAAGTAGCTGTTTTTCATCCCCAGGGCAGGTAACAGCTGATCTTGCAGGGCTTGCGTGTACGGCAGGTGCATGCGTTTGGCAGTGATCACGCCCAGCATGCCGATGCTCGGGTTGGCATAGCTGCGCTGGGTTCCCTGCGGGTAGGCCGGTTGCCAGGCGATGAGGTAGTCCATCAGTTGCGCGTCGTTTTGAACGTCATCGGGCACCTGCAATGGAAAACCGCCGGCTGTGTGGGTGGCCAGCCCGATCAGCGTGACGTTGCCAAAAGGGGTGTTGCGCAATTCGGGCAAATAAGAACCGACCGTTTGATTGAGCGACAGTTGCCCGTTGGCTTGGGCGTAAGCGGCCAGGGTCGCGGTCAGGGTTTTACTGATAGAGCCCACTTCGAACAGCGTATCGGCGGTCACAGGGGTAGCGTCCGCTTTGGATGCGACGCCGTAGGTGTAGAACTGTTGTTTGCCATTGACACTGATGCCGATAGCCAGACCCGGCACGTTGTATGCCTGCATGACGGCGTTGGCCGCTTCCTGCACGGTGGCGTCGAGAGGGCTGGCCATGGCGGGTAATACCATGGCGTTTGAGCCTGCCAGTAAAAAGGCAGTAGCGGTGCGTTTCAACAATTGGCGCATACCGGCGTCCTGTTCGATGAAAGGTTGGCATCAGGCGGGGAGGGAAGGCGTGTTGCAAGACCGCCTTGTCTCGGGATGTTTCAAAATGACGTCAGTCTGGCGCATCGCATCACAGCTTAAGTCATGGGCGCACTGCTGTGCGATGCGGGAGCCGGCACAAACGCTACGTTTAAAGAGAGCGCGCGTGAAGGTAGACACCCAAATCCATGTAGGTATTTTCGTCAGCAAGTTTGTCAGTCAATCGCCGTAACAGCCTGATGCCGATATATACTGCGCGCCATTCTTCAAGGGAGAGCCGTGTGGCCATCGATATTCACTGGATTCGCGACAACGATAGCCTCGGTCAACATTGCGCCCAATGGCAGCATTTGCCGTTCGTAGCCCTCGACACCGAATTCATGCGGGTCGACACCTTTTACCCGATTGCCGGTTTGATTCAGATCGGCGACGGGGAGCGCGCTTACCTGATTGACCCGTTGACCATCGACAACTGGCAGCCGCTGGCGGCCCTGCTGGAAAACCCGGCAGTGGTTAAAGTGTTGCACGCGTGCAGCGAGGACCTTGAGGTGCTGTTGCGCCTGACGGGCAGTTTGCCTGCGCCCTTGTTTGACACCCAGTTGGCAGCCGCTTACCTGAACCTGGGCTTCTCAATGGGTTATTCGCGCCTGGTCAAGGAAGTGCTCGACCTGGACCTGCCCAAAGGCGAAACCCGTTCGGACTGGCTGCAACGCCCACTCTCCGAAACCCAGATCAGTTACGCCGCCGAAGATGCACAACATCTGGCTGAAGTGTATGTGTTGTTGCGTCCGCGCCTGCCCGATGAGAAGTACAACTGGGTGCTGGAAGACGGTGCTGAACTGGTGGCGAACTTGCGCCGCGAAGTGGACCCGAACGAGGTGTACCGCGAGGCCAAGCTGGCGTGGAAACTGTCCCGCGATCAGTTGGCGGTGTTGCGAGAAATCTGCGCCTGGCGTGAACGTGAAGCCCGCGCCCGCGACCTGCCGCGTAACCGGATCGTACGTGAACATGCGTTGTGGCCGTTGGCCAAAACTCAGCCCGACAATCTGGTGTCGTTGGCGCGCATTGAAGACATGCACCCGCGAACCGTGCGCCAGGACGGCGAATTTTTGCTCGGCCTGATCAAGCGTGCAGGCAGTCTGCCGCCGGAGCAGTGGCCACCTGCCGTACCCGAGCCGTTGCCGGTGGAGGCCGCTGCGTTGATCAAGCGCCTGCGGGCCGTGGGTCAGGTCTATGCCGAACAACTGAACATGGCGCCCGAGCTGATGCTGCGCAAGAAAACCCTGGAAGCGCTGGTCAAAAGCGGCTTCCCCAATGGGCCTTATCAATTGCCGGACTCACTGCGCGGATGGCGCCGTGAGCTGATGGGTCAGGCACTGCTCGACAGCCTGGCCACTGCTGGAGAACCGTCGTGAAACGTATTTGCTCTATTTACCGCAGCACCAAGCGCAACGAAATGTATTTGTACGTGCTCAAGGCCGATGCCCTGGAGCGCGTGCCGGAGCCTTTGATGGCGGCGTTTGGCAAAGCCATTCACGCGTTCGATCTGGTGCTGACCCCCGAGCGCAAGCTGTCGCGCGAAGACATCGCCGTGGTGTTGGAAAACCTTGAGAAACAGGGCTATCACCTGCAGATGCCACCGGCCGAAGACGAATACATCGAACACTTGCCCGAAGAGCTATTGCGTCGCAACGACCCGATGTAAAAGCCCGATCCGGGTGCCCGGCAGCGGGCACCTGTCCTGAGTGGATTCAATTGCATTGGCGGTGCCTGAACTCGACGCGTTAACCCGCGACGGCGGCCGCTGGCAGCGTTTTAAAAAGGTTACGAGCATGCGCGTTCTGATTGCCGAACATGACCACCCCCTTTACACACGCCTGCTGCAACAGGCAGCGCCTGAACTGGACGTGTTGACCAGTGGCGATTCGGCGCAGCTGTCGCGTCTGGCGGCCGATTGCCCGGTATGGTTGGGCCAGCCTGATCTGCTGGCGACGCTGATGCGTCAAGGTCATCAACCGCAGTGGCTGCAATCGACCTGGGCCGGCATCACGCCGCTGTTGGCCGGCGGCTTGCAGCGTAACTACCGCCTGACCCGTGCCGTGGGCATTTTCGGGCAGGTGATGGCCGAATACGTCCTCACGTACATCCTCGGGCACGAGCGCGAAGTCATGGCGCGGCTGGTCAGTCAGGTGGAGCGCAAATGGGACAACCGCATGGGCCAGAGTCTGGTCGGGCGCAAGGTGCTGATCGTCGGCGCCGGAGACATTGGCCAGACCGTGGCGCAGTTTCTCCAACCGTTTGGCGTGGAGCTGTATGCCATCGCCCGTACGGCCCGTGAACAGGCGCCCTTCAAGGAGGTAGGTACGCTGGACGATTTGCCGCGCCTGGTTGGGGCGGTGGATTACGTGGTGAACCTGTTGCCCAACACGCCGGACACTCACGATCTGTACGATGCCGAGCTGTTTGCGCAATTCAACCCCACCGGGGTCTTCATCAACGCCGGGCGCGGCGTCGCCGTGGTGGACGCGGACCTGGTTGAAGCGTTGCGGGTTGGCCATATTGCAGCCGCCGTGATTGACGTTTGCCGGCAAGAGCCATTGCCCGCCAAGCATCCGTTCTGGACCGCTTGGGGCCTGTTGTTGACGGGTCACAGTTCGGCACCGACTTCACCGTCGTTGATGGTGCAACTGTTCGTCGACAATCTGCGTGCGTTTCAGGCGGGGCAGCCAATGCGTGGCGAAGTGGATTTCACGCGCGGCTATTAACAGTCTGTAGTGGCTGCCGGGCAGCGCGAGCGTTTAATTGTCAGGTCAAACGCTCGCGGTATGCGGCTGCCACAGCGCAATCGCTTAGAGGCTGAAATCACCTTCAGCGACTAATTTGCTCAGCGGCTCACGCTGGCTGGGCACTTCCTTGGCTTGCAGGTAATCCACCAGCGTCGCTTTGTCACCCAGCTTGCCGATCGCCACCATGGCTTGCACGGCATAGCCTTCCGGGATTTTCAGTTCTTTATGGGCGCGCTCGTAATCGAGCCCGCTCATGCCGTGGGTGTGCCAGCCGCTCAAGTGGGCTTGCAAAGCCAGATGGCCCCAGGCTGCGCCGGTATCGAACGCGTTAGTGGGTGAAGGTTTCTCTTCGGTGGTGCCCGGTGCGGCGAAGGTGGTTTTCGACACAATCACCACCAGCGCGGCCGCGTGCTTGGCCCAACCCTGATTGAATTCCACCAGCAAGCTCAGGTAGCGATCAAACGCCGGCGTGCCACGCAGCGCGAACAGAAAGCGCCACGGCTGCGAGTTGTAAGCCGAGGGCGCCCAGCGTGCGGCTTCGAAAAAGCTCATCAGGGTCGGTTTATCGATGGTTGCATCGGTAAAGGCGCGGGGTGACCAGCGTTGGGTGAATTGCTCATGAATGGCGTGATCGGCGATGCGGGTATTAGCAGTCATTCTCGATACCTGAGTTAATTTTCGCAGTTCAGCGTAGGCGCAAAGCTACTGTTATGCCATCGAGCTGACAAGTCTGACGACAAGCCCTTGGCCCGCGGGGCCTTGGGCACTAGACTGGCGGCCTTTTCCATTTCCCGATGTTGATGTTTGAGCCATGGCCGCAAAAGTTGAACCGTTCTGGATCCGCAAAACCCTCGATCAACTGGATCAGGAGGAATGGGAGTCGCTGTGCGATGGCTGCGGCCTGTGCTGCCTGCAAAAGCTCGAAGATGAAGACGACAACAGCGTCTACTACACGCGCATTGCCTGCAAATTGCTCGACCTGAAAACCTGTCAGTGCACTGACTACCCGAATCGACGTGATTCCGTTCCGGACTGCATTCAACTGTCGCCGGGCAAGGCAGAAGCGTTCAAATGGCTACCGCCCACCTGCGGCTACCGCCTGGTCAGCGAGCGCAAGGATTTGCCGTTGTGGCACCACTTGGTATGCGGTGATCCGGATGCGGTGCATCACGAGCGCATCTCGCAATCGGGACGCATGCTGGCCGAAGGCAGCGTGCCGGAAGAAGACTGGGAAGATCACCTGATTTTCCGCGCCGGTTAACGCCCGGAGCGGTCGCAAGGAGTGTGTATGCCGCTGCGTTACCAACTACCTCTGGGACTCCTGATTGCACTGCTCGGCAGCCCGTTGTGGGCTGCGCAAAAAGTCAATCTGGATTACCACGTGCGCCTGATGCCGCAGACCGGCCAGGCCGACGTGCGCCTGACGTTGGCTGAAGGCTCAGCCGTGCGCAGCCTGGATTTTGACCTTGGCGCCCCCGGCAGCTACAGCGACTTCAAGGCCGATGGCGGCTGGCAGCTCACTGCTGACCCGCAACACAGCCGTGGCGTGTGGCATCCCGCGTCAGGCACCGCCAGTCTGAGTTACCGGGTTCGCCTCAATCACCCCTTCAAGAACGGCAGTTTCGACACCTATTCCACGGCCAAGTGGGCGTTGTTCCGTGGCGAGCAACTGGTGCCGCCTGCCAGCCTCGATCAGCAGGACGGTACCGAGCTGGTGTCGCGGCTGACGTTCGTCTTGCCCGACGGCTGGAAAAGTGTCGAAACAGCGTGGCCGCGTATCGGTAAAAACCGTTTCCGTATTGATGACGTGTCGCGTTTGTTTGATCGGCCAACCGGGTGGATGCTGGCGGGCACGTTGGGCAGCCGTCGCACCACGTTGGGCGAAACCGAGGTCACCGTTGCCGCGCCGCAAGGGCAAGGCATGCGGCGTATGGACGTCCTGACGCTGCTGACGTTCGTCTGGCCGCAGGTGCAAGCAGTGTTCCCGCGCAACCCGCCCAAGTTACTGATCGTGGGTGCGGGCAGCCCGATGTGGAAAGGCGCCAGCGCCGACCGCAACTCCATTTACCTGAGCAGCGCGTTGCCGATGGTCAGCGAGTCTGGCAGCAGCCCGTTGTTGCGCGAAGTGGTGCAACTGTTCAGTGGCATCCAGGTAGAGCCGGGCCATGACTGGATCAGCCAAGGGCTGAGCGAGTATTACGCCATTGAATTGATGCGCCGCGCAGGCGGGATGAGCGACGAGCGTTATCAGACGTTGCAGCACAAGCTCAATGCGACCGGCAAAGGCGTCACGGGGTTGCGCGGCGCGCAGGCCAATCCGGCGGCGGTGGCGCGTGCTGTGACGCTGTTGCAGGCGCTGGACCGCGAAATTCGTCTGCAAACCCATAGCAAGCGTTCGCTGGACGATGTGAGCCAAGCGTTGATGCGCATGGACAAGGTCAACACCCCGTCGTTTATCCAGCTGAGCGAAAGCGTGCTGGGCGGCGCATCCGAGGTGCTCGACACCCCGCTGCTGCAGTAAGCGTTCGCACTGCTGTCGTTGCAGACCCGGTAGCCGGTGAGGGTCTGCAGTGATTGTTTTCTTTACGCCCTTTTTACGCCCCCGCATCCCCCTCGATCTCGATCCTTTACACCCCTGAACCCCACACTTTCCCAACACGCGGCAATCGCCGCTTTGGGGAGCACGTCGATGGGCATTCTGGATGGGGTGTCGCTGCTGTTGGCAGTGGGGCTGTTCGTTTATCTGCTGGTGGCGCTGTTGCGCGCTGATCGGAATTAGGAGCGGGTATGCACAGTTATGACTATGAGCTGTTGCTGGCCTTTTTCGCGTTGGTGTTGCTGCCTGCGCCCTGGCTGGGACGTTTTTATTACAAGGTCATGGAAGGTCAGCGCACGTGGTTGACGCCAGTGTTCGGGCCGGTCGAGAAGGTCTGTTACCGGGTGGCCGGGGTCGATCCGGGGGATGAGCAAAGCTGGCAGAAGTACACGCTGGCGTTGCTGGCGTTCAACCTCGCAGGCTTTGTGTTGCTGTTCGCGATTTTGCTGTTGCAGCAGTATTTGCCGCTCAACCCGCAGCAGTTGCCGGGGCAGGAGTGGACGCAGGCGTTCAACACCGCCGTGAGTTTTGTCACCAACACCAACTGGCAGAGCTACAGCGGCGAAGCGACGCTCAGTTACTTCAGCCAGATGGCTGGCCTGACTGTGCAGAACTTCGTCAGTGCGGCCACCGGCCTGGCGGTATTGGTTGCCTTGTGCCGTGGTATTAGCCGTCGGTCGGCCCGTACGCTGGGCAATTTCTGGGTCGACATGACCCGCGCCACGCTCTACGGCTTGCTGCCGTTGTGCCTGGTGCTGGCGTTGCTGCTGGTGTGGCAGGGCGTGCCGCAAACCTTCGCGCACTATGTCAGTGCGGTGACGGTGCAGGGTGTGGATCAGGTCATCCCGCTCGGCCCGGCGGCGAGTCAAATTGCGATCAAGCAACTGGGCACCAATGGCGGTGGCTTTTTTGGGGTCAACTCGGCGCACCCGTTCGAGAACCCGACAGCCTGGAGCAACCTGTTTGAAGTGGCGTCAATCATCCTGATTCCCGTGGCGCTGGTGTTTATGTTTGGCCATTACGTCAAGGACCTGCGCCAAAGCCGGGCCATCATCGCCTGCATGCTGGCGTTGTTCCTGGTCGGCGGCGGCACGGCGTTGTATGCAGAGTCTCAACCCAACCCTGCGCTCAACAGCCCGTTGGTTGAACACAGCGCCCCGCTGGAAGGCAAGGAAGTGCGTTTTGGCACCACCGCTACGGTGCTGTGGACCGAGACCACCACCGCTGCGTCAAACGGTTCGGTTAATGGCATGCATGACAGCCTCAACCCCCTGAGCGGGATGGTGGCGCTGGCCAACATGATGGTAGGTGAAGTGATCTTCGGCGGGGTAGGCGCCGGTCTCTACGGCATGTTGCTCAACGTGCTGATTGCCGTGTTCCTGGCCGGTTTGATGATTGGCCGTACCCCCGAGTACTTGGGCAAAAAACTGCAAGCCAAAGAGGTGCAACTGCTGGTGGTCACGCTGCTGGTGATGCCGGTGGGCGTGCTGGTGCTCAGTGCGTTGGCGACCAGTGTGCCGAGTGCCGTTGCGTCGGTGAGCAACCCGGGTGCCCATGGTTTCAGTCAAGTGCTGTATGCCTTTACCTCGGCCAGTGCCAACAACGGTTCTGCGTTTGCCGGCCTAAATGCCAACACGCCGTTTTACAACCTGATGCTGGGGCTGGGGATGTTGATCGGCCGTTTCGGCTACATCCTGCCGGTACTGGCACTGGCCGGGAGTTTGGCGATGAAGAAAACCGCACCCGTAGGGCAGGACAGCTTCCCCACCCACGGCCCGCTGTTTGTGGTGCTGTTGACCATGACCATCGTGCTGGTGGGCGGTTTGACCTTCTTGCCGACACTGGCCCTTGGCCCTATCGCTGAACAACTGATTCCGGGCTTCTGAGGACACGATGATGAGCATGCCAGCTCCTGTTAAAACCCTGACGCCTGCGCCTGCCACTCAGGCGCCCGCGTCACCGAAAACCGCGTTTGCCGACCTGTGGCGTCCGGCGTTGTTGCAAGCGTTCGTCAAACTTGACCCGCGTCAGCTCAAGCGCTCGCCCGTGATGCTGGTGGTGGAATTGACGGCGATCTTCACCACGATTTTGTGCGTGCTGCCCGACCCTGTGGTGTCCACCGGCGTGGCGCTGCAAATCGCACTGTGGCTGTGGTTTACCGTGCTGTTTGCCAACTTCGCCGAAGCCCTGGCCGAGGGCCGGGGCAAGGCACGGGCCGACAGCCTGAAGGCGGGCAGCGTGGGTTTGAGTGCGCGCCGTCGCACCGCCAACGGCAGCTTTGAAGTGGTCCCGGCCACGCGCTTGCGCAAAGGCGATGTGGTGCGTGTTGAAGCCGGGGAGATGATCCCCGGTGACGGCGAAGTGATTGAAGGCATTGCTGCGGTCAACGAAGCAGCGATTACCGGCGAGTCCGCTCCGGTGATCCGCGAGTCGGGCGGTGACCGTTCGGCCGTCACGGGCAACACGCGGCTGGTGTCGGACTGGCTGCTGGTGCAGATCAGCGCCAACCCCGGGGAGTCGACGCTCGACCGCATGATCGCGCTGGTCGAAGGCGCCAAACGCCAGAAAACCCCCAACGAAGTGGCGCTGGATATTCTGCTGATCGGCCTGACCCTGATTTTTTTGATCGTGGTCGTGACCTTGCAACCTTTCGCCTATTTTGCGGGAGGCAGCCTGCCGTTGGTGTTTCTGGTCGCGCTGTTGGTGACATTGATCCCGACCACCATCGGCGGCTTGCTGTCGGCCATCGGCATTGCCGGCATGGACCGGCTGGTACGCCTGAATGTGATTGCCAAGTCAGGCCGCGCGGTGGAAGCCGCGGGTGACGTGCATGTGCTGATGCTGGATAAGACCGGCACCATCACCTTCGGTAACCGTCGCTGCACCGCGCTGTACGCGGCGCCCGGCGTGACTGCGATGGAGATGGCGCAGGGCGCGCTGTTGGCGTCGCTGGCCGACGACACGGCCGAGGGCAAGTCGATTGTCGAGTTCATCCGTGGGCTGCACGCACTGCCCGAGCCCGAGGCGCATGACATCACAGCGGTGCCGTTTACGGCTGAAACGCGGCTGTCAGGTGTCGATTACAACATGCGCGTGTACCGCAAGGGCGCCGTGGATTCGGTACTGGCCTTTGTCGGCCTCAAACGTGACGACGTCGCACCGGCCTTGTCCCGTGAAATCGACAAAATTGCCCAAAGCGGCGGCACCCCGTTGCTGGTGTGCGTGCAAGGCAAGCTGCTGGGCGTGATTCACCTCAAGGACGTGGTCAAGCCGGGCATCCGCGAGCGGTTTGCCGAACTGCGCAAACTGGGGATTCGCACGGTCATGGTGACCGGTGACAACCCGCTGACCGCCGCAGCAATCGCGGCCGAGGCGGGGGTCGATGATGTGTTGGCAGAAGCCACACCGGAAAAAAAGCTGGCGCGCATCCGCCAGGAACAGAACGACGGCCGTCTGGTGGCGATGTGCGGCGACGGCGCCAACGATGCGCCAGCGCTGGCGCAGGCCGACGTGGGCATGGCGATGAACGACGGCACCCAGGCGGCCCGCGAAGCCGCCAACATGGTCGACCTCGACAGCGACCCCACCAAGTTGCTGGATGTGGTGCAGATCGGTAAAGAGCTGCTGGTGACCCGGGGCGCGCTGACCACGTTCTCGATTGCCAACGACGTGGCCAAGTATTTCGCCATCTTGCCTGCGCTGTTTGCCACGATCTACCCGCAACTGGGCGTGCTCAACGTGATGCACCTTAATAGCCCGCAGAGCGCCATTCTTTCAGCGATCGTGTTTAACGCGCTGATTATCGTGGTGCTGATCCCGTTGGCCTTGCGCGGCGTGCGGGTGCAGGCGGCGAGCGCCGCGCAACTGCTGCGCCGCAACCTGCTGATTTACGGTCTTGGGGGGCTGGTGGTGCCATTTGTGGGCATCAAGCTGATCGACATGCTGCTCACGACGCTGCACCTGGTTTAACCCGAGGAGGAACGCAACATGGCTACTCTTTTACGTCCAGCCCTGAGCCTGATGGTGTTGTTGACGGCGATTACCGGGGTGATTTACCCGCTGACCGTGACCGGGATTGCACAACTGGCATTTCCCGATCAGGCCAATGGCAGTCTGGTGCGCGATGCGGATGGCAGCGTGCGCGGTTCGCAGTTGATCGCCCAAGCCTTCACCGGCGAACAATGGTTTCATTCGCGTCCCTCGGCCGGGGCGTATGCCACGGTGTCGAGCGCGGCCAGCAACCTGGCGCCGAGCAACCCGGCGCTGGCGGCGCGGGTCAAGGACAGTGCCGCCGAATGGGCCGTGCCCGAACAGGGGCCGGTGCCGCTGGCGATGCTCACCACGTCGGCCAGTGGGCTGGATCCGCACTTGCCACCTGAGGCAATACGCTGTCAACTGCCACGTGTGGCCGCGGCCCGTGGCCTGCCGGTGCAAACGGTGGAGCAACTGCTCGAGGCGCATATTGAGCAGCCTTGGGTAGGGCCGCCGGTGGTGAACGTGCTAAACCTGAACCGGGCGCTGGCGCAGCTCAAACCCTGAGTCACCAGCCCCCGCAGTCGCTGCCGCCTGTTGCGGCAACGGCTGCGTTGTTCTCCATTTGAATAGGTAAAGACATGACAGATTCCGGTCGCGCCGATGCGTTGTTAGCTGATTTGCCTCGGGCCGGCCGTGGCCGGCTTAAGGTATTTCTGGGCGCGGCCCCGGGTGTGGGCAAGACCTACGCCATGCTTCAGGCGGCACACACTCACGTGCGCCAGGGCGTCAGGGTGCTGGTCGGGGTGGTGGAAACCCATGGCCGCGCCGAAACCCAGGCGCTGCTCAACGGCTTGGCGCAACAGCCGCTGGTGCGCTCGCAGTACCGGGGCGTGCAGCTTGAAGAGATGGACCTGGATGGCCTGCTGGAGGCCCGGCCCGCGCTGGCACTGGTGGACGAGCTGGCCCACAGCAACGCGCCCGGCAGTCGTCATGCCAAGCGCTGGCAAGACGTGCAGGAGTTGCTGGCCGCCGGGATTGATGTCTACACCACAGTCAACGTCCAGCATCTGGAAAGCCTCAACGATCAAGTGCGCGGCATCACCGGCGTGCACGTGCGCGAAACCCTGCCGGACTGGATCGTGCAGGAGGCCTACGAACTGTTGCTGATCGACCTGCCGCCCCGCGAACTGTTGGAGCGGCTGCGCGATGGCAAGGTGTATGTGCCCGAGCAGGCCCGCGCGGCCATCGATGCCTTCTTCACCCAGACCAACCTCAATGCCCTGCGCGAATTGGCGATGCAGACCGCGGCGGTGTACGTCGATGATGAACTGGACAAAGGGTATCGTCAGCTCGGTCAAGCTGCCCCGGCGTTGCGCGGGCGCCTGCTGGTGGGCATTGATGGCGATGCTCAGGCAGAGCGGCTGGTGCGTCACGCCAGCCGGGTGGCCGAGCGGCGACATTTGCCGTGGAGTCTGGTGCATGTCGACAACGGGCGTGCACGTGACGAGCAGGCGCGTTTGCGCCTGCAAAGTGCGCAGCAATTGGCCGAGCGTCTGGGGGGCGAAGTGGTGTTGCTGCGTGCCGCAGAAGTGGCGAAAACCCTGATTCAGCACGCCGCAGAGCGCCGCGCCAGTTTGCTGCTGGTGGGCCAGTCGCGGCCCAGTTGGCGCAGGAAAGTCTTCGGCGGCGGGCTGGCCTCGCGATTGTTGCGCGATGCCCACGGGCTGGAAATCAACGTGCTCGACAACGAGCAGGCGCCGGATGCCAGGCCGCGCCGGCACGTGGGGTCGCTGGTGTGGTTCGACTACGGTCTGGCGCTGTTGGCGACTGTACTGGCCAGTGCGTTGGCCTGGGGAGTGTCCAGTGTGCTGGCGCTGCCCAATATTTCGATGGTGTTTCTGGCGGCCGTGCTGCTGGTCGCGGTGCGCAGCAGCCTGGGGCCTGCGCTGGCGTGTGCGGCGATGTCCTTTTTGGCCTATGACTTTTTGTTCATTCCGCCGAATTTCTCGTTCAGCATCCAGCGCGAAGAAGACGTCCTGACGCTGGTGTTTTTCCTGTTGATGGCTGCCCTGACCGGCAACCTCGCGGCCCGTCAGCGCCGTCAGTTGCAAGCGTTGCGCGAGACCCAGCAAGAAACCAGCGAACTGCTGGACCTGTCACGCAAATTGACGGCCGCCACTGACCGTAAAGCGGTGGTCAATGCCGCCGCCCAGCACCTGAGCGGCTGGAAAGAGCTCAACCTGTGCCTGCTCAATCGTGATGGCAGCGGCGGCTGGACGGTGGAAACCGGCGGGCCTTTGCAATTTAACGAAGCCGAGCGCGCGGCCGCTGATTGGGCCTGGAGCCACGAGCAACCGGCAGGCAAAGGCACGGGCACATTGCCGATGGGCCGTTGGTGGTGGTGGCCGCTGACCGTTGACGACGGTCCGTTGGCCTTGCTGGGCGTCAGCCCGAAAGAAGGCCAAGCCTTGAGTGGTCAGCGGCGGCGTTTGCTGATGGCCCTCAGCCAGCCTTTGGCGCAAGCGCTGGCCCGCGCGCAACTGGCCCAAGACCTTGAAGCCGCACGCTTGCATGGTGAAACCGAACAATTGCGCAGCGCCTTGCTGGCCTCCGTGTCCCACGACCTGCGCACGCCCTTGACCACCATGCGCGGCAGCATTGATACGTTGCTCGCGCTGGGCGAGGCGATCCCGCTGGACGACCGCCGCGAGTTGCTGGAGGGCACCCGTGACGAGGCCGAGCGTCTGGATCGTTACATCCAGAACCTGCTGGACATGACCCGCCTGGGCCACGGCGCCTTGAAGCTGGCCCGCGACTGGGTGTCACCGGCCGACATTGTCGGCAGTGCGTTGAATCGGCTGCGGGCTGTGCTCGCGCCATTACAGGTACAGGTCGATGTGGCGCCGCAGTTGCCGCTGTTACATATCCACGCGGCGTTGATCGAGCAGGCGCTGATCAATGTGCTGGAAAACGCGGCGCGCTTCTCGCCGCCTCAGGGCGTACTGCAACTGGTGGCGGGGGCCAATCAACAGGAACTGTGGTTTGCCGTGAGCGATCAGGGCCCCGGTATCCCGGAAGAAGACCGGGCGAAGATTTTCGACATGTTTTACACCGCAGCCCGCGGCGACCGGGGCGGGCAAGGCACGGGGTTGGGGCTGGCGATCTGTCAGGGCATGGTCGGCGCCCACGGCGGGCGCATCAGTGTGGGCGAGGGCATCGAGGGGCGCGGCACCTGCATCACCCTGCATTTGCCGCTGCCTGAACAGCCTCAGCCTGAAGGGGAAGAGCCGCCCCGTGAACCCTGATATTCTTCGCGCCTCTTCGCACGGTGAACCCACGCCATGAGCCAACCCACAACTGTTCTGGTCATTGATGACGAACCGCAGATCCGCAAGTTTTTGCGTATCAGCCTGGTGTCTCAGGGGTACCAGGTGCTGGAAGCGGCCACGGGTGCCGAAGGCTTGAGCCTGGCCGCGCTGCAAAAACCGGATGTCCTGGTGCTGGATCTCGGTTTGCCGGACATGGACGGCCAGCAGGTGCTGCGCGAATTTCGCGAATGGTCGGGCGTGCCGGTACTGGTGCTGTCGGTGCGGGCCAGCGAAGCGCAAAAGGTCCAGGCGCTGGATGGCGGCGCCAATGATTACGTGACCAAACCGTTCGGGATTCAGGAATTTTTGGCGCGCATCCGTGCGTTATTGCGCCAGATCCCCGTGGGTGAATTGCAACAATCGGCGGTCGAGGTCGGGCCACTGACCGTGGATCTGGCGTATCGCCGTGTGCTGCTCGAGGGTGCCGAAGTCGCCCTGACGCGCAAGGAATATGCGGTGCTGGCGCAGTTGGCGCGCCATCCGGGGCGGGTCATTACCCAGCAACAATTGCTTAAGGATATTTGGGGGCCGACCCATGTGGAGAACAGCCATTACCTGCGCATCGTGGTCGGTCATCTGCGACAAAAGCTGGCAGATGACCCGACCTGCCCGCGCTTTATCGTGACCGAACCGGGCGTGGGCTATCGTTTGCTGGACGCTTAGTGGGCTTCACGCTCGTAGCGGTCCAGTGTGTCGCTGGCAATTTCGCGGCCTAAAGCGATCAGTTCGGGCGCTTTGTAAAACTCGAAAAAACGGCACACCCGCTTGGGCACGTTAATCAGGATGTCGGGCGGGTAACCGGCGATTTTGTATTGCGCCAGTGAGGTCTGCATGACTTCGAAACTCTGGTTGATCAAATCCAGCAGCGACGCCGGGCCGACGTTGTCGATGATGAACGAGCCCGAGGCTGACTTGGGCGCGCCTTCGTGGGTCGGCGCGGCGGCCGGTTGCTGACCGTCGGGCCGGGACGATTCGATCCAGGGATTGAGCGCGGCATCCGGGGCAGGCTTGAGCAGCTCTTGCTCCAGCTCCAGCAGGTCGTTTGCATGTTTAGTACGAAACGGCATGTGTGAGCCGAGGGAGTTCATCAGGTTGTCGAAACGGCTTTTAAACGCCGGGGCACGTTGAATGACGGGCAACTGGTAGCAGTTTTGGCTGGTGGAGTTCAGGTTGACGGCGATGATCAGGTCGCAATGGCTGGAGACCACCGGGACGATGGGCAGCGGGTTGAGCAGGCCGCCGTCTACCAGCATGCGGTTGCCTTGCATCACCGGGGTAAACAGGCTGGGGATCGCCGCTGACGCCCGCATTGCCTGATGCAGGCAGCCTTCCTGAAACCAGATTTCCTGTTGGTGGGTCAGGTCCGTGGCCACGGCGGTGTAAGGGATGCGCAAGTCTTCGATGTTGATTTCACCGACGATGTTGCGGATTTGGCCGAACACTTTTTCGCCGCGAATGGCGCCCAGGCGAAAGCTCACGTCAACCAGCCGCAACACATCGAGATAATCCAGGCTTTGAATCCAGTCGCGGTACAGATCAAGCTTACCGGCCGCGTAAATGCCCCCTACCACGGCGCCCATCGAGCACCCGGCAATACAGGCGATGTCGTAGCCACGGCGTTCGAGTTCTTCAATGACACCAATGTGGGCATACCCGCGGGCGCCACCCGAGCCCAACACCAACGCAACGCGCTTTTTCATGAATCAATCCTTGGCAGTAAGGTGCTAACAATGCAATGCCTTTTCCTGAATGGGCAAGCTAGTCTTGCAAAGAGGGCGCGCTGGGGCGGGGCACTTTCTGCATCCTTTTGCGTCTTAGCCTCTGATTAATATTATTTGTTCGAGGATATGTCCATGAAAGCGCTGATCTGTGTGCCGTTGATGGCGTTGATGCTGGCCGGTTGTGCGGGCAAAACGGCCTACCGTGACAGTTGCGCGACGCAGCTGGATGCGGCCTGGCACGAGCTGGACCTGGCCAAGGCCGAAGGTTTTGCCGGCACTATCAGTTACTCCAAGGCCCTGTCATTGCTGACCGGGGCTAAAACGCAACAACAGTTCGAGGCGTTTGAAGGCTGCTCGAAAAAAGCCGAGAAAGCGCGTTTCTATATTCGTGAGTCGCGCGCAGGTCGTTAAGCCGGTGCGGGACGGGGAGGGGATGGATGTCTGATTGGGTTGACAGGATTGTGGCGAACATTGTGCGTCTGGAGGTCAGGTTACTGGCCTGTCAGGCGCGCTTGCAGGCCGAAACCGACCCTGAGGCGTTGCACGATTTGCGCACTACGGTGCGCCGCCTGCGCAGTTTGCTCAGGCCCTTGCGCGGCTTGCCGGGCGTGGTCCAGCTGGAAATGGCGGCGTCGCAAGTGGGCGCCCTGACGACGCCATTACGCGATCTGGAAGTCCTGGCGGCGTACCTGCGCCAACAGGGGTATGTGCAGTTGGCTGAGCGTCGGCTGTCACAGCTGGCCGGCAGTTATGGCGCTGTTGCCGAAAGCGCGCAATTGGCGCAACTGCTTATGATCCTCGACGTCTTCCCGCGCTTTCTGCGGGCCGCACAGCGCGAAGGGCTGATGCGCGGTTTGCGTCAACGCATCGAAAAGGTGCTTGAAAAACAATGGCAGGCCCTCGAAAAAGCGCTGAATGATCCCGGCCATGACCGGCACCGTGTACGCCTTTTGATCAAGCGCGTGCGCTACGCCGCCGAAGCCTATCCCGAACTTGATTGCTTGCCGCCGAGGGTACTGGCACGGCTCAAAGTGGCGCAAAAAGCCTTGGGCGACTGGCACGATGCCTGGCAGTGGTTGCTGCAAGCCGAGCAGCAGCCGGACCTGCAGCCCTGTGTCCAGGCATGGCGTGAGACCCTGGCCCGTGGTGAAAAGGACGCCGACCGGGCGTTGATCAAATTGAGTGCAGCCTGTTTTCACTCATGATTTGGCCGAATCAAGCGCTGTGCCGTGCCTGTCGGGTGCGTAGTATTCGCCCCTAATCATCGGTTTCGAGGTGTTCATGCAGTTTTCTGAATTGGTTGCGGCGGTCCGTGATAATCCGTCGTCCGTCACCATCCCGGCTGACTGGGGGCAGGGGCGCGCAACGTTTGGTGGCTTGATGGTGGCCTTGCAATATGAAGCCATGCGCGCGCGGGTGCCTGCGCAGCGTGCCTTGCGCTCGCTGTCCGTAACCTTCGTTGGACCTGTGGCGCCGGATGACCCCGTCAGCTTTGAAGTCGACGTGCTGCGTGAAGGCAAAGCCGTCACTCAGGTGCTGGGCAGGGTGCTGCAACAGGGCCAAGTGGTGACCCTCGTGCAGGGCAGCTTCGGCGCGTCACGCGAGTCGACCGTCAACATGCAAAGCCTGCCCGCGCCGGACATGAAACCCGTCGAGGGCTGCCCACTGTTGCCCTATATCAAAGGCATTACACCGGAATTCATGCGGCATTTGTCGATGGGTTGGGCGGTGGGAGCCTTACCGTTTACCGGTAAAGGCGGGCGTGAAATGGGCGGCTGGGTGCGGTTTGCAGGCGAGGTCAAGGACGAGCCCCTGACCGAAACCCACGTACTGGCCCTGGTCGATGCCTGGCCACCGGCCTTGCTGCCGTTGCTGGGCAAGCCGGCAGCCGGTAGCACCTTGACCTGGACCATTGAGTTTGTGCAGCCGCTTGTTCACATCAGCACCCTTGAGTGGTGCAAATACCTGGCTGTGATCGAGCATGCGCAGGATGGTTATGGCCATGTGGCGGCTAATCTGTGGTCGCCAGAGGGCGACTTGATTGCGATCAGCCGCCAGACGGTCACGGTGTTTGGCTGATCAGAACGCCTGACTGTGTGGCCCGTCCTGCGCCTTGCGACGCTGGTGTTGCAGGCGGGTAGCCGCAAACAGCGTCACCAGGCCAATCACAGCACTGGTGGCGTTGCCACTGAAAATGCCTGAGGCCAGAAGCAGAAAGGCCACAACCATCAATGCGACAGCCATCAGGTCAATGGCCTGATGCGTGGCGCCTGCGTGGCTCTGCGGGTTCGAGCGCCATTGCCAGGCAGGTAGGTTGGGATGACGTTTGCCCATGATTGCACTCCTTGTTCAAGGGTTCAGCGTTGGCTGAACCGGATGAACAGAGAATAGGCTCGTGCAAGGCGCACGGCGAATCGACAATGGCTATTGGCCTTATAGCTTTAACTGACCGATGGCCCGGTTTAACTCACCGGCCAGGGTCGCCAGTTGATTGCTGGTGGTGGCCGAGTCGACGGTTTGTTGCACGGTGTTTTCAGTCACGTCGCGGATGCTGACCACGGCACGGTTCATTTCTTCAGCCACCTGGCTTTGTTGTTCGGCGGCCACTGCAATTTGGGTGTTGCTCTCGCGCATCTGGGCGACGGCACTGGTAATTTCCGCCAGTGCTTCGCCTGCCTCCTGCGCCTGTTGCACGCAGTCGTCGGCCTTGAACGAGCTTTCCTGCATGAAGTCCACGGCATCACGGGTGCCGGCTTGCAAGGCCGAGACCATGGTGGTGATTTCGTCTGTGGAGGCCTGTACACGCTTGGCAAGGTTGCGCACCTCATCGGCCACCACGGCAAACCCGCGCCCCATCTCGCCTGCCCGGGCAGCCTCAATCGCCGCATTGAGGGCCAGCAGGTTGGTCTGTTCGGCAATGCTGTGAATCACGCTGACCACGCTGTTAATTTTCTGACTGTCTTGAGCCAGTTGCTGAATCATCTCGGCGGTTTGCTGCACGCCGCTGGACAGGCTGGCGATGGAGTCCTGGACCCGGCTGACCACTTGCTGGCCGCTGCCGGCGAGGGTGTCGGCGGTTTGCGACAGGTCACGGGTGGCGCCTGCGTGCTGGGCAATGTGATAGACCGTGGCTGACATTTCATTGATGGCGGTGGCGGCCTGATCGGTTTCGCTTTGCTGGCCGAGCATGCCATGACGCACCTCGTCCATGCTGCTGGCCAGTCGCGCGGCGCCTGCATCCAGTTGTGCGGCGGTGTCGGCCACGGTCTGCACGATACGTTGGTAACCGGCTTGCATGGCATTGAAGGCGCCGGCCATTTGCCCGACTTCGTCGGTGCAGGCCAAGGGCACGCGGGCCGACAAGTCACCGGTTTTTTCGACGTGCAACATCACGTCCTTGAGCGTATTGAGCTGGCTGAGCAAGAACTGAATCAATAGTTGCGAAGCGCAGAGCATCGCCAACATCAGCACGAACACCGCGACGGCGTAATTAGCCAGACGCTCGACAAACACGTGCGCCAGGCTTGGCGCGTAGGCCAGCACGGCAACCCGCTCACCGTCAGGGCGGGTGACGACCTCGGCGCCCAGCAGTGGATTTTCGCCAAAGAACGGCAGGTGGTGGATGGACACCCAGCCATTGGCATCACTGAGCTGCGGCAGGGATTGTTCGTCCACCGTCGGGACTTGGCCGGGAGTTATCGGTAGCAAAAAGTCGACAGTGGGCAAGGCTTGGCCGCGCGGCCAGGCACTTAGCAATTGTGCCTGCGCATGGGCGTTGGCTTGAGCGGCGTCGCTGCGCGACTGCTGTTCGAGCTGCACGGCGTAGAGGACGAGCAACAGCGTGGTGACGAAGGCCACCGCGTTGACGGCCCAGAACTTGTATTTGAGCGAGATGTTGCTAAGCCAGGCACCCATGGAAGGTCTTCTCTGATTTGGCGGAAACAATATTGGCAAGGTGCCATCATTGTGCCGCCAAACCATGGCGATCTTGTTGATGTGGGTCAAGGGCGCCAGCCTGCTTACGGTCCCTCCGGCGCCTTAATCGTGATGGATGGCCGGTAAACTAAAAAAGGTGCGGGCACAGGCAGTGCTGTGTGCGGCCAGATCGGCTTGTGTTTCACCTCGGTGCAGTGCGACTTCACGCAGCACTTCAGGGAGATAAGCCGGTTCGTTGCGGCCATTTTTGGGTTTAGGGCGCAGCGTGCGGGGCAGTAAATACGGCGCGTCACTCTCCAGCATCAGGCGACCGCGAGGAATGTTGCGCACCAGTGGGTGCAAATGCGTACCACGGCGTTCGTCGCAGATCCAGCCGGTGATGCCGATGTGTAAATCCAGGTCCAGATAACTGAACAGCGCCCGTTGTTCGCCGGTGAAACAATGCACCACGGCAGCAGGCAGGCGGTCGCGGTAGTCGCGCAGGATCTCCAGCAAACGCTGATTGGCGTCGCGCTCGTGCAAAAACACCGGCAATTGCAAGTCCACCGCCATCGCCAACTGTTCTTCCAGAACTTTTTCCTGTTGCGGGCGTGGCGAAAAATCACGGTTGAAGTCCAGACCGCATTCGCCCACCGCAAGCACCCGTGGCTCTTTGAGCAACGCGTGTAAACGCCGGGCGCTGTCGGCATTCCAGTCGCTGGCCGAGTGCGGGTGTATGCCCGCCGTCGAAAACAGCCGCAAGGCACTTTCATCCTGCTCATGGCACAGCTGCAAGGCTTGTTCGCTGCCGTCAACGCTGGTGCCCGTGAGCACCAATTGGCATACGCCTGCAGCGTAGGCACGCTCCAGAACGGCCTCATGTTTGCCGTCGAAGCTGGGGTTGGTCAGGTTGACGCCGATATCGATGAGTTGCATGGTGCTACCTCAGGCCACAGGCCGCGAAGCATATCAGAGCTGCAGATTTAATAAGAAAAACCAAGAACTACAGAGAGTTATGGTTGTCTTTGAATGCCGCAATTGCGCAATTCCCGGTACAGGGTTCGCTGTAACCGCGCAATTGCACACCGCTCACAGCGCACCTGATGCCCCAAAGGGCGACCGGTTGTCGGGTATTCCGGCACGCTGAAGGGCTGTCTTCTTTGCGGAGAACGGATGACAAGACTGACGCTGTGGATTGCGCTGTGCCTGATGCTGTTGCCTGCTATGGCAACCGCACGCCTGCCTGGGCCATTACAGGCCGGGCAGCCGAGTCAGATCCGCGATCTGGCGCAGATTCGCAGCAGTCAAGTGTTGCGCGTGCTGGTCAATCAAAGCCGCAACAGCTCGGGCGAAGTCCAAGGGCAGTCGATTGGTGTCGAATACCATCGGTTGCGCGCTTTCGAGCGTTATCTCAATGGCCATGCGCTCAATGGTCAGCAAATCACCCTCAAAATCATCCCTAAAGCCAAGGATCAACTGCTCGGCGCGCTGCTGCGTGGCGAAGGCGATTTGATGGCGCCCGGCGAGCTGCTGGATGTCAAGCCGACCCACGCCGTGAGCCCGAGCGAGCCGATCATTGATCGCGTGGCGCTGATCCTCGTGGGCGTCAAGGGCGAGCGGCGTTTCACCCGCCTTGAGCAGTTGTCGGGCCGCACTGTGGCATTGACGACGGGCAGTGCCGCGGGGGCGGCGGTGAACGTGATCAATCAAAAGCTGGCGTTGCGCAAACTGCCGCCCGTGAAAATCGAATGGGTGGACCCGACCCTGGCGGTGGAAGATGTGCTGGAGATGGTGCAAGCCAAGATCTACCACTTGACGTTAGTCGAGCAGCCGATTGCCGAGCGTTGGGCCGCGTTGATGCCCAAGCTGCGCTTTGATCGCAAAGTACTGGTCAGCGAGCCAGGTGCCATGCGCTGGTATGTGCGGCGCGATGCTTCGATGTTGCGGGCCAGCATCGACCGTTTCTTGACGACCTACAGCGTCCCTGACGATCAGAATGTGGCATTTGAGCGCGTCTATCGACGCCTGTATCGCGTCCACTACCCGCTGGCGCGGGCTGACCGGCAGAAGCTCGAAAAATTGCGTCCGGTGCTGCAAAAACATGCCCGGCAACAGGGCATGGACTGGCTCAATCTGGCGGCGTTGGCGTTCAAGGAGTCCACACTCAACCCCAATGCCAAAGGCTCAGACGGGGCCATGGGATTGTTGCAAATCACTCCTTCAGCGGCGCAACGGGTGGGGGTCAACAACATTCAAAGCGTCGACAACAATGTGCAGGCCGGGGCCAAATACCTGGCGATGATTCGGCGCAAGTTCTTTGCCAGCCCCAAGTTGAATGAACGCGAGCGCATGGCGTTTGTACTGGCGGCCTACAACATGGGCCCCGAGCGCGTGCAAGGCATGCGCGCCGAGGCTAAACGCCGGGAGTTGAACCCCAACCAATGGTTCTTTCAGGTTGAGCGCATTGCCATGGAGCAGGTGGGAATGGGGGCGGTCAGCTATGTTAATAGTGTGAATAAATACTTTTTGGCCTTCGATCGGGAGCGCGACTCATTGGAGCCTGATGAGCCGAAGCTGGCACTTCGAAAATAATCGAAATAACTGATAGTTATCTTGGATTTATTCGGCTATTAACATTCTAAAAACTGATTAGTATGGCGGCACATCCCAACCTGATTAACAAAAGGACTGCACCATGAACAAATTCACCCATACCGTTTTGGGGACTCACGCGGGCTACGGCTTGACTGTTTTGCGCGTTCTGGTCGGGATCATCTTCGCTGCCCACGGTTCGCAAAAACTCTTTGGCTGGTTCGGTGGCGGTGGGCTGGCGGGCACAGCGCAGTGGATGGAAAGCATTGGCCTGGCGCCGGGAACATTGATGGCACTGCTCTCGGGCGGCACGGAGTTCTTCGGCGGTCTGGCGCTAATTATCGGTTTGTTGGCCCGGCCTGCAGCGTTGGGGCTGACCTTCACGTTACTGGTGGCGATTTTCACGGTGCATATCAGCAACGGTCTGTTCATGGCCAACAACGGCTATGAGTTTGCGCTGGCCTTGCTGGGCGGTACGTTGGCCGTTTTAATCGAGGGCGCTGGCAAGCTGTCACTGGATCAGGCGATTGCCAACAAGTAAGCCATGAAGCCTGCTCGCTCTTGTGCAAAAGGACGCGTCGAGCAGGCTTGCCTGTGTTCTTGATTCTCTGCGTCGCTGATCGCCCCGGAACGTGATTCTTGACAGCTGTAACCGGGTTTATCTAGGATGTTTTCTTGCGCCGATTTAAACAGCTACTTGCGGGGCGCCGGGTGTTCGACTGATCACCCAAGAGGCCGGTAACAGGCCTTGAAATACCGCTAAAGCGCTGGTTCGGTGTTGCCTCTCACCTGCCACGCAGAATCCTGAGGCGGAGAACCCGATAAATGAGTCAGCCACGTCCCCTTGTACGTCTCGCGCCGATCACGGCCAATCAAACTTTTCGTAATCCTAAAATCCTCCTGGGTGGCAAACATCAGCCCACGCTGTTGCGCTATCTGGACGGTTGGCCGCGCAGGAAAGGTCGGGCTTCGGCGTTTTTGATTCAGTTTGTGGAAGAGGGTGACGCTTTAGCGCGGTTTGCCAATGACAGCTTTGACTTGGCCGTGATTCAGTCACCCCGTCCACACCAGGCCGAGGCCGTCATCCACAACCTGGTACGCGTTTCTCGCCAAGGGCTGATTACGTTGCGTTAAAGCGTCTCTGCGCCAAGTCTTTATATGAATTACTTGGCGCACACCCTTATGAGCGCTGTTGGTGAGCTCTTATTTCATTGGCATGTTTGCAATGATTCACCAGTTCGCTGCGTGTTGCCCAGTCGGTGTTGATGATAAAAAAGTGTTGTATATAACTTTCTGCATTGTCCGATTTGAACCAGGTATTGACTTTGTCACTGAAATCATCGGGAACATGCAGCGGTAATACATACTTGGCGCACTGGATGGCAACGAGTTTATAAGGGCTTTTATACCGATCGAGCGTGCTGTCCATAAAGCGTTTGAGGTGATGGGTGGATATCAGGTTTTCACCGCTCCAGCGTTGGTCCACGCCTCGCCACAGCAGCGGCGAGTCAGTGTCGTGATTGTAGGCCGCCACGACCGTTGCGCCCGGGTGTTCTTTCCATAGCGCCTCAAGTGTTAACCGAGCGCATTTTTCCGGGATGATCAATGTGCCGAGCACCTTTGAGATTTGCGCTTGCAGCTCTTCGTGGGCTTGGGGTGTGAAGTCCCGGAACTCATGGAAATCCAGCACAACGATTTCTTTTTGCGATTGTTTGTCTGCGTAGAATTGCCTGAGCATCTGCAGGATGTCGTGCTCGACTGTACGGCCCGATGATGTGCCGTGGAATAACTGAAAGCGTCGCGCGTCTGCGACTGGGTACTTGGCGTAGAACGCCACCCTTAAGTCCAGTGCCCGGATGCCATGCTCCAGCTGTTTCTTGGGGGATACGTCTTGGGTAATCGCTTGTGGCCACTGGAAGTTGGGCGCTTCCTTGTCGCTCCCGGAGTCATGGCTGCCTGGCAATATGAGTTCGCCAATATGCAAATGCTGTAGGCCGGGAACGTCACTCATCCAGTAACGGTTGTTCTTCGTGCTCATGGTCTTTCACTCCTTGAATGACCGTTGGTTGATTAACCTGAGCATAGAACTGGAATGATTGGATGAACGGCTAATACATATGTGGCTACATCTTTAGCAGGCGCTTTACATCAGGGGTAGTCGATCGCCACGATACACACCCATTGTTCGCCGGTAGGGGTCTGGACTTGCACTTGAGCATCCAGCGGCTTGCCGATTAATGCGCGGGCCAGTGGTGAGTCGATGCTGATCAACCCCTGTTTCAAATCCAGTTCATCCGGGCCGACAATGCGGTAGCGCGCGTGTTTGCCGTCTTCATCCTCAATCGTGACCCAAGCACCGAAATACACCTTATTAGGATCGCTGGGCTTGTCACTTACCACTTTGAGACTTTCGAGACGCTTGGTCAGGAATCGCACACGGCTGTCGATTTCACGCAGCATCTTTTTGCCGTACGTATATTCGGCGTTTTCAGAGCGATCGCCCTGCGCTGCGGCCTCGCTGACAGATTGCGTGACCTGGGGACGACGCACGTGCCACAACTCGTGCAGCTCGGCCCGCATCCGCGCTTCACCTTCGGGAGTGATCAGCGCGGTGCCAGCAGGGCGTGGTGGGCGATAGCGGCTCATGGGCAATCCATTGGGGGAGAAGGTCGCGAGTCTATCAGCCCTCGCGCAGCACTGTCAGCGGGCTGGTATTGAGGGCTTTGCGTGTACCGAAGACACCTGCGGCACCCACCATCAAGGCGCCCGCCACTGGCAGCAACAATAGCCACGGGTGCGGGTGCCATGGCAGATCGAACGCAAAGCGGTACAGCACCAGACTGACCAGTTCGGCGCCGATGGCGGCGAGTAACCCGCTGGTGGCGCCGAGCAGGCCAAACTCGATCCGGCGCGCCTTGATTAACAGCGTGCGCTGGGCCCCCAGTGCACGGAGCAAAGCGCCCTGGCGGATGCGTTCGTCCAGGGTGGATTGCAAGCCAGAAAACAGCACCGCCATACCGGCTGCCAGCACAAACAACAGCACGTATTCGACTGCGATGGTGACTTGCGCAAGGATGCTGCGCAGTTGGGCCAACAGGGCTTCAATGGGCAAAATCGTCACCGCCGGGAAACGGCGGGACAGTTCGATGATTTCCCGGTCATGGCCCGGCGCCAGATAGAAACTGGTGAGGTAGGTGGCCGGCAAGTCCTGCAAAGTGCCAGGCTGGAAGATCATGAAGAAGTTGGGTTGGAAATTGTCCCAGTTGATGCTGCGCAGGCTGGTGACTTGTGCTTCACGCCGGGCACCGCCGACGCTGAAGGTCAGGTGGTCACCCAGTTTCAGTTTGAGGCTTTGGGCCACTTTGGCCTCGACCGAAACGCCGGGAATGCCGTCGCCGGGTTGTTGGGTCCACCATTGGCCCGCTGTCAATTGATTGCCCGCGGGCAGGTTGGCCGCCCAGGTCAGGCTCAAGTCGCGTTGAATGGCTTTGTCGCCGCTGGAGTCCTTGCTTACGAGGCCCTGCACGGCTTCACCATTGATGCTGATCAAGCGACCCGGTACGACGGGATAAAGCGGCGCGGCCTTGGCTTGCAGTTGCATCAGTCGCGCCCCAAAAGCGTCTTTGTCAGCAGGCAGGATGTTAAGCGCAAAGTAATTGGGCGCGTCTTTGGGGAGTTGGTTTTGCCACGTGTCCAGCAGTTCCCCGCGTAACAGGGCAATCAGCGCCATCGACAGCAGAATCAGCCCGAACGCCAAGGCTTGACCGGCGGCCGCCAGCGGGTGGCGCAGCAGTTGTCCCAGCCCGAGTCGCCACGGTAACGAGGCGCCCGCCAATAGACGGCGCAGACTTTGCAGGCCCATTAGCAACAAGCCGCCCAAACCCAGTGCGGCCAGAATACCGCCACCCAGCAGGGCAAATGTCAGGACCAGATCAAGGCTCATGCGCCACATGATCAGCCCAAGCGCGAGCAGGGCCGCGCCATAGATGCTCCAGGTGCTGGCGGGGATGGGCAGCAGGTCGCGACGCAACACCCGCAGCGGAGGCACTCGTCCCAGCGCGGCCAGCGGCGGCAAGGCGAAACCTGCCAGCGCCACCAGCCCGGTTCCCATGCCGGCAAGGGCAGGTAGCAGGCCGCCCGGCGGTACGTCGGCGGGCAATAAATCATGGAGCAAGGCGAACAAACCAAGCTGCGCGAGCCAGCCCGTCAACGCGCCTGCCACACTGGCCAGCAACCCGAGCACGGTGAGCTGCAGGGCAAACAGGATTAGCGTTTCGCGGCGGGACAACCCCAGGCAGCGCAGCAGCGCGCTGGCATCGAAGCGGCGATTGGCAAAACGGGTGGCCGACAGTGCCACGGCAACGCCCGCCAGCAATACGGCGACCAGACTGGCCATGTTCAGGTAGCGCTCGGCCTTGCCCAACGCGCCGCCGATTTGCTGATTGCCGTCGCGAGCGTCCAGCAAACGTTGGTTGGCATCGAGTCCGGGCTGTATGACTTGGCGATAGGACGCCAGCGCGGGTGCTTCGCCGCTCCACAGCTCGCGGAAATTGACCCGGCTACCGGGCTGTACGATGCCGGTGGCGTCCAAGTCATCCAGGTTGATGAGTACCCGTGGGGTCAGGCTGTAAAGATTGCCAGCCCGGTCGGGTTCGTAAGTCAGAACGCGGGTGATGCGCACCGTTTTTGAACCCACCTCGATCGGATCACCGACCTTGAGGTCCAGTGCTGTCAGCAGGCGTGATTCGGCCCAGGCCTCACCCGGTTTCGGGCCGCCGCCGGGCTGCTCTTGAGCGTAAGGTTGTGCTGCGCTTTTCAGTTCGCCGCGTAAGGGATAGGCATCGTCTGCGGCCTTGATGCTGGACAGTTGAATACCGTTGTCGGTGGCAATCACGCTGGAGAACTCTACGATCCGCGCGTGTTTAAGGCCCAATTCCTTCCCTAACCGAACCTGTTCGTCACGAGCGGGGGAGGTGCCATCGAGTACCAGATCGGCGCCAAGGAACTCTGTGGCTCGCAGCAGCATTGCGCCGTTCAGGCGCGCACCGAAATAACCGATGGCGGTACTCGCCGCCACCGCCACCAGCAGGGCGAAGAACAGAACGCGCAGTTCGCCTGCCCGCGCATCGCGCAGCAGCTGGCGGATGGCAAGGCTCAACAGGCGTAGCAGGGGCAAACGTGCCATCAAGGCTCCAGAGGGCCGACCAACTGGCCGGCTTCAAGGCGGATCAGGCGCCGGCAGCGGTGTGCCAGGCGTTCGTCGTGAGTCACCAGCACCAGCGTGGTGCCACGCTCTTGATTGAGCTCAAAGAGTAAATCGGTGATGCGCTCACCCGTGTGACTGTCGAGGTTGCCGGTGGGTTCATCAGCGAACAACACGTCGGGTTCGGCGGCGAACGCGCGGGCGATGGCCACGCGTTGCTGTTCCCCGCCGGACAGTTGGCGCGGTGAATGGCTCAGGCGCTGACCCAGTCCGACGCGCTCCAACAGGTGGCGGGCGTGTTCGCGGGCATCTTTGCGGCCTTCCAGCTCCATCGGCAACATGACGTTTTCCAGTGCGTTAAGGCTGTCGAGCAGTTGAAAGGACTGAAACACAAAGCCGACATGTTCGGCGCGAACCCTGGCGCGCTGGTCTTCGTCCAAGGTGCTCAACGCGCGCCCTGCGAGGATGACTTCGCCTGCACTGGGCAGGTCGAGCCCGGCCAATAATCCCAGCAGTGTGGATTTGCCAGAGCCGGATGCGCCGACGATGGCCAGGCTGTCGCCTTGACGCAGTTCGAGGTTCAGCGGGTGAAGGATGATTAACTCGCCTTCCGCGCTGGGTACCACTTTGCTAAGGTTCTGCGCGGTGAGAATACGTTCGCCCATGGAGAATCCGATGCGTGTGTGGTTTTTAAGTGCTGCTCTGGCCCTGATGTGCATGGCGCAGAACGCAGCGGCGGGAACAATTTTGATCGTCGGCGATAGTATCAGCGCGGGTTTCGGCCTGGATACCCGGCTGGGCTGGGTGTCTTTGCTTGAGCAGCGACTTGCACAGGAAGGTCACCCCGATCAGGTGGTCAATGCGTCTATCAGTGGTGATACCAGTGCGGGCGGTCTTGCGCGTTTGCCTGCGCTGCTTACAGAGCATAAACCGGATGTGGTGATTGTCGAATTGGGGGGTAATGACGGCTTGCGCGGTCAGTTGCCGGCTCAATTGAAACAAAATCTTGCCGGTATGATCGATAGCGCCAAAACCGCGGGCGCCAAGGTGCTGCTGTTAGGAATGAAGTTGCCACCCAATTATGGCAAACGTTACACCGACGCCTTCGCCGAGGTTTATACGCAGCTGGCTGCTGAAAAACAGATCGCGCTGGTGCCGTTTTTCCTTGAGGGCGTCGGGGGCAATCCCCAGTGGATGCAGGCAGATGGCTTGCACCCTGCAGCCGCTGCACAGAAGCGTCTGCTGGATAATGTGTGGCCTGTGCTAAAACCGTTGCTTTGATGCTTTTCTAGTCGCAGCGTTTCGGCTAAGGTGGCGCCCCCCCGATTTGGAGCCCCCGATGTCGCGTCCTGCCTGGTCTTTATATGCCTATCAACTGATCGAGCCTGACGAACAGCTCGATTTGTTCGCCTGCCAGGAGGTACGGGTGCATCTGGTGACGCGTCAATTGGAGCTGGGAGGCACCATCGACCGTACGTTATGCGGCTCGTTGCTGCCTGCGCAGCCGCGCTGGTCGGACGTGACGCGCAAGGTATTTCAAGACCACCGTCTGTGTCCGCTGTGCCGCGCAATCATTGAATCGCAGCGCCGTGGCACCGAGCCGATCTGGCCTGAATTGCGCTTTGAACTATGATCTACCTCGTCTGACCATTTTTGCGAGGTACGCCGCCTCCTGAACCCGGCAGGCTGCGTGTACACTTTCCCCTTTTTGTCCCCCGTTGATTATGCGAAGGATGTTCCGGATGTTGTCGCGCCTACCTGCCGTCACCCGTTGTCTGTCAGTTGCCGCACTGTGTGTGGCAGGCCCTGTTGCTGCTCTTGAATTTCCGTTGCCGCCGCCCGGTGAAGACGTGGTCGGGCAAGTACAAATCATCAAGGGCCGCTACGAAGACTCTTTCGCAGATCTGGGCAATGAGCATGAGCTGGGCTATTCAGAGATGATTGCCGCCAACCCGGGCATCGATGCCTGGTTGCCGGTCAAAAAGAATCCCGACGGCACGCTGGTGGACACCGATATCGTGTTACCGACGCAGTTCATCCTGCCGCCCGGCAAGCGGGAAGGGATCGTGATCAACCTGGCCGAATACCGGTTGTATTACTACCCCAAGGATCAAAACAAGGTGTATACCTTTCCGCTGGGCATTGGTCGTGAGGGCTGGGGGTCGCCAGTGGGCCAGACCCGCATCACCGCCAAGACACCGAACCCGACCTGGACGCCTCCCGCGTCGATCAAGGCCGAACACGCCCGCAATGGTGATCCGTTGCCCAACGTGGTGCCAGCCGGCCCAGACAACCCTCTGGGGCCTTTCAAGTTTACGCTGGGCATGCCGGGTTACCTGATCCATGGGTCCAATGCCAAGTTTGGTATTGGCACCGGCACTAGCCACGGCTGTTTCCGCATGCTGAACAAGAACGTCTTGCAAATGTCGCAACTGGTGCCGGTGGGAACGCCTGTTCGCATCATCAACGAGCCCTACAAGATGGGTGTAAGTGGCGGCAAGGTATACCTGGAAGTGCACGAGCCCTTAAACGTCAAAGACGGTTCTCTGCTCGCCAAGAGCGACAAGTCGCATTTGACGCAAGAAGACAAAGAGCAAAAGTGGGCTGGTTTCATGAACTTTGTGCTCAAGCACAAAGCGCTTGAAGACACTATTCAGATCGACAAGGAAAAAGCGTTCCCTGTTGTGGTGGCAGAAACGGGTGTACCCGCCGAAATTGGAATCAGCACTGCTGTAGTGCCGCAAGTTCCTGGCCTAAGTGAAGAGCCGCAGGGCCAGTCGCTCGATTACGTGCAGTAATCGATCACTAAAAAGCCGCCGCAGTCGGTGATTGCGGCGGCTTTTTTTTGCCTGTTGAAAATATCTCAGGCAAAAAAAACCGACCCATAAAATGGGTCGGCTGGTAACAGCCCCGAAGGACTATTACTTGCGGCTTGCTTTTTCAAGCATGCGCAGAGCACGTTCGTTAGCTTCATCAGCAGTCTGTTGTGCTTTTTGAGCAGCAGCCAGCGCTTCGTCAGCTTTACGGTAGGCTTCGTCAGCACGAGCCTGGGAACGTGCTGCTGCATCTTCAGTTGCAGTCAGACGGGCTTCAGTTTCTTTAGATACGCTGCTGCAACCGGTAGCCAGAACTGCGGCCAATGCCAGAGCAGAGAATTTCAGAACGTTGTTCATCGTGTTCCCCTTCAAGGACTTTCTAATTGAAGCTGCTCCTTCAACATGAGGAAACAGCCGGCGTACATACTACCCATTACTTGTAGTAAGTAAACTGACCTAGCGCAAGAACCAAAAAAAATAATTGGTAATGACTGGCCATGGGCTAGCTTTAACAGATTGTGCTTGTAAAACAGTCGGTTTGACGCACTAAGCACATCGCCCTATGTGGGGATAGGGTGTCAGGTTTCAAGTGACTTTAGCGCCGGATTCTCGTCATAGCTTCAACATTCCGCAAAATGTTCAATGGACTGGCATGAGGCTGAGCGAGAGACGCTTCGGTCAGGTCGAGTTTAGCGAGCGTTTATCTCGAGTTTGACTACGCTTTACACAGGCTGGCATCTTGCTACTGCGCAAGGTCAACGCTTGGTGCGCAGTGGTTCCCTCGGCGGAAAAACAACAGTAAGGTAGGGGTCACGGTTCAAGACCCGCGAGGAGTAATGATGAGCGAGGCGTTGTCCATCCACCATGACCAGGCAGGTCACCAGTTTGAGACCACTGTCGACGGTCATCGTGCTTACCTGACCTACATGGATCTGGGCAAGCAGACTCTGGATATCTACCGCACCTTTGTTCCCAACGCCCTGCGTGGTCGCGGAATTGCTGCCGCATTGACTGAAGAAGCACTCGATTACGCCGAGAAGATGGGCTATGACGTAATTCCTTCATGTTCTTACGTGGAGCGTTATATGGAACGCCACAAACGTACTCCAGCCAAACTGTGATCCCTTTTATGCTCGCTGCCCGCCACCCCGGGCGTCACTCGACGCCCTTCTTGCCGCTATTGACCTGAATCAACGTGAACACTGACCCCCTCGCTTAGTCTGGAATCAGGCGGGGGAGGCGCGTTGCCGAGCCCGGATTATTGACTGTGGAGAGAACGCATATGATCCGTGAAGTCGAAGGCGACATTTTACTGAGTCAAGCGCAGGTGATTGCTCACGGCATTGCGCCTCAGGATCCTTTCGATACCGGCCTGGCGCTGGCTCTGCGTGAGCGTTGGCCATCCCTGGTGGCGGACTATCGTCACGCTGCCCACAGCAAGGCACCGCAGCCCGGTGAGATCTGGTGCTGGTCGGGTGTGGATGACAAGGGTGGGGTGCGCAGCATTGTGAACCTGTTGACTCAAGACTCCCTACACGCCGGTCATGCCGCCAAGCCCGGCAAGGCAACCCTGAAAAACGTCGGGCATGCCTTGCGGGAACTGGCCCGGTATGTGACTGACGAGCACATCAAAAGCGTGGCGTTACCGCGTCTGGCCACCGGCGTCGGCGGGCTGGAATGGCAAGACGTCAAGCCTCTGATTGAAAAGTACCTGGGCGAACTCAACGCTGATGTCATCGTGTATGAGGTCTATCGCAAGGGTATAAAAGCGGACGAGCAACTGGGTTAACGTCGCGGCGCTCACGTTTAAAACGCACAACCTGCACCCCGCGAGTATGTCGTTCTCGCGGGGTGCCTGCGTTTGCTGCGAATCTGATCGGAAGGTTTTTGATCTGTGTCTAGGGTGTTGGGTGACAGATGCTGTATTTATTTGAATCATCCGCCGTTCATTTAAGGAAATCTCATGACCGATGTGGTCACTCGCACTGCTTCTGTAAAGCCCGCAGCCAAAAAAGCGCCACGCAGCGTCCGCCCACGCCGCGCCCAGTCCGGTGATGTCGCTCCGACGCAGAGCCCGGCGCAACTTCAGCGGCATGTAGTCGAAGATAAAATTCAGTCGCGCCAGGCAGCGACCAGTGCGGCGGTCAAAGACATCCTTCAGCAAATTCCGCAGGGCGATACGCAGGGGCTTATCCAGACCTTGGGCACCTTGATGTCGGGCATGTCTCCCGACGATGCGGTGGTGTTGCGCAATGCGTTGCTGAGTCAGGAAAGCGAGTCGGTGTTTCACCAGCGCCCCCTGCACCCGGACGATCAATTGGCACCGGATTGGCGCAAAGGCAATTACCCCTATAAGAACCTGATGTCGCGCCGTAACTACGAGCGCGAGAAATATCGCCTGCAAGTTGAACTGCTCAAGCTACAAGCCTGGGTCAAGGAAACTGGCCAGAAAGTCGTCATTCTGTTCGAAGGGCGGGATGCGGCGGGCAAGGGCGGTTCGATCAAGCGTTTCATGGAACACCTCAACCCTCGGGGTGCGCGAATTGTCGCGCTGGAGAAACCCAGCGAAGTAGAGCGTGGCCAATGGTATTTCCAGCGCTATGTTCAGCATTTGCCCACAGCAGGTGAAATCGTGATGTTTGACCGAAGCTGGTACAACCGCGCTGGCGTTGAGCGGGTGATGGGCTTCTGTTCGGACGATGAATACCTGGAGTTCATGCGCCAGACACCGGATTTCGAACGCATGCTGGTGCGCAGTAACGTCCACCTGATCAAGTTCTGGTTTTCAGTCAGCCGGGATGAGCAGCGTCGACGTTTTAAAGAACGCGAGAAACATCCGCTTAAACACTGGAAACTCAGCCCGATCGATCTGGCGTCTCTGGACAAGTGGGACGATTACACCAAGGCCAAGGAAGGCATGTTCTCGTACACCGATACCTCGGATGCACCCTGGACCGTGATCAAGTCCAATTGCAAGAAGCGCGCGCGGTTGAGCGCCATGCGCTATGTACTGCACAAGTTGCCGTATGCCGATAAGGATTTGAAAGGTATCGGTGCGCTTGATCCTTTGATCGTGGGACGCGCCAACGTGGTGTATGAGCGCGGCGAACGCCGGGCTTCGATTCCGTTGTAGAACGGTGTAAAGCTCCTGCAGGAGCGGGTGCGCCCCTGCAGGTTCAGCCGTGGCGGTGGTTAGCCGCGAGCACGTTTAGGCAGAACATCCTTGAGCTTGGCACGCATGCTGCGCAGGGTGCTCTCGGTGCTTGCCCAGTCGATGCACGCATCGGTAATCGACACACCGTATTGCAAATCTTCAAGGTTTTTAGGGATGGCCTGGCAGCCCCAGTTCAAATGGCTTTCGACCATCAGGCCGATAATCGACTGATTGCCTTCGGCGATCTGATTGGCCACGTTTTCCATGACCAGTGGCTGCAAGGCCGGGTCTTTGTTGGAGTTGGCGTGGCTGCAATCGACCATGATGTTCGGGCGAATTTTCGCTTTGGTCAGCGCCTGCTCGCACAGGGCGACGCTCACGGAGTCGTAGTTCGGCTTGCCGTTGCCGCCGCGCAGTACGACGTGGCCGTATGCGTTGCCTTTGGTGGTGACAATCGAGACGCCGCCTTCCTGATTGATACCCAGAAAGCGGTGCGGGCTGGAAACTGATTGCAAGGCGTTGATCGCTACCGTCAGGCCACCATCGGTGCCGTTCTTGAAGCCAACGGCCGAAGACAAGCCGGAAGCCATTTCGCGGTGGGTTTGCGATTCGGTGGTGCGGGCACCAATGGCCGACCAGCTGATCAGGTCTTGCAGGTATTGCGGGGAGATTGGGTCCAACGCTTCAGTCGCAGTCGGCAGGCCCATTTCAGCCAGGTCGAGCAACAGTTTACGCCCGATGTGCAGACCGTCTTCGATCTTGAACGAGTCATCCAGGTACGGGTCGTTGATCAGGCCTTTCCAGCCGACGGTGGTGCGTGGTTTTTCAAAATACACCCGCATGACCAAGTACAGCGTATCGCTGACTTCAGCGGCGAGGGCCTTGAGGCGCTCGGCGTATTCGTGGGCAGCCTTGATATCGTGGATCGAGCAAGGCCCGATGACAACGAACAGTCGATGGTCTTTGCCATCCAGGATGTTGCGAATCACCTCACGGCCTTTGGTCACAGTCTGCAACGCAGTTTCACGCAGAGGCATCTCGCGCTTGAGCTGTTCAGGTGTGATCAGGGTTTCGTTGGAGGCAACGTTTAGGTCGTCGATCGGTAAATCAGCCATCGTGTTACTCGTCAGGTCACGGGTGCCGGCCGCCAGCGATCCCCGTGCGGCGGAGCACAGCATGATTGAGCGCAACGGGGAGCCGAACCTTAACGCGTAAAGCGGTTATCCGACAATGGGCACACGCAGGTTTAATCCAGTGCCGGTTGACCCAGCGCGCGCTCCAGGGTGGCTTGAGAGAACTCCACAGCATTGAGGCTGATCCATTCCAGCGCCAGTGCTTCTATGTTGTCTACCTGCGGGTTTTGTAATCGCTGCAAGCGGTAAAAGTGTTCGATCTGACACACCTGTTCGCCCATCCGTGCGCCAAATAGCGTCGAGGCATCGGTAAAGGTAATGCCAACACGGTAGCCCTGTGCACGTTTTTCGCACCAGGCGATGTAGCCCGCGTAATGTGCATCCAGACCCAGGGTAGGCATGTGAATGTCGACGGCTGCTCCACGCTTCCAGCCTCGATCGCTGTTGCATGAAACGCCGCCAAGGCTGATAGAGTGCAGCTTCTGGCGTGAAAGGGCGGGTTGTTCGCGTGGCGTAATCTCAGCGGGAATATCATCTGGGTGGGGTAAAAAGCGACCCATGAACGCACACTCCAAGTGCCAGCACTTTGATATTGTTTGCCTCAGTATAGTGGGTGAAATGGAACTGACAGATTTTGATGCGGACCGGCATTTGCTGGAACTGCCCGGTACCTCACTGGTGATATTCACTGGCGCCGGGTGTTCGAGCTGTCGAGTCGCCCGCCAAATGTTGCCCGCGATGGTGCTGCCCGTTGACCGGCTGTGCTGGATTGACGCAGGCGATAACGGTGGCTTGGTGCAGCGCTATGGGATTTTCCATTTGCCGACACTGTTTGTGGTGCGGGACGGCCAATGTTATGGCGAATTGAAATCGCGTTTGAGTGAAGGCGAGCTGGCGCATCACATCCGGCTGGCCTTGATGACGGAACCGGACGAACTGCCTTGAACCGGTCGTTCACCCCATGCACACCCTGTGGAGGCGACATGAGTAAAGGCTTGAAAGGCAAGTTGGTGCTGGCGATTTCGTCCCGCGCCCTGTTCGATCTGAGTGAAAGCCATGAGGTCTATCTGGCCCGGGGCATTGAAGCGTATCGCCAGTACCAGATTGAGCATGAAGATGAAGTGCTGGCGCCGGGAGATGCCTTTGCACTAGTGCAAAAGCTGTTGAGCTTCAATGCCACCCTCGGCCGCGAGCGCGTTGAAGTGGTGCTGGTCTCGCGCAACAGCGCCGATACCGGCTTGAGGGTCTTCAATTCGATCCAGCATTACGGGCTGGCCATTTCCCGGGCGGCCTTCTCAGGAGGGCGCAATCCCCATCCTTATCTCAATGCCTTTGGCTGCGACTTGTTTTTATCAACCCACGCCGATGATGTCCGTAGCGCGCTGGACGCTGGCTTCGCGGCCGCGACGATTTTGTCCGGAGGCACGCGGCGGGCTGAAAACAAAGAACTGCGCATAGCGTTTGACGGGGATGCCGTGCTGTTTTCGGACGAAGCCGAGCGCGTGTACCAGTCGGGCGGTATCGAAGCATTTCAATCCCTGGAGCGTGACTCGGCGCGCAGCCCGTTGCGCGGCGGCCCCTTCAAGGGGTTTCTGGAGGCGCTGAACCTGTTGCAGCGTGAATTCCCGGATGACGCCTGTCCGATTCGCACAGCGCTGGTGACGGCGCGCTCGGCGCCCGCCCATGAGCGGGTGATTCGCACCCTGCGTGACTGGGACATCCGGCTGGATGAATCGCTGTTTTTGGGTGGCCTTGACAAGTCAGCCTTTCTCGAAGCCTTCGCTGCTGACGTGTTTTTCGACGATCAGGCCGGTCATTGCGAGCGCGCCCGCCAAGTGGTTGCGACCGGGCATGTGCCCCACGGTATCAGCAATGAACGGCCGGATTTGCCTGCCGACTGACATCACGGTGATAGCCCTCGCACTTCCCTTGGCGCTGCTAAGCTGAATCCATCTCGGCCAATCATTGAGTCGAGGGAGGTGGCATGATTCGCTCGATACTGTTTGCCAATGACCTCGGTATTTATGCGCCGCTGGTGATGCAGCACGCCTTGGGACTGGCGCGGACCTTCCGCGCGGACTTGTACGTGGTGCATGCCGTGGAGCCAATGGGGCTGTTCGCTGAGTCGGTGTTGCAGAGTTATCTCGATGAAGAGGCATTCAGCGCGCTGCACCGTCAGGGCATGAGCACCATGTTGTCGAACATTGAGCTGCGGGTATTGCAAAACCTGCGCGACGAGTTGGGCGAAGGCGGGCAGGAACTGGCCCTGATTCGCTCGGTCAAGGCGATTCAGGGGGAGCCGGCGCAGGTGATTTTGCAGCAATCGAACAGCCTGGCGGTTGACCTGTTGATTCTGGGCAGTCATGGCCAGTCCACCGCAGGGCTTCGCCGTTTGGGACGTACCGCAGCGCAGGTCATCGAGCTGGCGCAAATGCCGGTGTACCTGGTGCCGCTGCTGCAGCGCCGGCGTCGCACAGATGGTGAAGGCGCATAGAGGGCTCATAACGATAAAAAAGTTCTAGATTTCTTCTTCTGACCTTCCATATAGTTATATACCGCCGCCGATACCCTTGGCGTCTATTTGCTTTGAGGGATGCATATGAAGCTTCAACAATTGCGCTACATCTGGGAAGTGGCGCACCACGACCTCAACGTTTCCGCCACCGCACAAAGCCTTTACACCTCACAGCCGGGTATCAGCAAACAGATTCGCTTGCTTGAAGACGAATTGGGCGTCGAAGTCTTTGCCCGCAGCGGCAAGCACCTGACCCGCGTCACGCCGGCAGGCGAGCGTATCATCACCACGGCAGGCGAGATCCTGCGCAAAGTTGAAAGCATCAAGCAGATTGCCCAAGAGTTCTCCAACGAGAAGAAAGGCACCCTGTCGATTGCGACCACCCATACGCAAGCGCGTTATGCCTTGCCGCCGGTAATCAGCAACTTCATCAAACAATACCCGGATGTCTCGCTGCACATGCACCAGGGCTCGCCGATGCAAATCGCCGAAATGGCGGCAGATGGCACCGTTGATTTCGCCATTGCCACTGAAGCCCTTGAACTGTTCGGCGACCTGGTGATGATGCCGTGCTATCGCTGGAACCGCTGCGTCGTGGTGCCTCAGGGGCATCCGCTGACCAAGCTACCCAAGCTGACCCTTGAAGCACTGGCCGAATACCCTATCGTGACGTACGTGTTCGGTTTCACCGGCCGTTCGAAGCTTGACGAAGCGTTCAGCCACCGTGGTCTTACACCCAAAGTGGTGTTCACCGCAGCCGACGCCGACGTCATCAAGACCTATGTCCGCCTTGGCCTGGGGGTTGGGATCGTGGCCAAAATGGCCGTCGACACTAACCTTGATAAAGATTTGGTGGTGCTGGACGCCAGCGAACTGTTCGAGTCGAGCATCACCAAAATCGGTTTCCGACGTGGCACGTTCCTGCGCGGTTTTATGTGCGATTTCATCGAAAAATTTGCGCCGCACCTGACCCGCGAAGTGATGGCCAAAGCTATCCAGTGCCATAACAAACAAGAGCTTGAAGACCTGTTCGAAGGCGTCGAATTACCCGTTCACTAAACGCTCATGTCCGTTCCGGTAACCGGGGAGGACTAGCGGCAAGGCCCGTCTGCCTGAGACGGGCCGCTGTGCGATTACTGTTCGGCGTTGCGAGAGTGGCGGTAGTCGCTGACCGACTCATACACGGCCTTGCGCAACCGGTTGATGCCGCCAATGGGCCGATGCGCGTCAATCCCGTGCCACGGGTTGAACGACAGGTTGTCACACGTCAAATTCTGGCTTGGGGTATCAAAGTCTTGCGCGGGCACAGTGACCCGCGCCACCGTCTCGAACGGTGCCTGCGACTCTTGCCACTCAATACTGGTGTCCTCGATCGGCATGTAGCGATTGGCGTTCTGACGCTGAATTTGCAACACGAAACAGGCAGGTACGCGGTCCGTGGACAGTTGTTGAGTCAGCGCATTGCGCAAGAAATTAGGCAGCGCCTGGTTCTGCTCGGGCAGGGCGTAGGCCGGGCATCGATCAGGGTCGGGTGCTACCCGGAATTTGGCGTTTACGCTGCCAAATTTATAAGGCGAGACCGAAAAATACGTGGTTTGTATCGGGCTGGCCGGGGCAGGTGACAGCGTCGCCAAGGCAATGAACAAATGACGAACCTGCCAGTCTTTCGGGTTCCATGACGGAAAGAACGCCATGACTTTTTTGCCGTCGGCCTGCGCCCCGATGTTTTGTCGGTACTCGGCCACATCGCTGACGAAGAAATTGGGATGGTTGAACATCACAAAATCCTGTTCGGTTCGGCCTTGTTGACTGGCCATCAATTGGGTGCCCGGAACATCTAGCAATTTGATAGCCATGCCCCGTGCATCGCGAATGCTGTCAAATTGCGGGTAAGCGTTTCCGTTGGACAGGCGCACCACGGCGTGCCAGGTCTTGCCGGGCTCGGCGAAGACACCTTGACGCAGGGCCGGGTCAAGGTCGTTCAACACCTCAACCTCCGCTTTGACGCAGCCATGTGCCTTGGCGTGAGCATCGCGCAGGTAGCGGGTGTTTTCCCGGTGCTGATCGACGATTTTGATGGCGGTCTGAATCGTATCCCGGGTCATTGCGGCTTCACCGGCCGGGATTTCTTCTTGAGTCGACACGGGCCCGCGATGCTGCCAGGCATACCAGCCGGTGGCCAACGCCCAGCCGATTAACCCCAGCGCGATCAGTGCCAGCAGCAACTTGCCCAGCCATGAGCCCAGACGCGTCCAAAGAGTGGTCAGCATACAAACATCCTTTTAGTGATTGAGGCCGAGCTTCGCAATGGCCCTCTCATAGCGCGGGCAACTGTTGTTCAAGCGGGCTGCCGAGTACCTTCAGGTACTCCAGCAAGGCCCAGCGTTCTTCAGGGTGCAGCAAGCGCCCGATTACGCCATTGCCCTGCGGCCCGGCGCGAAATTCATGGCCGCTGTTGTGGTTACCACTGATGCGGGTGTCGAGCACAAAGCCACCGTCAAAGGCTTCGGTGCGATACCCCAGATGACGCGGATCGTACTCAAACGTGCCGCGGTAAAACGTTTCGTCGCGCTCGGACTGAGGCGACAGCAACTGATACAAGGTGGGGACCGAGCCGTTGTGCAAATACGGCGCCGTGGCCCAGATCCCGTCCAGCGGCCGAGCCTTGTAAGCGCGCACCTCTTGCACGGCAATCGGCAGCCCATATCCATTCAGGCGATCCTGTTCCTGCGGGCTGATTCCGGCAGCGTTGTACGCATGCTTTTCAACAAAGGCGGTGATGTACGCCAACCCTTTGGCAACGGACAGTTGATGCAAGTCCAGCGGTTCATCGCTGTGGGGGAACAATGTGACATTCATCTGCGCCAACTCAGCCGGGTCCCATTGCAGGGCGCTCACGTCGTAGCGGTTATCAGCGATGTTATTCGCGGTATTGGGATCGGTGCCAATCACGTCCAGCGGGATCACCGTGAGCTGTTGCACGCGGCGGCCATCTTCGTCCTTGACCTGCGGCACGTGGCACCCGGCGCAGTTTTCGGAGAACAGGGCTCGTCCTTTGGCGGCCAACGGGCGGTCGATCTGGCCGAAGAGGGCTTCAGGCCACACCGGCGGTTTGAGTTTTTGCAGGGTTTCTTCAATCAGGTGCAAATCAGTTACCCGAACACTCGAGGGGTAACGTGCATCACCTTGTAATGGCTGACCATGGCTGTCGAAGAAATTCAGGGTGGCACCGACGCCCAGGGCTTCCCCGATATTGCGTGCCATCGGCTGCTTGGCCGAGGCGGTCCACTGCACCCAATCGAACGTCCACATGTCCCATAAATGCGGGTAATCCACGGGGGCGTCGGCCACGCGGTAGTTGTCAGGGGATATCGCGTCGCCAAAGCTGGCATTGGCTATGCGGCCGAAGGCGTCCGTGCGGCCGGGGCCTTCCAACGTGGGGTAGAGGCCGCGATGGGTGTCATTCCAGGCCACGGCAAGGAAATTGTCTAACGAGGCTTTGAACTCGCTGCGCAACTGTTTGTGCTGCGCGTCATAGTCATCGCCCAGCACGGTGCGGGCAAAACGCTCGAATTTCCAGGGGTTGTAATACGTGGCGGCCAGGCTGGCCACTAACGCTTGGCCGAAGCTGCCACCGCGCAGGGTGGGTACGCTTGAGGGCAGCACGTGCTGGGCCGGCGCGCCATCCACGCGCAAGGCTTGCCCCTGATAACGCAGTTCGCCGGTGTGGCAGGCGGCGCAGGTGATGTCGAGGTACTCGACCGTGCTGCCGGGGTTGCTGTGGCGTGTGAAGCCCACAGGCAAGTTGCCGGGGTTGGCCGCACTGGCTTTTTGTTGTGGCTCGACCAGAAACCCGAAGCGCGCCAGATACTCGGGCGCGGCGAAGGGTTGCTGCGAAAATGGCAGCTCCAGCGCACTGAACCAGTTGTAGCGCAAACCTTTTACTTGAGTGCCTTGGGGCGTGTAGTAATACGTCTGGCGGTCTGCCGGGCTCCATTGATCCAGATAATGCAGTTGCTGCGGCGCCTTATAGGCAGGTAAGTGGGGATTGGCGGTGAAATAAACGACCACTGCAATCAGCCCCGCCACGGCCACCAGCAGGATTAGCAGAACACGGTAAAACAGACGCACTGTCACGCTCCTTGTCAATTTTTTACAGTCTTATGCCTTACAGAGTGGCTGGCATCAAGTAGCCATTAGTTCCCTCTGGAAAAAGTGCGCAAGCCTTGACAGACTGCCTTAAGTGTTAACAAAAGTTGCGGCGATTATGAATTGTGTTTTAAGCGTGAACTTCTGATCGTTTTGTCGCTCTCATGCCGGTAGCCATTGGTCGCGGCCGCCTGATAAGCTCGCGGCTTTATTCGATTGCCCATTTGGCGCATGAACAAGGAAATAGCATGAAACAGCATCGGTTGGCGGCAGCTGTGGCTCTGGTAAGCCTGGTACTGGCGGGTTGCGATTCGCAGACCAGCGTAGAGCTGAAAACTCCGGCACAAAAAGCTTCTTATGGCATTGGCCTGAACATGGGCAAGAGCCTGGCTCAAGAAGGCATGGATGATCTGGATTCCAAAGCCGTCGCCCTGGGCATCGAAGATGCCGTTGGCAAGAAAGAGCAGAAACTCAAAGATGATGAGCTGATCGAAGCCTTCTCGGCGCTGCAAAAGCGTGCAGAAGAGCGTCTGACCAAAATGAGTGAAGAAGCCTCTGCTGCAGGCAAAAAATTCCTCGAAGAAAACGGCAAGAAGGCCGGTGTCACCACCACAGCTTCTGGCTTGCAATACGAAGTGATCAAGAAAGCGGATGGTCCACAGCCAAAAGCGACCGACGTTGTGACGGTTCACTACGAAGGCAAACTGATCGACGGCAAGGTGTTCGACAGCTCGGTTGAGCGCGGCAGCCCGATTGATCTGCCGGTAAGCGGCGTGATCCCGGGTTGGGTTGAAGGCTTGCAACTGATGCACGTGGGCGAGAAGTACAAGCTGTACATTCCTAGCGAGCTGGCTTACGGCGCTCAAAGCCCAAGCCCGGCCATTCCGGCCAACTCGGTGCTGGTATTTGACCTGGAACTGCTGGGCATCAAAGATCCGGCAAACGCTGACCAGGAAACTGCTCCGGCAGCACCTGCCAGCAAATAAGCGTTTCGCGACACACAGCGCCCCGTCTCGACGGGGCGTTTGCGTTTTTGTAGTCCCCTTCTTACGCGGTTGGTCCACTCTGTGGCGGGGCTCACCAAGGCTGTAAGCCTTGAGTGCTAGTGTCAGTTGACTGCCAAGTCAATGAATTTGTGGGTTTTTTTATGTGTGTAAAAAATGCCCGATCTGAGCGCAGCCCTTATAGAACGGGCCTCTCAGAGGCCAAAATCAGCTCTGTTCACAAGGTTATCCACAATTTGTGTGGATAACATTTTTCTCCCCGCTGGCTGTTCTCCACCGCTCGATGATTTTTATCCTGCGTCAGAACAAAAACCCCCAAGACCTTATCGGCTGTTAGGATTAAGCTTCTAAGGAAAGTTCCGACTCGATTTACTTAAAAGTCTGACGGGGTTTAGTAATGGATCTTCAAATTATCAAGCGCAACGGTGAACCCGAGTACGCGGTTCTGTCATGGGAAAGCTATCAGGCACTGCTCAAGGCGGCGGGCTTGAATCAGCCGTTGGCACCCATCGAGGCACCCCCCGCGCCAGAGCCTGAGCAGGCACTGCCAGGGCTTGATCAACTGCGAAGCTTGCGCGAAGCAAAAGGGCTGGCACTTGAGGCGCTGGCACGCACGGTGGGCATCAGCCCGTCTTACCTGAGCATGATCGAAAGCGGCGAGCGACTGCCCGACAGCGCCATCAGTCGCAGCCTCGGTTGGGAGTTGGGCATCACTGGATGGAGGGACGCGTCATGAGCGTGCGCATCAGTCGTCAACACTGGGACGGATTGCTGGCTGAACTCGATCAGGCGCGCCGACAGCGGCATCTGGTGACCTACCGTGCGTTGCTGGAACGCTTGCAGTTGCCCAGCCCGGCAATGCTGACCCTGACGGCCGCCCTCGAACATTTGGCTGCCCTGGATACCAAGGCCGAGCAGCCCTTGCGCAGCTCATTGGTCATCAGCCAGGGGGCCAGTCGTTTGCCGCGCACCGGTTTTTTCGAATGTGTGCAACGACTGGGGCGTTTCAGCGGCCCGCCGGATGGCGTAGCCGCCGCGTCCTGGCATGCTTCTGAAGTGGTACGCGTGTTTGAACATGCGTACGAACATGAGGAGGCCTGAGTGTTCTGGCGACTTAAGGCGCGCTTAAGCTACTGGCTGGCGCGCAGGTTATTTCACTGGCGCTGGTGTGTACGCCAGCCGTGGTTATGGCGCTGGATGGAAGGTCAGTTTGCGCGCATGGCTAACCTGGGTGATACCGACGCTCAAAGCTTCTATGGCCACATCCTGGCCTTTCGCGGTCAAGGGCTGGGCGCCAAGGAGGAGGGCGTGCGTCTGTTGCGCCTGGCGGGTCTGGCGGGCGATGGCAAAGCCGCCTACCAAGTCGGCGTGTTCAGCCTTGCAGGAAGCGTGAACAAAGCGCCTGATGCCGCCGAAGCGGTGCGCTGGTGGATCATGGCGGCCAATGCGGGTCATCCCTTGGCACCGATCAAATTGGCAGCGTTGTATGAGCAAGGTGGTCCGGGATTGCTGGCCGATCCCGAGCAGGCCCGTCGCTATCAGGCTGTGTCGGGCTAACCCGGCGACCGTGCCAATAAAAAGGGCGGGCCGCTTCACGCGGCCCGCCCTTTTTACATCGGTGAATCAATCCACTGTTGCCGATCAACCGTTACCTTTTGGCCACCTGACCATTGAGCTTCAGGTAGTCCAGCAAGATGCGCCCGGTCTCACTCAAGTAAGCGTCATCTTCCGGTTTGGTCTTTTCAGGCTCGACCGGCAGAGCATCTTCGTCTTCTTTCTTCATTTCCTTGAGCGGTGCTTCGCCTTTGGCCTGGCGACGGGCGTTTTCCATCGCCAGTTGCTTGGCTTCAATGTCGGCGTGCTGCGCGCGGCGCTCGGCTTCATTCAGGCTGACGGTCTTCTCGTTCATCAACGTGTCTGCCAACGACAGCTTGTCACGGATAAAGATGAATTCCGCATCCTTGGCCGTGCGCGCTTCATGGTCCGCCTTGAGCTTGGCAATGAAAGGCTTGAAGGGGTCAACCGCAGGCTTGATCGCCGGGCGGATGGTGTCCCATGGCATGGCTTCAGGCAGTGCGCTTTCACCGATTTCCTTGGTGTCGATGATCGACGGAAATGCGACGTCAGGCAGAACGCCCTGATGCTGGGTGCTCTGACCGGAAACCCGGTAGAACTTGGCCAGTGTCAGTTTCAGTTCGCCATGGTTAAGCGGTTGAATGGTCTGCACGGTGCCTTTGCCGAAGGTCTGGCCACCGATGATCAGCGCGCGGTGATAATCCTGCATGGCGCCGGCAAAAATCTCCGACGCCGATGCCGACAGGCGGTTAACCAGCAACGCCATCGGGCCTTTGTAGAAAGCGCCCGGGTTTTCGTCTTCCAGGACATCGACCTTGCCGTCAGCATTACGCACCAGCACGGTCGGACCCTTGTCGATGAACAGGCTGGTCAGCTCGGTTGCTTCCTGCAACGAACCGCCCCCGTTGTTGCGCAGGTCGATAATCACGCCATCGACTTGTTCCTTCTGCAACTCGGTCAGCAGTTTCTTGACGTCGCGGGTGGTGCTCTTGTAATTCGGGTCACCGGCACGGAATGCCTTGAAGTCCAGATAGAAGGCCGGAATTTCAATCACGCCAAGTTTGTAGTTTTTGCCGTCCTGTTTCAGGTTCAGGATCGACTTCTTGGCCGCTTGCTCTTCAAGCTTCACGGCTTCGCGGGTGATGGACACAACCTTGCTGGTCTGGTCATTCGGCGCATTGCTGGCCGGAATCACCTCCAGGCGCACGACAGAGCCTTTAGGGCCGCGAATTAACTTGACCACTTCGTCCAGACGCCAGCCGATGACGTCGACCATCTCTTTGTCGCCTTGTGCAACGCCGATGATTTTATCCGCCGGGGCAACCTGCTTGGTCTTGTCCGCCGGGCCTGCTGGCACCAGACGCACGACCTTCACTTGGTCGTTATCGCTTTGCAACACGGCGCCAATGCCTTCCAGCGACAGGCTCATGTTGATGTCAAAGTTTTCCGCATTATCGGGCGACAGGTAATTGGTGTGCGGGTCGTAAGACATGGCGAAGGTGTTGATATACGCCTGGAAGATGTCTTCGCTGCGGGTCTGATCAAGGCGCGACAATTGGTTCTTGTAACGCTTGGTCAGCAGTTCCTGGATTTTTGCAGGCTCTTTGCCAGCAATTTTCAGGCGCAGCACTTCGTCTTTAAGGCGTTTGCGCCACAGGTCGTTGAGTTCGGCTTCAGTCTTGAGCCACGGCGCGTCCTTACGGTCGACCTCCAGTGTCTCTTTGGCGTTGAAGTCAAACGAGTCGACCCCCTTGTTCAGCTCTGCAAGAGCGAAGTCCAGACGCGATTTGACCCGGTCCAGGTAGCGCTTGTAGATCGTGAAGCCAGGGTTGAGGTCGCCGCTTTTGAGGAAATCGTCAAATTGGGTTTTCCATTTGTCGAATTCGGCAATATCGCTGGCCAGGAAATAACTGCGCGAGGGGTCGAGCAGCTTCAGGTAGCTGTCATAGATGATCACGGAACGTGCGTCATCCAGTGGCGGCTTGCTGTAATGATGGCGCTTGAGCAGCTCAACAACGTTAAGACTGGCAATTACCTCATCACGATCGGGCTGAAGGTTATCCCAACTGTTAGCGGCGAATGTATTGGCCGAAAGCGGCAAAACGCCGAGGCCAATGAATAGGGCAAGTGCGGTGCTAGGGAATAAATGCTTCATGCTGATTCGACGCGGGGGCAATTGATAACGCATATTAGGCCGTCTTTGAAGTCGCCGGTTCCATCAAGGACCGGTCGCATAATGCAAAAAGCCCGGTGCTTCAGCGCCGGGCTCAGTCCGGACTCACTATGGAGGCACTGTGAAAGCATTGCAAGGCGTTGAAGGTCAAGTGAAGTGGGTTGAAGAGCCAAGTCCCACCTGCGATGCAGGGCAAATTCGGATTCGTGTGGCGGCAGCGGGGCTTAACCGTGCCGATCTTTTACAGCGTGCGGGGCTCTATCCGCCACCGCCAGGCGCCAGTCACGTGCTGGGCCTGGAATGTTCGGGCGTGATCAGCGAAGTTGGTCCCGGATCGTCGTGGCAAGTGGGTGACCGGGTATGTGCGCTGCTGGCCGGGGGCGGCATGGCCGAGGAAGTGGTGGTGGATGCGCGCCATGCCTTGCCGGTGCCTGAAGGTTTGTCGCTGGTTGAAGCCGCGGCATTGCCCGAGGTGTACAGCACTGCCTGGTTGAACTTGTTCCAGCTGGCCGGTTTGAAACCCGGTGAAAAAGTGCTGTTACACGCAGGTGCGAGTGGCGTCGGTTCAGCCGCCATTCAACTGTGCAAAGCCTTTGGCAGCCCGTGCTGGGTCAGTGTGGGGTCTGCAGAGCGCCTGGCGTATTGCCAAGCACTGGGGGCGCAGGGTGGCGTGCTGCGTAACGAGGGGCTCGACAGCCTCAAGGCGCTGGGGCCGTTCGACGTGGTGCTGGACCCGGTGGGTGCCAATTACGTGGAGTCCAACCTGACGTTGCTGGCTCAGGACGGTCGCTGGGTGCTGATCGGTTTGATGGGCGGGCGCAAGGCTGAGCTGGATCTGGCCATCGTACTGGGCAAGCGGATCCAGCTGTTGGGTTCGACCCTGCGCAGCCGTGACGACCAGTTCAAAGCGGACTTGCTCAGTAATTTGGGTCAGCAAGTATGGCCTTTGTTCACCGAGAATCGTTTGAGCCCACAACTGGCTAAAACCTTCCCGATTGAGCAGGCGCAAGAAGCGTTTGATGAGTTGGCCGGCAATCAGGTGTCCGGCAAGCTGGTGCTGGTGATTGACCCCAGCCTGGTGTAAATCGGCCAAGCCCCTGTCCTGTGCGGAGAGGGGCTTGGGCGCTTACTTCCAGTGATGAACCGGCCACCCGGCTTTTTCAGCGTGTTCACGCAATACCGGGTCAGGGTTGACCGTGTGCGGGTGATCCACTTTCAGCAGCAGCGGCAAGTCGTTGCGTGAATCGGAATAAAAACTCGCCCCTTCCAGATTTTCTTCTTCGGCGTCCAGCCACTCCAGCAAGCGGGTGATCTTGCCTTCGCGGTACGTCAGCGTGCCAACGGTGTTGCCCGTGTATACCCCGTGCTTGATCTCCAGCTCAATGCCCAGCACCTCATCGATGCCCAGGCGTTTTGCAATCGGCTTGACCAAATGGGTGCCTGAGGCGGAAATCACCAAAATCCGGTCTCCGGCCTTGCGATGGGCAGCAATGGTGCGGGTGGCGTCACTGAATATGATCGGCTCGATAGCGTCTTCCACCCAGGGCTCGACCAGGTGTTCAATCTCTTCAGGTGTGCGGCCGATCATTGGCTCAAGGCTGAATGCCATGTACGCCTCCATGGCCAGCTCGCCCCGGCTGTAGGCATCCATGAGTTCATTGTTACGCTTCATGAACGACTCGGGGTCGACCCAGCCCAAACGGCCCATCTGTTCGCTCCACAGGGTGGCGCAGTCGCCGTGAATGAGGGTTTCGTCCAGATCAAAAATTGCCAAAGCCATCAGCGCGACTCTCTTTTCAGTGAATTCAAGAACATCAGGCTACCTCACGCAGGGTGCTTGGATCGATGGTCAGGGCAGCCCGCTGGCCATCCGGGAGCAAATCCGCCGATGAGCGATTGAGCACGTCGACGATCAACTCCACGCCGCGGACTTCTACGCGATAGCGGATCACATTGCCCAGCAGGCTGTGGCTGCGGATCAGTGCGTCGGGTTCGCCTTGCAGGCTTAATCCAAGGGTCTCGGGACGGATTGCGATACGGCTGGTAACCGGACGTTGCAACAGGCGCGTGGCCGCCTCCGGATCCAGCAGGTTGTAGTTACCAATAAAACCGGCCGCAAAGGCATCCACCGGGGCTGCGTACAGGGTTTGCGCATTGCCGCTTTGGACAATGCGGCCCTGGTTCATCAAGAAGATGCGATCACTCATCGTCAGCGCTTCTTCCTGGTCGTGGGTCACGAAGATGGTGGTCAAGTTAAGTTCGCGTTGGATCTGACGAATCTGCTCGCGCAAGTGTTTGCGAATCCGTGCATCCAGTGCAGACAGTGGCTCGTCCAGCAGCAACAGGCGCGGGCGAGTGACCAGCGAGCGCGCCAGCGCCACGCGCTGGCATTGCCCCCCCGACAACTGATGCGGGTAACGTTTGGCGTAGTCATTAAGCTCCACCAGTTGCAGCACCTCAGTTACCCGCTTATGGCTGTCATTGGCATTGACCTTTTGCATGCGCAGGCCAAAGGCCACATTTTGCTCGACCGTCATGTTGGGGAACAGCGCGTAACTTTGAAACACCATGCCAATGCCGCGCTTTTGCGGGCTCAGCGGGACAATGTCCTGACCGTCGAGCAGGATTGTGCCCTCGTCCACGGGCGTCAGCCCGGCAATACAGCGCAGCAGGGTGGACTTGCCGCACCCCGACGGGCCGAGCAGGGTGACGAATTCTCCCTTGGCGATGCTGCAATTGATGTCGCTGAACACCGGGGTGCCGGAATAGCTTTTTTGCAGATGTTCGACGCTGACGAAGCTCATTGGCTTTTGTCCTTGTTCAATAAGGTGGCAACCCAGGTCAGCACCAATACAAAGAGGAAATAAGAGATCACCAGTGCGCTGGTGAAATGGCCGCTGCTGTTGCGCATGTTGTTCAGGAACACCTGCAGGGTTTCGTAGCGGGTGCCCACCAGAATGTTGGCAAACACGAACTCACCGAAGAGGAACGAGAACGACAGCAGCAGCGCTACCAGCAAGCCTTTGCGCAAGTTGGGCAGCACCACCAGAAACGCAGCTTGCCAGGTATTGGCGCCCAGCAATTGAGCAGCGTCCATCAAGTCGCGCAGGTTGATTGCCTGCAGATTGTTGGTGATAGCGCGGTACATGAAGGGCAGCGCGACAGTGAAATAACAGCCAATCAGAATCCACGGGGTTCCCACCATTTGCAGCGGGCCGGAGCCATACAGTTGCAGCAGGCCCACCGACGACACCACGGGCGGCACGGCAAAGGGCAGCAGGATCAGAATGTTCATTAGCGCGTCGAGCTTCGGGAAGTGGTAGTGCACCACAAACAGCAACGGCAAAATCAGCACCACCGACAGCGCCAGTGCTGCCACGCAGACCAGCAGCGACTGCCCGAATGCCGCCAGAAATCGCGGATCGCCCCACAACTGGATGTACCACTTGAAGGTGAACCCGTTGGGCACAATGGTGGCCGACCAACTGCTGGCGATGGAGTAGATCAGCGTGCCCAGTAACGGCAGCAGCAGGATCAGGAACAGCAGCCAGACCACACTACGGTGATACAGGCTGGCGGATGTGGATTCAGCGCGCGACATGGTAAGTCCTCTTCAACAGCCACTGATGCACCAGCGTCACCAAGGTCATCAAACCCACCAGAATCACGGCCAGGGCGCTGGCCATGTTCGGGTCGAGGCTGATATCGCCCGATACCAACGCGGCAATCCGGATCGGCAATACGTTGAAGTTGCCGGTGGTCAACGCGTAAACCGTGGCGTAAGCGCCCAAGGCATTGGCCAGCAAAATCACGAACGTGCCAAGCAGGGCGGGGGTGAGTACCGGCAAGCCAATAAAACGCCAGAATTGCCAACTGTTGGCGCCCAGCAGCGAAGCTGATTCGCGCCAGTCTTCACGCAGCGAGTCGAAAGCCGGGTACAGCAGCAACACGCCCAGCGGGATCTGGAAATAGGTGTAAAGAATGATCAGCCCAGTTTTGGAGTACAGGTTGAAATCCTCGATGATCCCCGCCTGTTTGAGCATGATCGTGATACTGCCGTTGAACCCCAGCAGGATGATGAAGGCAAAGGCCAGCGGCACGCCGGAGAAATTACTGGTCATGTTGGCAAAGGCGTTGACGAAATTACGCAGCCGCGAATCCACTTTGCGCAGTGAATAAGTGCCCAGCACCGCGATCACAATGCCAAATACGCTCGACCAGAAGCTGATCTCCAGGCTGTGCTGAATCGCCTGTCTGTAAAACTTTGAACTGACAATTTTGCTGAAGTTGGCCAGGCCCCAGCCGCTGTCTTGCGATTGCACGCTGTGAATCAGCACCCACACCAAGGGTGCGATCTGGAACACGATAAAAAACACCGCGAACGGCAGCAGGCATAACAAGGCGAGCCATTTCCCTCGACTCATGGGGCGGGCCTCAGCAGGTCGTGGCACACGGGCTTGTCATGGGCCACGCCCAGTAATTGGCATACCGTGCCGCACAGCTCGGTTTGCCGAGGTTCAACGTCGGGGTTGAAGCTGAACGCTTCGCCCAGCACAAACAGCGGGACCTGGCGTTCCTCGTCGAGCAAGCCATTGTGCGAGCGGTCATTGTTCATGCCATGGTCGGCAGTCACCAGCACCTGATAACCCGCGTCCAGCCAGCCTTGCAGGTAGTCAGCCAGAATGATGTCGGCCGAGCGCGCACTGTTTCGGTACTGCGCCGAGTCCAGGCCATGTTTGTGCCCGGCATCGTCAATGTTCATCGGGTGCACCAGCAGGAAGTCGGGCGAATGTTTAACACGCAAATGCTCTGCGTCAGCGAACAGGTGCGAGTCGGGGTAGTGATCGGTCCAGTAAAAATGCCCGTACTGGATCGGGTAATCCGGTGCTTCGGTGTGGCGGTCACGCGGGATGATAAACGGCGAGCGGTTATACAGTTCGCTGACCCAGTGATAGGCCGCGGCGGCCGTACTCAGGCCCGCTGCGCGGGCGTAGTGGAACACGCTGCGCTGGTGGGACAGACGCGACACATTGTTGTGCACGATGCCGCTGTCAATGGGCGATACGCCGGTCAGGATGCACTCGTACAGCGGGCGCGACAGTGAGGGTAATTCACACGCCATTTTGTACAGGGCTGCCCGTTCGGCACCCACATACGCCTGCAAATGCCCCATGGCATGGCGGGCAACTTCGTAATTGAGTCCGTCGAGTACTACCAAAATGACCTTGTGTTTCATCTACCACTCCGCAAGCGAAAGAGCATGCCGCCTGCCAGCCACTGCCGCAGGCTGCGCGGTGGATCGCAGTCTGCGGCGAAGCGGCTACAGGGGTTAGGGCGTTACTGCATATTGATGATGACTTCTTCCTGCCACAGCTGAGGCAGGGCCTTGGACGTTTTCTCCCAGGCATCGGCATCTTTGATCGGGGTTACGCCTTTGTATTGCTCATTTGGCAGCAACTTACGTTGCACGTCGTCTGGCAGCGTCAAGTGATCAGCCCGAATCGGCCGAGCGTTGCCCTTTGCAAGGTTGATTTGCCCTGCATCGCTGAAGATGAACTCACGGGTCAATTTAGCCGCGTTAGGGTGCTTGGCGTATTTGTTGATGAGGGTGGTGTACCCCGAAATGACGGAGCCATCCGAGGGGATCAGCACCACATAGTCATCGGGGTTGGCCATCTTGGCCTTGTAGCTCAGGCCGTTGAAGTCCCAGACAACACCCACTTCGACTTCGCCTTTTTCCAGCGTGGCGATGGTCGGATTGGCCAGCGACAGGCGCCCTTGTTTGGCGATGTCAGCAAACATGATCAGGGCCGGCTGAATGTTCTTTTCATCCCCGCCATTGGCCAGTGCAGCGGCAAGTACACCATTGGTGGCTTGGGCCGCGGTGCTGACATCACCGATAGACACTTTGTACTTTCCGGTTTTCAGGTCAGCCCATTTGGTCGGCACATCGGAACCGTGCAGCAGCTTTTTATTGACGATAAACGCAATAGTGCCGGTGTAGGCCAGCGCCCAGTTGCCGTCTTTGTCCTTGGCCCAGTCGGGGATTTGCTCCCAGGTGGTCGGCTTGTAGGGCTGGGTCACGCCTTTGGCCACGGCAATCGGCCCGAACGCAGCGCCCACGTCACCGATGTCGGCGCTGGCGTTGTCTTTTTCAGCTGCAAACTTGGCCACTTCCTGGGCTGAACTCATGTCGGTGTCAATGTGCTTCAAGCCGTAGAGCGTGTTCAAATCGGCCCACGTGCCTTTCCAGTTGGCCCACTCATCGGGCATGCCCACGCTGTTGACCACGCCTTCGGCGCGGGCAGCTGCTTCGAGGGTTTTCAAATCGACGTCGGCGGCCATGGCCGTGCTGCACAGAGCGATGCTTGAACCTAACAGTGATGCCAGAAAAAACTGTTTCATCCGTAGCTCCTTGGTTTTTTCACTCGTTTTTTTATGGGGCTTTTTCAGGGTGTTGGTCTAGGTCAGCAATACCTGAGCCAATTTAGGCCGGGCGTATGACACTTTGATGTCGGCATCCACTGCGCACGGGCAGATTGAGGCCAGCGCACGCATTGCAAGTAAGCGTAGACCATGGCGTTAGCAGCGTTTTTCGGGACATTGGCGACAGTAATGGCAAGGCATGTCATCGAACAGTCATGTGAGCTGCCTAGGCTTGGCACCTCAGGATCGCGGAGCAAACGGCCCGCTTTTGCCCATATTTGGTGCTGGACTAGTCCAGATAGGTAACGTTATGCGTGAAGAAGCCCCCAAGGCGGTGACAGCCATTAGCCGTGCGCTGCAGGAGCAAATCGGGCACGGCTTACTGGCCTGCGGCAGCCAATTGCCTGCAGAGCGCAAACTCAGTGAGTTGTTCGACACCACGCGGGTGACGGTGCGCGAAGCACTCTTGCAACTCGAAGCCCAAGGGGTGGTGTACCGCGAAGAGCGGCGCGGCTGGTTTATCTCGCCACCGCGACTGGCCTACAACCTGATGCAGCGCAGTCATTTTCACGCGATGGTCAGCGCCCAAGGGCGAGTGCCCACCACGGATGTGATTTCGGCGCGGTTGCAGCCTGCGTCTGCCGCCGTGTGCGAGCGTTTGAAGTTACCGGCACTGTCCAGCGTGATTCAAATTTGCCGGGGACGGCGTATCGACGGACGACGGGTGCTGTATGTAGAGCACTACTTGAATCCACAATACTTCCCACGGATTTTGGAGTTTGATCTGACGCAGTCGATCACCGAGCTGTATGCCCGCCACTACGATTTGCATTACGGTCGGGTGCAATTCGAGATCGTGCCCACAGCCTTGCCGGTGGCCGCCGCCGCTGTCTTGAAAGTGTCGATGGGCAGTCCGGGGCTACGCATCGCGCGGGTCAACTACGATCAGCACGGGCGGCTGATCGACTGCGACCTGGAATACTGGCGACATGACGCCATCCATGTTGGCGTCGAGGTGCAGGGGCAGGATTAATCCTTTTGTAAAACACCGCTGCCTGCCGTGATCACCTGCACGCTCAGGCGCGGCGTGGCCAGATCGAGCCCGGCTTCGTCCAGGTGCCGTTTGAGCGACAGGTTGAACGCGCGCGACACTTCCCATTGCTTGATCGGCGCGGTCTTGAAGCGCGCACGTAAAATCGCGCTGCCCGATTCAAAACTTTCAACCCCCTGAATTTCCAGCGGTGACCAGATATTGCGACGCTGAAGCGGGTCGGAGCGCATCTTTTGCCCGACCTCGCGCATCAACTTGATCGCGTCATCGATTTCCATGTTGTAAGGAATGGCCACGCGAAAGATCGCGTAGCCGAATTCGCGCGAGTAGTTCTTGATGCTTTTGATTTCGCTGAACGGGATGGTGTGCACGATGCCGTCGATGTCACGCAAGCGCACGGTGCGGATGGTCAGCCCTTCGACAGTGCCCAAGTGGCCGCCGACGTCCACGTAATCGTCGATGGCCAGCGAGTCTTCAATGATGATGAACAGGCCAGTAATCAAGTCCGCAACCAATGACTGCGCGCCGAAACCAATGGCCAGACCGATAACACCGGCACCGGCCAGCAGGGGCGTCACGTTCATGCCCATGTTGGCGAGGGCCACGATCAGCGCAATGATGAAAATGGCTGCGAACAGCACGTTGCGGATCAGCGGCATCATGGTTTGCGCGCGGGCGTTGGCCAGCCCTTTGCGTGAACGGGTCAGGGCATGGTGGATGGCCGTATCGGCCAGAATCCAGATCAGCCAGGCAAACAGCAGCGTACCGCCCAGACCGAACAGTTTGACGGTGATCTCATGGCCGTCGCCCTCGGTGATGCGAATCAGCGACAGGCCCCATACCCGCAGGCCCAGCTCGATGAACACCAGCCACACCACCAGGTGTGCGAGGGTGTAGACGAAGCTTTTCAGGCGTTCGGAGTACAGGGCGTGCCGCTTGTGCCCGCGTTGCGGTTTTTGCGCGTGCCGACGTACCAGGCCGTTAATGACCATGCACAGCACCACCAACACGGTGCAGATCAACGACTGCCGCAACGCAGTGCTGGTGTCGCCCGCCGAGATAAACGTCGCGGCCAGCGAGATGCCCACCAGAATCAGCGCTGCAATCCACCAGTACGTGCCGAGCAGTTCAATGGTGTCGCTCAAGGCGCGCCGGGTCAGGCGTCGGGAAAGAGGTTGGTTGCGAATCAGGTGAGCAATCGGGCGGCGGAAGCGAATGATGAACAAGCCGGTGGACAGCGCAGCCATGACATTGGCAAACGTGGCGGCCGTGTGTGCCAGGTGCACACCCAGCGTGGCCACCAGCCGTGGGTCGCTGAGGGCTTGGCCGAAGGCAGCAAAGCTGCCGATCCACCACAGCGGGCGAAAGGCCTGATGCCGCAGGATGTGCAGGGCGCGGTGGCGATGCGGGCCATCGAGGAGGGAAAAAGCAATCACGCAAATGGCCGAAAAACAGGTGCCGATGACCAGCGCATACGCCAGCACCATGGCCAAATCCTTGCCCAGCGAAGACGGCAGCGAATAGCTCATGTACACGGTGATCATCAAGGCCACCAGCCACGGGCCCAACTTGCGCAGGGCAAAACGCAGCATGTCTACCGCCTTGGGATGCTGCGGCAATTCTTCGCTCAGGCCAAAGCGCAGGCGCACCCGGTGGCTGACCCAAATCAGCAGCGCGGCCAGCAGGCTCCAGACCATGATGATGAGCGCAAAGGCAAAAATGATCGGCAGCCATTGGCTAGCAGGCAACATCAGGTCGTTGAGTTCATCTTGGGCCTGTTCGATTTCTCGTGCCCAGCGCGAGGTCGGGCTGTCTGTGCCCATGAACTGTTTTTCAAGGTCGGTCAGGGTGCTGCCGATTAGCCCAAGCACGCCGATTTCAGCTTCGGGTTGCGCCTTCTTGGTGGCGTCGCGCAGCTTCTTCAAATCGGCCAACAGTTTGCTGCGCTGCTGATCGTTCTCCAGGTTTTTAATCACTTCGTCCAGCGACTGGCCCAGAGGCTCGGTGGGTTGAGCCTGGGTTTTATCCGGGCTGCCTAACAGGCCGGGCAAGCCGACCGCGTGCGCAGACGTCAGGGGCGATAGCGTCAGTACGCAAACGAGCAGTAAATAAGGCAGGGCGAACAAACGAACAAGCACTGGGCGATCAACCTCAAGGGGGGCAGGTTGACCGAGTGTACGCTAGGGGCAGCGATGATTCATTTCTTGTCACACATGAAATCAATCATCGCTGGATTTTGCGAAAAAAGCTCAGGCGTTCAGGAATTCAGCTTGGCCAGAATCTTGAACACGATGGTGCCGAAAATCAGCAGCATGCCGCACCAGATCATCAGGACGCCGATGCCGCTGGTTCGCTCACGAAGGGTGAAACCGAAAGTCAGCAGCAACATGCCGCACACAATGGGAATCATCATGGAGTGGAACGCAGACATCTCGATCATTGTTATGGACCTGAAGGAATGAATGGGCTCCAGTCTAGGCCCGATTGTGAAAGTGTGCGGTGACGTGTATCAAAATTGAGCCGTACGCCCGCACATTTCAGCTAACGGAGCGGGGCAGGCCCGCTCCGCTCGGCTTCAGGGGAGTTGCTGGCTGGCGTAGAACGCGCTCAGCACTTTGACCAAATGCGCCAGGTCATGGCTGCCGGCCAGTTCGCGAATGGAATGCATGGCGAAGGTAGGCAGGCCGATATCCACGGTGCGTACACCCAAGTGGCTGGCCGTGATCGGGCCGATGGTGGAGCCGCAACCCATGTCACTGCGTACCACAAAACTTTGCACCGGTACTTCTTCGGCCATGCACAGGTGGCGGAAGAAACCGGCCGTTTCGCTGTTGGTGGCGTAACGCTGATTGCTGTTGACCTTGATCACCGGCCCGGCATTGAGTTTCGGACCGTGGTTGGCGTCGTGTTTGTCGGCGTAGTTGGGGTGAACGCCATGAGCGTTGTCTGCAGACACCAGCAGGGATTTCTGGAGGGTACGGACGAGCTCATCCCCTTCGGGCAGCAGGCGTTGCAGGATCTGCTCCAGCATCGGGCCATCGGCGCCGCAGGCCGAACAAGAGCCGACCTCTTCGTGGTCATTGGCCACGAACAAGCATGTTTCTTCGGTCTCGGTATTGAGCAGCGCTTGCAGCCCGGCATAGCACGACAGCAGGTTGTCGAGACGGGCGCCGGCGATGAAATCGCCATTGAGACCGATCACTGCGGCACTCTGGGTGTCGTAGAAGCTCAACTCGTAATCGAGCACCACGTCAGCGTTAAGGCCGTGCTCGCGGGCCAGTTGGTCGGTCAGCAAGGCGCGGAAGTCCACACGTTCATCGCCCGCGACCTGGGCCAGAATCGGCGGTAATTCGGTCTGCGGGTTAATCGCCCAGCCTTCGTTGGCGGCGCGATTGAGGTGGATCGCCAAGTTCGGAATGGTCGCAATGGGCGCCCTGAAATCGATCAACTGGCTTTCGACTTTACCGTCGCGGCGGAAAGTGACGCGCCCGGCCAGCGACAGGTCGCGGTCGAACCAAGGCGCCAGCAAGGCACCGCCGTACACTTCGACGCCCAGTTGCCAAAAGCCTTGGCGCTGCAGTTCGGGTTGAGGCTTGACCCGCAGGCAGGGGCTGTCTGTGTGCGCGCCGACCATGCGAATGCCACCGTGCAAGGGCGAGTGACGGCCCAGCTTGAAAGCCACGATGGAGGAGTCGTTGCGAGTGACGTAATAGCGCCCGTTGGCTTCAGTGAACCAGGTTTCGCGTTCGTCGAGGCGCTGATAACCGGCGGCCTCCAGACGCAGAACCATACTGGCGGTGGCATGAAAGGGGGTAGGGGAGGCCTTGAGAAAGTCGATCAGGCCTTGGTTCAACTCTTCGCGCATAAGTTACTCCAGACAGCAAGGCCGCGAGTTTAGCGCATTGGTCACAAAAATTGACCCCGATTGAACCTCAATCCCGCAGCCGCCGCCTGTGTTGCCTGGCAGCGACCACGCAGGGGCGGGAGTCAGAACGGTGCCGGGCACTCGAAGCGCAAGCGCTCACCGGTTTGCGGGTGAGTGAAGCTCAGCATGCTGGCGTGCAGGCACAGGCGTGGGTATGCCGCCAGCGCCTGTTCATGGGCGTACAGGCCGTCGCCCAGCAGCGGGTGGCCGATGGACAGCATGTGTACCCGCAGTTGATGCGAGCGGCCGGTGATTGGCGTCAGTTCCACGCGGCAGTAATCTCCACAGCGCTCCAGGACTTTCCAGAACGTCAGGGCATTTTTGCCAAACTCGTGATCCACCACGTGCCGGGGTTTGGTCGGCGGGTCGTAGCGCAGCGGCAGATCAATGGTGCCGCTGTCGAGCGCCGGTTGGCCCCAGGCCAATGCGGTGTAGGCTTTTTCGGTTTCACGGTCATGAAACTGGCGAGACAATTCGCGGTGGGTGTCAGCATCCCGCGCCAGCAAAATGATCCCGGACGTTTCCCAATCTAGGCGATGCACGATGCGCGCTTCGGGGTAGCCGTTTTCTTGCAGACGGGTAATCAGGCAATCCTTGTTGTCTTCTGCGCGGCCGGGCACGGACAGCAGCAACGTCGGTTTGTTGACCACAAGAACGCCAGCGTCCTCATGGATGATATGGATGTTCGACAACGGCATTAAAACAGCCTCTTGAGAAACGCCAACGGCGACGTGGGAACCTTCTCCGCAAAGAAGGCGCCCAGGTCGCCGTGGTGTCGGCCGGATCGGTTAACGATCTGGCAGGGTGATGTTGAGTTCCAGAATCGAGCAGCTGCCGTCGTTTTCCAGCGCGACATGCACGTCATCGTTGCCGATATTGACGTATTTACGAATCACTTCTACCAGCTCTTTCTGCAAGGCGGGCAGGTAATCCGGAGTGCTCCGTTGGCCGCGTTCGTGCGCCACGATGATCTGTAGACGCTCTTTCGCGACCGACGCGGTGCTTGGCTTTTTGTTGGCGCGAAAGAAGTCGAGAAATTTCATTGTTTAGTTGCCTCCAAAGATACGCTCGAAGAATCCCTTCTTCTTAACATCGAGGAAACGATGTTCCACGGTCTTGCCCAGCAAGCGATCAACCGCATCGCTGTAGGCCTGGCCAGCGTCGCTCTGGTCGTCAAGAATGACGGGCACGCCTTGGTTGGAAGCTTTCAAAACAGCCTGGGATTCCGGAATCACGCCCAGCAGGGTCACGGCGAGGATTTCCTTGACGTCTTCAACGCCGAGCATTTCTCCGCTGCTGACGCGCTCCGGGTTGTAACGGGTGAGCAACAAGTGCTCCTTGATCGGGTCCTGGCCTTCTTCAGCACGCTTGGACTTGCTGGCCAGCAGGCCGAGCATGCGGTCCGAGTCACGTACCGAGGAAACTTCAGGGTTGGTCACGACAATCGCTTCGTCTGCGAAGTACATGGCCAAGTGCGCACCGGTCTCGATACCGGCCGGGGAATCGCACACCACGAATTCGAAGGTTTCTTTGAGTTCCATCAGAACTTTTTCGACGCCTTCCTTGGTCAATGCGTCCTTGTCACGGGTCTGGCTGGCGGCCAGCACGTACAGGTTTTCCAGGCGCTTGTCTTTGATCAGTGCCTGTTGCAGGTTGGCTTCGCCGTTGACCACGTTCACGAAGTCATACACCACGCGGCGCTCGCAGCCCATGATCAAGTCCAGGTTACGCAGGCCAACGTCGAAGTCGACGATGACTGTTTTATGGCCGCGCAGTGCGAGGCCGGTACCGATAGCGGCGCTGGTGGTGGTCTTACCCACACCACCCTTGCCGGATGTAACCACGAGAATCTTGGCCAAGGTGTTTCACCCCTAAGGAAAAAGGACTTTTTAGCCCCTGAATAACATCTCTATTAACGACGGCAGGTGAACAGTCCTGGCGGATGATCGTGCAGCTCGGCGTTTACTTGAGTAAGCGCTGGCTGATTGTTGATTTCCTACAAGGTTTAAACTGTTTTCTCTACGCTTTTGAGATGGTTGGAAAATGGCGAGAGTATCCGTTAAAGACGGGTGATGTTCAACATGTCACTTGACAGACTGATTTGAACCCCTGCACCCCACAATGGATCACGGCGCAGGTCTTCCGACACTTTGTACTTGCCGGCAATCGACACCAGTTCGGCGCTCAACTGCTGGCAGAAAATCCGCGCCTTGGTATTGCCTTTATGTCCGGCCAGTGCACGACCGCGCATTGGCCCGTACACATGGATGTTGCCATCGGCCATAAGTTCCGCACCGGGGCTGACCGCCGCCATGACCACCAGGTCGCCACCTTCGGCATACACCGTCTGGCCACCGCGTACGGGGCTGGTGATGATGCGGGTCGGTTTGACCACCGGCTCAGGCGGTTTTTCGGGCTTTTTCTTGACCTCGGCTTCGACCGGCTCAATCGGTCGCTCACGTGCGCCGGACGGCGGCAGCACGGGCAGGTCGATGGCAATCGCGGCGGCAATGTCTTCAATGCGGCTGGCGCGAATGGCCAGGGTGCGCAGGCCATGTTGGCGGCAGACGCGCATCAGGCCCGGCAAATCAATGGCGCCTTCGCCGGCGGGCATTTTGTCTAATGCCAGAACGAGCGGGGTGTTGCTGAAGAAATTCGGGGCTTGTGCCACTTTGGCAGCCAGTTGGCGATCCAGGGCGTCAAGGTTGTTTTTGGCCAGTTCCAGCACCGTGATGGCGAGCATACTGCCCTTAAGCTGGAACACAGGGGCTTGGTCTAGCGATTCGGTTTGGCTCATGGTCGGTTTACTGCGGCTTGTCACTTAAAGTGCTGAGACTTATAACGAGAACGCCCGCGAGCCGCAAGCGGGGTCGAACGATGTAGAATGCCCGGCCCTTGTGTCTGTCCGGAATCATTAATGGATCGCCCGCGTTTTCGTGCTGCTTTTTTACACCCGCGTTTTTGGCCGCTGTGGTTGGGCCTTGGCGTGCTTTGGCTGGTGGTGCAGCTACCTTATAAAGTGCAGTTGGGGTTAGGGCGTGTGTTGGGTGCGCTGATGTACCGGGTTGCCGGTGCTCGTCGGCGCATTGCCGCGCGTAACCTTGAATTGTGCTTCCCCGAAAAGTGCGCCGCTGAGCGCAAGCGCTTGCTCAAGCAAAACTTTGCGTCAACCGGTATCGCGTTTTTTGAAATGGCCATGAGCTGGTGGTGGCCTAAGCCGCGTCTGGCCAAGCTGGCCCATGTAGAAGGGCTGGAGCATCTCAAGCAGGCGCAGTTGGAAGGCAAGGGCGTGATCCTCATGGCTTTCCACTTCACGACGCTGGAGATCGGCGCCGCCTTGCTCGGGCAAAAACACACCATCGATGGCATGTACCGCGAGCATGGGAATGCGCTGTTCGACTTCATTCAGCGACGCGGCCGCGAGCGCCACAACCTGGATTCGCTTGCGGTGGAGCGTGATGACGTACGCGGCATGCTCAAGTTACTGCGTTCAGGCCGTGCGATTTGGTACGCGCCGGATCAGGACTACGGCGCCAAGCAGAGTATCTTCGTGCCCTTGTTTGGCATTCAGGCGGCAACCGTGACCGCCACCAGCAAGTTTGCCAAGCTGGGCAAAGCGCAGGTTGTGCCCTTTACTCAACAACGGCTGGCGGATGGCAGTGGTTACAAATTGGTGATTCATCCGCCTTTGAAGGATTTCCCCGGAGAAAGCGATGAGGCCGATTGCCTGCGCATCAATCAGTGGGTCGAACGGGCCATTCGTGAGTGCCCCGAGCAATACCTGTGGGCTCACCGCCGTTTCAAGACCCGCCCGCCGGGCGAGCCCAAGTTGTACGACGCGCGCCGCTGACCCGCGCCGCCTGCAGGGCGCCCGTCGGTGAGCGGCGTGCCGCCGGTAACCGGCCTGATTCTCTCGGGCGGCGGCGCGCGTGCCGCGTATCAGGTGGGGGTGCTGGCGGCCATTGCCCAGTTACTGCCCGCGGGCGCGCCCAACCCGTTCCCGGTTATCGTCGGCACCTCGGCCGGGGCGATCAATGCAGTCAGCCTGGCCAGCGGCGCACTGAACTTTACCCTCGCCGTCGAGCGATTGACCGCCTTCTGGCGGCAGCTCGAAAGCCATCGGGTGATGCGCAGTGACTGGCCGGGCGTGATTCATCAGGCCAGCCGTTTTGTGAGTCGCAGTGTGTTGGGGCTTGGCCCTCAGGCTCCGGTGGCGCTGCTCAACAGTTCGCCGTTGCGCGATTTGCTCAACGACAACATCAGCTTTTCGGGGATCGATCAGGCCATTGCGGCGCAGCAGTTGCGCGCCGTGGCACTGACTGCTTTTGGCTATACCTCGGGCCAGGCCGTGACCTTTTACCAAAGTGAGCGCGCCATCGACGGTTGGTTGCGCCATCGCCGTATCGGGCGGCCAGCCGCCTTGACGGTCGAACACCTGCTGGCCAGCTCGGCCATCCCGCTTTTATTTGCTCCGGTCAACATCGGCGAAGAGTACTTCGGTGATGGCGCCGTGCGTCAGTCTGCGCCTATCAGCCCGGCCCTGCATCTGGGCGCTACGCGGGTGTTGGTGGTCGGTGTCAGCGGCAACCCGCGAGGGCCGGACACGGCAGGCGCACAAGCGCGCCATTTAAACGCCCGACAACCGAGTCTGGCGCAAATCGGCGGCCACCTGCTCAACAGTACGTTTATTGACAGCCTTGAGAGCGACATTGAACTGCTGGAGCGCCTGAACCACTTCAGCCGTTTACTGCCCGACCAACCCCACGGCCCGGGCCTGGCGCCGGTGGACGTGCTGGTGATTGCCCCCAGCCAGCCCCTCGACGAAATTGCCGCGCGGCATCGCCATGAACTGCCCGCCGCCCTGCGCCTGTTTTTACGTGGGCCGGGTGCGACCAAAACCAGTGGCGCAGGTGTGCTCAGCTATTTGTTGTTCGAGAAGGGGTACTGCACCGAGTTGATCGAACTGGGGCGCAAGGATGCGCTGGCCCAACGCGAAGCACTCTCGCGCTTTTTGGGCATTGACGCCCACAATCTGTAGGGGGTGTTGACGCGCACCGGGAGCGGATGCCCGGCGGCACAACCTGCGTGAGTACCTAAGCACAGGGGAGGTCAAAGCAGAGACGGTTTCTCACTTTGGTGCTGACCCCTTGGAGATGAGCTATAAATACAGTTTGCAGTCACGGTTGCTTTCTTATACTGATGTGTTAGGCCACACACAAACCTATACGTATAAACTTGAAGACGCGGGGCGTATGTCTCGAACTGCATTGGGGGAGATCGTTTCGGATTTTGAATACAATAGTTTGGGGCTTATAAAAAATATTAATACCGTTGATGGATCAAGCAAACAATCTGTAAGTGTGGCTCTTGAGTATGACGTGTATGGGCGTGAAATATTGCGAACATTCGATCTTAGTGGTGTAGAGCAAACCCTGCAGCAAGAATACGATGAAGTTGATAACTTGACTTCAAGGGTCTTGAGTGAAGGGGCACAAATCATTAGAGATGAAAGGTACTCTTACGATGCGCGTGGTCGCCTGGAAGTATATGAGTGCACGGGCAGCCAACCACCGATAGACCCGTTTGGCAAACCCATCAATACTCAAATATTCATTTTCGACGAGCTGGATAACATTACAGAGGTTACCACTCTTTATGCCGATGGTGGCACACACAATGCCGTGTATCAATTCACGTCGCTTGATCCGGTACAGTTAACCAGCTTTTCATATTCTGTTGATGGCGGTGAGCGGACCATTGTTGAGTTGGTTTATGATGAAAATGGTAATTTGGTAGAGGATGAGGCGGGACGCCTTATGGCGTATGACGAACTTAATCGTTTAAGGAGTGTTAGCACTTCCGCATCTTAATATCTGTAACAAGGCTGGTAACATTCAAGCAGTAAGTATAAACAATCCGAGAGAGGGTGTTACCTCTCTCGGATTATGAAGCCTTGCTACCGTGGAACTGCTCACCAGAAATGATCAAACTAAGGATGGTCTGAAATAGCCCCATGTTTTTCAGCTACGTCGTAATCGGCGCTTTCAAAAACGGCAGTCGATCAAAAGTAAGCGCTCCATAAACCCCACCGACTACAAGATGGGTAGAGCGCTTAGCTGGGCGATACCGGCGAGCAGTTCCACGGCAACAGCGCTTCGTAATCTTCAACCGAGTCCGCCAGTGGTAGCCGTTCTAATGCGTGGCGCAGCCACGCATAGGGCTCTTGGCCGTTGGCTTTGGCAGTCTCGACCAAGCTGTAAAGTTGAGCACTGGCGGTCGCGCCTTTGGGTGTGTCGCTAAACAACCAGTTCTTTCCTCCGATGACGAAGGGCCTGATCGCGCGCTCGGCAGCGTTGTTGTCGATTGGCAGATAGCCTTCCTCGACATACCGCTCCAGTTTGTTCCAGTTACTTGCCAGATAGCCGATGGCCTTGCCCAAGGCGTTCTGAGACGTAACTTGTGGCTGCGTCTTTTCCATCCAGCTTTTTAACTGAGCCAGTACTGGCAGACTCCGATCATGACGACCGGTTTTACGATCGTCGTCACACGCATCCTTTAGATCACGCTCTACGCCATACAGTTTGTTGATCAAGTTCAGCGCGATGTCGGCACGTCCTGTCTTGCCTTTAGGCTGCACTTTTTGTGCTTCCACGAACTTGCGACGAGCATGCGCCCAACACCCTAGACGCTCGACCCTGGCTTGCGCACCCAGCGCGTTGTAACCGGCGTAATCATCGGTCATCAGATAGCCGCGATAACCTTCGAGCAGGCGCGTCGGTACCTCCTGCGCACGGCTGGTGGAATAGTCAAAAAGGATCACTGGTTTATCTGGCGGGCCGCCGGTTTGCACCCACATCCAAGACTGGTTGCCTGGGTCTCGGTCAGGCTCTTTCAACACCTGCACGCGCGTTTCATCGCAGTGGACAACACGGCTACCCAACAGGCTATCACGCATTAAATTCAGCAGCGGCTGGAAGTGTTCACCGCACTGGATAACCCAGCGTGCCAATGTCTGGCGTGGGATATCGACGCCATGGCGGCTCAAGACTTTTTCGAAGCGGTGAAGCGGTAGTCCGTCGACGTACTTAGTGGTCAGCAACATCGCCAGAACACTTGGGCTGGCCATGCTTTTTTCAATCAGTTGAGCCGGCTTGTCAGCAGTGACCGGCGCCATCTCGCAGTCGCGGCAACCGTAAACTTTGCGAACGTGTCTGATCACACGGATCTGCATCGGCACGATCTCAAGCTGCTCGCTGACTTCTTCGCCAATCGTGTGTTTGCGGCAGCCGCAGACGCACGTCAGTTCATGTTCGGGAAGTTCGTGGATGATCTCGATACGCGGCAGATCGGCGGGCAGCGGCTTGCGTTTACCGCGGCGCTTGGTCGGGGCTACGACCTCTTCATCTGAGGCGTCGTCCACAGGCTCGACGACGCTTTCTACTTCATTGAAGAGGGCCAGTTGCGGCGTTGCCGCATCAGCTGTTTGCTCGGACTTACGTCCGAACAGACGCTGAAGCAAGAGCGCATTCTGTTCTTCTAGGCGAACAACTTTGCCCTTATCCAACTGACGTTCGTCGAGCATCTTCCCAAGCATTTGCTTGAGCAGAACGGGATCATCTGGAAGATTTTCAGGCAAGGAATTCATGCCCTGGATTATACCGAATCAGGCTACGAATCGCGGCGTCAAAACTTGATGAGGACGGTTGCGCCAGAGGTCAAAGCCATCGAGCATCCAGTTGAGTTCCTGGACGGTCAGAACGATAGCCTCTTCGGTGGCGTCCGGCGATGTTTTGAATCGTTCGGACTCCAGGCGCTTGAGCCAAAGGCAGAAGCCGTTGCGCTCCCAGTACAAAATCTTCACCCGGTTGCGCGACTTGTTGAGGAACACGAAAAGCACCGGATCAAACACCGCGACCTTGATGTCCAGTTCGACCAGCGCGGCGAGGCCATCGATGGATTTTCGGAAGTCCACGGGCTTGGGGTAGAGGTAGACTTTTTCGACTTTGGCATCGGGTCGCATCATGGCGAGCTGGCTCCTGAGGGAATCGGGAGCACAGCATCCGGGATCGGATCAGCGCTTTGAATGTGGGGTTTATGGAGCGCTTACCTTCGTTTGGTGCATTTCCGGGTCGCGCTTACCGTCCTTATTCTTGGTCGAACTGGGTGCATGAATCAGCGTGGCATCGACGATGGTGCCTTGTCGCAGTGACAAGCCACGGTCGCCCAGATAGCCATTGATTACACCGAGAATGCCAGTGGCCAACTCGTGTTTTTCCAGTAGGCGACGGAAGTTGAGGATGGTGGTTTCGTCCGGGATTCGCTCCAAGCTCAGACCGGAGAACTGGCGCAAGATCGTCGTCTCGTAAAGCGCCTCTTCCATCGCCGGATCGCTGTAACCGAACCAATTCTGCAGTAGATGAACCCGCAGCATGGCCCTCAACGGATAAGCCGGACGCCCCCCTTCGCCCTTCGGGTAATGTGGTTCGATCAGTGCAATCAAACCCTTCCAGGGCACGACCCGATCCATCTCGATCAGGAACAGTTCCTTGCGGGTCTGCTTGCGCTTACCGGCGTACTCGGCATCGGCGAAGGTCATTTGCTTCATCATCGAAAGGCTCGGCGATTGGTGTCCGGTGATTTTGCCAAATCAGGAAGTCTTTTTCAGAATTTCCTTAAAACACTTACAACACGCTCACTCACCACTTACGATTGACGCACAACACACGCAGGAGGCTACGCTGATCAACGGGCAGTCAGATGTAAGTAATACCTCTTGCACACAAGGTAAAAACAGTAAAAACCTATCAGAACGACTAGTACCTAATTGCTTGTTTTCGACGTAAGGTCGTGAAACCGATACCTGTCGGAAACCTACCCACTGTCATGCAAGGATATTGAAAATGGCTTCTCAATTTATTCCAAGAGCGGCATTTCCCACCGCATCCTTTTTAATTGTCGCCGCTATGGCGGCAAGTTTCTCAACGCATGTGTTTGCAGCGCCAGTGGAACTGACTCCGGGTGAGAATGGCTGGTCATATGAGCTAACGAAGGACTACCTCTATGAATGCCCGCTACATGAGGCAATGACCGCCAGAGCCCACAGAGGAGACGAGAATGAAAAAGCATATATAAGATGCCAAACATTTTATTCATATGGACAGTCAGCCGAACTTTCATCAAGCGATGAGAATAGTACTGATCCCAATGGGCAATGGTCTGAACAACTAGATGAAGGTAAAGAGGATGGACACGATTACACATGCAAAAACGGCGAAGTGATGACCGGAATGGAACGTAGTGGAGATGAAAACGGGCATACAAAATACCGTTGCAGTGTCGTAAAAATAAATGGCGAAATTAAAAAAATGCACCCAGCTACTCAACGTAAAGAAAAAGAGTCTGCGCATCTATTTGCTTGCCCGACAGGGCAGGCATTAATAAGACGCGCACATTTATGTACCGGCTCCGGCAGTGCCTGTGATGAAAACCAAGATACGATTTATCAATGCGGCTATATTCGAGCAGTCGATTAACCCATGTAAAAGTCTCAACTTGATCTGACTTTCCCTCTTTGAAAAAATGGGGCTAGCGGGTGTGGTGATTGTGCGAGCAATCACCACCCCATGAGAAGTAGCCCACATGAACATTGAAAATCAACCGATTGTTAAGCACACAGTGAGCTTGTTCAATCTAGTGTACTGTCTCTAAAATAAAGTCTCCGAAAATTGGCTATGCTTTCCCCGTCAACAACAGGTCGGAGGCGAGCAGATGAACTCGCAGAACATTACCCTCACGTCAGAAGAGCACAGCGAGCTCAGTCGCCGCATTAGGTCTGCCACTATCAGTCAGCGTGATGGCCGTCGTGCCCGGGTAATTCTGTTGGCGGCTCAAGGCCACTCACGGGTAGACATAGCCCGTCTGATTGGCTTTTCACTGCGCTCAGTCACCCGCTGGTGCCAGCGGTTTCAAGAGCTGCGATTAGAGGGCCTGATTGATAAACCTGGACGGGGGCGTCCTTCATCCTTGCCACCGGAGGCACTGAGTCGAGTACTTGAACAGGTGGTTCAACCGCGCATTGGGCAACCTCGCTGGAGTTGCCGAAGCATGGCTAGCGTCGCGGGGATTTCGCCGGCCAGCGTCCAGCGAATCTGGGCGGCCAACGACATCAAGCCGCATCTGACGCGCACCTTCAAACTCTCCAATAATCCGCACTTTGAAGAGAAATTTTGGGATGTGATCGGGCTGTACCTCGACCCGCCAGACAAGGCGTTAGTGCTCTGCTGCGATGAGAAAAGCCAGGTTCAGGCCCTTGAGCGCACCCAGCCCGGACTCCCTCTTGGCATCGGTCATATCCGAACTCAATCGCACGATTATGTTCGCCATGGCACGGTCACCTTGTTCACTGCGCTGGACTATCTTCAGGAGCACTTGATCAGTTGCATCGAGCGCCAACACCGGCATCAGGAGTGGCTGGAATTTCTCAAGAAGATCAATCGAGAAACGCCCAAACATCTTCAACTGCACCTGATCGTGGACAACTACGCCACGCACAAACACCCGACAGTGAAGGCCTGGCTTGAGAAGCACAAACGCTTCCACATGCATTTCACGCCAACCTCAAGTTCGTGGATGAACATGGTTGAGCGCTTCTTTCGCGACATCACGGTGTACCTGCGCGAGGGTAGCTTCAGTACTGTTCGCGAGCTGGAGAGTTCGATTACCACGTTCCTGGCACTGCGAAATGCGCAGCCCACTCGTTACGTTTGGAACGCCAAAGGAGAAGACATATTGAACAAAATACAACAAGCCCGCGAGGCAATGGCGTCGCAGGCATGAGGGATATTATTTCTGAGACAGCACACTAGCCTGTTTCACCTTGCTTAACCGTCGCTCGCAAACATTTGCTAAAGACCCTGCGGGTGTTCAGACTGCTGTGCGACGTAGGTTCTTATTCAGCAATCTGTAACTTGCGTGCCTCGGTGTAGATATAACGCAATTTGTCGTACTCAAATGGCGAATCGAACTGTCCATAACGGAAGCTGGTGGTGTAGCGCTTGTCGACAGCGCCCAATACCCAAATTTCCGGGTGACGCGTGCTTTCGTGTGGCACGTTGAGGAAGTTGATTTCCTGATTGACGCCGTAGTCGACCACTAACCCGGTGGTGTCCCGCAGGTTGGACGGGCCAAGAATCGGAAGCATCAAGTAAGCCCCACCTGGAACGCCATAGAAACCCAAGGTCTGACCGAAGTCTTCGCTGACGCGCGGCAGGCCCATTGACGTGGCCGGGTCCCACAGGCCGCCGACCCCTAAGGTGGTATTTAACAACAGTCGCCCGGTGGTTTCCAGGGAGCGCTGCCCCTTGAGTTGCAGCAGGCTGTTAAACAGGTTGGGGACGTCGCCCAAGTTGTTGAAAAAGTTACTCACGCCTGTGCGCACAAAGCTTGGCGTCACGTAGCGGTAGCCATTGACCACCGGCAGGAATACCCACTGATCGAAGCGGTAGTTGAAGTGGTAGATCCGGCGGTTCACCGACTCCAGCGGGTCATAAACGCTCAGGGCGTTCATGGTGGCGCGTTCAAACTCGCGTTGATCCAGCCCGGGATTGAACTTGAGGAGTTTCAAGGGTTGGGTGAAGCCATCGACATCTGCGGTTCGTTCAAGGTTGGCCTTGCTGTTGTCCGCTTGGGCAACGCCAGCGCTGAGCAGGGCGGCAACCAGTAATAAATGTTTAGCCACGGAAGAACTCCAGCATATCGTCAGCGTTGACACGGTAGTTGAGGTTGCCGCAATGGCCGCCATACGGGTAGACAGTCAGCCGATTGCCAAAGGTTTTACGCAGAAACCCAAGGTCGCCAGGGCCGAGGATGATGTCGTCGGCGTTGTGCATGACGGCAATTTTCGAGCTGTTTTGCAGGTAGTCCTTCAGGGCGTACAGGCTCACCTGATCGATCAATTGCAACAACGTTCCGCCATCGGTGCGGGCCCGCCACATGGGGATGACTTGCTCAGTCAGGTAGCAATCGAAGTCGCACTGCAGTGAGCGCTTGAGGAACGGCGTGAGGCTGGTGCCTTCGGTGATCGGGTAATTGGGCGGCGTGATCAGCCCACGACGGTTGATCAGGTCGGAGGTGAACACGATGTCGGCTGACGAGAAACGGAACATGGTGCCGATCAACATCGCCATTTGTTCGTTGGTCAGTCGTTCCTTGGAGTTCTGGATGTCGTACACCAGTGCAGCGTTGATGTCGACGTAGCCTTTTTGTTTGAAGTACCGGGTCAATTTGTTCAGCACCAGTTCATAGAAGGTGGTGCTGTTGTTGATCCCTTTGACTTCGGTCTGTACCAGTTTGTCGAGGTTGCTGATGGAGGTGTACAGGTTGACTGGCGGGTTGAGCATCAGCACTTTTTTAAAGTTGAAGCTCTTGCGCGTCTCATCCAGGTGGCTGACAAAGGCTGCGTCCAGCGCGCCCAGGCTGTAGCCGCTGAGGTAGTAGTCGGTCACCGGGACATCGGCCTGCTGCGCACGCACCGCTTGCATGACGCGGTAGAGGTCTTCGGCATCGTATTGGCTGATGCCGGGCGTCGCAAAGCGTGAGGCGGCGCTCATGAAGTCATAGCTGGTGGGCGATGAGAGCTGCACCACGTGGTAACCGGCCTGGTAAAACAGTTTTTTCAGAAATTCGTTGAGGCTGCTGTTGTAGGGCGCGCCGGTGCCGGCAATCAGGAACATCAAGGGCGCCGGGTGATCTTGTCGGGCCATGCGGTAGGTGAGTTTTTTGACTGCCCAAAAGTTGGCGGGCAGGGTGAACTCGCGCTCAGGGCGCAGGGTCAGGCTGTAATCCGATTGTCGAATGTCATCTTCGCTCGGTAGATACGGGCGCATCTCCGGTGGCGTGGTGGCGATGGTGGCTTCAAACGGATTGGTGATCGGGTAGCCATAGGTTGCGGGGTCGACATCGACCGCCTGTGCGGACGCACTCAATACAAGGCCGCCGAGCAAGGCAAGGAGGGACAGAGAACGAAGCATGAAGACTATCCTAGAGAAGGTGCTGAGAAGATTCGCAGGCTATGACCACAGGGCTACCTTCGAAGTGCCTTTTGCACCCCTAAATAAATCCCCCTACGTGTCGCAGGCGGCAATTGGCTACCAGACGATACACGTTGATTGACTTTAGTGAACAGATATCTGATTGCAAGGCTTGCATACCCGACAAGTGTGATTAAGCTGAGCGCCGCTTTTGCCTATCGGAGTTGTTATGCGCCCTCGTTTGCCGTTGATATTGCTGCTCATTGCTGTGCCCGTGTGGCTGGCTGCCGGTTATGGCCTGCGCTATGGCTTGATGGAAGATCCGCAGTGGGTGGGCACCTGCGTGGCTGAGGCGACCCGCTGGGAGTGCCAGTTGCGCGCGAATTTGGGCTTGTTGATTCATTTCAGGGTGTTGGGTTGGGCTGCGATTGCTACTGCGGTTGTGGCCTTTTTTGTGCGTGGCCCTCTTGGTAATGCTTTGGCGGTGCTGGCATTGGCTTTTGGGCTGCCAGCACTGGCGTTGTATAACGCCAGTCTCGCTGTGTTTGCGGTGGTGATTGCAGGGTTGCGACTGGTGAGGGCCAAGCGGATTTAAACCGCGCGAGGGTTGTATCCCATGCAGCCTCGCGCAGCGTTGCAGCAATTACCGGTGGTGCAGTCTCAAGCTGCGCCACAATGCCATCACCAGTAATACGCTTACCATCGCCCAACCCCACGCCTGTTCGTTGCTGAGGCCTTCGCGGTACAGCTGCAAGGGGATGCCCGCGCCGATAATAAACGCCAGTAACCCGAACTCCCGGCGCGGCCCGCGCACCGGGCGCAGCAGGTATACCAGTGCCGGCAGCAACAGCGCAGCACTCGGGAAGCTGCGATAGCGCGGTTCAAACACCAGGCCGAGCATCATTACGGCTCCGGCAAACCCGGCAGCGGCCAACCACCAGCCAGCGCGGCGTTCGAGCATATTGAACAGTCGCTCGCGCCATCCGTCTTTTTGCCCTAATGCCAACGCGGTATGGGCCATGACGATCAGATTGAGTCCCAACAGGATCCCGGCCCATAGCCATTCTCCGGCAAAGCGGCTGGTGACAGACGCCAGTTCAGCCCAGGCAATGATCGTGCACCCCGACAGTGCGCCCAAAGCAGGCAACAGCAGTGCAGCACGGCTGCTGCGAACCCGGCCGCCAATCAGTAAGGTAGCGATCAATAATGCGACGCCGAGACCTAGCCAGACGGGCCAGTGCGGCAGATTGGTCACAGGGCCTGCGAGTATCCCTTTGTCTTGACGGTCCGCATCGAACAAGCCCCAGTAACCGCCGACAGCACCTTCACTGCCGCGTTTCCAGGGTTGATCGAAGGCTTCAATCAGGTTGTATTTCCAGCCGTTCTGCTCGGCAAGGGTCACAAAACCACGAATGAAACGGGCTTCATTGACCCGGCTTGGCAGTGCTGTTTCGCGCTGGCGACCCTCGCTGGGCCAGCCGGTTTCACCGATCACAATGTCCTTGGGCGCAAACTTGCTACCGAAGGCTTGGCGAATTTGTGCGACATGGTTAACCGCCTGATCGATCCCGGCAGGGTCATCTTCCCAATAGGGCAGTAGGTGAATGGTCAGGAAGTCGACAGCGGGCGCGATTTCCGGGTGTTGCAGCCAGAACTCCCAGACGTCCGCATAGGTGACGGGTTGTTTTATCTGGCTCTTCACCTGCTCGATCAGCGTGACCAACTGCGGGGCAGTGATTTCTTTGCGTAGCAGCGCCTCATTACCCACGATGACCGAGCTGACGATATCCGGGTTGGCATTGGCCGATGCAATCAGCGCATTGACTTCTTCGGCGGAGGCTACCGGGTCCCGGCTTACCCAGGCCCCCATCATGACTTTGAGCCCATGTTTGCGAGCCAGCTCGGGCAAAGCTTCAAGACCGGCCTGCGAGTAGGTGCGTACGCAATTAAAACGCGTGGCCAGCAGGGCCAGGTCAGCATCCATTTGCTCAATGCGCGGCACGAACGGTTGATCGAAGGGTGATTGATCCTTACCGAACGGCGTATACGAGGCGCACTGCAACTTGTGGGTTGGCGTGGCCGCATCGGGCAGGATCACGGGTTGGCCTAAGCCGTACCAGAAACCGGCCACGGCAAACAGGCTCAGCACGCACGCGAAGAGGTAGGGCAGGGTGGGGAAGCGGGCAGTCGCAGACATGGTCAGGCCGTATGGGAGCAAAGCCGCGCATCTTACCTGCAATTAGAGCTGTCCAGCATGTGTGAATGATTTTGTTACGTCTAAGGATGCTCCGATCAACTTGCTGCGCGGCGGCGGCAAGTCGTAATTTGCACGGCACGCAGCGCTATTTGCTCAAAACG
>NZ_NQKI01000021.1 GCF_002269125.1 Pseudomonas lundensis | reverse complement strand
TTTGAGCAAATAGCGCTGCGTGCCGTGCAAATTACGACTTGCCGCCGCCGCGCAGCAAGTTGATCGGAGCATCCCTAAGCTTTTAATTACTGGAGAAAATTTAGTGTCTTTCATTTGGTTCGATCCCATTTGAACAGATTTATTTTTGGAGCATACATCGAGATAGAAGCATATGTAACAGGAACGTTTACAATCCGCCAAAGCTGCACCTTGGCACCCGTGACGCCACCATCAGCGTATGAACGATCTCCCAGCCCTCGCCCGAATGCTAGAAAACCTCATCCGCTTCGGCACCATCGCCGAAGTCCAGATGAAACCACCCCGTGTACGCGTAAAAACGGGTGAACTGCTGACCGGTTGGCTGCCGTGGATCGCTTTGCGGGCCGGTGCCGATGTGGACTGGAACCCGCCCACCCTCAACGAACAAGTAATCCTGTTCAGCCCCTCAGGCCAACTCGCCAACGGCATTGCCCTGACCGGCATCTACAGCACCGCACACACGGCCAATGGCGACCGTGAGGGCTTGCACCGTCGCACCTACCGCGATGGCACGGTGATCGAGTACGACAGCGTCGCCCACCATTTAAATGCGGTATTGGCCGAAGGCGGTACGACCAATCTGGTCAGCACAGGCGGCATCACCATTGTCGGCCCGATAACCCACCAGGGCGATTACACCCAAACCGGCAATCAAATCGTCACCGGCACAGTCACCGTATCCGACGATGTGGTGGCCGCAGGCATCAGCTTGGTCAAACACACTCACGGCGGCGTGATGCCCGGTGGTTCTGTAACGGGAGCGCCGCAATGAACCGTGAAACGGGTGCCGCGATCAGCACAGTCGAGCATATCGGCCAATCCATCAGCGACATTCTGACCACCCGCCTCGGCACCCGTGTGATGCGCCGCGAATACGGCAGTTTGCTGCCCGAGCTGGTAGATCAACCGTTCAACGACGTCACGCGACTGCGGGTTTATGCCGCCAGTGTGATGGCGATCATGCGCTGGGAACCACGGGTCAGCGTCACCCGCGTGCAACTGCACGGTGCTACGTTGCAAGGTCAGGTGGTGATTGATATTGAAGGTCGCATCCTCGACCGCAATCAGGCGCTGAATATGAGCCTGCCCTTGCAACTGGGAGGCGCTGCATGAACACCTTCGCTGCCATCGACCTCAGCCTGTTGCCGACGCCGCAAATCGTGCAACAAATCGACTACGAGCAAATCCTTGCCGAGCGCAAAGCTCACGCCGTCAGCCTATGGCCGGTTGAGCAGCAGGCCGAAATCGCAGCACGGCTGAATCTGGAATCGGAGCCGCTGACCAAGCTCCTGGAAGAGAACGCCTACCGCGAAACCCTCTGGCGCCAACGGGTGAATGAAGCGGCGGTGGCGAACATGCTGTCGCTGGCCACCAACTATGACCTGGACAACCTCGCGGCCAATTTCAACGTCAAGCGGCTGGTGATTCAGGAAGGTAAGCCCAACGCGAGCCCGCCTGTCGCCCGCGTGATGGAGAGCGACGACAGCCTGCGCGAGCGAGCGCAGATGGCATGGGAAGGCTTGAGCACCGCTGGCCCGCGTAACAGCTACATCATTCACGCCCGTGCCGCCGATGGTCAGGTGGGTGATGCCACCGCTGAAAGCCCCACGCCAGCCGCGGTGGTGGTGACGGTGCAAGCGTTACTCGGGGATGGCACGGCGAGCGCCGCGTTGTTGAAAACCGTGCTGGCATATCTCAGCGATGATGACCGCCGCCCGGTGGCGGATCGCCTGACAGTACAAACCGCACAAGTCATCCGCTACCAAGTCAAGGCAACGCTGTACCTGACCAGCAGTGGTCCCGAATCTGAGCCGATCCTTGTCGCCGCAGAAAAACGCCTGCTGGCTTACGTGCATCAGCGCCGTCGTTTGGGCATGGAAGTGTCAGAGTCAGCCGTTCACGCCGCACTGCATGTGGAAGGTGTGCGCAGGGTCGCGCTGGATAATTGGCAAGACATTCGCGCCACGCCCTATCAAGCGCCCTTTTGCACCTCGGTTGCGCTGAAGTTAGGCGTTGAGCCGTGACTAGCCCGTCGTTGCTGCCACGCAATGCTAGCGACCTGGAGCACCAGGCGGCTCAAGCATTGGCACAGATACAACGTGTCCCTGTGCCATTGCGCCAGTTGTGGAACCCCGACACTTGCCCTACTGAGTTGCTGCCGTATCTGGCTTGGTCTGTATCCGTAGACCGGTGGGACGGGAAATGGCTGGAGAGTACTAAACGGGCGGCAATTCGGGCCTCTTATGTCATCCACTCACGCAAAGGCACCATCGGCGCACTGCGACGTGTGGTCGAACCCTTGGGGTATCTGATCGAGATTATCGAGTGGTGGCAAACAATCCCCGAAGGCGTACCCGGCACTTTCGAACTCAAGGTCGGCGTTCTTGAAACAGGTATTACCGAAGAAATGTATCAGGAGCTGACCTTCCTGATTGATGACGCCAAACCCGTCAGTCGGCATTTAACTGGCCTTGCGATCAGCCTTGAATCCAGCGGCACAGTATTCGTCGGGGTCAGTGTCTACGAAGGAGACGAACTCAGCGTTTACCCACCGACTCAGCGCGACATTGAGGTCAATGGCTACTTGCCTATGGGCGGCCGTGAACACCATATCGATACAATGGACATCTACCCATGACCGACAAAAATAGTCAGTTTTTCGCCATCCTCACCGCTATTGGTGAAGCAAAACAAGCCAATGCCGACGCACTGGGTGTGCCGTGGACATTTTCTAAAATGGGCGTCGGAGATGCCAACGGTGCAAACCCCATTCCGAATCGGCTACAAACTAAACTCATCAACGAATGCCGCCGCGCACCTTTGAATCAGGTGAAAGTTGATCCCAAAAACGCCAGTGTCATCATTGCCGAGCAGATCATTCCTGAAAATGAAGGTGGCTGGTGGGTGCGTGAAATCGGTCTGTATGACGCAGCAGGCGACCTGGTAGCCGTCGCCAACTGCGCGCCAACTTTCAAACCCCTGCTAACTCAAGGTTCAGGCCGCACTCAAGTCATTCGGATCAATTTGATCGTCAGCAGCACGTCAAACATCGAGCTGAAAATTGACCCTTCGGTGGTTCTGGCGACTCGCGAGTACGTGGACAACTGGTTCACCAACGTACTGCCCCCCACCCGTAAGGCGGGTGCTTATACCAAGGTTGAGATCGACGTTCGCGGGATCGTGGTTGCAGGCAGCAACCCAACCACCTTGAAAGATTACGGTATCACCGATGCCTTGCCCCTTACGGGCGGAACACTGACGGGCGCGATCAACCTTACCGATGCCAAAAGCCTCTACATTCGCACGGTGGAGGGGCCGTCATGGGCTGCAGGTGTCATCGCCGGGCAGTTTGGTGGAGAGAAGGCCGGCGTAGGCTTTCTCGGAAGTTACGACCGTGTAACGCGGGCGTTCATGGCGTTGGGCCCAACGCCTTGGGTCAATGGAAATGGTGTGCGGGTTTCCGCTGATGGCGTGGAAATCGCCGGGCCCATCACAGGTGTTGGGTCGGGCCTGACCGGCATCATGTTTTCATCGCTGACCGGTACGCCCAATTCACTGGCTGGCTATGGCGTTGCATTTGCCAGCCAGAGCGAGGCTGAAACGGGGGCTGACACCAACAAGCCGATGAGCGCGTTGCGGGTCTTTCAGGCCATTGCAAAGAAGGTGGTGCAAGCCACCGAAAGTGCGCTGGGTACGGCGGGTCTGGCGACTCAGGTGCAGGTGAATGCTGGCACTGACAACAGCACCATCGTCACCCCAAAAAAGCTGCGCTGGGGGTTTCAGATGGTCATTGGACGAACTGGCTACATCATCTTTCCGAGTTGGCTAAACGGCTGGATCGTCCAGTGGAGTGCGGCTGTATCGCTTACCGGCTCCACCATCAACACCACCCGTTTTCCCATTCCGTTTCCTAATGATGCAGGGGCGGTCATTGTCGGCGCTTACAACAATGCGACGACGGCCGAGTACAGCGTCAGGCTCAGCGACGGCGAAAACGGGACCAGCGGCGGCGCTGTCACCCGAGACAGCTTCAAAACCTACAACACAGGCGTGACAGGCTCAGCGGGCCTGTCTTATATCGCTGTCGGCAGTTGAGAAGATCCCATGAAATACGTGACGTTTCACCCGGACGGAACCCTTCACTTGCGCCTTATCAAAGGCACGCACGAGATCCCTGAAGATGCTGTCGAGGTCGATTCGACGCTCTGGCAAAAACTGATCTGCGAAACCGATGGTGTTTGGACATTGGGCGCAGACGGGGGCATTACCAAGCAACCGCTACCGGTGATTGAGCGGACGCGTGAAGACGTGGAGCGCTTGCGACTGGCGGCCTTCGCTGAACCTGTTACGGGATCTGACCGTTACTTTTCCGAAGCCAGCCGCATGCAGGTGATGGGGGAAGCAGGATGGGAGGAAGTTAGAGACTCGGGCATTGCGCGCTTTAAAGAGATTCAAATGCTGTATCCCTGGCCAAGCGACAAGACTTAACCATAGGGCGAAGCCCTGTAGCCCTTCGCCATACAAGCCCACCTGCTCGCCCAACCGCCGCGCGCGCGGCAGCCTGTGCAGTGTCATCCCACTGCGCAGGCACCACCCATGGCCGATTATCTTCACGGCGTGCGGGTCATCGAACTTAACGACGGCACCCGCCCCATTCGCACTATTCCCACCGCTGTTATCGGTATGGTCTGTACCGCCGAAGACGCGGACGCGGAGTTCTTTCCTTTGGACACCCCGGTACTCATCACCAACGTGCAAACGGCTGTTGGCAAAGCCGGGGTCAAAGGCACCCTCGCCGCCAGCTTGCAGGCCATCGCTGACCAGACCAAGCCCTACACCATCGTGGTGCGGGTCAAGGAAGGCGCCGACGAAGCCGAAACCACCAGCTCGCTAATCGGCACCACCACCGCCGACGGCAAATACACCGGCATGAAAGCTCTGCTCGCAGCCAAGGCCCGCTTGGGCATGGTGCCGCGCATTCTCGGCGTGCCGGGGCTGGACAGCTTGCCGGTGGCCACCGCACTGGCGAGCATTGCCCAGCAGCTACGCGCATTCGCCTACGTCAGCGCGTGGGACTGCAAAACCAAGGAAGAAGTGGTTGCCTACCGCGAAAACTTCGGCGCCCGCGAAATGATGGTCATCTGGCCGGACTTCCTGAACTTCGATACCACCACCAGCAAAACCATCGTCGCGTCAGCTGTGGCCCGGGCCTTGGGTTTACGCGCCAAGATCGATCAGGAAATTGGCTGGCATAAAACCCTGTCCAACGTCCCCATCAACGGCGTGACCGGCATCAGTGCCGACGTATTCTGGGACCTGCAAAACCCGGCCACCGACGCCAATTACCTCAACAGCAACGAAGTCACCACGCTGATCAATGAAGGCGGATACCGCTTTTGGGGCAGCCGCACGTGTTCCGACGACCCGCTATTTGCCTTTGAGAACTACACCCGCACCGCGCAAATCCTCGCCGACACCATCGCCGAAGCACACATGTGGGCAGTTGATAAACCGATGCACGCGTCCCTGGTGCGCGACATTGTTGAAGGGATCAACGCCAAGTTCCGCGAGCTGATCTCGCAGGGCTACTTGATCGGCGGCAGTTGCTGGTTCCCGGACGACATCAACGAAAAAGACACCCTCAAGGCCGGCAAGCTCCACCTCGATTACGACTACACACCGGTACCGCCGCTGGAAGACCTGACCCTGCGCCAACGCATCACCGACCGCTACCTGATCGACTTCGCCAGCAAGATCAACCGTTAAACCGGCCCTCCCCGTAAGGGGAGTCAGCCCCGCGCCTGCTCACCGGAGAACCGCGCCATGGCCTTACCTCGCAAACTCAAAAACATAAACCTGTTCAACGACGGCAACAGTTACCTCGGCGTGGCCAAGTCCGTCACCTTGCCGCCTCTGGCCCGCAAGATGGAAGGCTATCGTGGCGGCGGCATGAATGGCACGGTCAAGGCCGATCTGGGTATGTCCGACGACGGCATCCAGTTCGACTGGAAAACCGGGGGCCTTGATTTGATCTCGCTCAAACAGTTCGGCGCCGTCAACGCTTCCGCCGTTGCCCTGCGCTTCTCCGGCCCGTTTCAGCAAGACGACACAGGCGAAACCAGCACTGTGGAAATCGTTGTGCGCGGTCGGCACGAGTCCATCGAAATGGGCGATGCCAAACCCGGCGAAGACACCGAGCACAGCATGAAAACTACCTGTACCTACTACAAGCTGACCGTCGATAACGAGGAAATCATCGAAATCGACCTGCTCAACTTTATCGAGAAGGTCAACGGCGTGGACATGCTGGAAAAACAACGTAGCGCCTTGGGCATTTGATACGAGTTCCGTCACCCATCCTCGTTAACGTCATCACCTGGAGCCACACATGAACACCTCTGACACCGCTGAAACCCTGCCCGCTGCCGACGACAACTGCGTCACCCTCGACCAGCCGATCAAACGCGGCAACACCGAAATTGCCAACATCACCCTGCGTAAACCTTCGTCAGGTGAGCTGCGCGGCGTGTTGCTGATCGACCTGCTGAATATGGACGTATCGAGCTTGATCAAAGTGATTCCGCGCATCAGCAGCCCCGGTATCACCGCCCCTGAAGCCGCAGGCATGGACCCGGCCGACCTGTTGGCCATCGGCAGCAAGATCGCCAGTTTTTTGTTGCAGAAGTCGGCGAAGGCGGATGTGTACCTCGTTGCGTAGAAGACGCCATGGCTGATCTGGCTGTGGTTTTCCACTGGGCCCCGACTGATATGGATCCGTTGGGCCTGCAAGAGCTGATGGACTGGCGCGAGCGCGCCAGGGTGCGGAGTTCCACCGATGGCGAATGATTTAAGACTTAGGGTATTGCTCACCGCCATCGACAAGGCCACCGCGCCGTTGCGTAGCATTCAGGGGCAATCTGCCAAAGCGGCGCAAGCGCTCAAGGCTGCTCGCGACAGCCTTAAAGGCTTGGGTGCCGCGCAGAAACAAGTGGGCGAATTCCGCCAGCTCAAACAGGGGTTGGCCAACACCAGCGCCGAGTTGGTGGCTGCCCGCAACAAAGCCCGCGAATTGGGTCGGCAAATGGCCTCAACCACCACACCGACCCGCGCCATGCAGCGCGAATTTGACAAAGCCAGACGCTCGCTCCAGCAGCTAAAGCAGCAAGAAATCAGTCAAAACCAACAGCTCAATCAACTGCGTCAACGCCTCAAAGCCACCGGGGTCGATACACGCAATTTGAGCGAGCATGAACGTCGGCTGAAACAGCAAATGGCCGATGCGAACCGTCAGATCGACACCCAACGCAAACGGTTAGAAGCCCTGACCAAACAGCAGCAGCGTATGACCCGAGCGGGCAAAGCCTATCAACAGGGCCAACAACTGGCGGGCAACTCCGCCGCCAAAGGTGCTGCCAGCATGGGCGTGGCCTATGGCATCGGTCGCGGGCTTTATGCGCCATTAAAGGAAGGCAAGCACTTCGCGCTGGAAGAACAACGAGTGGCTGCGCTGGGCCTCGGTAAAGAGGACACCAGCAAGGCAATCAACTTCGCCAAACAAATGAAAACATACGGCACCAGCGTCACAGAAAACCTGACGTTGGTGCGTGATGCCATGACCGTGTTTGCAGATGAACACGAGGCGGAAATGGTTGCCCCTACGTTGGCCAAGATGAAGTTCGCCAACCACGCGCTGTTCGGCGAAGAGCAAGGCGCGGATAACGAACGCAAGTTCATGGACATGCTCAAGGTCATCGAAATGCGCGGCGGGCTGGCCAGCAAAGAGGCATTCATCAACCAGGCCGACATTGTGCAGCGCATCCTCACTGCCACCGGTGGCCGGGTCGGTCCGAACGAATGGCTGAACGTGATCAAGACTGGCGGCGTTGCAGCCAAAGGTATCAAGGACGAAGCCTTCTACTACCAAATGGAACCATTGGTGCAAGAAATGGGCGGGCACCGAGTAGGTACGGCGATGATGAGCGCCTATTCCAACATCTATCAGGGTAAAACCACCAAACGAGCGGCCAACAACATGGAGCAACTCGGCTTGGTCGATCCGAAAAAGGTCAAACACGACAAGGCCGGTCAGATCGCTTTTCTGGACGTGGGGGCGATCAAGGGCAGCGAGCTGTTCCGCGAGAACCAATTCGAATGGATGGAGAAGATCCTGCTGCCGCAGTTGGCTGCCAAGGGCATCACCGACAAGAACAAGGTGCTGGATACCATCGGCAGTATTTTCTCCAACCGTACGGCTTCCAACCTGTTCGCGCAGATGTATTTGCAACGCCATCAGATCCACAAAAACGCCAGGCTCAACAAGGGTGCTGATGGCATTGATCAGTTGTACGTCAAAGCCGTCGATAGCACCCAGGGCAATGAGCTGGAACTGCTCGCACAAAAGGCCAACGCCTATCGCGAAATGAGCGACGCGATCCTTCCGACCTATGTAGCTGCGTTAAAACAAATCACCGTCGCTATCAAAGAACTCACGGCCTGGATGAAGGAAAACCCGGCCGCAGCAGCCGCTGTGTTGAAAACGCTGATGGTCGTCGGCGTTATGGCCGCTACATTTGGCGCATTGGCACTGACCCTTGCCAGCTTGATCGGCCCATTTGTGGTACTGCGCTATGGCATGACGATATTTGGGATCAAAGGCGGCGGCATCTTTAAAGTGTTTCGTAATCTGTTCCCGACAATAACCGGCTTAGCCCGAAATGCCTTACCGATGCTGGCCCAAGGTTTACGCATCCTGGTCAGCTTAATGGGCGGAGCCTTGATCACCGCATTGCGCTCGGTAGGCATTGCGCTGTGGGCGCTGGCTGCGAACCCGATTGTACTGGCCATTGGTGTGATCATCGCGCTGCTCGCCGGCGCCGCCTACCTGATCTACAAAAACTGGGACGCGGTTAAAGGCTATTTCGACAGCTCCTGGAAAGAAATCAAAGCCGGCTTTGACGGCGGCATTGGCGGCATCCTGACGGTGCTGGCCAACTTCAGCCCTATCGGCCTGATCTACCAGGCATTTGCCGGTGTACTGAGCTACTTGGGAATCGATCTGCCCAACCGCTTTACCGAGTTCGGCAGCATGATCGTCAACGGTTTGGTTAACGGGCTTTATGCTGGCCTGGGCAAGGTTAAAGACGCCATCAACAGCATTGGCGATTCGACCATTAGTTGGTTCAAGGAAAAGCTCGATATCCATAGCCCATCGCGGGTGTTTTTGCAGTTGGGGAGCTACACGATGGCGGGCTTGACACAAGGTCTGGTCGAGGGTGGCAAAGGCCCGCTGAACGCCATCAGCCAGCTCGGCAAACAACTCACAGCCACGGGGGTACTTGCCCTCGGCACACTCAGCACCCCGGCGCTGGCCGTTGATATGCGCCCACCCATCAGCCCGCCCGCACCGACCACCTACGACAGTAATGACCGCTACGAAATCAACATCCATCCCACGCCCAACATGGATGCCCAAGCCATCGCCCGTGCCGTGCGCGCCGAATTGAGCCGCATTAAGAGCGAAAAATCCGTGCGCATGCGCAGCAAATTGGGTGATCTGGAGTAATCGTTATGATGCTTGCCTTGGGCATGTTCGTGTTCAGCCTCTCGACGCTGGCCTATCAGGAACTGCAGCGCCAAACAGAATGGCGCCACCCCAGCAACAGCCGGGTAGGTGCCGCGCCGGCACGACAATTTGTCGGTCGCGGTGACGACATCATCACCCTCCCCGGCATCCTCTTCCCGGAACTGGCCGGTACCACACTGAGCCTAGACGCGTTGCGGCTGATGGCCAACACGGGCAAGGCGTGGCCGATGATCGAGGGCAGTGGGCGGATTTACGGCCTATGGGTAATCGAAAGTTTGAGCGAAACCAAAACAGTGTTCTTCCGCGACGGCACACCTCGCCGTATTGAATTTACCCTTACCCTCAAGCGTATCGACGACGATCAACTCGACCTTATTGGTGCTGGCACCCATGCAGGCGTGAGCATTTTGCGAGGGTTGCTATGATCAACTCGACTATTTCGGACGTGGTGGGATACGTACAAAACACCACCGAACGCGTCATGCGCGACGCGGCGTATCCGATCCCTGCTTTTCGCATCACCGTTGACGGCAAAGATATTGCCCACATCATCAGCCCGCGCCTGATCAGTCTTGAGCTGACCGACAACCGTGGGCTTGAAGCCGATCAACTGAGCCTTACCCTCAGCGACCACGACGGCTTGCTGGCCATGCCCGCCAAAGGCGCGTTGTTGCGGCTTTGGCTCGGCTGGAGCGACACCGGGCTGGTGGATAAGGGCAGCTACACCTTCGACGAAATCGAACACAGCGGCGCCCCCGACATACTCAGCCTGCGCGCCCGATCGGCAGACTTGCGCAAAAGCTTCAAAATCAAACGCGAGCGCAGCTGGAGCAACAAAACCCTGGGCGACGTGATCCGCGATATTGCCCTAGGTAACGGGCTGAAATCTGCCATCGCAGCGAAACTAGCGGCGCTGCCCCTGTTGCAACTCGACCAGGCCAACGAATCCGATGCCAACCTGATCAGCCGACTCGGCGAAGAATTCGACGCGGTAGCCAGCGTCAAAGCCGGCTGCCTGCTGTGCCTTCCTGCGGGTGGTGGAAGGTCAGTCACCGGCATCGCCCTGCCCCACATCACCCTCACCCGCGAAGACGGCGACCAGCATCGCTACCTGCAAGCCGACCGAGACAGCTACGACGGCGTGCGGGCCTACTTCTACGACATCAACAGCGCCAAAAAGCAGCAGGCCATTGCCGGCGGCGGGGAAAACCTCAAAGACCTGCGCCACACCTACAGCGACCGCCAGTCCGCATTACGCGCGGCACGTGCCGAATTCAACCGCCTGCAACGTGGCAGCGCAACCCTCAGCTACACCTTGGCTCGGGCGCGGCCAGACTTGATCCCGGAACTGACCTACACCCTTATTGGCATCAAAGACGAAATTGACGAAATCATCTGGTATGGCGGCAACGTGCTCCACAGCCTCAGCGCTGACAACGGCTACACCATGAGCCTGGAGCTGGAAAGCAAATTGCCGGAAGACGCGATCGAGTACTTGGCGGAGGAAAATCAGAAAACTTACAGCGGCGTCATCGCTTACTACCGCGATGAAAAAACCGGAACGGAAAAGACCAGAACAGCCGGCGACCAAAGCAAGCCAAGACGGCTGCTGTGGCTGTACGCCAACAAAAACACGGCAAAACGTGCGGTGGACCGGGAATGGGCGAGGATGCAGGCTGCGAAAGAGGAAGCGGCAAACCCCACGGTAAGCGGGGGTTAATGGCAGGCAGGGTTACTCAGCAAAGACTGTGATGGTCGTACCGCCGCCGTCACGCTCAAATGCCTGGCACTCGATGGCCAAACCTTTCTGCTCAATCGTTGCGATCTCACTGCCGTTTTTCAGTGCTTCTTGCCGGCACTGTTTGGAAAGCTTTACGACCTCTGGGACTGGGCTCTGTGAAACGAGATTTCCTACTCTTCCCACAAGTTCATAAAAACCAACATCGGGTGCAGAGCCATCCCAATAGAAGGCCACGTCAGGCTTGCCCAAAGTGCAGCTAAAATACACTTTTGTGTTGCCCCCCCTACTGAAGGCCACCGTTTGCTGGCTTTGGGTCGGGGTGTCCTTAACGAGTTGAAATCCCTGCTGGATCGCATTAATGACAGCATCACAGGAAGGCGTAGATGCTAGGGCCAAGGAGGTTTGAAAAATCAGGCTAATACCCCAAGCCATCAATAAAAAAGGCTTTGTCATGCTGGCTCTCTAAATCTATTCATGCGGTTTTAAAGCCCGACGCTTGGCCGGGCTCCTCACGTTATTGGGCAGCCAAAAGCGCACTCACAAAGCGAAGCACATCACGTTGATGCTCTTCTTTCAACTGTCTGAACACGTTAATCAAATCAAGCTCCACCTCAGTCAGCCGATTTGATTCGCAGCGCCCTAGGGGATTGGTATCTGCTTTGTTGTTCGACATGCTCTACTCCATTCGCAACACGTAACGGGCGCCCGGTGCCTGCAAAAGCACCGTCCAAAACGCCCGGCGAACGAACGATTCTCAGCATGTCAGTACGTGCCACCAGCAGATCCCGTGAAAAAAGACCGATAAAAGGAGTAGGCATAAAGCATTTTTCTTGTGGCCGAAAACTTATGTAAAAGCGGTTTTTAACGACAAAGTACATCGCTAATCAGACTGCTGGTGACCCAGCCAACGCATTTGTAAGCCTTAAAACTGAAGCTTTATCGCTTTCTGATAAGGCTCTGAAATTTTCAATTACCGTGGTTTCAGTCTCATCTAACACCTGTTCTGAGAGTAACGCCCTCGACCCGGAAAGAACGTACTGAATATCAACTCCAGCCCCCTCAAGTGCTGCCAAATAGCGTAAATCGGGTGAATTCGCGCCGAGTTCATATGCTTTTTGCGTTCCCCTGCTCACGCCCCCTTTTGCCCCAAAATCAGTCTGATTCAGGCCCAAGCGGTCGCGCTCTTCCCTCAGGCGATCACCTACCCCGTCAGAAATGTACATTTTTTTGATCACCAAGATATTGACTTGAGTATTTTTCTGCTCAAGAATGTCCGTACACCAACACGAACAAACACATATGAACACTATGCCCGCCCCCCTGACACCCGAGCAAGCCCGCGCTGCCCTTGACCATAAAGGGATAAGCATCGCCGAGTTTTGCCGGCAGTATGAGTTGAACAGAAATCTAGTCAGCGACTTGCTAAATGGCCGTAAGAAAGGCCGCCGCGGAGAGGCGCATCGAGCCGCTGTTTTACTCGGCATCAAAGACGGCGTGATTACAAACTAGGGCCTCTGGCTCCAGGGAGAAACCAGAAGATGAAACGCCCGGTTCTAGGCACCCGAAAAGATGTGGTCAGTGCAGTGATTTGTAGCTACCCCGGTGGTCGAGCCTATGCCGCTGCCAACCTCGGTATGAACCTCAAAAAGTTTGATAACCAGGCTTATGAAAACGCCGGCAGCCGCCCACTGACAGATGAACACATTTTCAGACTTGAGCAGCAAGCGGGTACGACCTTCCTGCCCAGCTATGTCGCCACGATGTACGGCGGCATGTTTGTACCCCTGGCAGCGCCGGGCACGCTGGATAACATCGAGCTGTTCAGTCGCTCAGTCAAAGCCGCCGCTAAACGTGGCTGTGTTGATCAAATCATCGCTCAGGCACTGGACGATGGTGTGATCGAGAAACACGAAGCCGAAGCCATCATCAACGCGTTGAGTCTTTATATGTCTGCCCGCTACGCCGAAGTGCTTGCGACCATCCAGCTCTACAGCGCAGGAGCCGCGTCATGAGCACTTACAAACTGGTTTGCCCACACTGCCACTCCCGTATGCGCATTCGCACCAGTGAGGGCACACACATTTTCCTGCGCGTTGCTTATCTGCAATGCACGAACGAAGCCTGTGGCTGGTCAGTCCGCGCCGAATTTGAAATGACTCATGAGATGAGCCCAAGCGGTATGGCCAACCCAGCGGTCAAGCTGCCAATAGCCAATGTCGCACAGCGCCGCGCTGCGATGCTCTCACCCACCGATCATCCTGACCTGCTGGACCAACTGGAAATGGAGCGTGCGATATGAATGAAGCAACCCACACCGAGCATCAGGAATATGAGGCCAGCATGCAGTTGGCAGCCCTGTTCTTCTTGCAACGCCACCAAGCAGAGCACCTGGGCAATGATCAGTTGCTATTTAGCCGTGCGGTGCAGCACTTGACCGGCAGTCTTGAGATGCCATTGCACATGGCTGAAAAGTTAGTTACGCGGGCTTATGGCGAACTGAAGTGCAGTAGCAATCGTCACCAACTGGATGTTGATGCCAGCTCTACCACTGTCGCCGTTGTGACTGACCCATCCAGCGGCCTTACGTGGGCGGTCCCGGTCAATCTGATTTACGAACGCATTATCAACGCAACCGACAATCGCCGACTGCGCCTCGTTACACCCTAACCCTTAACCACCCGTCTCCAGACCTGTTTGCAATGGGTTTGGGTGAGCTACGCCCGAAATTTGAGGTGGACCATGAAACAGCCAGTCGAAATCAGCACCGAACTGACCCAGCAAGAGGCTGAGCTGCTGCTTGCCGAACTGCGTGGGCGCTATAGCCAGGTACTGAACGAAGTCTGGTACGCCGACCAATTCCGCCTGATACCCGAAGGCTTGCGTCATGGCTCCATTCTCAACGCCATGCCGTTGATGGCCGCACAGAAGCGCCTGATGGGCGCGCTCACACACAGCCTCAGAGCAGTGAAGTAATCCCGATGAATATGGAACATGAACTGCGCGCTGAAGTGCTCAGACGACTTGAAAGCGACTACGAGCTGAAACATCGCTCAGGCACCCACTTTATGCGTGGTGGCCGCTGCCCCGCGTGTGGCAAAAAAGAGCTATACACCCACCACAAAAACCCGTGGCTGATCATTTGCGGCAGGGAAGGAAAATGCGCACAGAGCTGGCACGTCAAAGAACTGTACGAGGACTTGTTTGACGACTGGACTAAACGTGCACCTTCAACAGACCAGTATCCCAATGCGACCGCCCGCGCCTATCTGGAGTTTGCGCGCGGCTTTCGTTTTGAGCTGATTCAGGGCTGGTTTACCCAAGACTCCTTTTACTCGGCCCAACATAACGCTGGCAGCGCGACCGTGCGTTTCGGCCTTGAGAAAGGGGGCTACTGGGAACGCTTGATCGACCGCCCTCACCGCTTCGGTAAACAGAAAGCCCGCTTTAAACAAGGCGAAAGCTACAAGGGTGTCTGGTGGTGTCCGCCTTGTGTTGATCTGCTTGAAGTCAAAGAACTATGGATTGTTGAAGGCATTTTCGATGCCATTGCCCTGGTACACCATGACATCGCCGCTGTCTCGGCCATGTCATCCAACGCCTTTCCCGAAGAATCCCTGAAAGAGTTATCGCGGCAGCGCGGCGGTAAGTTGCCCAAACTGATTTGGGCACTGGACAACGAGCCCGGCGCGCACCGTTACACCAAGCGCTGGGTGCGAATGGCACGCGACCTCGGCTATGTCTGCGAGGCCGCGCAAGTCCCGCAGCAGGACAACCGCAAGCACGACTGGAATGACCTGCACCAGCGCTGGGTCGTGATCGACGACCTTGATAAACGCGCAGACCGCATAGACCAAGACCTGAAAGCAGCCCGGTATCACGGCGCTCTGTTGATTGCGGAAAGCGCCGCTGAGAAAGGCGTGCTGATGTACGAATGGCGCGAACGGCACGAGTTCCACTTCGGATTCGACAGCCGCCTGTACTGGTTCAAGATGGATTTATTGAAATTCGATAAGGCCATGCAGACCCTCGATTCTTCTGAGCGCCAAGAAGACCAGGTACTCACCGATAAACAGCGCCGCGACAAGGCCTTGCGCCAATGTGGCGGTGTGGTGGAAATTGCCAACTGCTACCCACAAGCGTTGTATTTCCAACGCAACGAAGTGACGGACGAGTCCTGGTACTACTTCCGCATCGACTTCCCGCATGACGGCGGCAGCGTTAAAAATACCTTCACAGGAGGTCAGGTCGCAGCAGCCAGCGAGTTTAAAAAGCGCCTGCTGGGGATGGCTGCCGGCGCAGTCTTCACCGGCAGTGGCCAACACCTCGACAAGATCATGAAAGACCAGCTGTTTGGCCTGAAAACTGTCGAAACCATCGATTTTATCGGTTACAGCAAACAGCACAGCAGCTACGTGTTCGGCGACATTGCCGTGCGTAACGGTGTGCTCAGCGAGGTCAACAAAGAGGACTATTTCGAGTTCGGCAAGCTGCGTTTGAAGACGCTGCAAAAGTCCAACCCGATGCACATCCAGCGGGACGCCAAGGAATACCGCGAAGACTGGCTCCCCATGCTCTGGACGTGTTTCGGTGCCAATGGCGTGGTCGCACTGACCTTCTGGTTTGGCTCACTGTTCGCCGAGCAAATCCGGGCGCAGTACAAATCCTTTCCGTTTCTGGAAGCCACCGGTGAAGCCGGCGCCGGTAAAACCACGCTGCTCACGTTCCTGTGGAAGCTGCTGGGACAGGAGAAGGAAGGTTTCGACCCGTCCAAATCCACCCGAGCAGGCCGTCAACGGGCGATGGGCCAAGTGTCCAACATGCCGGTGGTGTTGATTGAGGGCGACCGTAACGAGCCGGACAAGCTGCACGCCAAGGGTTTTGACTGGGACGAACTCAAGGAATTTTTCGGCGGCGGCACCTTGGGCACGAAAGGCATGAAAACCAGTGGCAACGAGACTTACGAACCGCCGTTTCGCGCCACCATTGCCATCAGCCAAAACGCGGCTGTCAGCGCCTCCGAAGCGATCTTGACCCGTATCGTCAAACTGCACTTTGCACGCCCAGCGGTGACGACAGAGAGTCGGATTGCCGCTGACAACTTAAACCAGATCCCGGTCGAGCTGCTGAGCCACTTTTTGCTGAAAGCCGTGCGTGCCGAGCCTCAGGTGATGGCTAAGTTTGCCGAGCGCGTGATCGTGCACGAAGAACGCCTGCGCAAACTCAAAGAAATCCGCGTCGAGCGGATTATCAAAAACCACAGCCAGATGCTGGCCCTGCTTGATTGCCTGCGCCTGGTTTGCCCGCTGGATGAAAACCAGTTGGCTACCACTCAGCAGCAACTGGTGACGATGGCTCTTGAGCGCCAATCGGCGATCAGCGCCGATCACCCATTGGTGGCCGAGTTCTGGGAAGTTTACGACTACCTCGAAAGCCTGGGTGAAGGCCAGCAGGTCAACCACAGCAACGATACAAAGCTGATCGCCATCAACCTCAACGAATTCGCCGAAAAGGCCAGCGAGCATCGCCAGAACTTGGCTGACCTCAAAACCTTACGCGCGCTGCTGGGGGACTGCCGAAGCCGCAAGCTGCTGGAAACCAACAAACCGACCTACAGCGTTATCCGGGCAGCGCAGTCGGCGGCAAACCCCTTGTTCGACAAACCTAAAACCGTGCGCTGCTGGATTTTTCAAGCTTCCTGACCACAACCCAGAGAGGGGAAAACGATGCATATCCAAGTCATGACAGCAACAGGTCCAAACGGACTTATAACCCACGCAAACCACGTCACAGGGCTGCAGAACTGGATGTCAGAGACTGTCGGCAAACATTCCACCGTGCACGCAGATGCCTACGGAGCTGCTGGCCTGATCGAAATTTTAGAGGTCTGTGCTGCGAAAGGGGATTACGAAATTCTGGTCCTGGAGTGCAGTAAAGAGCAAATCCAAGCCGTATTGGAGTGGCAATCCGCAACAGACGAAGTTGCTGAATTGGAGAGCTTGATACTGCACCTGGTACGAAAAGTAGCTACTGAACAAAAAATCGGCTGAGTCGGTAATAAAAAGGGGTGTCGAGGAGTTGGCCCTCCCCGGCACCAACCACTACTAAGGAGCACACCATGAAAGTGAAAAACCAAAGCAGCAGCGAAGTGAAGGCTACCACACCCGCAAAACACTTGGTGGCCACCGCCATCATCGGCGCCGCAATGATCGGCTACCTGGTGCACAAATCCCCTGAGGCGCGTGTGCGGCTGGAGAGCTTGAGCATTATGGCCCAGACATTGGGCGAGCTATCAGAGCGCGATGCAGCACTGGTTGCTCAATTACTCGCCGGATCAATCGTTAAAGGAGCACAGCAATGAATAACTCACGCGTACAGGACAAGTTTGTAATCCGCTTACCCGATGGCTTACGCCCGGAAATTGCTGCTGTAGCGTCGAGGAATCAACGCAGCATGAATGGCGAAATAATCATTCGACTGGAGCGCTCGCTTAGTCTGGAGCGGGTACTCGACCAAAAGAACAGAGTGATTGCCCAACTGCTAGACCGAATTACTGAATTGGAAGCCAAGCATTGAAAACTCTCTTTGTCCTGATGGCCCAATACAACGGGCAGGTGGTGATACCGCTTGAGCGCGTCTGCAAGGACTACTTCACCCACCTGACCACCAATATGTTTGAACGCAAGGTAATGGCAGGTTTGATAAAAATTCCAATCACACGGATGGAAGCCAGCCAGAAAAGTGCCAAGGGCGTGCACATCTCGGATTTGTCCGAGTATCTGGACGGCCAGCGCGCTGCCGCGATGAAGGAGAGTCACCAGCTCAACAGCACACCGCGTAGCAGTTAATTCACTTCAATGTCCGGGCGCCCAAATTTACGGGCGCCTTCAGGACAACATCCAGCCACTGCCAGCCAGCATAAACGTCACCCCTTCCCCGCAGATGCGTGTAACGGCGCATTGAGTTCCAGTCCCGGTGCCCCGATACGCTGGCCACCCTCGGAATGTCCCAATCCATTTCAAACAGTCGGCTGACGCCATCGTGCCGCAGGTCATGAAAATGCAGGTCCTCGATCCCCAAGAACTTGCAGGCGCGTGTCCAGGATGCGGATATGGACTCGGCGTTGTACGGGAATATTTCCTCTACTGCCTTGGGCATTGTCTGAATGATGGCCATTGCTTCGGGTGGCAAATGGCACCACACGTCGTTGCCAAGTTTCTGCCCGGGATTTTTCATGTCCCGGACCAGGACACGGTTGCCCTCTTCGTCCAGATCAGCCCACTTGATTCGGGTGATCTCTTCTTGGCGGCGCGTCGAGAACAACGCGAAGGCGGTCATCTTGAGCATGTTGATTGAGCTGGGGCGGTAGGCAAGGATGCCTTGGAAGTGTGTCAGCAGCTTGTCCAGCTCATCAAGAGTCGGGCGTCTGTCGCGCTCACGGCTGCGCATGTTGTAACCCAGCTTGCGCAATACCTTCCGGGCATCACCCATTGCGTGAGGATCGACCTGATAGCCCCATGCAGGGCGTGCGATGGACAGGACAGCGCCAAGGTGCGCCAAGTCATTGCCAGCGGTCTGAGGCAGCACCCCGCCCCCTTCTGGCCCCATGCGCCAGACCGCATACTCAACCAGTATCTGGCAGTTCAGGTCTTCGTCATTGACCTCCCCCAAGTAGGATTCGCTAATCGCTTTGAGCGTGGCCAGCTTGGTTTTTCCCAGTGCGCGGGCTTTTTCCATTTCGAGCACGTAGCGCTCGATCATTTCTTTGACAGTAGCGCCCACGCGGTTTGCGCGCTCGATGGCGCCTGGTTGATCTAATTCTGCTTCACGCTTGCGAACCCAAGCTTGGGCGGCCTGTTTACGGGCGAAGGTTTGGCTCTCTTGGTAGACTTGCACACCGTCGCGTTTGATGCGGATCTGGGCAGTGTAGGTCACAACCCCACTCGCCAGTTTTCTTGCCCTGATAGTTGCCATGAGAAAGTGGTACGCGTCAGTTTCAAAGTGGTACATCGTACCACCGAGCCTTGAAAAACGCCTGAAAACGCCCTAAAACATGCTTAAAACACGTAGACAAAAATGGTACAGAATTCAGCTACACCCCACGTAAACACAGGCTCTGCGGTGTCCAGACGCTTTAGCGTGGCCCCCATGATGGATTGGACTGATCGTCATTGCCGCTTCTTCTTGCGACTGCTTTCCAAAAACGCCCTGCTCTACACTGAAATGGTCACTACCGGTGCACTGTTACACGGCGATGCTGAGCGTTTTCTCCGGCATGACGTGTCCGAGCATCCGCTGGCATTGCAACTGGGGGGAAGCACGGCTGCCGATCTGGCAGCATGCGCACGTCTGGCGCAAGACGCCGGTTACGATGAAGTGAACTTAAATGTCGGCTGCCCGAGTGATCGGGTGCAAAATAATATGATTGGCGCATGCTTGATGGCACATCCCGCGCTGGTGGCTGATTGCGTCAAAGCCATGTGCGATGCGGTGTCTATTCCCGTGACGGTCAAGCACCGCATCGGTATTAATGGCCGCGACAGTTATGCTCAGCTGTGTGATTTTGTCGGGACGGTGAACGATGCGGGATGCGAAAGTTTTACGGCACACGCTCGAATCGCGATTCTTGAAGGGCTGTCACCCAAGGAAAATCGGGATATCCCTCCCTTGCGCTATGACGTCGCAGCACAGCTGAAGTCAGACTTCCCTGACCTCGAAATCATTCTTAATGGCGGGATAAAAACGCTTGAGCAATGCCAAGAGCATTTGCAGGTTTTTGATGGCGTAATGCTGGGACGCGAGGCTTATCACAACCCCTATATTCTTGCCGGTGTCGATCAGCAGTTATTTGGTAGTGAGGCGCCAATCGTTACCCGCGCTGAGGCATTAGCGTTGTTGCGGCCTTATATTGCGCAGCATTTGGCTGCAGGGGGAGCTATGCATCACGTTACCCGGCATATCCTGGGGCTTGGGCAAGGTTTCCCGGGGGCTCGACGCTTTCGCCAGTTGCTCTCAGTGGATATTCATAAGGCCGAGGATCCGCTGGCACTGCTGGATCAAGCCGGGGAGCTGCTGGAAGGACGCTAACGCCACGACGAAAAAGGAGCCACCCCGCTACAGGATGGCTCCTTTGTTCGTACGGTTGATTCAGCTGCGCTCGAGCGCATTCACCAGATCATGGAAAGCTTCATGATTGGAGTCATTAAGGCTCATGAGGATTTTATGCGCCTCCAGCACTTTGACCCGTACGATTTCTTCCGACTGATCCTGTGAAGGCAGATCTGTCAGGCACTCAGGACAGGGCAAGGGCGTGCCCACGATATTGAAAACCTGATCAAAGCCCATGGATTGCAACAGACGGGTAATGTCTTCGTGGGTAGTCACGACAGTGGGCAACAAGCCGACTTTCTGCCGGGAAAGGATCGACAATTTCGCCAGCAGCCCCAGCGTAGTGCTATCAATGCTGCGCGTTTCGGTCAGATCGATCACGATGGCGGAAAAGTTCAACGCCGTGAAAATTTTCTCAATCGTTGCATCCAGTGCCGAACACAAGGTCAGGCGCACTTCACCTACAAACTTCAGGACGAAAGTGCCATCCTGTTCGGCGAACTGAATTCTACCGGTACTCATTTCAGATTCCTGCTTAACACCAACAAGGCGATATCATCCGGCATCTCCCCGAGCGTAGCTAAACCAAACACTTGGCGCAGACCTTCCAGGCTGCCACCCGCTGCTTTCACCAATTGTGGCAAGGCAGCTTCTTTTTCTTTGAGCGTCTGCTCAGTCAAAAGATCCAAAATTCCGTCAGACATCAGCGTCAGGCTGAATCTGTCAGGCAGCTTGAGCGTGTGATCTTCATAGGTGGCTTCGTTGAACAAGCCTACCGGTAAACCGCGGCCTTCCAGATAACTGACACTGTCAGGCGTGTACAAAACCGGCAAGGGCAGATGCCCGCCAATGCTGTAGGTCAGCAGGCCGCTCTCTTCATCGATGACCCCGCCGACCATGGTCACATGCTTGCCAAGCTTGCAGTTGATCAGACCACGGTTGATATGCCCCAGCACCTCCGAAGGTTTGAACTCAGGCAGTGTACCGCTACGCCTGGATTCAAACAGCAAGCGCGTGGTCATGAATTTGAGCAGGACCGTCACGAAAGCCGAAGACGCCCCATGACCTGAAACGTCAGCCAAGTAAAACGCCACGCGGCGCTCGTCCACCCTGAAGTAATCAACAAAGTCGCCCGACAAATACAAGGATGGAATGATCTGGTGCGCAAAATCAAACGCATCAATAGACCAGGGACTGACGGGCAGCATATTCATCTGCACCTGTCGGCCTGCATTCTGATCCTCCTGCAACAAGTGGAGACTGGCCTCTAACTCGCGATTGGCGGATTCGAGCTTCTCACGGTAACGCTGGTTTTCTACTAACAAACGCGCACGATCAAGGGCGCGATGAACAGAATGCTCAAGCACTGCCAAGTCTTCGAGAGGCTTGATCAGGTAGTCGGCAGCGCCCAAGCGTAACGCCTCGACCACGTCACTCATGACCCCTGCGCCCGAAATAACGATCACCGGAGTCACGGGAGACTGAAGTGTCACTTGGCGAATCAGCTCAAGGCCACCCATTTGCGGCATGCGCAAATCACAGATGACCAAATCGGGCCGTTCGCTCTCGAACACCTGAAGTCCCTGCAAGCCATTACTGGCCTGGAGAACGCTGAATCCGCTGTCTTCCAGATAAGCCGCCAGACTGGCGCGTACGACGTCGTCGTCATCAATGATCAGCAGCGTGGCACTGGTTTTTTGCATGTGGGCAAATGGCGCCAGAATTAGGTTGGCATTAAACACGCACTGAGCGGGTTCAACGACTGAATGTACTTTGAAACACCTGGAACTGGTATTCAGTATTGCTCAGTTCTACAAAGGTGCTCGCGTAAGGCGCAGACGGTACTCCCATCCGCGGGGGGTTTCAAGCTCGGCCCGAAGCTGAGGGACGGAGCTTCATAAGAGAAATTCCCCACAGTTATAAGAACCTGCGCCGAGCTGACTAAAAGCATGGTCGGTCACGTTTGATTCGTGCTCATAAACGCCCTGAAAACAAAAAAGAGCCCCGAAGGGCTCTTTTGCGCAAGCGGTAGCAAACGGTTTAAAAATCGTCTTCTACCTGGCCATCCTTAACCTTGAACTCGCGGTTTTGCAGGTAAGCATTGCGGATAAACACATACTTATCGCCCGTGATCAGTTTTTCCGCCGAGAGCAAGCTAGCGCGGGTATCGATCACGTCCATGCCGATCGCCATGTTGCGCGCCGGGATGTCATTCATGTAACGGTAGGGTTCGGCGTAAGTGTCCGGGTAGATAGCGACCGCATCACGTACGGTGCTTGGGCCAAGCAACGGCAGTACCACATAGGGACCACTTGGAACACCCCAGCGACCCAGCGTCTGACCGAAGTCTTCTTCGTTGCGCTGCAGGCCCATTTTGGTGCCTACATCAAAGAAGCCACCCACGCCGATGATGGTGTTCATCAACACACGTGCCGTGTCCACGCCCGCTGCGTGTGGCTTGGCCTGCAACACATCGTTGGCGAGGTTACGCACGTCACCGATGTTGCGGTACATGTTGTGAATGCCGTCCTCAAGGAATTGAGGCGTGATGTACTGGTAGCCCTGAGCAATTGGCTTCAAGGCATAGGTATCAATCGTGTCGTTGAACTTGAAAATGACACGGTTAACGCCTTCCCATGGGTCATCTTCGGTAGCCGCGTGAGCGGTAAATGGCAGCATTGCCACACCTGCACACAGACACAATTGAGCCAAACGATCATTCCAGCGCATAGCAAAAAACTCCTAAGCAGCACTTACACTCGGGCGCTATGCCCTGGTTTTGGGCGTTAGTATAACGAGAAATGTCAAACAGGCAGCCCCCTTAAATACACAACATGCAATCTATTCACGCCCGGCGGGCTCAAGTCATCACGATTAACGCCTGATGCCTGGGTGCGGCAGGTGGCAGAACGCATGACTTTTCACAAAAATGAGATGGATCATGCCAATTCAACATGAGTGGATTACTCTAAAGGCCCGCTTGATCGACCTTTTGTTCATTGCGAAGGTCTATCTCACAGCCTCTCAATAAAGGATGAACGTTATGCCTGCTCGCGAACTGCAAAAACAACTCGACACCCTGCGCGCGCAACTGGACCAAAATTCGCCCTTGTCTTTAAAGGAACGGGAAGAGCTGGATGACCTGGCGCAGAAAATCGATGCTCAAATCAAACTTGAGACAGCCACGCAAGACAACAGCCTCGCAGACAGCGTTAATCTGGCTGTAGAACGCTTTGAGGTGGAACACCCGGCCCTGGCCGGCACATTGCGCAATATTGTCCAGACACTCGGCAACATTGGCATCTAAACGGTCGCCGCCCCTAAAAGAAAATAAAAAAGCCCCGACTCAAATGAGCCGGGGCTTTTTTTTACCGCGCTGACCCTCAGATCGCGGTTTGACCACTCATGGCCAAGTCCAGCAATTCACGGTTAGCGACGGCATACATCGCATAGTCATTACCCGTTGCGGCACGCAAATCCACCAGCATGGCGCGCCAGCGTTCAACCATGGTCTGGTTCTGTTCCAGCCACAGCGCCAGACGCGCCTCGATGCTCTCCCCGGCATCGGTCATTTGCAGGACCGAGACCGTGATCGCCCGCTGCTGCCAGTCGATATCGTCGCGGAAGGCTTCACGGGCCAGCGCCTGCCAGTTGTTTTCCACCGGCAGGTTGCTGATTTGCTGCAAATACCAGGTCAGGTCCAGCGCACTGCCTACAGCGAAATACGCCTTGGCCACGTCCACCGCGTTCTGCCCGGTCACATCCGAGGCTTCAATGATGGGCAGCAAGGTATACAAGTGCGTTGTGCCCGCCACCATGCGTGCCAGCAACTCCGGCACACCCGCCTCGACATACGCCTGGTAGCGCGTTTGCCAGCCTTCACGGGTCGGGCCTTCCAGCAGTTCGTCGAGCTTGAGGCCCAATGCCGCCAGATGCGGACCGAAGTGCGCCACATCCCGCGCGGCGTCCAGCTCATTGCGGCGGCTGCGCAGGAACCAGCGCGTGGCGCGACGCCCCAGACGCATCAGTTCATCCATCAAGGCCAGCTGAATTTCGGCCGGCACCTGATAGTCCAGCGCCTCGATCTGACGGAACCAGTGCGGGAGGTGGAAAATGTCACGCACGATCACGTAAGCACCGGCCACATTGGCTGCGCTCATGCCGGTCGACTCCTTGAGCCGCTCAACAAAAGTAATGCCCATGTGGTTGACCAGATCGTTGGCGATCTGCGTGCTGACGATTTCACGCTTCAAGCGATGACGACGCATCGCTTCGGCGAACTTGCTGACCAGCATCGGCGGGAACGCAGTTTCCATGTCGCGGGTCAGGTACGCGTCATCCGGCACCTGGGAGTTGAGCAGCGCCTCTTTGAGGTCAATCTTGCTGTAGGAAATCAGCACCGACAGCTCGGCACGGGTCAGGCCATGACCTGCCGCCACACGCTCGTTAAGCTGCTCCTCAGACGGCAGGAACTCGATGGCACGGTCCAACTTGCCACGCGCTTCCAGGTCGTTCATCAGGCGCTTGTACTCGGCAATTCGCTCATAAGCACGGCGCGCCGCCAACGAAATGGCCTGCGTCTGCTTGTAGTTGTTGCCCAGCACCAAAGCGCCCACTTCATCGGTCATGCTGCCCAACAGCTGGTTACGCTGCTTCTCGGTCATATCACCAGCCTGCACCACTTCGTTGAGCAGGATCTTGATATTCACTTCATGGTCAGAGCAGTCAACACCGCCGGCGTTGTCAATGAAGTCGGTGTTGGTCGCACCGCCATTGAGGCCGAACTCCACACGCCCCAGTTGCGTCATGCCGAGGTTGCCGCCCTCTCCCACCACCTTGCAGCGCAACTCGTTACCGTTGACTCGCAGTGCATCGTTAGCCTTATCGCCAACATCTGCATGACTTTCACTGCTGGCTTTGACGTAAGTACCGATGCCGCCGTTCCACAACAGATCTACCGGCGCCTTGAGCAAGGCGTTAAGCAACTCGGTCGGGGTCAGCTTGTCAGCCGTGATTGCAAAACGCTCTTTCATTTCCGGGGAAATGGCGATGCTTTTTGCGCTACGCGAGAAAATGCCGCCACCGGCCGACATGATGCTCGTGTCGTAGTCTGACCAGGCCGAACGCGGCAAGTCGAACAGGCGCTTGCGCTCCGCGAAGCTGTTGGCAGGCTCCGGATTTGGATCGATAAAGATATGCAAGTGGTTGAACGCAGCCACCAGTTGCAGTTTGTCGGACATCAACAAACCATTGCCGAATACGTCACCGGCCATATCGCCGATCCCGACTACGCTGATGCTGTCTTCCTGAACGTTGATCCCGCGCTCTTTGAAGTGGCGCTGCACACCGACCCAGGCGCCTTTGGCGGTAATGCCCATCTTCTTGTGGTCATAACCGGCCGAACCGCCCGAGGCGAATGCGTCACCCAGCCAGAAGCCATAGTCAATGGCGATGCCGTTGGCGATGTCGGAGAAGGTCGCGGTGCCTTTGTCCGCAGCCACCACCAGGTACGGGTCGTCCTCATCGTGACGAACGACGTTCAATGGCGGCACCAGTGCGCCGTCCTTGAGGTTGTCGGTGATGTCCAGCAAACCGGAAATAAAAATCCGGTAGCAGGCAATCGCTTCCGCCTGAATCTCGTCGCGGCCGCCGCCCAATGGCAAGCGACGAGGAACGAAACCGCCCTTGGCACCCACCGGCACGATGACCGAGTTCTTCACCTGCTGGGCCTTGACCAACCCCAGCACTTCAGTGCGGAAGTCCTCTTCTCGGTCCGACCAGCGCAAACCGCCGCGCGCCACGTTGCCGAAGCGCAAATGCACGCCTTCCACTCGCGGCGAATAGACGAATATTTCAAACTTGGGCACCGGTTTCGGCAACTCGGGAATCAGGTGCGGATTGAACTTGAAGCTGAAATACGAACGGTTTTGCCCGTTGGCATCCGGCTGGTAGAAGTTGGTACGCAACGTCGCTTTGATCAGGTCCAGATAGCGGCGCAGGATGCGGTCTTCATTGAGCACCTGAACATCGTCCAGAGCCGTCAAAATTGCCTGTTCCAAGCGTTGCTGCTTGTCTTCAAGGTCTTCAGCGGTGAGCTTGCGCGCTAAGTAAAAACGCGTCTTGAACAACCGGGTCAATTCACGGGCGATGTCGGTGTGGTTGTTCAACGTACTGGCGATGTAGCCCAGATCGAAGCCCAGACGGATTTGCTTCAAGTAACGGGCGTAGGCACGTAGCAGCGCCACATCGCGCCATGGCAGACCGGCGGTCAGCACCAGACGGTTAAACGCATCGTTTTCTGCATCACCACTGACGATGTGCACAAACGCATCTTGCAGGGTGTCGTTAAGTTGCTGGATGTCCAGGTTCAAGCCTTCGCCCGCGGTAAAGGCGAAATCGTGGATCCAGAACTCGCGACCGTTGGCGTGGCGCAGGCGATACGGAAACTCACCCAACACGCGCAAACCGAGGTTTTCCAGAATCGGCAACACATCCGACAGGGCCAGCGGCGTGTCGGCGTGATAAAGCTTGCAATGCAATTCCTGACCGGCGCTCTGCCCCAGCGGCTGGTAGAAGCTCATGACCAGCGGGTTTTGCTCGTTCAGGCTCATCAGGTGCTGCATGTCGACCACGGCCGAGTGCGCAGCAAAACGTTCGCGGTAGCCCGCCGGGAAGCCTTTCGGGAAGTCGCTCAGTACTTTGGTGCCGTTGGCCTCACCGAAACTTTCAACCACCAGGCTCGCGTAATCGTCTTGCCAGCTACGGCAGGCCTGAATGACTTCTTTTTCCAGCAGTAACGGGTCGATATCGATGCGATTTTTCGGGTCAACCCGCAAGATCAACTGAACGCGTGCCAGCACAGACTCCGAGAAGAATGTCCAGAACTCGCAGTCCGACGCTTGCAGGCGATCCATCAGTACTTGCTGGATTTTCTGCCGTACTTCGGTGGAGTAGACATCGCGCGGCACATACGCCAGGCAATAGCAGAAACGTCCGTACGGATCTTTGCGCAGGAACACGCGAATCTTGTTGCGCTCCTGAATTTGCACAATCGACATCACGGTACTGAACAGTTCGTCGACCGGGGTCTGGAACAGGTCATCGCGGGGCAGCACTTCCACCACCTGCGCCAGTTCCTTGCCCAGGTGCGCCTTGGGCTGGAAGCCGGAGCGGCGTTCAATTTCAGCCACTTTGCGGCGGATGTACGGAATTTCACGCACGCTCTCGCCATACACCGACGAGGTGTAAAGGCCCATGAAGCGGCATTCTTTCAACACCTTGCCGTCAGCATCGATCTGGCGGATCGACACATAATCCGGGTAAGCAGGACGGTGCACACGGCTTGGATGGGCCGCCTTGGCGAACGACAACAAGGTCGGTTCACGCAGGTAACTGACGGCATAGTCTTCGATGCGCAGGTCTTCGGGGGTCAGCCCGGCGCGCAGCAGCTTGGTAAGACCGAGGAAAGAAGCCGGGTCATATTCGATATGGCCACCGTCCGCTTCATCGCGCACCACGAACTCTTCGTAGCCCAGGAACGTGAAGTGGTTGCCCACCAGCCATTCCAGAAAACTCTTGATCTCGGCTTTCTCATCAGCCGCCACGGCGTACTGGCAACTGTCGATGCTCGCCAGCAACTCCTGAACCTTGGCCTTCATTGGCTCAAAGTCAGTCACAGCAATACGCACTTCACCCAGAACCTGTTCCAGTTCCTTGCTCAGCACATTCAATTCAGCGGTATTGGAGCAGCGATCAATCTCCAGATACATCAGCGACTCTTGGGAAACACCCTCGCCCTGCGTACCCTTTGGCAGGATTTCCAGCAACTCGCCCTTACTGCCCCGACGAACGCTCAGCACAGTGGTTTGCAGCGTGTGAATGCTGTAACCGCGTCGGTTGAGCTCGGTGCGTACCGAGTCCACCAGAAACGGCAGATCGTGATGCAGCACTTCGACGGCAGTGTGCGTCGATTGCCAGCCGTGGCGTTCGTAATCCGGGTTGTAGACCCGCACTTGAGGTTGGGCCGGGTCAAAACGTTCGAGCAGGCGCCAGGCCGACAGCGTACAGCCGGCAAGGTCGGACATGCGACGTTGAGTGAGTTCATCCAGAGAAATGATGCCGAAGAATTGCTCGGCGAACAGCGCCACTTGTGGCAGTGCCTGTTCACTGATGTGCTGCGCCAGTGCCGCTTGCAGTTGATGCTGGAAGTCGGCCTTGCTGGCTGCGGTGAAGAACGCCATCTGTGGTACTCCGCTTGGGCTTGTTATTGAGAGACGCGTCGCGTGCTATTCCCGTAGGGGGAGTTGCCCATGCTGAGCAAGGTTTGGTCTGGCAACCGCCCTCAATGCTCAGCATGACAGGGAAGTGAAGCTGGCCGCGACCCGGGGGTCACATTCACATTCCGGGAGGGGTATCTACAAAAACGACTGCCCGATCAGCGGGCTGTGTCTTTAGAGATAGCTATCCTGGATGCAGCTTAACGAGAGGCATACCCGAGATACTTGCGATGCGGCGACATATTCAGTCATCTGGACGTAACCGCAGGTGCTGCCCATGTTCAACCCTAGCACTGGAGAGCAAAAAATCCTCACAGAAAAAACCGATTTACTGACGTCAGGTTCTGAAATGACTGACATCACAATTCGCTTCAGTTGGCTGTTTCAGCATTCAAACCTGCAAAAACGTGCGCAGGCTGGCAAACTTGCTGTTTTGATTGCTCTGCAGGCGCCCACGCGTCAGGAATAAGCCCATGAAAATCACAGCCCCCCACCTGCTTGCCTACCCGTGCGACGACGAAGAGGAAAACCTCGCCACGGTATGCTGCTACAGCACGCAGGGCGACATGTTCCTGATGAGCCGCTATCCGGATGAAGATGAGTTGAAGATCTCCCTGGGGGACAACGATCCCTCGTCACTTGAAGGGATCAAGGTCACCCTGAGCCCTGCCCGCCTGCTGATTGAAGTGGCAGCCGATGACATTGACGCATTCAATGGCGAAGATCACCTTGAAATCTGTTTTGACGAAAATTTAACGGACACCATTGAACTTGAGCAGACCCTCACGCTCATTCTCGACGGCACAGGCACCTACGTCAGCGAACTTGACGTCGCGAAAACTTAACCAGCAATGCGTGCCTGATCAGGCAGTCCGCCGCATCGCAAACACGCTGCCCAAGACAATCGCCATGCCGATCAAGACCCCGCCTGATACCGTGTTGCCCAGCAACACGGCAGCCATCAACATGGCGACGGGCGGCACCAGGTACATCACGCACACCGAACGACTCACCTCGGTGTGGGCCAGCACATAGGCCCACAGTAGATAGGCCAATGCGCTGGGGAAGATTCCCAGCACCAACACGGCGAGGTTGACCCTGACAGGCGCGGCCCTCACTTCTGCGATCAGGCCCGGTGCGTAGACGCCTAAAAGCAGGGTCCCGGCCCAAATCGTGTAGCAGACGATGGTCAACGGGCTATAGCGGCTGGAATAGTACTTTTGCAGCGCGAAATAAATGCTCCAGGACAACGCAGCCAGCAGTATCAGCAACCCCTGAGGGCGGAAACCACCCAGCCCCTTGTCACCCCAAATGACAACCAGCGCACCCAGCAGGCCCGTACCCACCCAGCACCAGCGCCAGGCACTGACTGACTCTTTGAGCCATATTGCCGCAATCAACGTACTGAAAATCGGCGTTGACTGCGCCAGCACGCTGGATGCGCCAGGGCTGACCCAACGCTGGCCGGTGTTCAAGGCCACATGGTGAATCACAATCGCAAACAGCCCCAACACCGTGAGCCACGGCGCATCACGCAGGCGAGGCAAACCGATGCCGCGGACCAGCGCAACCACGGCCATGAACAGTGAAGCCACCAAAAAGCGCAGCAAGGCCAAGTGACCGGGGGTATAGCTTTGCAGGCCTATATGAATACCGATGGGCGAATAAGCCCAGCACATCACCACCCCCGCCATCGCTGCAAGCAATGCAGGTGATGTCGCCGCGTTCAAGCGCGCACCGCAGCCGCCGGGATATCGCCCATGGCAACGGCGATGCCCTGCCAATAACGCTCAGTAATAGAGAGAAACCGATTAAATCCCTGGCACAACCCGGAGAAATCTTCTTCGGTGCAACATTCGATGGCTGCGGCTTCAACCGCCTGAACTTTATGTTCTTTTTCTGCGTCGCCAATATGGATATGAAAATATTCACACTGTTCATGAAACTCATCATTGTCTGTATACAAATATTGATAGTTTCTCGCCCCTTCATATAAACGCGTCAACATGGAATACGCCAACCATTCTTGAGCCAAGAGCGCCCCTAATACGTGAGGTTCAGAACGCCCTAGCCCCTGCGGTGCATATAAAGCATCTTGTTCATCAATAAACAGTCGGGTGGACGACAACAGAGGACCGCTTTCAAGTTCTTGCAACGAATAAGGCCGTTTGGCCAAGCGGCTCAACAAATCGAGCAAATAGCCTTGCAACAGCACACTGTGCGCTTTGTGCACATCCCCGCCGCCCAACTCCGAGTAGAGGTTTTTGACGATTTCAACCCGTGCGTGCAGGGTTTTGGCCCGTAGCAGCGACAAGGCCACCATCGTCGCTGTCCGCCGGGTACGGGCCCAATAATTACGGGCAAACACTTCAACTTCATCCAACGTCAGGGTTTCGTTGAGCCAACGCGTATAAAAGTCATTATTGAGTGCACCGTGTGTAAACACGGTCCGTGCCAATGCCTCGACGTTTGTTTTTGTAATCTTCATATTGACCTCGATGACAGAGTGGTTACGCTTCCTTCATCCAGCGCACACAAACGTCAGCCGGATGTGTTTCAGAAGTTAATGTCAGTCAGCCTCGCAAGGGCGAACAAGTGATTAATTAAGAGTTCTGAACTCATGGAGAGTGAACCGTGGAATTGAGCCAACTCAGGATGATCAAGTCAGTGGCCGAATGCGGCAGCATTGCGCTGGCTGCTCAACAACTTCACTGCGTGCCGTCCAATATCACAACGCGCATCAAACACCTCGAAACTGAACTGGGCACCGTGCTGTTCACCCGGGCGGGCCGAGGGTTGAAAATCAGTTCGGCGGGCCAGTTGTTTCTCGGCTATTGCGAACGCATCCTGGCACTGGTCGAGGAAGCCAAACGGGCGGTCACACCCGATGCCAATCCCCACGGGATTCTACGGATCGGCGCCATCGACTCTTGCGCATCGGGGCGCCTGCCGCCGCTGCTGGCCGAATATCACCAGCGCTACCCTGACGTCACCCTGGAACTGGTCACCGGCCAATGGCCACAGTTGCTGGATGACGTTCAGCATCATCGGCTGGACGCTGCAATTGTCGCCATCGATGTTCAGCACCCAAAATTGCTTGCCACTGACCTCTATCACGAGCCCTTGATCCTGATTGCAGGGGCTTCCCATGCGCCGCTGACGGAGCTGAGTGCCATCGCCCGGCAAACCGTGTTCATGTGGCCAGCAGGCTGCCCTTACCGCGCCACACTTGAGCAGTGGCTAGGCGGACACAATCTGCGGATCAACAGCGTCGCGTACGCCAACTGGGGCAGTATCATCGGCTGTGTCGACGCCGGGGCGGGGCTGGCCATCGTGCCCGAAGGCATTCTGGAGCGCTTTGGCGCCGGCGCAGCGCTGACGCGCTATCGTTTCAACGACCTGCAACCGGTGCAAAACCGGCTGGTGTGGCACCGAGAAACGGGTTGTCATACGGCACGCGATGCCTTCGCCAGCCTGCTGGCAGAGCGTTTTTCACAGCAGAACCCGTCGCTGGACACTGCTCGCAAATAAGCAACATTCTCAACAACCGGGTTGTTTTGTGCTTTTTCCACAAAAACCCCGACTGGCATTAGTCCCAACCCCCTGCAATGGATTAAAGTAACGCCCCCAGCCCCGGCGCAATTCATGCGCCGCCGGTGTCCTTTTCAGGAACAGTCATCGATGGAACATCGTGAAGCGCTGCTTGCGCTGCGAACCTTTCTTTCAACGCAGATTCTCGGTCAGGAAAAGCTGATCGACCGGCTGCTGATCGCGCTGCTGGCTGACGGCCACATGCTGGTTGAAGGCGCCCCTGGCCTGGCCAAGACCAAGGCCATCAAAGAACTCGCCGAAGGCATCGAAGCGCAGTTCCATCGTATTCAGTTCACCCCCGACCTGCTGCCCGCCGACATTACCGGCACGGAGATCTATCGCCCGGAAACCGGCAGCTTCGTGTTCCAGCAAGGGCCTATTTTTCACAACCTGGTGCTGGCCGATGAAATCAACCGCGCCCCGGCCAAGGTACAGTCAGCCTTGCTGGAGGCCATGGCTGAGCGTCAGGTCAGCGTCGGGCGCAGCACGTACGAACTGTCGCCGCTGTTCTTGGTGATGGCCACCCAGAACCCCATCGAGCAGGAAGGCACCTACCCGTTGCCTGAAGCCCAGCTCGACCGCTTCCTGATGCATGTCAAAATCGGCTTCCCGGATGCCGCCGTCGAGCGCCGCATCCTGCAGCAAGCCCGTGGCGAAGCCCTGAACGGTGAGACCAAACCCGAACGCCGAGTCAGCCAGCAAGCCATTTTCGCAGCGCGCAAGGAAATCCTCGGCCTGTACATGGCCGACGCCGTGGAGGAATACCTGGTGCAACTGGTCATGGCCACCCGCACCCCCGGCAAATTCGACCCGGAGATGGCTGAATGGATCGCCTATGGCGCCAGCCCGCGCGGCTCGATTGCGCTGGACCGCTGCGCCAGGGCACACGCGTGGCTCGCCGGGCGCGACTTTGTCAGCCCGGAGGACATACAAGCCGTATTATTCGATGTGTTGCGCCACCGCATCATTCTGTCGTTTGAGGCCGAAGCCGCCGGTATCGACCAGGACCGCGTGGTGCAGCGCATTCTCGACGTCGTAGCCGTTGCCTGACCGATGAACAGCCCCCTGCCCGCCGAACCCGGCATTCGCGTCACCCTCGCCGAGTTGATCGAAATGCGCCATCGGGTGCGCGAAGTGCAACTGTTTTCCTCGCCCAGCCAGCGCAGCCCGCTGGTGGGCCTGCACCACTCCAAACTGCGCGGGCGCGGGGTCGATTTCGATCAGGTACGGGTGTATCAGGCCGGAGACGATGTGCGCACCATTGACTGGCGCGTCACTGCCCGCACCCTTGAGCCGCACACCAAAATGTTCCATGAAGAGCGCGAACGGCCGATTTTCATCCTTGCCGAGCAAAGCCGCCGCCTGTTTTTCGGCTCGGGGTTGATGTTCAAATCCGTACTGGCCGCGCAAGCAGCCAGCCTGATTGGCTGGGCCGCACTGGGCCATAACGACCGCGTGGGCGGGCTGGTGTTCGGGGACCATGAACATTACGAAATCAAGCCGCGGCGCAGCAAACAAAGCCTGTTGCAACTGCTCAACCGGCTGGTGCGGGTCAATCAGTCCTTGCACACCGAGGTGCAATCAGACCGCGATGCCTTGGGCATGGCCTTGATCAGGGCTCGAGAAGTACTGCGGCCCGGCAGTCTGGTCATCGTGATTTGCGACGAACGCGCCCTCACCGACGCGGCTGAACAACAATTGAGCCTGCTGGCCCGCCATTGCGACCTGATGCTGTTGCCGCTCTCCGACCCGCTGGATCATGCGCTGCCTGCGGCGGGCTTGCTGCGCTTCGCGGAACGCGGTGCCCAGCTTGAACTCGACACGCTCAACTATGATTTGCGGCAGGCTTACCGCGCGCAAGCCGAAGCCCGCATCGCACGCTGGGCACTGCTCGCGCAAAAACTGCGGGTGCTGCTGATGCCCTTGAGCACCCAGAGCGAAATGATCGAGCAATTACGCGATTACCTGAATGCCAAACGGCCCGGCAAAACGCTATGAGCGCCCTTGAGCAACTGCAACCGTTAATCGCGCCTCAAGCGATAGGCCTGTGGCCGCCTGCTCCGGGTTGGTGGCTGCTGCTCGTGATCCTCCCCGCGCTGGGCTGGGGCGTGTGGTGGTTACGCCGCTATTTGCCGGCCAAACGCTCGCCCAAGCGCGCTGAGCAACCGCTTGACCCGGTGCGTCTGGCTGCCCTTGAGGAACTCGCGCGCTTTCCCAAGCCCTACGACGGCGCTCCTGCCGGCGCCTGGCTGCAACAGCTCAATGGCCTGCTCAAACGCTTGTGCCGCAACCATTACCCCTACAGCCAGAGCCACACCCTCAATGGCCGCAAATGGCTGGCGTTCCTTGATAACCGGTGCCCCGCGGCCGGGCTGACACGCTGGATGGTGCTGGTAGAAGGCGCCTATAAACCCGAATGCAAGCTCGATGACAAAGCCATCGCCGGGCTCAATCAAGCGGTTGAAACCTGGATCCGCAAACATGTTTGAGTTCGCCTGGCCCTGGCTGTTCGCCCTGTTGCCGCTGCCGTGGCTGATGCGCGCTGTGTTGCCGGTAGCGGACAGCGGCGAAGCTGCGCTCAAAATCAGTTTTCTCGGCGACCTCGAAGAACTGGCGCGTCGCAAGGCGCGTTCGACACTGCCTTCGTGGCGCCAACAAGCGCCCTACATGCTGTTGTGGCTGTTGCTGCTGACAGCAGCCGCGCGCCCGCAATGGGTCGGGGAGCCGCTGCCCATTGCCGCCAGTGGCCGGGATTTGTTAGTGGCCGTCGACGTTTCGGGGTCGATGGACTTCCCGGACATGCAATGGCGGGACGAAGACGTCAGCCGCCTGGATCTGGTCAAAAGCCTGCTGGGCGACTTTCTGGAAAACCGCGAGGGTGACCGCGTCGGCTTGATCCTGTTCGGCAGTCAGGCTTACCTGCAAGCGCCGCTGACATTTGATCGGCATACGGTGCGCACCTGGCTGGACGAAGCGCGCATTGGCATTGCGGGCAAAAACACGGCCATTGGCGATGCCATCGGCCTGGCCCTGAAACGCCTGCGCCAACGCCCTGCCCAGAGCCGCGTACTGATCCTGGTCACCGATGGCGCAAATAACGGCGGGCAAATCGACCCGCTGACCGCTGCGCGCCTGGCCGCTGAAGAAGGCGTCAAAATCTACCCGATCGGCATCGGCGCGGACCCTGAAGACAGCAGCGCCAAAGGTCTCTTCGGCATTAACCCCGGGGTTGATCTGGACGAGCCCGCGCTTCAGGAAATCGCCCGCCTGACCGGCGGCCAGTACTTCCGCGCCCATGACGGTCAAGAGCTTGCAGCCATCAAGGACACCCTTGATCAACTCGAACCGGTGGCACAACAACCCACCCAGGCCCGCCCCGCCAAGGCGCTGTATAGCTGGCCACTGGCGTGCGCATTGCTGCTGAGTGTGCTGCTGGTGATTCGCGAACTGTGGCCCAATAATCTGCTGCAACGCTGGCTGACCAAGGAGCACCTCCTGCAACCTCATCCTCAATGGCGCCAGCGCCTCAAACGGCTGCGCCTGCGGAGACGCCGATGAGCGCCTTCTGGCCGCACTGGTTCCGCCCCGAATGGTTGGCGGTGTTGCCCCTGCTCGGCTGGTTACTGTGGAAGCTCTGGCGCCGGCAAAAAAGGGCGGGACGCTGGCAAATGATCTTGCCCGTGGCGTTTCAGCGGGTGCTGCTGAGCGGCGGCAATGGCCGCGACAGCAAACTGCCATGGATGATTCTGGGGCTGGCCTGGCTGTTGGCGGCGCTGGCACTGATGGGCCCGAGCTGGCAACGGGTGGAGCAATCCACGCAAAAACCCGCCGATCCGTTGGTGGTGATGCTGGAGTTGACCCCCGAGATGCTGGCCACCGACAGCTCGCCCAATCGCCTGGAACAAGCACGGCGCAAGGTATACGACCTGCTGCAAAACCGCAGCGACGCGCAAACAGCAGTCATTGTGTACGCCGGTAGCGCCCACACGCTGGTGCCCCTGTCGGACGACCTGGCGACCAGCCGCAACCTGCTTGAAGCGCTCAAACCCTCAATCATGCCTGAGCCGGGCCATCGCGCCGATCTGGCGGTCGGTAAAGCCTTGCAGCTGCTGAATCAGGGCGGGCTGGGTCAGGGTCGACTGCTGCTGATTGGCTCATCCCTCAGCGAGCAGGAACGTGAAGGCATCCGCGCAGTGATGGATAGCCGCGCACCGCCGCTGCTGATGCTCGGTGTCGGTACGCGCGACGGAGCGCCGGTGGTCGATGAAAACGGTCAACTGCTCAAAGACGACCAGGGCGCCATCCTGTTGCCTCGCCTCGACAGCCCCGATTTGCGCAGCTTCATCCTGGACGTCGGCGGCCGCTACCGTCAGGCGCGTCTGGATGACAACGATTTGCGCGGGCTGGGCCTGCTGGACGGTGCACAACACCTGCGTGCGGACGGCCAGACCCAACGCCTTGATACATGGGCCGACCAGGGTTACTGGCTGTTGTTGCCACTGTTGCTGCTCGCAGCCTGTGCCGGGCGTCGCGGCTGGTTGTTCTGCCTGCCGCTGCTGCTCATGTTGCCGCAGCCCGGCTATGCCTTCAGCTTTACCGACCTTTGGCTACGTCCCGACCAACAGGGCCAACGCTTGCTGGAGCAGAAAAAACCGCTGCAAGCTGTGGAGCATTTTGATGATCCGATGTGGCAAGGGCTGGCGCTGTATCAAGCGGGTGACTACACCGCTGCAGCCCAGCGCTTTGCCGAGGTCAACAGCGCCAGCGCCCACTATAATCGCGGCAATGCGCTGGCCATGGCGGGCGAGCTGGAAGCTGCCGTTGACGCCTACGAGCAGGCGCTTGAACGTGAGCCCGAACTACTGGCCGCAGCCCAGAACAAAGCATTGATCGAGAAACTGCTGGCTGAGCAGCACGCGCAACCCCCGGCGCCGGACCCGCCACCCGAAGCCGAGCACCCGGCACCTGACACCCCGCCCCCGATCAGCACGCCAACCCCGGGCACGGCCGGCGTCAACACCCGCGAGCAAGACAACAGCACGGTGGCGACGCCCTCGGGCGAGCTCAATCCACACGATGCCGCCCCACCGGACGCCCAACCCGCTGCACCCGGCGAACCCGAGGCAGAGCCCGCTACCGCCCCAGCACCGCCTGCCGCCCGGCCCATCGAAGAAGAACACCGGCAGGCATTGGAGCAATGGCTGAAACAGATTCCCGACAACCCCAGCGAACTGTTGCGACGAAAATTTTGGTACGAACAGCAGCAACATCAGGACACGCCTCAATGAACCGCCTTTGTGCTTTGTTACTTTTGCTGTGGTGCTGGACGCTGCCCGCCCAGGCACTGGGGCTGGTCGCCAGTGTCGACCGCGATCACCTTAACTCGGGCGAAACCGTCGAGTTGACGCTGGAATCCAATGACGCCACGCAATTTGGCAAGCCTGACCTCACGCCCCTCAACGACCTGTTTGAGGTGCGCGGCACGCGCCAGGTCAATCAACTGACCAACCTGAGCGACAGCAACAAGGCCAACACGCGCTGGATCATCACCCTGCAACCCAAACGCACCGGCACGGTGGTGATCCCGCCGCTGCAGGTTGGCGATCACCGCAGTCAACCGATCAGCCTGACGGTCAGCCAGAGTGTGGTCAGCGACAACGAACTGGCCCCGGTTTTTATTGAGTCCAGCCTCGACCAGTCCAGCGTTTATGTGCAGGCGCAAGCCATCCTGACCCTGCGCATTTACCACTCGGTTGCGTTGTACGACGACAGCAGCCTGACCCCGTTGCACCTGAGCGATGCCATCGTCGAACAGCTCGGTGAGTCGCGCACCTACGAAAAGCTGATTAACGGCGTGCGCCACGGCGTCATCGAAATGCGCTACGGGATCTACCCGCAGCACAGCGGCGAGCTGCTGGTGCCTGCGCAAACCTTCAGCGCCACTCAGGTCGACAGCCAACAGTCCAACGCCCCGGCGCCCTTGGGCCCGATACCGGGAAAGCTGGTGCATGTGACTTCGCCGGACATCCCGCTCAAGGTCAAACCCAAGCCGCAAGACTACCCGAGCAACGCTGCATGGCTGCCCGCTCGCAGCCTGAGCATGAGTGAAACCTGGAACCCCGAGCCCGATCACTGCATGGTCGGCGACTCGCTTACCCGAACCCTTACGCTCAAGGCTGAAGGGCTGTCCAGCGCGCAATTACCCGCGCTCACCGCTACCGACGTCAACGGGTTACGGCGCTACCCGGACCTGCCGCAACTGAGCAACCAAATCACCGAAAACGGCCTGATCGGCAGCCGCGAGGAGCGCGAGGCGCTGGTGCCCACCCGCGTGGGCCAAGTCGAATTGCCCGCTGTTGAAGTGGTGTGGTGGAACACCCACGAAGACCGCCTTGAGCGCAGCTATTTACCGGCGCGCACGCTGCAAGTCGCCGCCAATCCGGACTTGGCCGTGGACGCTGCGGCCAGCAATACGGCACGCCCCCTGAGCGATAATTCGTCGCTGTGGCTGTGGCAACTCAGCACTTTCGTACTGGGTTGCTCGACGCTGATCGGCTTCGGCCTGTGGTGGCGCGCCCGCTGGCAGCCGGCCATTTTGCGAGCCGCGCACACCGGGCCCAGCCCCCGCACGCTACTGGATGACCTCAAGCGCGCTTGCCTGGCCAACGACCCGCAGGCAACCCGACAGGCACTGGATGCCTGGGCACGCCAGCAGCCGGAAACCCTGGCAGACATGGCCGCACGCTTTGTGTTGTTGTCGGATGCGCTGGACGGCCTGAATGGCGCCCTCTACAGCGAGTCCGGCCAGCATTGGCAAGGTGAAGACTTATGGAAGGCCATTCGCAGCATTCCGGCGATCGAACGCGAGCAAGACCCCGGCAGCGAGCCGAGTAGCCTGCCGCCGCTCTACCCCAAATAATTTCGAGGTATCGACAGCAATTCAGCATGCCTGTCGCCACCGCTGATGACCTTTTTTAACGGATTCTGTTATGCGCCTGTTTCACACATCTGACTGGCATTTGGGGCAAAACCTCCATGGCCAGGAACGTGACTTCGAACATGCCTGTTTTCTCAACTGGCTGTTGAGCCAACTGGCCGCCCGACAACCCGACGTGCTGCTGATTGCCGGCGACATCTTCGACACGGTCAACCCGCCGGTCAAAGCGCAGGAGCGCCTTTACGACTTCATCGTCAGCGCCCATGAACAACAACCCGCGCTGACCATCGTGATGATTGCCGGCAACCATGACTCCGGCTCACGCATTGAGCTGCCCGCCCCGTTGATGCGGCGTCTGCGCACCCACGCGCTGGGCCGCGTGTTGTGGCTGGACGATGGTCAACTGGATGCCGAACGCCTGATGATCCCGCTGCCCGATGCCAGCGGACGCATCGCGGCCTGGTGCCTGGCGTTGCCTTTCCTGCGCCCTGCCGAGGTCACCGGCGCACATCTGGGCGATGACTACCTGCGTGGCATCGGTCAGGTGCATGAGTGGTTGATCGAGGCCGCTAACGCCAAGCGCCATCCCGGCCAGGCATTAATAGCCATCAGCCATGCACACATGGCCGGCGGCTCGGTGTCCGAAGACTCGGAGCGCAGCCTGATCATCGGCAACGCCGAAGCGCTGCCCGCCAGCCTGTTCGGCCCGAGCATCAGCTACGTGGCCCTGGGGCATTTGCACAAGCCGCAGAAGGTCAATGGTGAAGAGCGGATTCGCTATTGCGGTTCGCCCATCCCCCTGTCCTTTTCAGAAATCAGCTACCCGCATCAGGTGCTGGAAGTGCAACTGGAGGGCGAAACCCTGGTCAGCGTTGAGCCCTTGCTGATCCCTCGTGCTGTGAACCTGCAACGCATCGGCCCGGCGCCTCTGGCCGAGATTCTCTCGCAGTTGAGCGACCTGCCGGACGTTGACCTGCTAGCCGATCCCCAGCGCCAGCCCTGGCTCGAAGTGCGCGTGGTACTCGACGAACCCCAGCCGGACCTGCGCCAGCAGATTGAAACCGCCCTGCAAGGCAAGTCCGTGCGCCTGGTGCGCATCAGCGCCGACTACGCGGGCAAGGGCAAAGGTGCCGACGAGGATGACGGCTCGCGGCTGATCGAACTCGACCAGTTGACCCCGCAGGAGCTGTTCAGCCGGGCCTGGCAAGAAAGCTACGGCCGAGAAGCCGATGAACAGACCCTCAAGGACTTTGCCGTGTTGCTGCAAGACGTACAGCTGGAGGGCGAACAGCCATGAAAATTCTCGCCATCCGCCTGAAAAACCTCGCTTCGCTGGCGGGGCCGTTTGAGCTGGATTTCACCGCCGAGCCCTTGGCCAGCGCCGGTCTGTTCGCCATTACCGGCCCCACAGGCGCCGGTAAAAGCACCCTGTTGGACGCCTTGTGCCTGGCGTTGTTTGGCGCCGTGCCGCGCCTGAACAACACCGGCCGCGATGCCAAAGTGCCAGACGTCGACGGCGAGATCGCCACCGGCGACCCCCGCACGCTGCTGCGCCGCGGCACGGGTGAAGGCTATGCCGAAGTGGATTTTGTCGGCATTGACGGTCGCCGCTACCGGGCGCGCTGGGAGGCCAACCGGGCGCGGGAAAAGGCCACTGGCAAGCTCCAGGCCAGCCGCCAAAGCCTGCGCGATCTGGACAGCGATCAATTGCTGGCCAGCCAGAAAGGTGACTACAAGGTCCAGCTTGAAGCCCGGCTGGGCTTGAACTTCGAACAGTTCACCCGCGCCGTGATGCTGGCCCAAAGCGAGTTCAGCGCCTTCCTCAAGGCCGACGACAACGAACGCAGCGAACTGCTGGAAAAACTCACCGACACCGCGCTGTACACCCGGCTGGGCAAACGCGCTTTCGACAAGGCCAAGGAAACCCGCGACCTGCACAAGCAGCTACAGGACCAAGCGGTGGGCATTACGCCCCTGTCGCCGCAAGCGCGCAGCAAACTGAACCAACACTTCACCCTGGCCCAGGAACAGCTCAAGGCACGGCAACTGCAACTCAAACAGCTAGAGCAGCAACATGCGTGGCTCAAGGTCTTGCGCGAGCTGCAGGAACAGCAACACAGCGCCGCCGAGCAATTGCAACAGGCGCAAGGGCTGTGGGACAGCCAGTGCAGCGAACGCGAAACCCTGCATTTGCTCGACCAACTGGCCCCCCAGCGCCATCAGTTTTCACGGTTGGCCGAGCTGGACACGCAGGTCAGTCCACTCGCCGCCCAGATTGCCAGCCAGGCACTGCAACACACGCAATTGCAGGCCCAACACGCGCAGCTGGAGCACACGTTAGAGGCTGCGCGCCTGGCGACAGAACAGGCCCAGGCCACGCACCAGCAGTGCGCCACGCCCCTGCAACACGCCTATGCAGAACAGGCCAACCTGCAACGGCTCAATCAAACGCTCGACAAGCAACATGCCCTCAAGCAGCAAGCCGACACCGCCAGTGCATCGGGCCAGCAGCGGCTCGACACCCTCGTCGAGCGCCAGCAACGCAGTACCGAACACCTGTCGCTGATTGCGCAACAGCTTGAACACAGCGCGGAACTGGCACCGCTGGCCAGTGCCTGGGACGTCTGGCGGCCGCGCTTGCAGCAACTGGTACGGTTGAACAACACCTTGAACACAGGGCAACAAGAGTTGCCGGCCTTGGAGCAACGTGCTCTGCACGCTGCGCAACAGCTGACTGCGCTGCGCAATAGCCTGGAAATCCTGTTTCAGGAAGCCGCGGCCGAACCTCATGCCGTCAACGAGCAAATCCAGACCTTGGGCAGCCTGCTCAAGGACAATCGCCAGCAGCAGCGCGATTACGAAGACTTGCAACGCCTGTGCAGCACTCAACAGGCGCAGGACGCCCGGCTGCTGGCCCTGCAAAGCAAATTGCAGGCGCTGCAAACCGAACGCGAACAGCTGATCGAACACGGCACCCAGACCAAAAAGCAGTACGAGGCGGCCGAACAGGCGCTGAACGTCACGCGCCAACTGCTGGAGCGCCAGCGACTGGCCCGCAGCGCCAGTGTTGAAGAGCTGCGCGAACACTTGCAGGACAACCAGCCGTGCCCGGTCTGCGGCAGCCATGAGCACCCGTACCATCAGCCCGAAGCGATGTTGCAGAGCCTGACGCGCCACGACGAAAGCGAAGAAGCCAATGCCCGCAAGGCCGTGGACACGCTCAAGGCCACCCTCGACCAACTGCGTGAAAACGTCAGCGGCCTGAATGCACAACTGCGCGAACTGCGCCTGCAACATCAGCAGCTTCTGGACGACCAACAGGCGCTCGCCCCGCACCTGGAAGCGCACCCACACCATGCGCAATGGCAAGACCAACCCCCGGCTAAACGTGAGCAGTGGCTGGTCCATCGGCTTGAACAGCTGCACTACAGCATCAGCCGTGACGAGGCGCGCCAGAACACCCTGCTCGCCCTGCAAAAGGACGCCGCACAACTGCAAGGCGACATCCAGCGCAACAACGACGCCAGCCAGTTGGCAGCCCGGCAATTGGCCGACCAGCAAGTGCAGCTCAACGCCGATGCCCAGCGGCTTGAAGAAGAACTGACGGCCTTTTCCAGCGTGTTGACTGCCGAGCGCTTGACCGAATTGCGCCAGCACACGTCGGCCTGTTTCATGGCGCTGGATCAGCAGGTGGCCGAGCGGCTTGCGCAAGTGGAACAACAACGCGACGAACTCGACGCGTACGCGGCGCGCAATCAGACAATCGAGCACGAGCAGGTTCAGCACAGCCATCAGTGCTCACAGCGCGACGCGCTGGAGCAGGCGCTGAACGAACTGCGCGCGCAGCACCATTCGAGCGGCCAAGCCTTGCAGGCGCTGCTGGGCGAACACAGCAGCGCCGAGGCCTGGCAGCAGCACCTCGAACAGACACAGGAGCAGGCCCGCGCAGCACAAGCCCAAGCCAGCGACACGCTGCAGGCCACCACGCGCCAGCAGATCCAGCTGACGGCCGAGCTCAAGGCGCAGCGTGAGCGTTTGCAAGCACTTGAGCAGGAGCACACCACGTTAACGGCTCACGTCGCCCAATGGCGTGGCGTGCACACCGGCGTGGATGACGCACGTCTGCGCCAGTTATTGGCCCATGACGAGCCGCAGGTGCGGGCATTGCGCGAGCGTCTGCAAAGCACTGAAAAACAGCTGGAACAAGCACGGGTTCTGCTTCAGGAGCGCGAACAGCAACTCGCCCGGCATCAGGCGCAGGCCAACGGCAATCTGGACGCCCAGGCCCTGACCCAGGCACTTGAAGCGCTCACCGCACAACTTGAGGACTGTGAACAACTGAGCGCCGGGCTGCGCGCGCAACAAGCCGAAGACGACCGGCGCACCCAGGCCAATCAGGCGCTGGCGCAGCGCACGGCACAGGCCTATGAGGAGTGGCAGCGCTGGGCGCGGCTCAGTGATTTGATCGGCTCGGGCACCGGGGACAAATTCCGCAAGATTGCACAGGCCTATAACCTCGACCTGTTGGTCCATCATGCCAATGCCCAACTGCGCCAACTGGTGCGCCGCTACCGCCTCAAGCGTGGCGGCAGCATGCTTGGATTACTGGTTATGGACACCGAGATGGGAGACGAACTGCGCTCGGTGCACTCGTTATCAGGCGGCGAGACCTTTTTGGTGTCGCTGGCGTTGGCCCTCGGGCTGGCGTCGATGGCGTCGAGCACGTTGAAAATCGAGTCGCTGTTTATCGACGAAGGCTTCGGCAGTCTCGACCCCGAATCCTTGCAACTGGCGATGGACGCACTGGACGGGTTGCAGGCTCAAGGGCGCAAGGTCGGGGTGATTTCCCACGTACAGGAGATGCACGAACGGATTCCGGTGCAGATTCAGGTTCAGCGTCAAGGCAATGGGCTGAGCACGGTGCAGGTCAAATGATGTTGCATACCCTCTACTCGTTCCGGCGCTGCCCCTACGCCATGCGCGCCCGCATGGCCCTGCGCTATAGCGGTGTGCCGTTATCGATCATTGAGGTCAGCCTCAAGGCCAAGCCGGTCGAGATGCTGGCCGCATCGCCCAAAGGCACGGTGCCGGTGCTGGTGTGCGCCGACGGGCGGGTCATCGAACAGAGCCTGGAGATCATGCACTGGGCGCTGGGGCAGAATGACCCCGACCTGTGGCTGCCACCCGCCCGGCCTTTGATCGATGAATTGATTGACGAAAACGACAGCCGTTTCAAGGTGCTGCTGGACCGTTACAAGTACGCCGTGCGCTACCCTGAATACCCGGTGGAACACTACCGGGCGCAAGGGGCGGCATTCTTGCAGCGGCTTGAGTCCCTGCTTGAACACACCCCTTACCTGACCGGCGCCACCTTGACCCTGGCCGACGTGGCGCTGGCGCCGTTCATACGCCAGTTTGCCCACGTAGACCGTGACTGGTTCGTCCAGGCACCCTACCCGCACGTGCAGGCTTGGCTCGAACGCTTCCTCACCTCTGAGCTGTTCACCGCGGTGATGGCCAAACACCCCTGATTACCCAGGGTTGACGACCTCACAGGGCTGCGCAGCCACTGCGCCTGTCGATCCGCTTGATAGACGCAATGGCCCGGGGTTCACGGCCGGTTGATGAACTTCAGGTCGGACGGGGCATCCATCGACAGGTTTTGTACGGTGTCGCCCAACTTGCCGGTCTGCGGGTCGCGTTCGACGACCACGATGTTGTTGCTCATCTGGTTGGCGATCAGTACAAACTTGCCGTTCGGGCTCAAGGCGAACTCGCGGGGGTGATCGCCTTCCACAGTGCGGCGCTGGATTTGCGTCAACTCGCCATTGGCCGGGTTAATCGCAAAAACCAGCAATTCGTTGGCTTTGCCCCGGTTACTGACATACAAGAACTTGCCGTCAGCACTGGTGTGCAGGCCGCCTGCGGCGCGGTTCCGGGCAGGTTGACCCGGGGCCAGTTCTACCGCCTGACGTTGTGTGAGCTGACCGTCGGCGTAATCGAACACAAACACCTGAGCACTCATTTCTGTGGTCAGGTAAGCGTGTTTGCCATCGCGGGAGAACAACAGGTGGCGTGGACCACTGCCGGCGGGCAGTTCAATGGCAGCCGGTTCGGCGGCGACCAGCGGATGCTCGGGGTTGGCTGCAGGGTCGTAGCGGTAGACAAAAATCTTGTCGGCGCCCAGATCGTTGGCATACACAAATTTGCCGTCCGGGGATGACACCACCGAATGCACGTGCGCAGACAACTGGCGCTCGGGATTGACCAGACTGGCCGGGTGGCTGCTCATTTGGGTCACGGGCTGCAACTGGCCCTGCGCATTGATCGGCAACACCGCAAGGCTGCCGCCGGGGTCTGCATGCACGCCATAGTTGGCCACAAACAGGTAGCGCTCATCATGGCTCAGACTGGAGTGCGTTGGCTCCTCGCCCAAGGTTTTGACTTGGTTGACCAGGGTCAGCTCATTGGTGCGCGGGTTGATCGCAACACTGCTCACGCGCCCCACCACATCCGCCTGCCCTTTACCGTTCTCGTTGACCACAAACAACCGCTGCTGGTCGGCAGACAGCGTCAACCACGACGGGTTGGCCGATTTGAAGACTTGCAGCGGCTCAGGGGTGATGCGCCCCTTTTCGCTGTCGAACTGCAAGCGGTAGATGCCCTGGCTTTTGCCTTGGGTATAGGAACCGACGAGCAACTCCACTTCGCGCTCGGAGGCAGCCTGCGCCGACATCGCGCCAACACTTGAGGCCATCAACAGCGGCAACCATTTAAGCTTCATCAGCCACCTCACCGACTTCGTCATCGTTGCTTGCGCTCACAGCACTGAGGCAAACCAGGCGGTGCTCGCCCGAGTCGCCCACGAGGGTCCAGCTTTGCAGGCTTTCATCAAAAACCGACACCTCAAGCTGCTGCGTAACGAAGCGCCAGCGCTTTTCAGCGCGTCCATCCATGCACTTGATGAGCAATTGCACATCATCCAGAGAAAAATCCCAGGCGTGCAGCCCGTCGATGATCAGCATGTCGCTGGTTTCAAGGGCTGCACGCAAGGTCTGGTTTGAATCGCTCATTAATCATTCACCTGTTGGAAAGGCGCAATGATAGGTCAAACCAGCGTCTTTAGCTCTCTCACTGGGCGTCAAGCGACAGAAAACGTTCAGTCAGCATCTTTTGACTGATAGGTGCGTAGTACACCTGAACCGGGGTTCGCCCGAGCTTGGCTTTGGCATCTTCTGCCGGCTGACTGGCATAACGCTGGGCCGCCAGTTTGAAGTGAGCGGCTTCGACGCTCTGCGCTGCGCTATTGAGCGCTTTGTAATGCAAGTGCGCATACCAGAGGGTTACGCCTGCCTGATTGTTGATCGCGTATTCCTGAACAAAATCCTGACGTTCACCACGCATCGGCACCCGTGGGCCGAGTTTGAGCAGATTGACCTGGCGCTTTTGCAGCAGAAACTCGACCGTGGCACTGGTGGGCGGCACTGACAACAGCAACTCAATCCCTTGGGCCCGCAACTGGGCGGCACTGCTTTGCAGACGTTTGATGTACATGCCCGGCGTGCCGGGTTTGGGATGCTCAACGGCAGACTGATCGGGGGCAGCTTTTTTTATTTCAAGCACCAATTGGTCAAGCTTCAGCGCATACCGCTCCAGTATTTCTTCCAGCTCCACCGGGAATTTTGAACGCCTGGCGTACCCTTTGACCCTGCGGATCTGCCCACTCACGCCCTCAATCAGCGCATTGGCTTCGGTTTTCAAGACCGACAACGGCCGTTCGACGGTGATCACGGGCGATTCGATTTCAACCCATTCATCAGGCGCGGTGCGTTTGAAGGCCACTGTCAAATGGGGTGAAGGGCTGGTACTGCGTGCACTGGCGCCTGACACATCGCCCACATCCACCACATCGGTATCCCCCAGATTCACGTCTTTTCGGGCCGTGCCGACCAATATGCCTTTTTTGCGCGTGCGCACGATCTTGCGCGTGTACGTAGGTGTTCGCACGGGCAATGACTGCGCGGGCAACCATTGTGATTGCTCCCTGGCCTGCTCTTGCAACATCGCCTCCGCGTCTTGGTCCAGCTCGGCCAGTGCCGAGAGCACCTTTTCAAACGCCTGCGTGTCCAGGTGTTGCCCCACCTCTTCTCGAAAGATCCCCAGTGCATCGTCTGCACGGGCATAACGCTCACGGATGTCAGTGAGGATTTCAATGCGCTCGGCCAGGGTAAACAACGCGCGGTCTTCCAGCGCGTATTGACTTTGTGCCGTGTAAAACAAATCCGTCAACAGGCTTCGCACGCTAACCCAAGCCGCGCTGCCGGGGGCATCGATGATCAAGTCGGGTAGCACGAGTAATTGATAGGCACGGCATACCACAGCGGAGCGAAAGTAATCCGTGTCCGCCTGCACAAACGCGACGTAGTGCTTCTGCGCCTCGATGGCCGTGGCATGCCCCAACTTTGGTACCGCCCGCAGCTTGCAGATGTAATCGTCCAGTTCGCGATAATAGGCGGCCGCTTTGTCAAAAGCCTCCACGATCGCGCGGCAGTCTGCCCGGTAGGCCGCGGCACGCAGCAACTCGGTGCTTACAAACCGGCCTTCGGTGCTGAACACCTCGGGGTGCTGCAACTTGTAAATACCCGTCAGCCACAGGTAACTATCAAACAGGGTGCTGGTCAGGCGAATCAGGTACTTGTAAAAGCCCACCAAATTGGTGGGATCTTTTTCTTCGGACAGCACTTCCTGCTTTTCCCGAAACAGCTCCAATGCCGCTTCGTATTCAGGCTTTTGACGCTCCATGATGGCAATGAAGTTTTCCAGTGCAGCGCGCCGTTTGGGCAAAGGCGTTGACTCAAGTTCGAGCTTATTGAGCTTGTCACTGAGTGTTTGCGCTGCCGTCATCTCAGCTTCCAGCACTTTGGCACGCGCGTTGTACTGCACCAATTGTTCGCGCAGTTCAGTCAGGCGCCTGATGCGCTGTTCTTTCTTGACCTGCAAGCGTGTTTTCGGTGCGCCGCCGCGCAGCCGCAGGTTTAGGTCGTAAGTCCAGACGCCCCGGTCATTGCTCACAATACGAGGCCCCCGATTCTGCGGGTCGTCAGGACTGACCAGATAGACATCCTCGCCCTCCAGTTGCACCCGATACACCCAGTTATCGACCTCGGCATATAAACGGTGCTTCAACACACGCAAACCACGGTACGGACCACGGTCAATGGCGGGCTCGTCGCTTTGGAAGCCTTCGATGTGATGGCGGTCAAACCAAGTCAATTGCCACTTTGTGTATTTGACCTGCGGGCTGGTAAACCACGAAAAATCCAGTTCGGTTTGTTGATTGCCCACCGGGATATCCACGTCATGCGCTTGCGCCAGTTCAATTGCGGCGGCAACCGCAGGTCGGGGCTGTGCGGCGCGCGCCCTCAGCCTGGCAGGCAGAAGCACTGCATCCGGCGTTTGCCGCAGCCCGCCAGGTTGGCCGGTCACGGGGCGAACATGCAGCAAGACCAATGCACAATTAAATAACAGATCAATCAGGGCCTGCGCTTTGCCCTGCTCATCAGGCGCGCGCAAGGCCTCTATGTCATTTTGCACGGCCAGGTAGGTCAGGCTGACGCCCGCAATCACGCGCAGCGGCCAGGCCAACGGCACGTTAGGCACAACCGCACTGAACAAAAGCCAGCCACCGGTGATCAACGATTGCCAGCGTTGTTCGGCATTGGAGACGGTTTGTCGGTCTGCCAGCTCGCTCAATGTTCGCGCCATTTCCAGGTACAGGTCGTGCATGAAGTGCTGACCCAGGGCGAACTCTCCCAATCGGGCGGCGCCAGGGATCACGGGGAACGAGTGGTCGTCGTGGACGTTATACGACGGCAGATGGAGACGATAAAAACCGCCCGCTTCATACAGCGGACGCGCTTGGGCTGGCAGCCATTGCAAGACGCTTCGCTGAAGCTCCCCGGGGCGTGCAATCGCAGCGAACAGGGTTCGCCATGAGGGGTACTCCACCAAGGGCTCTTGGTGTAACGGGCGATACAGCACATGACACCCGGCGTTTACATCGGCCGGGCCGATGATAAACATGCTGCGCACGGTATGGGGGGCAACGGTGGGCGCCGAGAGCAGCATCAGCGGCCTGATGCACACGGGCTGCTCGCCCACTTTGCGCATGTGCGGGTCGAGGTGCATCAAGGCCTTGACCAGTTGAAATCCACGCTCGGTGAAGTAACCCGTGTGGCGGATCTTGCATTCCAGCGCCTGCAGCGGGAGCTGCGCTCGCAGTTCTTCGGTGAACAGTTTTTCGCGACGCAGGGCCTCGTCCGGATGGGCCGTCAGGCACTCATTGATCCATTGCGGGTAGCGTTGGCCGATATCCACACGCTGGATCAAGCCTCTGATGTAGTCCGGCGTCATCCACCACGCCTGGATCAATTGTCCCTTGGCATGATGAATGGTCATGCGACTACCTCGGGCGGCACTCAAATTCTCAATGGCCAGTTCGGTCAGGGTCAGGGTAAAGCTGTTCAATGTACCGATGGTGCCCTCGCCGCCCGGGCCGACCGGGTCGACAAAGGTCAGCACTATGTCATCAGGGTCGTACCCCGGCGCCTGTGGCTGGTCGAGCAACATCTGCTGGCGCAACGCCTGGGCGGTGTAGGCGTGCAGGTCAGGAATGTCATCGTTAAAGCGTTTGCCCATCGACCGCGTGTAGGCACTGGCCAGCGCCACCAACTGCGAGCGATATTCAAAACGGTCCGCTGCCGACGCTTCGCGCAACCACAGTGGAAGCGCTGAATAGACCGGCGCCAGGTTCAGCGGCGTAGCGTTTTCACGTACCTCAAACACCGCAGCGGTGTCCGTGATTTCGTGCAAGCGCTGCTCCAGAACCGAAATGGACATCGGCTGATCCAGGTGCCGGATGGCGTCCAGTTGACGTTCCAGCACACACATCGCCTGGGTATCCAGAAAATTGCCTGCCGGTTCGTACAACACACACGTGACCCGCTCAAGGTGATAGAGGGAGCCGAACGCCATGCTCCAGGTACGGGTAAAACGGTGCAGCTGCGTAAAACACTCAATGGTGCCGCCCGGCGTGCAGTAGAACCAGCGGGCCTGCTTGCCTTCGACGCATTCGATCAGGATCTGCGGCGTCACCACATTGAACGTACGCCCGGCGACAAAACGGCCTGCCACGCTGTACACCTTCACGCTCGCGTCAAATAGCTTCGCCTCTGGCGTGCGTTGCCTGAGGCGTTCATTGCGGTGGGGGTAGCGCACAACCTGTCGCAAAGTGTTGCGTTGGTGTTGCGTGAGGTCGGCCGCACGTTCAATGCCCGCCAGCAGTTGATCCTGAATCATCTGCCCCAGCCAGAGCATGCGGCTGGTGCCGGTGTCGGCAGGTTGATTCCAATACGCAACGTGCGCCTCTTGCAGAGCATCCTGCCAGAGACGCATGACATCGAGCAGAACCGGCTCGATCTGACGCATCGGTTCGATCGAGGTGAATCCGCCAGCGGGCGGTGCCGTATCGCTCATGGCGACGAAACAGTCTTGGGCGGTGTAGTACCGGTAGTTGAGCGGTTCTCTGCGGGCGATATGCTCCAGCAACACCTCTATCAACAAACGGTAGCGCTGAGCGGACAGGGCTTTACCTTCGGCGTCGACCGTCAACACAAGGTAGGTTTTAGAGAGATCGAAGGCGTGTTGCCTGAAGGATTGTTTCAACTGCTCTGTCAGTAAGTGCGTGACCACGGTGCGCACTGTGGGACGGGTTGCAAACTGTGCAGCCACCGCACGCTGGATCACGTAAGTGGCATACATCGGTAAGGCTGAGGGGGCGGAATCAGACATGCTACTTCCTTATCAAGGCGCAGGGATGAGCCCCTGCCTGACAGGAAGAGTTAAAGGATTTACCACGCCGTGAGTGGTAGCGGGCTATGACGGGGGCTGACCACAGGCCAACCCCCGATGCGCTTACAGGCTGTTGCGCGTGCTCTGGCCATCCACCAGGCGCTGAATCCCCAGCGGGTTGGCGTTTTTCAACGGATCGGGCAGCAGGCTGTCCGGGTAGTTCTGGAAACACACCGGGCGCAGAAAACGGTCGATCGCCAGGGTCCCGACCGAGGTGCCCCGGGCATCGGACGTTGCCGGATAAGGGCCGCCGTGCACCATGGCATCACACACTTCAACCCCCGTCGGATAACCGTTAATCAAGATGCGCCCGACTTTTTGCTCCAGCAAAGGTGTTAACCCCGAGAACTGTTGCAGGTCTTCAGGCTCGCCAATCAGGGTGGCGGTGAGTTGACCGTGCAAGCTGTTGATCGCAGCGTTCAGTTGCTCGGCATGCTCGACCTCGATAACCACCGTGGTCGGCCCGAACACTTCCTCCTGTAACACCGGATCGCCTTCAAGCAGCAGACGCACATCGGCCTTGAACACCTGCGGCCTGGCCTGCGCACCGTGCTGTTCCAGGCCAGCGATGTGTTGGATGCGCGGGTGGCGCTCCAGTTGGCTGACGCCTTTGGCGTAGCTGGCCAGCGTTCCGGCGTTGAGCATGGTCTGCGCAGGCTGTTCGTTGATTTGCCCGGCCAGTTGTTCGATGAAAGCCGTGAAGGCGCTCGAGCGCAGGCCAATCACCAACCCGGGGTTGGTACAAAACTGACCGCAGCCTTGTACGACAGAGGCCGCCAGTTCGCGGGCCACGGTGGCACTGCGCGCCGCCAGCGCCTGCGGCAGAATGATGACCGGGTTGATACTCGACATTTCAGCAAAGACCGGAATCGGCTGGGGCCGTGCAGCGGCCATGTCACACAACGCGCGCCCGCCCTTGAGCGATCCGGTGAAGCCTACCGCCTGAATCGACGGGTGCTTGACCAGCGCCTCCCCGACCCCGGCGCCATAAATCATATTGAACACGCCCTGGGGCATACCGGTGCGCTCAGCCGCACGCAGGATGGCATCGGCCACCTGTTCAGCGGTGGCCATATGACCGCTGTGCGCCTTGAACACCACAGGACAGCCAGCGGCCAGCGCAGAAGCGGTATCCCCGCCCGCCGTAGAAAATGCCAGCGGGAAATTACTGGCGCCAAACACGGCGACCGGCCCCAGACCGATGCGGTACTGGCGTAAGTCCGGACGGGGCAACGGGCTGCGCTGCGGCAACGCCTGATCGATGCGCGCGCCATAAAAATCGCCCCGGCGCAGTACCTTGGCAAACAGACGCATTTGCCCGCTGGTGCGGCCACGCTCGCCTGCAATACGGGCGGCCGGGAGTGCGGTTTCACGGCATACCAGGGCGACAAACTCATCGCCCAATGCATCCAGCTCATCGGCAATGGCGTCCAGAAACGTTGCCCGATGCTCGGCGCTCACGCTTTTATAAGCCGGGTAAGCGGCGGCCGCTGCACGGGCCGCGCGGTCAACCTCTGGCAACGTGGCCTGATAGAAGTCGTAGGCCAGTGCTTCGCCGGTGTTGGCGTCCACACTTTTAACAATGACGCTGCCTTGCGCACTGCGTTGGCCGCCAATGTAGTTGTGGCCGAGAATCTGAGTCATACCTGCTCTCCTTTCAAAGTGTACCGACAGCGCCGGGTTCGAACACCGCGTCGACCGGTGCAATGCCGTTGATCAACGGTGCGCCGAAGGCCGACTGCGTGATTTCAAAGCGATCACCCGGACGGGTGCGCACACCATCGGCAAACGACAGCGTCGCGGTGCCGAAAAAATGCACGTGCACGTCGCCCGGCCGCAAAAACTGGGTGTACTTAAAGTGGTGGTATTCGAGGTTTTCCAGGCTGTGGCACATGTTGGCTTCACCGCTCAGGAATTCGTTCTCCCACAGCACTTGGCCATCACGCAGAATGCGACTGCTGCCCGACAAATGCGGCGGCAAGTCGCCGACCCGCAGCTCCGGGCCAAACGAGCAACTGCGCAGTTTGGAGTGGGCCAGGTACAGGTAGTTTTTGCGCTCCATGACGTGGTCGGAAAACTCGTTACCGACGGCGAAGCCCAGTCGATACGGCTTGCGGTCATGGCCGATGACGTACAGCCCACCGATTTCAGGCTCCTCACCCGCGTCTTCGGCAAACGGCGGCAATGGAAACGCTTCACCGGGCCGCACAACAATGCTGCCGTCGCCCTTGTAAAACCATTCGGGTTGCACACCTGCCTCACCTGCGTCCGGTTTCCCCCCCTCCACGCCCCATTTGAAAATGCGCATGGTGTCAGTGAGCGCCGTCTCGTCGTGGGTCTGCTGGTGCATTTTGTCCCGCGCCGCCGCACTGCCCAGATGGGTAAGCCCCGTGCCGCTGATCAACATATGGGCCGGGTCCGGGTGATCCAGTGGCGGCAAAATCCGGCACTCGTCCAGTAGCGCCTGATAGTCGTGGGTAATGCCCAGCCCCAGTGCCTCAATCTGCTGCGCCAGCGACACACCGGCTTCAATGGCAGCCAATGCCACCTCACGCACGCTGGTGCAATCAACGACTTCCCGAATCAGGCCGTCTTGCACGACGCCTACACGGCGCTGGCCATTGTTCAATTCAAACTGTACTAAACGCATGATGAGCCTCACTCGGGCAGTTCAGGGATGGGTAGCAGGCTGGGCGCTGGCCGCGAATTCGTTGGGTTTGAGCACGTGCTTGCGCTCCAGCTGGCGGTACACCACAACAGTCAGGCACAGGCCGAACACCATGACGCCCGACAGGAAATACAGGCCGGAGGCCAGGTGCCCGGTGTATTCCTTGAGGGCGCCAATCACGAACGGGCCGATGTAACCGCCCAGGTTGCCCACTGAATTGATCAGGGCAATCCCGGCAGCCGCACTGGCGCCCGCAAAGAAACGCCCGGGCAAGGTCCAGAAAATCGCGGTACAGGAGAACAGCGCAAAAGCCACCAGGCACAGGGCTGCCAGTTGCAGCACGGGCACGGTCAGCCAGGCGCTGAAAAACAGCCCGATGGCGCCGAGCACATACAGCACGCCAAGGTGGCCATAACGATCGTTCAGGCGGTCCGAGCTGCGCGGGATGAACAGCAAGCCGATGATGCCGAACACATAAGGCACCGACGACACAAAACCGGTGGTCAGGTCACTGCCGCCAAACTGTTTGATCAATGTCGGCAGCCACAGCCCGAGCCCGTAAATACTCAGGGTCACCGGCAGGTAGAAGAGTGCCAGCAGCAACACGCGCTTGTCTTTCAACGCATGCAGCGGGTTGCCATGACGGGTTTGCCCGTAGGCTTGCAGGTCGCTTTCCAGCTCACCCAGTAACCAGTCCTTTTCTCGCTGATCCATCCATTTGACCTGTTGCGGGCCGTCAGGCAGGTAACGCAGCACCGGCCAGGTCAGCAAAATCGCCGGGGTGCCGATCACGATAAACAGCCACTGCCAGCCATGCAGGCCGAGCACGCCGTCCATGCCCAGCAAACCACCGGAGATAGGCCCGGTGATCATCATGGCGATGGGTTGCGAGAGGATGAACAACCCCAGAATCTTGCCGCGGTGACGCACCGGGAACCATTGGGTGATGTAGTACAGCACCCCCGGGAAGAAACCGGCCTCGGCCACCCCCAGCAGAAAACGCATGACATAAAAGCTATGGGGCCCTTGCACAAAGGCCATACCGATGGTGATGGCGCCCCAGGTGATCATGATCCGCGCGAACCAGCGCCGGGCGCCGAAACGCTCAAGCATCAGGTTGCTGGGGATTTCCATAAGGAAGTAACCGATGAAGAACAAGCCTGCGCCCAGTCCATAGGCGGCGTCACCAATGCCGACGTCAGCACCCATGTGCAGTTTGGCGAAGCCGACTGCCGAGCGATCCACGTAAGCAATCAGGTACAGCAAGACCAGAAAGGGAATCAGTTTGAGCGTGATGCGACGAATAAGCCGGAGTTCCTGGCTCATGAGACGGTCTCCCATTGTTTTTGTTATGGCACCTCTGGAGTGGCCTCAGGTGAAAACACACCAGGATCAGCTCTCAGTCGAATCGACTATATAGTAATACTATTTACGCAACAACTCTTCCAAAGTGGCTTTTTTGCAGCTACTTTAGCTCCATAAAAATCAATTAGTCATACAATAAGAGAGCCGCCATGTCTGATAAAACCCCGCCACTGCGTTCCGCCCAATGGTTTGGCAGCGCCGATAAGAACGGCTTCATGTACCGCAGCTGGATGAAAAATCAGGGCATTGCCGATCATCAGTTTCAAGGCAAGCCGATCATCGGCATTTGCAACACCTGGTCGGAATTGACCCCCTGCAACGCTCACTTCCGCACGATTGCCGAACACGTAAAACGCGGCGTTATCGAAGCCGGCGGATTCCCGGTCGAGTTTCCGGTGTTCTCCAACGGCGAATCCAACTTGCGCCCAACGGCCATGCTGACCCGTAACCTGGCGAGCATGGACGTCGAAGAAGCCATTCGCGGCAACCCGATTGATGGCGTGGTGTTGCTCACAGGCTGCGACAAAACCACCCCCGCCCTGCTGATGGGCGCCGCCAGCTGCGACGTGCCGGCCATCGTGGTCACGGGCGGTCCGATGCTCAACGGCAAACATAAAGGCAAGGACATCGGCGCAGGCACCATCGTTTGGCAAATGCACGAGTCCTATAAAGCCGGCAACATCAGCCTCGACGAATTTCTTTCGGCAGAGGCCGGCATGTCGCGCTCGGCCGGTACATGCAACACCATGGGCACGGCTTCGACCATGGCCTGTATGGCTGAAGCGCTGGGTACCTCACTGCCGCACAACGCAGCGATCCCGGCGGTGGATTCGCGCCGTTATGTACTGGCCCACATGTCAGGCATGCGCGCGGTGCAGATGGTGCGTGAGGACCTGCGCCTGTCCAAGGTGCTGACCAAAGAAGCGTTCGAAAATGCGATCCGCGTCAATGCTGCGATTGGCGGCTCGACCAATGCTGTGATCCACCTTAAAGCCATTGCCGGGCGCATCGGTGTCGATCTGGAGCTGGACGACTGGACCCGCATCGGACGCGGTACGCCGACGCTGGTGGATCTGCAACCGTCCGGGCGTTTTTTGATGGAAGAGTTTTACTACGCGGGGGGGCTGCCTGCGGTTCTGCGGCGCCTGGGTGAACACAACCTGATCCCGCACCCTAACGCCCTGACCGTCAACGGCCAGAGCGTGTGGGACAACGTTAAAAACTCACCGATTTATGGCGACGACGAAGTCATCCGCGCCATCGAAAACCCGCTGGTGGCCGATGGCGGCATTTGTGTACTGCGCGGCAATCTAGCCCCTCTGGGCGCTGTGCTCAAACCTTCGGCCGCCACCCCCGCGCTGATGAAGCATCGCGGTCAGGCGGTCGTGTTTGAAAACTTCGACATGTACAAAGCACGCATCAATGATCCCGACCTGAACGTCACTGCCGATTCGATTCTGGTCATGAAGAACTGTGGCCCCAAGGGTTACCCGGGCATGGCGGAGGTCGGCAATATGGGATTGCCCGCCAAGTTGCTGGCTCAGGGTGTGACAGACATGGTACGCATCTCCGATGCACGCATGAGCGGCACGGCGTATGGCACCGTGGTGCTGCATGTGGCGCCGGAAGCCGCAGCGGGCGGGCCCTTGGCCGCCGTACAGGAAGGTGACTGGATTGAACTGGACTGCGCCAGCGGGCGGTTGCATCTGGACATCAGCGACGCCGAGCTGGCGGGTCGATTGGCGGATATTGAACCCCCGAAAAACCTGCTGATTGGTGGCTATCGTCAGTTGTACATCGATCACGTGATGCAGGCCGATCAGGGCTGCGACTTTGACTTCCTGGTGGGGTGCCGCGGTTCTGAAGTGCCGCGTCATTCCCATTGACCGACAGTCACCGGTCATGGCGCAGCGCTGCGTTGCGCCATGAGCGTCGGCTCAAGGTATATAAGCCTTGAGCCCTCGCCTGCTATGATCGGCGCCTTCCACCCACAGGATCGACTCGCCCCCAATGGATTACCGTCAGCCTTCCGAGCGCAAAAGCATGCACGCGCGCATCGTTCAAGAACTCGGCATGCAGATTGTTTCCGGGCGTTTTAAACCGGATGAGAAATTGCCGGCCGAAGCCTTGCTGTGCGAGGAATACGCCGTCAGCCGCCCGGTGTTGCGCGAAGCAACCCGGGTGTTGCTGGCCAAGGGCCTGGTGTATTCCAAGCCTCGGGTCGGCACCGTGGTCAAGCCGCGCCGCGAATGGCACATGCTCGACCCGGACGTGCTGCACTGGCTGATGCAGTGCTCGCCGCAAAACGAATTCTTTGCCTTGCTGACCAGCGTGCGCAGCATCATAGAACCCGCCGTCGCCGCCCTCGCCGCCCAGCACGCGACTGCAGAGGACGTGGCGTCGATCCGCGAAGCCTATGAACGCATGGAAAAGGCCCCCACCCCTGAAGCCCTGCTGCAACCCGACCTGGACTTTCACAGCCGCATCGCCGATGCCACCCACAACGACCTGTTGGCCAATTTGTGCAACATGCTGTCATTGGCATTGCGCGAGGCACTGAAGCATTCGAACCGCCGACCCAACCTGCATGAGTTGGCGCTGCCCCGGCACAAGGCGATTTTGACCGCCATCGAAAACCACGACGCGCTCGGCGCACGCCATGCCACCCTGGTGCAGCTCGATGATGCGCGCACTGCACTGGATACCGTCCTGGGGCAGAACCACTAGCCGGCCGATCACGCCAGCTTCGCCCCGGTCAGTCAACCCACCGGAGCGAAGCGTCACCCGGCGCCGTTACGCCAGACTTTTACTCACCACCTCAAACACGTCACTGGACAAATCACCCGCGTTGCGGATGCGCTCCAGTTCGGCCTTCATCAGGGCCTGACGTGCACTGTCGTATTTGCGCCAGCGGGTCAGTGGCGCCAACTGCCGCGAGGCGATCTGCGGGTTGAAGGCATTGAGCTGGATCACCAGATCCGCCAAGAAGCGATAGCCGGAACCGTCCTGAGCATGGAAGTTGATCAGGTTCTGCCCCGCAAAAGCCCCGATTAACGCTCGCACTTTGTTCGGGTTCTTGAGGTTGAACGCCGGGTGCTGCATCAATGCCTGCACGCGCTGCAAGCCGCCGGGCAAGGTGCTGCCGGCCTGCACGCTGAACCATTGATCCATGACCAGCGGATTGTCCTTGAAGTGCTCGGCGAAGCTGGCCAGGGCCTTGGCCTTCTCGTCCTCGAACGGCGAGTTGACCAACACCGCCAGCGCCGTGAGGCGTTCCGTCATGTTGTCGCTGTGTTCGAACTGTTCCAGAGCCGCCGCCAGCACTTCAGGCTTGCCGCTGAGCATCAGGTACGACAGGGCAATGTTTTGCAGTGCGCGGCGGGCAAAGTGTTCGGCTTGCGCGACGTACGGCGTGGCTTTGGACACCTCACGGTTGGCCTGATAACGCGCCCACAGGGCGTCATGGAGGCTTTCGGCCAGGTGCTGGCGGGCAAACTCGCGGGCGGCGTGAATGGCGTCGACATCAGCGATCTCGCTGATTTCGGCCAGGTACGCCTCGCCCGGCAAGGACAGCATCTCAGCCACCATCGCCTGATCCAGTTGCCCATTGACCAACACGCTGCGCAAGGCCTCGACCAGTCGCGGGTCCATGACCAGTGCTTCACCGCGCTGATACTGGCCAATCAAGTCTTGCAACACCTGCACCGCCAACTGCTGGCCGGCTTCCCAACGGTTGAAACCGTCGGTGTCGTGTTGCATCAGGAACATCAGTTGGTCACGGCTGTACGGGAAGTGCAATTTGACCGGCGCCGAGAAGCCGCGCAGCAAGGACGGCAGCGGCTGCCGGGTGATGCCGGTGAAGGTGAACGTCTGTTGGGCTTCGGTCACCGACACCACGCGATGGGTCGCCACCGCCGAGGATTCGCCCTGCAATTGCAACGGGAGTTCCTCGCCCTGAGCGTTTAGCAGCCCCAGCGCCACCGGAATCACAAAAGGCAGTTTTTCAGTCTGACCGGGGGTGGCCGGGCAGCTTTGGGCGAAGGTCAGGCTGTAGGTCTGGTGAGCGGCATCGTAGTGTTCACTGACATTCAGACGCGGCGTACCGGCCTGGCTGTACCAGCGTTTGAACTGGGTCAGGTCCACGCCATTGGCGTCTTCCATGGCTTTGATAAAGTCGTCGCAGGTCACGGCCTGGCCGTCGTGACGCTCGAAATACAGGTCACTGCCTTTGCGAAAACCGTCAGCCCCCAGCAAGGTGTGAAGCATGCCGACTACTTCTGATCCTTTTTCATACACGGTCAGGGTGTAGAAGTTGGAAATTTCGATAAAGCTGTCAGGACGCACGGCATGGGCCATGGGGCCTGCGTCTTCTGCAAACTGGTGGGTACGCAGGTACGCCACGTCCTGAATGCGTTTAACCGTGGCCGAGTTCATGTCCGCCGAGAAGCCTGCGTCGCGGAACACGGTGAAACCTTCCTTGAGCGACAACTGGAACCAGTCGCGGCAGGTCACACGGTTACCCGACCAGTTGTGGAAGTATTCGTGGGCCACAATCGCTTCGACCCGCTGGTGCGCAGCGTCGGTGGCGGTTTCGGCACGGGCCAGCACCGCGCTTGAGTTGAAAATGTTAAGGCCCTTGTTTTCCATGGCGCCCATGTTGAAGTCATTGACGGCCACGATCATGAAGATGTCCAGATCGTATTCGCGGCCGTAGGTTTCTTCGTCCCAGCGCATGGATTTTTTCAGGCTGTTCATCGCGTGCTGGCATTTGTCGATGTTTTCCGGCTCGACATAAATACGCAGTGCTACGTTGCGGTTGCTCTGGGTGGTGAAGGTGTCTTCGACACACCACAGATCACCGGCCACCAGGGCAAACAGGTAGGCTGGCTTTTTGAACGGGTCATGCCACGTGGCCCAGTGCCGAGCGTCGCCATCGGGGCCGCTGCCCTCCGGGTTGCCGTTGGAGAGCAGAACCGGGTACTTGTGCTGATCTGCGATCACCGTGGTGGTGAAGACACTCATCACATCCGGGCGGTCAAGGTAATAGGTGATTTTGCGGAAGCCTTCAGCCTCGCACTGGGTGCAAAACATGCTGCCGGACTTATACAGGCCTTCCAATGCGGTATTGGTCTCAGGGTGGATCTTGACACTGGTGTCCAGTACAAACTGCTCGCGCTGCGGGTGCAGGGTCAACTGGCTATCGGTGAGCTGATAATCCTCTGCGCTGAGTTCCACGTCATCGAGTGTGATCGACAGCAGCTCCAACTGCTGCCCATCGAGCACCAGGGGTGGCAGGCCAGCGCCACGGTCCGGGTTGCGGCGCATCCTCAGCTGCGCATGAACCAACGAGTGGTCCTCGAACAATTCAAAGGTCAGGTGCGTTTCGTCGATCAGATACTCGGGCGCCTGATAGTCCTTGAGGTAGATCATTTTCGGTTGTTCGGTGTGCATGCTGGAGTCCTTTTACTGATGCACGGCGAGCTGGTAAGCCGTGTATTTGCGAATGTTGATAACGCCGGTGTCGAAGATCAGGTATTGACCCTTGATCCCCATCAGCGTGCCTTCGGCGATCGGGTCTTTGTCCAGATTGAAACTGACGATCTTGCTCGGGTACTGCTCCACCGGGTAACGAATCTCGACAGGCTCGACGCTATGCAAGGGTTGGACCGCTTGCAGACCAAAACGCTCCTGCAGTTGTTGCAGGCCCTGGGCGCAGCTCTCAAACAGTTGCGCTCGCACTGCAACCAGGTCCACCGGGGCCGCATCGCCCTTGAGCAGTGCACGCCAGTTAGTCCGGTCGGCTACTTGGGAGCGGAACAGGTCTTCGACAAACCCCGATTGCTGACGCGTAGCGACCCGTACAATCGGCAAGGCCTGACTGGCGCCCTGATCGAGCCAGCGGGTGGGCAACTGCGTGGCGCGGGTGATGCCGACCTTGACCCCGGACGAGTTGGCCAGATACACCACGTGATCGGTCATGCAAAACTGTTCGCCCCACGAAGGATCACGGCAGGTGCCCGCGTCATAGTGGCAACGCTCCGGGCTCATGATGCACACGTCGCACTGCGCCAGTTTGGTCATGCACGGGTAGCAATACCCCTGGCTGAAGCTTTTCTTGGTAGTGCGCCCGCAGTGGGTGCAGTTGATAGTGCCCAGAAACTCCAGGCGCAACTTGCTGCCGATCAACGGATTGACCGGCACCTCGGTATCACCCAAACGAAATGCGTATTGAACGGTCGGCGCCTCAAGGCTGGCCGACATCTTACTGATTGCACCGCGACCAATCTCAATCAATGGATAGCATCCGATTTGAACAGGATGTTAGGCACCGAAATGGATTTGGAGCTGCACTCTTGCGGGCCCATGTAACCGGTACGTTCTTCTTCGGGCAGGTTTTGCACTTCCCAGGCGATCATGGCCTGCAACGACAACTCTCGCTGTTCGGCAGTCAGTTTGTTGCCGTCTGCCCATTTGCCGATTTCCACGGCCAGTTTCAGGCTCTGATAGATCTCGGGGGTGATGTTTTGGATCATTTCGTTGAAAGAGGACATGGTTCTTTTCCACTCGTGAAAATCAGATGAGGTGTTTGTGGCCACTGCCAGCGCGAGGCCGCGACCACAGGTGTTTCATTTAGCCTGCTTGCGGCGCGCCCACAGCCCGCCGAGCAAGCCGGTGAGGCAGCCGATCAACAGCCCGCCGACGTGTGCGGCATTGGCGATCTGGCCGAAACCGATCAGCGATACCAGGCCGGACATGCACACGGCAAGCCAGACCAGCATCATCACCAGCACACCGCGAGGCAGGCGATACAGCGGGTTCGGCGCCATGAGCTGGTAAATCCACACATGCCCCAACAAGCCGTACAGGACGCCGGACATTCCGCCGAACAGGCTTGGGCCGCCAAACAAATATTGGGCGAAGTTGGACACCAGGCTGAACAGCAAGCTCAGCCCGATCAGGTTAATGCTGCCCTGACGCAGTTCAACGCGTCGGCCCAGTTCCCAGTACCACATGCCGTTCATGGCAATGTGCAGGAAACCGAAGTGGATCAGCATCGGGGTGAACAATCTCCACCACTGGCCCGCCGCCAGGCTATCCGACAAAGGTGTGAACTGGATGTATTGGCCCCGGATGCTGAAATCAAGAAACGTCAGACCGCTGAGGAGCGGCAGGTTTTCACCCAGTTGCGTCACCACTGCCACCATCACGCACAGCAACAGGATGGTCGCGGTGGCCGGGCTGCCACGCAACTGCTGGATAAGGCCCGGACGCGCCATGGCGGGCGGGCGCTCAACGATGGGCAATTGGCCCTCGGGATCACCCTCAGGAAAACGTGCATACAGGCTGCGCACATCCTCAGCGATGCTTTCGGGCGCCCATATCACTTGCTCACCCGCCTCCTCACTGACCCGATGCGGTACTTGCATGCGCTTGAGCAGGCTGACAAAGCCGCTCAGGTCAATGGACAGGGGCAATCGTAAAACCTCTACAGCACTCATTGAATAGCCTCCGGGCGTTCAACCTCAACCCATACAAATTTGTGCGGATCGAGGTGTTTTTCCTGATCCAGGCGGTAGGCCACCAACTTGCCGTATAGCACGGCGCTGTAATCCAGGCAGGCCAGGTTAGGCCGGATCGGCGCGGGTTTGCCGCTGCGCCAGTAGTGACCGACGAACAACATCGGTTCTTCAATGCCATAACGCAGCAAGGCGCTTTTTTCGGAAGGCGATAGCGGCTTGCGGGCCACCCGCTCCGGCAAGGCGTCCGGCTGGAACACAATGTCGCCGTAGGTTTTGGGGTCGTCTTCCCAGAATTTGGTGCGGAAGAACGAACGCGTCAGGCCATCCCCACCCGTCAAGGTCATACCGTCGGGCAGGCGCATGTCCGTGCCGCGCAACAGGCGGTTAAAGCTCATGCTGGCAAAGCTATCGGGCTCGGCCGCCGCTTGCAGGAAATGTTCATCGATGCAGCCATCGGGAAATTGTGCACGCAGGGTCGCAATCACGTCGGCGTCCCAGCAGGCATGCACCACGCGGAACCGACCGGCGTCGACAAACAGTGGCATGTCGTAAAACCACTGCACAAACTCGCGCCACTCGCCGGGGTACTGCGCGAATTGCTCCAGGGTTTCGTGGATCAGTCGGGTGTGACGCGGGTTGTGCTCGCGCACAAACTGCTTGCCACTGCCCGCAGGCGCCGGTGTGCACCAGCCCAGCGCGTTGAATTCATGGTTGCCCATCAGGCACAGCGCCTGACCGGCTTGAACCATGTCGTACACGATGTGCAGCGATTCGCGGATGCGCGGGCCACGGTCAATGATGTCGCCGAGGAACACCGCCATGCGTTGCGGATGCCGCCAGACACCGGCAAATTTGCGATAGCCCAGACGCTCCAACAGATGCTCAAGGGTATGAGCACAGCCATGCACGTCACCGATCAGATCGTAACTGCGCGCCGGATCGAGCATCAGTCGCTCCTGCCGCCCAGTCGGCTGCCCCAGCCAAGCTTGGTTCGACACACTTCATAGTAGTTGTGGTCCAAGGGATGAATCAGGCGCAGCTTCTGCGCTTTTTTGCTCACGGTGATGGTATCGCCCGGCGCGCAGGTGAAATGGTTCTGACCGTCGCAGGACACTTGCGGGTAGATCTGCATGTCCTTGGCCACGACGATTTTCAGTTCGCTGTTGCCGTCCACCACAATCGGGCGGCTGCTCAGGGTGTGCGGGTACATGGGTACGATGACGATGGCATCCAGTTTGGGGTGCATGATCGGGCCGCCAGCCGACATGGCGTAGGCGGTGGATCCGGTCGGCGTGGCCACAATCAGGCCGTCGGCCTTCTGGCTGCACACGAACTGCCCATCGATGTGCAATTCAAATTCAATCATGCGCGTGGATTTGCCGGGGTGCAGCACCACGTCATTGAGGGCGTCGCCCTGGCCAATGGCTTCGCCGTGACGGCGCACTTCGGCTTGCAGCAGAAACCGGTTTTCAACCAGATAGTGGCCATCAAGCACTTCAGCGACTTTGACTTCCAGCTCATCGGGACGGATATCGGTCAAAAAGCCAAGGCTGCCCCGGTTGATGCCCAGCACCGGGACATTGTGCCGCGCCAGCGCACGGGCCGCGCCGAGCAAACTGCCGTCGCCGCCCACCACGATCACCATGTCGCACACTTCACCGAGCATTTTGCGCGACGAGGTTTGCAGGCCATGGCCGGGCAAGACTTCGGCGATGGTGTCTTCGAGGATCACGTGCATGTGCCGCTCGAGCAGGAATTTTTTCAGTCGGCGAACCGTGTCGAGCACTTGAGAACTGCCCAAACGACCAATGATGCCGATATTACGAAATTGCTCCATGAGGCTCCTGCGAGGTACGTGACGGGCGAAAACAGCGATTATGGGCGAAAGGACACGATAGACAAAACCCTTTCAGCCCGTGAGCAAAAGGCTATGCTCGCAGAATGACCCTCTTCCCCGACTTGCTCAACCTGCCCCGACAGTTACGTCACCCCGAGGTGCGTGATTTGGCGTGGGTGATGCTGGCCCCGCCCATGCTCAGCGAAACGCCCTGGCCTCAACGGCATCCGTTGACCGGTAGCGACTGGGTGCAGGCCCCGCACCGGCTGGAGGGCTGGCTACGCGACCTTGACCGGCACAGCGAGCCGTTGCAGCAGTGGCTTGCGCAGGCCACCACCCGCAGGCTGGGTCGTTACTACGAGCGGCTGTGGCAGTTCGCCATAACCCACGCCCCCGGTGTCGAGCTGGTGGCCGCCAACCTGCCCATTCGCGTGGGCGGTCATACCCTGGGCGAGCTGGACATGCTGCTGCGTGATCGCGACGGCGTGCACCATCTGGAGCTGGCGATCAAGCTGTACCTCGGCCCGCAACACGGCGACGGGCACGACCCGGCGCACTGGCTGGGGCCGGGCAGTAATGATCGGCTGGACCGCAAACTCACGCATTTCAGCCAGCATCAGTTACCGATGTCCAGCCGCCCTGAATGCCGCGACATTCTGGCGGGTCTGGACATCCAGCATTTCAGTGCGCACCTGTGGCTGGGCGGCTACCTGCTGTATCCGTGGCCCGGCGAAGCGCAGCCCCCGGCCGGCGCGCATCCGCTGCACTTACGCGGCCGCTGGCTGCATCAACGCGATTGGTCAGCGTTTGTCCGTCAACGCCCCGCCGGGTGCTGGCAGCCCTTGCCGCGGCATGCCTGGCTGGCCCCTGCGCACTACGGCCCCGACGCGATTTGGCGTGACACGCAATTGCAGGACTGGCTGGCTGCGCTGCACCCGCAGGCCCCTGCCCAGTTGCTGGTACGACTGACGCAAACGCACGGAGGGGACTGGGAAGAAGCCGAACGCCTGTTTTTAGTCTCGGATCAGTGGCCCCGCGTGCCGGGTAACCCTGAAAACTGATGCACCTCAGCGCAAAGTTGCCCAAACGTATTACTGTAAAGGTACTCCGTCATACAAGAACGGAGGCTGGATACCCAACCGTGAGGAAACACCATGTCCTGGAAAAGCTCCAACGACAGCTACAGTCGCATGTCCATTGCCCTGCATTGGGTCATGGTGCTGTTGTTTGTACTGATTTACGCCGCCATTGAGTTTCGCGGGATTTTCCCCAAAGACAGTGACGGCCGCACCTTGATGAAAGATGCCCACTTCATGCTGGGTTTAACCGTATTCGCTTTGGTCTGGCTGCGTTTACTGGCCCGCACGCTTGGCGTGGCGCCGAAAATCACCCCCACCCCGCCCGCTTGGCAAACGGCGTTGGCGACCCTTATGCACTGGGCGCTGTATGTGTTCATGATTGCCATGCCGGTGATGGGCTATCTGGTCCTGAGCTACAGCGACAAGCCGGTCTTCTTTTATGGCATCGACCTGCCGCCCCTGACCCTCAAGGACGTGGACATGGCCAAACAGATCAAAGGCTGGCACGAACTGGGGGGCAGCATCGGGTACTGGCTGATTGGTTTGCATGCAGTGGCCGGGCTGTTTCACCACTACGTGATCAAGGACAACACGTTGCTGCGCATGCTGCCTAAACGCGGCTAAGCACGTTGTTCCAAACCCCGGCGGCCCTGCAAGCCGCCGGTGTGCACAAACACCACTCGCTGACCTCGTTCCACGCGTCCCGATTCAATCGCCTCCTTGAGTGCCAGTAAGGCTTTGCCGGTGTACACCGGCTCCAAGGGCACGCCACACGCCAACTCGCTGACCCCAATGAAATCCAGCAAGGTCTCATCGACCCGTGCAAAACCGCCGCGACTGGCATCGATCAACTGATAATCGCCAGCCACCCTGCCCGCCGATTGCAGGATGGATGCCACATTGCGCGCGACGCCATGGTCCTCGGGGACCGCCATTGCACCGTAGACCCTGCGCCGCCCTGCTTCGGCCAGCACCACACCGGCCAGCGTCGTGCCCGTGCCAGCGGCCAGCCACCACGCGTCGTAATCTGCCCAGCCCAGCCCGGCCAGTTGTTCACGCACCTGTTTGACCAACGGTGAGCACCCCTGCGCGCCCGCCAAACTTGCGCCGCCCTCGGGCACGGTGTGCAAATGCGGGTACAGCGCTTGCCAGGGTTGCCAGAAATCAGGCGCATGCCGGGCGCGATAACCGGCGAACCCCAGCCAATGCAGGTGCATGCCGAAGGCTTGCAGGTCTCGAGTGGTGGGGGTTTCTTGAGGGTGCCCGCGCAGCAGGCCTACCGTGGTAAAACCAAAGCGTTTACCCGCTGCCGCCAACGCGTGCAGATGGTTGGAGTGTGCGCCGCCCAGGCTAATTAGCCCGTGAGCACCCGTAGCATGGGCCGCGTGCAGCGGGTGATTGAGCTTGAACCATTTGTTGCCAGTGATCAGCGGGTCGATCAGGTCCAGCCGCAGGACTGCAACCTCAACCCCGGCGCTAACCAGCCAGTCGAGGTGCAAACGTTGCAGGGGTGCGCGGGGCTCCCAATCAATCAAAGGCACGCTCATGGCACACTCCGCTCAAAAATGAACGGAGTTTAAACCATACGTTTTTCTATAGCCGCTACCGCTGCTTGTGTCAGCCCAGGCATCGCGTAGCGGCTACACAGGGCGCGCCTACAACTCGGCCGCCAGTCGCGATCCCTGATTGATCGCGCGCTTGGCATCCAGTTCGGCCGCCACATCCGCGCCGCCAATCAGATGCACGCGCTGCCCGGCGGCTTCCAAACCTGCTTGCAAGTCACGCAGCGGGTCTTGACCGGCGCAGATCACGATGTTGTCCACCGCGAGCAATTGAGGCTCACCGTCGCCTATGCGGATATGCAGCCCGTCATCGTCAATGCTCAGGTACTCAACGCTGTTGAGCATCTGCACATGCTTGTTTTTGAGGCCCGTGCGGTGGATCCAGCCCGTGGTCTTGCCCAGCCCGTCGCCCACCTTGGTTTTCTTGCGTTGTAACAAAAACACCTGTCGCGCAGGCGCGTGAACCTGAGGTGTGATCCCGGCCACGCCGCCGCGGGCTTCCAGGCGTGTATCGATGCCCCACTCCCGCCAGAATGCATCCCGGTCCTGGCTGGTGGACACGCCCTGATGCACCAGAAACTCCGACACGTCAAAACCAATCCCGCCCGCGCCGATAACTGCCACTTTTGCGCCAACCGGTTTGCGTTCGAGGATCACGTCCAGGTAACTCAGGACGTTGGGGTGATCCACACCCGGAATGTCAGGGGTGCGCGGCGCGATACCGGTGGCCAGAATAATTTCGTCAAACCCGCCCGCCACCAACTGCTCAACATCCACACGGGTGTTGAGGCACACCTCGACCCCGGTGGTTTGCAATAAACGCTTGAAGTACCGCAGGGTCTCGACGAACTCTTCCTTGCCCGGCACGCGCTTGGCCACGTTGAACTGGCCGCCGATCTCGCTGGCCGAATCGAACAGCGTCACCTGATGCCCGCGCCCGGCCGCCACTGTAGCCGCCGACAGCCCGGCCGGACCGGCACCGACTACAGCGATTTTTTTCACATGGATGGCAGGCAGGTAGTTGAGTTCGGTTTCGTGACAGGCGCGCGGATTGACCAGGCAACTGGTGAGCTTGCCGCTAAAGGTGTGGTCCAGACACGCCTGGTTGCAACCGATGCAGGTATTGATTTCGTCACTACGCCCGGCTGCGGCTTTGTTGACGAACTCAGGGTCGGCCAAAAACGGACGCGCCATGGACACCATGTCGGCGTCGCCCTCGGCCAGAATCTGTTCGGCAATTTCGGGGGTGTTGATGCGGTTGGTGGTGATGAGCGGCACCTTGACCGAACCGCGCAATTTGGCCGTGACTTTGCTGAACGCGCCACGTGGCACTTTGGTGGCGATGGTCGGGATGCGCGCCTCGTGCCAGCCGATGCCGGTGTTGATCAGTGTGGCACCGGCCTGTTCGACCGCCTGCGCCAGTTGCACGATTTCGTCCCAGACGCTGCCACCTTCTACCAGGTCCAGCATCGACAGGCGATAAATGATGATGAAATGTGGCCCGACCGCTTCGCGCACCCGGCGCACGATTTCAACCGGCAGGCGCATACGGTTTTCGTAGCTACCGCCCCAACGGTCGGTGCGATGGTTGGTGTGGGCCGCAAGGAACTGGTTAATGAAATAACCTTCAGACCCCATGATTTCAACGCCGTCGTAACCGGCGCTCTGGGCCAGACGGGCACAGGTTACGAAATCACTGATCTGCTTCTCGATGCCGGCTTCATCCAGTTCCTTGGGTTTGAACGGATTGATTGGCGCCTGAATCGCGCTCGGCGCAACCTGACGCGGGCTGTAGGCATAACGCCCGGCGTGGAGGATCTGCAAGCAGATCTTGCCCCCGGCATCGTGTACCGCCCGGGTCACGACCACATGCTTCTCGGCTTCTTCCGGGGTACTGAGCTTGGCCGCCCCGCTGTACACACCGCCCTCATCGTTGGGGGCGATACCGCCCGTGACCATCAGGCCGACGCCGCCCTTGGCGCGTTCAGCAAAGTAAGCGGCCATGCGTTCAAAGCCGCCGGGCTTTTCTTCAAGGCCGGTGTGCATCGAGCCCATCAGGCTGCGATTGCGCAACGTGGTGAAACCCAGATCCAGCGGGGCCATTAAATGCGGGTAGTGAGTGGCAGTCATCAGGTTGCTCCACAACAGGCTGATTCACGGAACGCGGGAGGCTCTACGGCGCCCGTCGTTGAATGACAGGCACAGTAAAGCCCCGCCCGACCCCACTCAATGACCCAAAGTGACAAATTATTAACCCAATTGCACAGCCCCTCTTGGCAAGCGTGCAGGCGCCACCTACCCTAGACACCGAATCCTGCGAATGGCTGTCTGCTCTATTTCTCATGCGTAAATTAATTGGTTGCACCTTACTGATCGCCGTTGCCGCCGCTGCAGGTGGGTATGCGTACTGGACCGAGCAACGCGACGTCGGCCATTACCTGTCTGACTTGCGGGTTGAGTTGGCAATTAACGACGGCGTCGACACCGGGCGTGGCAACCTGCTGGGGATCGAGCCGTTGCTGTCGCCCCGCGATTATCAAAGCCTTGAGCTGCTGCATCTCAAACTGGCGACTTACTTGAACAAGGCCCGCGACGCCGGCTTGCTCAACGAGAAAACCATCGTGGTGATGCCCGAACACATTGGTTCATGGCTGATGTTTCGCGGCGAGAAAGACGAGCTGTATCAAGCTGCAAACCTCCACGAAGCCATGCACTGGCTGGCCATCAGCAACCCGCTGAGCTTCACCCGTGCCTGGCTGGGGGCCGAAGGAGAAAGCCGTCTCAACGATGCCCACTTGCGCATGAAAGCCAAACGCATGGCCGCCGACTATCAGACCCTGTTCGGCGGGCTGGCCCGGGAATTTGGCATCACGCTGGTGGCCGGCAGCATCGCCCTGCCCGACCCGCGCATCGAAAACGGCACCCTGCACGCGGGCTCCGGCGCGCTGTACAACAGCAGCGTGGTGTTCGACCGCAACGGCACTGCAATAGGCAAGCCCCAGCGCCAATTGCTGCCGACCTACGAAGAACAGAGCTACATCCAGCCCAGCCCCGACCATCAGTTGAATGTGGTGGACACTCCGGCCGGGCGCCTCGGTATTCTGGTGGGCAGCGACAGTTGGTACCCCGACAACTACCGCGTGCTGAACGAGCAACAGGTGCAACTGATCGCCGTACCCGCCTTCGTGACCGGCAAAGACACGTGGAATAACCCCTGGGGCGGTTACAAAAGCGTATCGACGCCCAGCGAAATCAGCCTCAAGCCCGGCGAAGTCAGTGAAGGCGAAGCCTGGCATCGTCTGACCCTAATCAGCAGCGTGCCCAGCAGCACTGCCGAAGCCGGGATCACGGTGTTTTCCCAAGGTCGGTTCTGGGACAAACACAGCGTCGGGCAAAGCTTTATCAGCCGCAACGGCCTCACCAGCCCTGATATGCCCGTGTCCACTGCTCGCTTGCTCAACCTCTGGTTGTAGCCAATGAAACCGTTACCGATGCGTTTGGGGGATTTGTCGGTCGGTTTCGTGCAACAACTGGCGGATGCGGTGCGCAGCTGCGGTCATGACCCCTTGCCCTTGCTCGATCAATACGGCCTTGATGCTGCGCGCTTGAGCCAGCCCATGGCGCGGCTCTCGATTCCGCGCTACATGCGCCTGGGGCATGCCGCGATTGGATTGACGGGCGAGCCCGCACTGGGTTTGCGCATGGGTCAGTTGAGCCGCCTGAGTCAGGCGGGGCTGGCCGGGGTCACGGCGGCGCAAGCCCCGACGGTGCGGGAAGCGGCGCGCACTCTGATCCGCTTCGAAGCCCTCTACGGCTCCAACTACCGTGGGCAGTCGAGCCTGCACGAAGATGCTCAGGGCGCCTGGCTGCGCTTTTACTCCATCAGCCCGTACAACGCCTATAACCGTTTCGTGGTGGACTCCATCATCTCAGGCTGGCTGCAGCAATTATCCGCCGTGGCCGACTGCCCGCTGACCAGCGAACAGATCGAGATCGAGTTCAGCGAACCCGACTACGCCGAGCAGTACAGCGTGCTGAGCCACAACCCGGTGCGCTTTCGTGCAGACACCAACCAGCTACGCCTCAATCACGCCACGCTTGATCTGCGCAACCCGCAGCATTGCCCAAGCACCTGGGCATATTTGCTGCAATTGTGCGAACGCGAACTGGAGCAACTGACCCGTACGCGCAGTTTGCGCGAGCGCATCACCCAGTTGCTGGGGCCGTTGCTCAATGGCGGCCGTGAACCTGATCTGGAGGAAGTGGCTGCTCGCCTGAAACTGCCGACCTGGACGCTGCGCCGCAAGCTGGCGGAAGAAGGCACGCAGTTTCGCGCCATCCTCAATGACACACGCCGCGACCTCGCCATGACCTATATCCGGGACACCGAACTGGCCTTTGGAGAAATCGCGTATTTGTTGGGGTTTGCCTCGGCCGAGGCGTTTCAACGTGCCTTCAAACGCTGGAACGCTGAAACACCCGGAGAGTTCCGGCGCCGCCAGCGCCAGTCGGCATGAAGCGACCGTGCGCTGCGACGTTCAAAGCTCGGTAGCGTCGTCCACAGGCTCCAGCGGGTCCAGTTGGGACGCCTGATACTCCAGCAGTTCTTCCTGATAATCGTCCATGTCGGCATCCTTCTGCGTCTGTTGTCGTGATCGTTCGAGCTTAACGTGCGCGCATGAAGGAAACGTGACACCTGCGCTAACACGTCTAGGGCTCAAATTTAAACGTAGCAGATCATTTCAGATTTACCGCCGCGGTTTATTGCGCTGGAGCAGGTTCTGGGTTGACCGGTGCAGTGACCGGGGCTGGCCCTGCGACAGGGATCGGCGCTTCAGGCACAGCCGCTGCAGGCGCCGCGGGCGCGCTGGGCGCCGTCGGTTCTGGGGTTGCAGGAGCGTCAATCGGCGTGATGGGGGCTGCTTCCGCGGGCGGCACCACCGGCTGCGACCCCACGGGCTCGACCGCGGGCGGCGCGATCATCGGCGTCACCTCGGGCGCGATGACGGCCGGGGCCTCAGATGGCGGCGTGGCAGGTGTCGCTTCGACCTTGGCAGGCGCAGGCTCAGGCACACCCAGATCAGCCTCGGGTTTCTCTTCAATGTGCGCGGCTTTCTTTGCTTCCTTGGGCAGGAACACCTCTACCAATGAGAAGAAACGGTCATAAAACTGCGCAGACGATACGGTTTCGCTGGCCACCTTGACCATCGAATCATCGGTTGAACCAATGGGCATCGATACCGACCCCAGCACACCGACCCCAAGGCTGGCGGAGTTGTTAACCTTCTTCAGCGCATAGCGGTCCTGCAAGGCATTGGCGAACATCGTGGAGTGATGCGCCGCCCCGCCGTCATCGGCACAGACCACGTTAAAGCTGATTTCCAGATGGCTTTCACCGGTTTGCTGGAAGCTTTTATGGCCGCTGATCATTTTCGGGTCGCGGCTGGTGATGATGTAGCCCTGACTGAGCAAGGCGCGGCGTGCTGCCTCGCAAGAAGCCTTGTCGGCCACCGGGTAATTGCGCGAAAAAGTGCCGGAGTCATCGAAGTTTTCATGCTCGTAGATCGCGGTTTTCTGCGTCGAGCAACCTGCGAGGCCGGTCAGCACGAAGGCGACAACCGCGGTACGCAAGGGGAATGACATAGACATTGAACATCCTGAAGAGAACGGTACGGGCGAATGCGCGCAGTTTGATCGGATGGCGTGTCCAGAACAAGTCGAAGATGCGGCCTGTGGTCGCTGGCGCAGGCCAAGGACCACCGTTCACGCATGCCGCGCTTCCCGCTTAATCGCTGAGCATGAAGGTTTGGTACTCAAGGTCATGCAGCGCCGTCGACAGTTGCTGCAACGCCACGAGCACGCACACCAGCAATGACAAGGTAAACCCGTAACCAAAGAAACTCGGGCCAAGGTACAGGCTGAGCAGGGTCAAAGCGCCGTTCAGCACCACAAACATCACACACAGCTTGAGCACGATTGCCCGCTTGTCGAGGTAGAAAAACACGTTCAACAGCGCCATGAACACCACCTGAATGCTGACCCCCACCAGATCGATGTAAAACAACGGCAGGTAGTAACTGGAAATCCCCAGCCATTCGAGCAGGTGCGGCGCGAAGAGGAACAACAGCACCGCCGTCAGCCCCTGCACCTTGCAAATTTCCAGCAGCCCTTGCTGGATCGACAGCGTCATCTCTGTCTTGATCTGGCCGATATGCTGCAACGTCTCCCCTTCACGGATCGCCCGAAACAGACGGTCATACCATTGTGCGAAGTCGGTTTCGATGCGGACCAGAAACACCGCCATGCCGGGGATGATCGCCAGGTACGCCAGAAAGATCGGCAAGTCGTAGAGCACCGACGAGCGCATCGGGCCAATCACCGCGCTGGAAGTGGCCGGGTTGAACCAGAAGATGAACTTGTCGATCCAGATCCCCAAGTTGTAACAGAGCCCGGTCAGCAACAGGCTGGTGAACACCTGTCGCCGGTCTAGAAAATCGAACGCCACCAGCGTATCGGCGCGGTATTCGCGCAGGATGTCGTAGAGGTACAGGAACAACAGCGTGCCGTGGCCAATCAACAGCGCCAACAGCAAACCGTTGATACCCATGAAGCTCAACAGGTACGCACTCAAGACCATCAGTGCATAACCCACCAGCATCACCAGCAAAACCCGGTTATAGGCCTTCATCCCCGACAGAAAGATGATCACCAGCCACAGGTTGCACAGGGTCACAAAATTGGCCAGCACCAGCAGCCGGTACATCAGTGGCTCGTCAAACAGTGCCCACAGCAACAGCGTGCCCAGCACGCCTGAGCTCAGGGTGACAAGCAGCAACACGCCCACCAGGTTGGGCAAGATCCGCGAGAATTTGCGCTCAAACAGCCGGTCCGAAACAAACCGTGTGAAAAACAGTTGCAGGCCGCCCGTCAGGATCAGCGAGGTGGCCATCAGGTAAGTCACCGTGATCAGAAACTGCCGGACCAGCATTTCCGGCATCAACAACCCGAGGCTCAACACCCCCACCAGCATCACGCTGACAATCGACAGCACCCACGGCCCCGAGCTGATGAGCCCGGCGTACACATAAGCGTGCAGGGTCGCGGTGTAAGAGTCGCGGGACAGGATTTTACGCAGTTCAAAACCGATGCCAGCCATTTACACCGCCTCCATGGCTGCGCGGTACAGGGTGCGATATCGCTCAAACATCAAATTTTCTCCGTAGTAACGATGCACCCGTTGCAAGCCGCTGGTTTGCGCGGCCTGCCAGCGTTGAGGGTCGCGCAGCAGGCCGAGGATCGCGCGGGAGGTGGCTTGCGGATCAGCGATTGCCACCACTTCTCCGGCCAGCCCCAAGTCGCGGTCTTCGGCAATACCGCCTTCGATCAGCTCGCGGCATGAGCCCACGTCACTGGACACCACCGGAATTCCCGCCGCCCAGGCTTCCAGGATGACCAGCGGCTGAGCCTCACTGATGGAGGTCAGTACCATCAAACCCAATTGCGGCAGGATGTTCTGAATGCTCTGGAAACCCAGGAACAACACGTTGTCTTCCAGCCCCAGGCTGGCCACTAGGCTGCGGCACTCGCTGACGTAAGCCGGGTCTTCCTCTTCAGGCCCGACAATCCAGCCCTGCACGTCAGGCATGGCGCTGACCACGCCGCGCAGGGCGCGGATAAAGGTTTTCACATCCTTGATCGGCACCACGCGACCAATCAGCCCCACCACCGGCAAAATACCGTCGGGACGGGCCTGCAACGCGGCAGTCCATTTCGGTAAGTCGATGCCGTTGGGGATCACTTGTGTACGCGCCGCATCGGCGCCGTCCTTGATTTGCCGCTGACGGTTGCCGTCATACAGGGCAATGATGTTGTCGGCGTGGTCGTACACCAGCCGCCCGATGCGTTCAAAGAAGCGGATCCACAGCGTACGCATGTAGCCGGTGCCGGTGTCCAGGCTGCCATTGAGCGCTTGCTCGCTGCTTTCCGCGATCCAGCTGGCCTGCGCCAGGTCGATCTTGCGCTCCTTGGTGTAGATACCGTGTTCGCTCAGCAGGTAGCGACAGCCCCAGCGCTGCTTGAGAATGCAGCCCACCAACCCCGCATACCCGGTGGAAATTGAGTGCAAAGCCCGCGCCCTCGGCATGTCGCGTGCGGCCTCGGCCAGCATCAGCAAGGGCGACTGCATCGAACGCAGGGTCCAGAAATAATTCACGAACGAAGGATCGCCACAGTGTTTGAGATAGCCCGCGCTCAAGGTTTCCCAACTGGCGCGGCTGCGCAGCACGTCTGTCAGGCTAAGGCGATCCTGCGCCAGCGCGTCGAGCAACTGTTGGCCCTGCGCCACGCTGGGCGCGTCCGGGTGGTGCAAAAAGCGGTACAGGTTGGCCAGTTCCGGGGCAATTGCTTGCTCGGTGGTGGTGCTCGCCGGGCGGCCTTGCCACGCCTCCTCAAGGAACACTTCTTGGATGTGCACCACGTTCGGCGGGATGTCGTAGTTTCTGCGGCTATAGGCGTTACGCTGCCCGCCGATGAACAGCACCGAAAAGGTCACTTCGGGCAACCCCAGCAGCATCTGGTGAATCCAGCTCGATACCCCGCCGCGTACATACGGCCAGGTGCCTTCAAGCAGCAGGCAAACATCCGCCACCGGTGCGTCGTGTTGGGGTGTGTTCATAACCAGCACCTTGCGAGGTCTGCGAAGGGGGGGCGACGCAACAGGTCGGCGGGCAACGTTGCCAGCAGAAGCGGAATTTGCGCGTAATGCCCGGCCCTGAAGGCAATTTCAGCGTGAAACGGAATCAACAATGAAGCATCGATACCTGCGTGTTGCGCGGCGTCCAGGTGTGTCAGCGCAGTGTTCAAGGCATCCATTTCCAGCGCAATACGCCCCGCCAGCAGGTGCAGCTCACCCCCCTCACCTTCGCGCAAGCCTTGCTCGGCATGTTCGCGCGCCTGATTCAGGACGTGCTCCAGCACACTGCCCTGGGCCAGCCCCAGATAGGCCAGCTCCCAATACCAGCGCGCCAGCGTGGCGTGCAAAGCCGCCCGGGCCGGCGGTTTGGCGGTGGGCAGCTGTTTGAGGTCGGCCTGAATCCGCTGATTGATGTCGTTCTCCTGCTTATCGAGCATTGAATACGCCAGTAAACGCACATCATCACTGGGATCAGCCAAGGCCAGCCTGAGAATCGGGATCGCGTCCCTGCCCGGCATCCGTCGCGTGCTCAGCAACGCCGAAAGGCGTAGATCCGGGTCGGGTGCGTGACGCAGTACATCCTGCAAACCACCGTCGCGAAAAATCGGTGAATGCAGCGGCTGCGAGCGAAACGGCAACTTCGGAATGCCCAGTGACTGCCAGGCTTCTGGTTCGCGAGGGCGCGGCCAATACAGTGCCGGGAAGATCACGCAGGCAACGCCCAAGGCGCCGATCACCGGGATAAAAAACACCAGAGAGAACAGAAACAGCGGGCTCCAGGGCATGGGCTGGCGATAACGCGCAGGCAACAACATCCATACCCCGGCGCACAGCATGCCACTGGCAATCCCATGGGCGGTCACATAAAGCAGGAACGCCTGCCCCGGCGGCAGCTCGACCCAGAGGCTGGACCAACTGCTCGCCTCCAGCACTACCCCAAGGCTAAATAGCCACTTGCTGATCATTCAGGCCACACTCGTTGAACAGGAAGTTACGCAAGCCACCGCGCTCGGAAGCGGGCTCCAGGGTATACGGGAATACGCGCACACCAAGGCTTTGCAGGGTGTGTTGCTGGCCGAAATGTTCGTGAACCAGCGTGTTCAGACGCGTCAGGTAACCTTCGGCACCCTCGGCACTGGTCAGCGGTAACAGCACCAGCAGCCCTTGATGGTCGCGTTGGTTACGCACATTCAGTTGCAGGTCGAGCCCACGCTGGCTGCGTTCAAACAAGCTGAGCAATTGCGGCTCGGGTTCGGTCAGTTCGAAGAAGAACAGGCACGCTGACAAGTCGTGCTGCTGTACATCAATCAAGGAACGCTTGAGTTGCTGGGCAAAATGCTGTGCGTCGGCATCCGGCAGTTGCAGGCTATGGCTGTCACTGTTCAGCAGGTCAGCGATATGCCCGGCCAACAACGCCAGCAAGCTCAGCGTACGCTCTTGAAAGGCGAAGAACGGCATCTGCCGCACAGCCAGAATCGCCAGCAAGCGCCCGTCAGTGTCCATCAGCGGCACGCACACCTGCAGCGACGAAAAGTCACTCTGCTCCCCGTTATCCGTCAGGTTGCTGCGCACACTGACCAATTCGTTGCGCTCAAGGCATAAGGTGATCAGCGGGTCGTGCACCGCCAGCGCACCCATCACACCGAGGGTTGCCAAGGGTTCATCGTGAACCAGGCGCTGGTCATCCACCGGATACAGACCCGCCACCCGCAACGAACCGTACTGGCCAAGGATCGCCACTATCGGCTCAGCCAGAGCCGCCAAGGGTTGCGGGGTGCCTTGCAGTGTACGCAGCCGTTCACGCAAGCCCAGCAATGAGCTGCGCAGGCTTTGATCGCTGCCCGCAACCCGTTGCTCCAGCCGGTCGTGGGAAACCCGCAACACTTGATGGTGCCGGGTGAACTCGTCGAGGCGGTACTGGCGATAATTGTTGGCCATCTGCAAACGCTGCAAACGCCGGTCCCACAAGTCGCGCACTTCGCCCACCACCATGGTGCAGACCAGAACCCCGACGATGAATGAAGGCGAAATCTCGGCGTACAACGGCCAACCCTGTTGGCGCAGGACGAAAAACGCCATCACGATCAGGCACGCACTGCTGAGCCCACGCACAAACCCGTAACGCACACTGATCAGCAGCGGCGCCAGCAGCGGCCACGGAAATTCGCCACGCACTTGCAGCGGATCGTCAGGGGTCAGCCACAGCCCAAGGCCGAGCGCAAGTGCCGTGATTACCAGCGTTTCGAGCCAGGAGCCGAGGCCCTGGGCTCGGGGCGCCAGGCTGAAATCCATATGGGGGGAGTTCATCTCAGTTACTCAATCCGAAGGCCGCCGACCAGTTTGTGCAGCACTTTCTGTGCGGAACCGGCCAGGCTTTCACGGGACCAACCGGCACGCGCACCGCTTTCGCTCCACAACACCCGGCCGGTGGCCGGCTCGATGACCCGCAGGCTGATCCCGACCGCCGGTTCGCCATCCAGACCGTTTTTGTACTGCCACTCTTCGACGCTGCCGGCTACCACGTAATCGAGCTTCTGCTGGCGCGCCCATTCTATGGCGCCGTTCAAGCGCTCGTTGTCGTCCAGCAGGGCCTGCTCACCCTGCTCTGCCACCGGGTACATCTGGGGTTGCAAGCCTTTGTTGCTCAACACACTGAGCAAGATCTGCTCGCTACGCTCACCCGCCTGCGGGGTTTGCGAATAGTTGACCAGTGGCACCACGCCCCATTGGGCACTGCGAGACAAGGTCGGGCTGCTTTTACCGGTGAAGCTGCTGCACCCGGCGATGAGCAACACGCCCATGGCCAGCGTCAGGTTTCGGATTGTTTGCATCGTGTTTCTCCACATAGTCATTGATTGATCAGCGCCCAAACCGCAGGCCATAGCTCACGCCGAGCGTGCCACCGGCGCCCGCGCCGCCCTGAGGCGAAGACTGGTAACCGAACGTGAACGCCAGTTCGTCATCCCCTAGCACCTCCATGCCCAGGCCTGTGTCCACGCCCCAGTTGAAGGTCTTGTCGACCCACTGCCAGCCTGCCGTGACGTCCACCAGCCAGGTGTATTGCGCCTTGGTACGGTTCAAGGCGCCGGGCATGCCGCGCCGCCATGAACTGCCGACGTACACTTGGCCATAACGCGCTTGCAGCAAATCGCGGGCAGTGAGCGGCGACGTAACGTCCACGGCACGTGCACCCGTCACACGGCCCTCGTCATCTTCGATGGGCTCTAGCTCGTAAATCGGTTTGAGGAAGGCCGTGAGGTCATTCAGCTCAGCGCTTTTAAGGCTATTGCGCTGATAGTCGGCACCGGCCCGCACCACCCAGTTGGGGCCTTCGAACTCCAGGGTATGGGCCAGCTCCAGCTTGGCCTCCTGACCGGAACCCAATGCATCGCCTGCACGGGTCGAAAAGCGGTTATGCGTCAGTGCCCAACTCAACTGGTCACGCGCCGAGAAACCATGCTGCCCCTTGACCCACACCCCGTCGTGCTGGCCAAAAGCGCGCATCAGGCCGGTTTCGTCGCTCTGGCGATGCCAGTCGAGACCGGTTTCAATTTCATCGGTTGCACTCAACTGCCACGCCCGGCTCAGGCCAAAGCCGTTGCGGTCGTGATCCTGGCGGGTGCTGATGTCGGCAACCAGGCTGTAGCTGCCGTCACTCAATTGGCGGCGCAACGTGAGCAACGCATTGCGCTCCTGACCCAATTGGCCATCACGCAGTTGATCGCTGTCATAGCGGCCTTGTCCCAGCACCAGGCTGGCGTACCAGTCGTCATTGAGGTGACGGGCGAGCGTCAGTTGCGGGCCAGAAATATCCAGCCCACCAAAATCCTTGCCCTCCCAGCGCAACTGAATGCCTTGCGGCGTGCGGTCAAGGATCTCCACCGCCTGACGCCGCAATTGCTCGCGAATCATGGCGGACTGTTCGTCTCCCAGTGCCGACAAGCCCACGCTCAGGGCGTGACCATCATGCCCCAGTTGACTGAGGGCCTCGACCTGTTGCGCCGGGTCCAGTTCGCCGCTGGCCAGCAGTTGCTTGAGCATGTCGCGATTGCGGTCACGCAGCGCTTGCTGGATCAGTTCAAAGCGGTCGACTTTTAGGCCCTGACTGCGCGCCCAGGCCAGCCAGTCGTTTTTCTGGGCCGATTGATTGGTTTCGTCCAGCCGCGCCAGCAGGCGTTCGAACCACAGTTGCAACATGGCGGGCGAGCCGTCCTGCCATTGCAATGCCTTGTTCTGCGCCAGACGCGCCGAATAACTGCTGGCCAGCAGTCGCAGCCACATGGCATACCGTTGAGAGGATTCAATCCCCGGTTGCAGGTCCACGGTGCGGGTCAACTGCAGGCGCAAGCGTTGCGCCGCTGCCAACGAACCGGCTGCTTCCAGCGCATCGGCATAGCCCGCCTGCACCAGCCAGTCTTGGGGATTGGCCTTGAGGTACAGGCGATACCAGGCCAACGACTCACTGGTGCGCCCAACCATCTGGCTGGCACTGGCGAACGGCAGCCACAGCAGGTTGTCGTTACGCGCCCGCGCCCGCCATTTTTGCAACAACGGGCCGATCTCTGCCGTACGCCCCTGATCGATGTACAACCACAGCAAGCGCTCGCGAAACAGGTTGTCATCGTCGTAACGCGCCAAGCCCTGCTTGAGCAGACGCTCGGCATCGACGAAGCGTTGCTCATGCACGGCCAAAGCAGCGCGGGCCGCCAGTACTTGCTCCTGTTCGTTGGCCTGCTGCCATGCCTGCGCACTGTCGAGCAAAACACTGACTTGAGCCCAGTCCTGCAGTTCCTGCGCCACTTGCAAGGCCACGACCAGACGCTGCGGGTTATGGGTTTTGTTCCAGCTCGCAATCATCAGCGCCAATGCCTTTTGCGGCGCACGCTTGCGGTACAGGTTGGCCAATTGCTCCTCTTCGCCGTAATTCAACGAACCCTTGATCGCCAGTAACCGTTCAAGTGCCGGCTGCAAGTCATCGTCACGCTCCAGTTCCCACGCCAGTGCCGCCCGCAGCTCCCAATAATCGGGGTCTTGAATGTCCCGGTTATCAATGTCCAGTACGTTCCACGCCCCTTGGGTATCAAAAAACCTCAGGTGCGACCCGGCCCAGTCCACACGCTCGGTGACGGTGAGCGGAAAATGTTGCGCCATTGCCTGCATGACCACGGTCTTGGCCGGGTATTGCTCGGTGTTTTCCAGGTTCTGGCTCAGACGCACCCAGGCCAGACGCTGTTCAGGGTATTTTTTCAAGCTGGCGCGCAGCACGGCTTCGGCCAGTTGCGGCGTGCCACGCTGTTCGTGGGCAAACACCAGCGCATCCAGCTCGGGCCCGGTCAGGCTGCGTGTCTCCAGGAGGCTGGTGAGCAACGGGATGCCATGATCGAAATCAAACAACTGAATCGACAAGCGCCAGGCATGCTCATACGCCGCCGGGTCATCCTGCAGCTTGAGGTAGGCCATCCAGTAATCCAGCGCCTGATAGTTATCGCCCTTCCACTCGCCCAGTCGGGCCATTTGTTCAAGAAAGGCAGCATCGCCCGCTTCGATCTGCAACAGTTCTTGCCCCACGGTCCAGGCGCCGTCCTGATCGCCAAACGCCAGCCGCAATCGGAACTCCTTGCGTAAAGCCTCAAGGTTGCCGGGTTGCAAGGTCCGCCACTGCTGTAACAACACTTCGGCTTGGTGCAACTGGTCATGGGCGATCGCGGTTTCAACACCTTGCTCCAACCAATGCGGGTCGCTGTCAGGGTCATTGAGGAGCGCCACTTGCCGGCTTAACAACGCCGCCGCTTCAGCCCCTCGATCTGCGGCAATCAAGGCATCGAATGCTTGCCGCAGGTAGTGTTTGTGCTGCTCGGGCGTGCTGCTGGACGCTTCCAGTTGCAGGTACACGTCAGCGGCACGGCCCGGCTGTCCACCTGCCATCGACCATTGCGCGGCACTGCTTAACCACGTCAGGCGCCGGGCCGGGTCACGCTCGGCCAGCTCGGCATAACATTGCCCCGCCAGGCCCGGGGCTTGCAGCACTAACAGCAACTGCGCCATACGTTCCAGTGCAGCAATCGGCAACTGAGCGCGATCCAGTGTGCTGAGGCGTTCGACCAGCACGGTGCGGGCACGGGCATCGGCATCCTTGGGCAACGCCAATTGATCGAGCTGCAACCCGTACAAGCGGGCGACCGTGGCGTTGGGCTGCGGCCATTGACTCAAATGTTTGCGGGCCCTGGAGTACTCGCCCAGGGTAATCAGCAGGTCCAGCAGCTTGATGCGCAACGCATCGTCTTGCGGGTGCGCGGTGAGCAGCAGTTCCGCATAGTTGGCCGAGACTGCATCTGGCTGACGGTCATCCGGGAGGAAGACGCTTTCTTGTTCAAAGGTCAGCCACAGCAGTCCGCCGACCGCCACGGCCACCACACCCTGCGCCCACGGATTGAGCAGCCGGGTTTTCTTACTGGCAGAGGAGTTGGGCATCACTCACCTGCTTCATTGGCAATTTAAAGAACCACAGGCCATTTTCCGCACGCGGGGAATAGCGCTGCCCGTTGATTTCAACATGGCACGGCCCAGCGGCCCGTACTGAAAACTGCACCTCAAACTCCCCGGCCATTGCAAAGGTGACGCGACCGTCATTCTCAAACCGCCAGGCCTGGAGCGGCACGTTGGCCTCCTCCAATGCCGGCCGTGGGTCGCGATCCGGGCGCAGGGCGAGCAACGCGCGATCGCTGCTCAAATGGACATACCGGCCTTGCGGCAGGTCGCGCACCCCGGCAACACCTGTAGAGCGAGTCAAGTCAGGCCAGCCCATCTGCGGGTCAATACGCAAGGTGCGCAAAGCGTTCATCCCGAGTACTTGCCAGTCACCATCGGCGGTACGCGCCAGGCTGGATTCATACAGGCCGCGCACCCGTGGCAGGTAGTCACTCATCCACAATGAGATCGGCTGCTGCTTGATCATGAAGGCGTAGATATCATCCATGACCTTGATCGATGCCTGCTTGGTGCCGGAATAGAAGTGGTAATACAGGTGCAAGCCCCGCAAACGGCGCGGGTTGTCAGTCAGCTCAAAGGTGTCGATAACATCGCGAAAGCCGTAGAACGGCCCCTTCCACAGGTTGGTGTACATGTTTTCGTTAATGATCGGGGCATAGATCTGCAAGCCGCCCGCGGTGGGTCGCAATAGCGGCGAGAGCCCGGTCAGTGACGGGTTGGCGTGGGTGATGATGGTGGTGCCGCCGTTCACATTTTGCAGGCCGGCTTCATAGGCGTACTGGAGGGTGGCTTCGTCCGGTAACGCATCGCCGGGCCAGAAAATCATCTTTACCGGCTTCTGCGGGGTGGTCAGGTTGTTGTTGATGTAGTCCCGTGAACCAAACACTTCGCGACGAAAGTCGATCTTGTTGTACCCCGCAATTTTCATGTTCAGGCCATATTCGGGATGGAAGCCCTCTTCTTTCATGGCTTTTTCCGGCTGCATGAAGAATGGGTGGCTGAAGGTATGGGTGGCCACCTCGACTTTGGGGTTGGCAAACAAGGTGCGTGCAATCGGTTCCAGTTCTTTGGCCAAAAACGGGAACATGCCGCGAGGGGAGATTTCCCCTTCAATGATCGACACCGACGTCAGGAACGGATAAGGCTTGATAAACAGGTCCAGCACAGACTGCCCTGCGTAGGGCGTGCCACGGATCTCTGCGCGGGACGGAAAACCGTCACCGTCGATGTGCACGGTCGCAATGCGTCGGCCGTTTTCCGTGGTGGTGTCAGGATGCGGTTGCAGGGGAAGGCGCAACGCACGTTGAATAAACACGAACGGATCAATGATCCAGCGGCTGGCTTCGCCATTGGATTCCACCAAATACGGCGCCATTGCCATGCCGCCCCACTGGCCAATGGCAACCGGCGCAAATTCATTGCCCTTCTCATCGGCCAGCAACAGACCGGGTTTCGGGCCGCCCGGCAATATCGACAGGGGCGTCAGTTCGCGGGTGCGCAGCATTAATGGCGCTTCGAAACCGCCGATCAACGACGCGTCTTGCGACAGCAACGTGAGTGACGTCGGAGCACTCTGCACTGACGGGTGCAAACCGAGGCGTTTAAGGAGGACGGCGTTCTCAATCGGCATGCCGGCCAGGAACACCAGTGGCACGTCTTCATCCAGGCGTTGGTTGATCCAGGCATTGAAATGCTGTGCATCTTGCGGCGGGCCCGTGTTCATCCAGCTCACCACACCGGCATACACGCCCTTGAGCCGATGGGCAGGGAGCGGTTGATCGACCGGGAAATAGTCAATCCGGTAGCCCAGGTACTCGAGCAAGCCACCGAGCATCACATGCCCGGCGTTAACCGTAAGGTCCCCTTCACGCGGGTCATACAACATGGCGATCCGGCGCGGCTGGACTTCAAGGGTACTGACACCCAGGTAGTCGAGGTCCGGGGTGGTCACGAACGGGATAAAGCCTTCATCGCGTAATTGACGGGCCAGTTTGCGCGCCTGTTCTCGTTGGCTCGGCGGCAGGTAATCAATGGCTACCAGCGGCATGCCTTTGTCCCGCAGAGGTTTGAGACGAGTCTCCAGCCACTCACGGTCGGCTTGTGAGACAGGCCGATAGCGTTTGGCACCGGCGTCCCACCCTGCGTGAATCGACTCGACTGCCACGGCGGCGGCCACACCGTCCAGCTCAGGCAACACTTCAAAACCGCGGTTAAAGAACAGCTTCAGCTGCGGTTCGCGGGTGTGCAGTTCGCGCAGAAAACTGGCCAGTGCTGTTTGCTGACCGGGCCATGCCGATTCCGGCAGCAGTTGAAAGCTGTCCAGCGTGTCGAGAAACAGCCCGGCGTAACCCTGCGCCTGCAGTTCATGCGCGCGTTTGAACAGATGATTGCGCCATTGCGGTGACGCCAGGTCCATCACCTGGCTGTTCCAAGCCTTGTTACGTTTAGAACTGGCGCCTTTATCCAGCTCTGACTCAATCAGTGTATTGCGATCGCCATCAAACTCGCCCACGGACAAATACGCAAACGGCTGACTGCCTAATTGACGAATTCGGGCAACGTCTGCAGTGGACAGGTGGCCGGACTCAACAACCGCCCACTCAAACTGTGCCAGCTCTTGCAAGGGGGGATTGTCTGCGTACCAAAACGCCACACTGCGAGGCGCAGGTTCAGCCGCATGACTGGCGGTGCCGGAGAGGTACAGTGAAAACGCTGCGAACAGGCGCAAAGCGACGGTACACGCACGCCTCCTGCGAAACTTGTGCTCCATAAATGACGTTTGACCTTAATGACCGAATCCAGGGCAGTTATTGCAGTGCGGCCGCTTCGGTACTCTCAAACATGATGATGAGGAGCACGCCAGTTAATCGAGTCAGGGGCATTAACGTTTGGTTCGTCACACATCAGCGACAACGTTTTACGACCCGTTACTCATTAATCGGAGACAGCACTGCGCACCAATTGCGGGCAATCCTATGGATCCAATATTGAGCAGTCCAATTTGATTTTTTATCGCCATCGGGAATAAGCGTCGTTTTTTTGACGACTTGCGCCTGACTTAGGATTTTAAATCGCACGCGCTGGAAAAATGACGTAACCAGGAGAGTATCGAGCTAGAGCCTTACAATCCAAACGAATAGTTAATATTCCAAAAAAGGAGCGTGCCAACGCACACAGGGACGCCATTTGCGTGAGAAGACGGTCGCGAGGCAAAACTGACAGAGAGGTAAAATTCAGGCACAAAAAAAGCGACCCTGAGGTCGCTTTCTTTGTAGCTTCTGAGAGTTCAAGGGCTCAGAAACAGATATGGCGCAGCGGACGGGACTCGAACCCGCGACCCCCGGCGTGACAGGCCGGTATTCTAACCGACTGAACTACCGCTGCGTATCGCTCGGACTTGCGTCCGTTTGAAACTTTGAAATCGTTGATTGAACAGCTTCGGTGCTTTTCAATCGCAAGTCAGGCTGGCCTGACTTGTACAAATATGGCGCAGCGGACGGGACTCGAACCCGCGACCCCCGGCGTGACAGGCCGGTATTCTAACCGACTGAACTACC
>NZ_NQKI01000020.1 GCF_002269125.1 Pseudomonas lundensis | reverse complement strand
GCAACAAGTTTTGCGGCGATGGTCTCATTGGCCTGCGCTATGCGGTGCTTGCGACAATACTTTACGTACAGAGCCTAGTGGTAACTTTTTAGAACAGTTCGATTTCTTTCTTTTCGGGTTTTACGCAACTTACATCTCTCAGACCTTCTTTCCAGCCACCAGCGAATTTGCTTCGCTAATGATGACCTTTGCGGTGTTTGGCTCTGGGTTTCTGATGCGCCCGTTGGGAGCAATCGTACTGGGTGCGTACATCGACAAAGTTGGCCGTCGTAAGGGGCTGATTGTGACACTGTCAATTATGGCCGCTGGTACGGTGTTGATCGCCCTGGTGCCGGGCTATGCCAGCATCGGCGTAGCGGCACCGATTCTGGTATTGCTGGGCAGGTTGCTGCAAGGCTTCTCTGCCGGCGCAGAGATGGGCGGTGTATCCGTGTATCTTGCGGAAATTGCAACACCCGGCCACAGCGGCTTCTACACAAGTTGGCAATCGGCCAGTCAGCAAGTTGCAATCGTCGTAGCGGCCGCACTTGGATACACCATCAACGCTACCATGCAGGCTGCTGAAATCGCCGACTGGGGCTGGCGCATTCCTTTTTTCATTGGCTGCGTGATTATCCCGTTCATTTTCATTATCCGCCGTTCACTTGAAGAAACAGCGGCATTCGCTGCACGCCTGCACCGTCCAACAACGCGTGAAGTGTTTCGCTCAATGCGTGACAACTGGCGCACAGTACTTGCCGGCGGATTGTTAGCCTCCATGACAACGACCACGTTCTACTTGATCACGGTCTATACCCCCACGTTTGGTAGAACTGTACTGAACTTGAGCACCACCGATAGCCTGGTGGTCACGTTGCTTGTTGGTGTCAGTAACTTTTTCTGGTTACCCATAGGCGGTGCGATTTCTGATCGGATAGGTCGTCGCCCGCTGCTTCTCGCGATCTCTTTTCTGTGCATCTTTACGGCTTATCCGGCTATGCACTGGCTGGCAGAAGCGGCTAGTTTCCAACGGTTGCTTACCGTCCTGCTGTACTTCTCATTCTTTTTCGGTATTTACAATGGCGCTATAGTTGCAGCGTTAACTGAGGTGATGCCTCAGAACGTCCGTGTGGTTGGCTTCTCGCTAGCGTTCAGTCTGGCAACTGCTGTATTTGGCGGTTTCACCCCGGCAATCTCGACCCTGCTGGTCCAGGCTACAGGGGATAAAGCATCGCCAGCCTACTGGCTTATGTTCGCGGCGATGTGCGGATTTACGGCGACAACCATTCTATATCGCAAGCAAAAAATATTAGCGGCCAAACTTGTGTAGTTCGCGCTCGATAACCGTCGCTACTTTTGGGTAGCGACGTCTCGTGAGTTGCGGCTTGGAATTGAATCAACAGTTAGCCTGTATTCACGATTGCCCGGTTGCGCCTTGGACGATTGGCTATAACCGGCAAAGATCAGGCGCTCAATGCGTCTAGTCGATCAAGGCGGGCTCCCCCATCTGCGGTCTAGCGCAAGATTGAAAGGTTATCTCCCCTACCGGCACATGCCTGACCAGCTTCCCACCGACGGGCGTGGGGCAGGGCAGGGCATGGGCCTGTTCGTGCGCAAGCAGGCTTCAAACTGATTGCCAACTAGAAATCACCCTCAACGCAGGCGGCAGCGATATCAACTTCGCCCCTAGCTGCATCAGATCGGGCACCGCAGGTGGCTACAACGTCAAGTCTGTGAGACTCAATCGCCTAGGTGCAGTCGTTGTTACGCAGCCTGAACGTCACTTCGTGGAGCCTGCGCCCAGGCCGTAATCCGTGCTGAGCAAGGGTAATTGAGCCTGTAGCGAGTCGCGCTGTGACTCCTTATTCCTGCAAGGGGTGAAGTAAAAGCGTGCTTGGCGTTCAAGATCGCGCATCGGTTGCCTACAGAGCTGTTTGAGAATATTGTGTGAAAAACTTATACAGGCAGTCGGGTGATGTACAAGAATTTGCAGTGGCCACTGACGCTTTTTTTTGATGGCGCTTGCCCGCTCTGCGCCCAGGAAATCAACGTGTTACGAGCGCGGGCCTCGCCGCAGCGGCTGGTATTTGTTGATATCAGTGAAGCGACCTTCGACGCAAAAACCCTGGGATTTACCCTTGGGCAGATGCAGTCGTGCCTGCACGCCAGGTTCAGTGACGGAGCGTGGGTCACAGGCTTGGACGCGACGCTATGGAGTTGGCGAGCCGCCGGTCTCGGAATGTGGGTTACGCCATTGTCCTGGCGGTTTATGAGGCCAGTGCTGAGCCTTGGTTATCGCTTTTTTTGCCGCGTGCGCCCGCACTTGGGCTGGTTGCCGCATCCAGATGGGCGTCGGCGCTGTACCGACAATCGCTGCACGGTTTCACCCCCTGCGCCTTCTGACAAGCGTCCCAACCCGCCAGTGGGCAAATAGCACTGCGCTATCTGGCTCGTCCTACTCGGCAAAGACGTCTGCTGAACTGATCGAGTCGGCGCGAGGCCTTCTTGCGTCCCTGATGCCTGTCCACTAAACCCTGCAGGAACTTATCGAATGAAAAGGCCAAACCGGCTGTGCCTGGTGTTGGGCGACCAGCTCTCTTTCAATCTCGCGTCACTGCAGTGTCTCGACGCACAACGCGACACGGTACTGATGGTTGAGGTGATGGAGGAGGCCAGGCATGTCCCTCATCATCCGCAAAAAATCGTTCTGATCTTGAGTGCCATGCGCCACTTTGCTGCGGCCTTGCGTGAGCGCGGATTTAACGTGCAGTACGTTTCGCTCGTTGATCCGGACAACAGTGGCTCCGTACCGGGCGAATTGGTGCGGTGGCAGGCGCTGCTGCAGCCAGCTGAAATTCATATCACGGAGTGTGGTGATTGGCGCCTGGAGCAATCACTCAGGGCCTGCGGTCTAGCCATCCAGTGGCATTCCGATCGTCGTTTCCTCTGCACGCGTGATGAATTTGCGAACTGGGCGAAAGGGAAAAAACAGCTGCGCATGGAGTTCTTTTATCGAGAAATGCGCCGCAAAAGTGGGTTACTGCTCAATGGCGACGGCACCCCGGTCGGAGGCGCCTGGAATTTTGATGCGCAAAACCGAAAACCGTTACCCAAAGGGCTTAAGCCCCCGTTACCCACTCGTTTTACGCCCGATGCCATCACGCAGGAGGTACTGGCGTTGGTGGCGCAAAACTTCTCCAGTCACTATGGCTCACTGGACAAGTACGATTACCCTGTCACGCACGCCGAAGCCCAAGTCCTCTGGGCGTTCTTTCTTGATTGGGGCCTTGCGGCCTTTGGCGACTATCAAGATGCAATGGCCAGTGACGAGCCCTTTCTTTTTCATGCCCGTATCAGCGCTGCACTCAATATTGGCTTGCTGGATTTGCATCAGCTGTGCAGTGATGTGGCGTCTGCTTATTGGTCAGGCAGTATCCCGTTGAACGCTGCCGAAGGTTTCATTCGGCAACTGATCGGCTGGCGGGAATACGTCAGGGGGGTCTACTGGCTGAAGATGCCTGACTATGCCCATTCCAATAGGTTCGGCAATACCCGATCGCTTCCCGCCTTCTACTGGACAGGCGACACCAAGATGAACTGCATGCGTCAAGCCATCAACCAAAGCTTGCAGCATGCCTACGCGCACCATATTCAACGATTGATGGTGACCGGCAATTTCGCACTGTTGGCGGGAATTGCTCCGAGCCAAATTTGCGAGTGGTATCTGGCGATTTACATGGACGCCTTCGACTGGGTGGAACTCCCCAATACCCTTGGCATGGTCATGCATGCCGATGGCGGTTATCTGGGCTCCAAACCTTATTGCGCCAGCGGGCAATACATCAAGCGCATGTCGGATTATTGCCGTGGCTGTGCTTACAAGGTGAGCGAAAGTACGAGTGAGGACGCGTGCCCATTCAACGCGCTCTATTGGCATTTTTTGATGCGCCACCGTGATCTTCTGCTCAGTAATCAACGCATGAGCATGATCTACAAAAACCTCGCGCGTATGCCTGAGTCGAAGCAGGAGGCACTTTGGCTACGTGGCCAAGACCTGCTGGCTAAGCTGGAGGCAGGTGAGCCCCCTTAAAAAGACTGAATGCGCAGGCGTACTTACCTGTATTGCGCTCTGGATTTCGCACATGAGCGTTCATGTCGTTATAGAGCGCGTAGCACCAAACCGCTAACTGACTGATTTGTAAAGATTGTCTTGTATCAATATATTTCAATCGTTTTTGGGGTTAATAAAGACAAGATCCAGACTTTTATGAGGCCAAACGCATTAAGGCCGCATTTTTCACCAGATATGGCGGTGTATATGGTGAAAAGGACTACATGACACTTCTTATACTGCGCTCGGCGTCTGTCTACCTGCGCAGCACCTCCTATCTGACTGATTCGAGAACCTGCTCTGTCGGGGCGCTTTACCCGCAGAAGAGGGCGCTGGCAGCGTCTCCTGTGGCGTGCACCTAATAAGTCTAAGAATGAGAAAAGTGTAATGAATAAACAGTCCATCCAGATTGCTCTTGCTTACATGTCTGTGGTCATTGGCGGCGGCTTTGCTTCCGGACAGGAGGTGCTGCAGTTTTTTACCGGCTATGGGCTGATAGGCATCGCAGGCACGCTGGTGAGCGGCCTGATGTTTGCCTTTTTGGGTATGCAAATCGCCCGCATGAGCTCGAAGATGCAAGCCAATTCGCACAAAGAGGTTCTCTACAGCCTTTTCGGGGCACGTATTGGATGGGTCGTTGATGTGGTGTTGTCGTTCTTCTTGTATGGCGTCGGCGTGGTAATGCTGGCTGGCAGCGGCTCAATCTTCGCTCAGCAGTACGACATGCCACCTTTGTTTGGCGGCGTACTGATGACGCTCTTGGTGATCGCCACCCTGTGCATGAACGTCAAGCGCATCATTGATTTGATCAGCGCTGTCATGCCCTTTCTGCTGGCCATGGTGCTCATCATCACCACGTATTCGATTTTCAGCTACAACGCACCCGTAGAGACCCTCGACGCTGTCGCCCGTGAGAACAACGAAACGGTGTCCGGCAACTGGTTTGTCGGGGCCCTGTTGTATGCATCGTTCAACATCGCGGTAGGTTTCCCGATGCTGGCTGTGATCGGAGGCATGACTCGACAACCGAAGGCCGCGGCTGTGGGCGGCATACTCGGCGGTTTGGGATTGGGCGTGCTGATCCTGCTGTTGAACATCGGCCTGTTCGCCAATATCAACCAACTGCAGGGCATCGAAATGCCATCGCTGGCACTGGCCGGCCGCATTTCGCCGATTCTGTCGGTTGTGATGTCGCTGGCCCTGGTTTGCATGGTGTACAGCACGGCGGTAGGGATGTTCTTTGCGTTCAGCGCCCGTTTTGCAAAACCTGAAACGCGTCGTTTCAAGGTGACCAGCGCAGTGGCTGTGTGCGTGGGGCTGGCCTTGAGCCTGGGTGGCTTTAGCAAATTGGTCGGGACTGTTTACCCACTGCTGGGATACGTCGGCTTTGCCCTCATTCTCGCGATTGCGTTTAGCTGGGTACGTGGTCGCTCAAGCGCCAAGGCGCTTAAAGCTGAACTGGACGCGGCTTCATAACGGGCGCGGTCTCGCAACAGCCCTCCCTTGAAACCAGAACCCCGCCTTGTGCGGGGTTTTTTCATTCACGTTGCAGGGCAAAGCGCCGCTAGCGGGCGTCAAAAAAACCGTGTGCTACGCTCTTTTTCAGTTTGACTAACCCCTTTCTGGACTATGGAGTCGGCGATGAGAAACATTCTGTCAACGCTATCAATCGCACTTGTAGCACTCGTCCTTACCGCTTGCGTTAATGGCGGGGCGAATAACCCGGGGCCAAATGAGTATGAAATCCGCACCGGGGTCATTGAGCAAATTGAGCTTACGCAGGCACAGACTAACCATGACAGCGGGGTCGGCGCCATTTTGGGCGGGATTGCCGGGGCCGGGATAGGCAGCTTGATCGGTCATGGCACGGGGCGGGATGTGGCGATGGTGGCCGGTGCGCTGGCCGGGGCGGCGGGCGGCAACTACACCGAAAGACAGCGCTATGACCAACCGCGGCAAGTTCAGCAAATTATCGTACGGGTCAAAAGTGGTGTCCTGGTGTCGGTTACCCAGCCAATCAACCCTGTCCTTAAGCCGGGGATGCACGTGTATATCGAAGGCGCGGGCAGTGACGCGCGGGTGATTCCACAAAACTAACCCCTCAGGCATTGCCCGCAAGCGCTGGTTGACTTGGGGGCAATGGTTTTTCCTGTCGAGCAGTGCTTTTGATGAGGCTGTTTTCGACGGTTATTTTCCGTTTTTCCTACTAAGTGGCTGTTTTTTAATAAATTTGTGCGTTTGGGGGTTTCCAGATGTTACGAATGTTGGTAAATTTGCGCGCATTCCCGGACAGGTCATCCGATGGCCTGCAGTTCAAAGCCCTTTATGTGTTTTGCGCTGAGCACGCGGGAGTCGAGTGCCAAGCACTCATCGCAACAGATACAGGGGCGTCGCCAAGCGGTAAGGCAGCAGGTTTTGATCCTGCCATGCGTTGGTTCGAATCCAGCCGCCCCTGCCATTTCTTACAGTATTTCTCGTATACCGTTGCTGCGCATTCTGCGTAACCATCCTTTTGAATCTAAAACCACTTCCTCACTTTGCGTGTTGTTTGCGAAGCGATTTTGCGTGTCCGGCACTTGTATCGAGCACAAAAGAGCAGGGGTTGGCGATTGCGCTACGCCAACCCCTGACTGCTTAAGGTGTGCTAAGCGGTGGCGTACGCGGCGGCACTTTGCGTCGTGAGCCGGTGGCTTCAAATGCGCTGGCCAGACGCAGCAAGGCTGAGTCATCGTAGGCGCGGCCAGCAAAGGTCAGCCCCACAGGCATGCCGATGTCGTGCATGACGCCCATCGGCACTGTGACGGTCGGGACGCCCAGGTGGCGAATGGCCAAATTGCCATTGGCCACCCACACGCCGTTGCTCCAGGCGATATCCGCTGATTCGGGATTCATGTCGGCATCGGCCGGGCCGACATCAGCGACCGTCGGGAAGATCACCGCATCCAGCTTGCGTGCATCCATCCAGTCTTCGAGATCGATCTTTCGGGTTTGCTCCAGCCCGCGCAGGCCATCCGGCAAAGAGGCAATCTGATCCCAGGGGGTAATGCCACGCTTGGCCATTTTTACGTACTCATCCATACCGGCAGCGAGGTCGTCTTCACGGTTGGGCAGGGTGCCGGGGTCGTGGGGGAAAATGTTTGGCCCATCGACATCGGCCAGGCAGTTGAGTTTCGGATCGCCGTTGGCGCGCAGAAAATCATCGAATGCCCAAGCAGACAGTTCCCACAGCTCGTCGTGCATAAACGCTTTGGACACCAGCCCGCGGTTAAATACAGTGGGCGCACCCGGCCGGTCACCTTCGCAGTTGGAGACCAGCGGGAAGTCCACTTCAATCACCTCAGCGCCTGCCGTTTCCAGTGCGTGGCGTGCCTGTTTCCACAGGTCCATTATTGAATCGCGCGTGATGATCTTTTGCCCGGTAGGGCCGCCGATTCCCGGGTTTTCCGAGGTGCCTGCTTCGGCGTCTGCATTGATGTACATGCGCGGCACGCCAAAGCGTTTACCGGCCAGGGCCTGTGGGGTAGCGGCCAGTTGCAGGTAGGCGTCGGGGCGCACCGAAGAGGCCCTTGGAATGGGCACCCAGGGTTGCAGGCGCCACAGGTCGCCGCGGGTCTCAGGGTCGTCCGCCACTACGATGTCGAGTACTTCAAGCAAGTCAGCCATGGTGCGCGCATAGGGGACAACCACGTCCATGGTCGGCGTCAGTGGCCAGTTGCCCCGCACCGAAATTACGCCCCGGGATGGGGTATACGCGCACAAGCCATTGTTGGAGGCAGGCCCGCGGCCGCTCGACCAGGTTTCTTCCGCAAGACCGAAGGCTGCGAAACTGGCAGCGGTAGCTGTGCCGGCGCCGTTGGATGAGCCGGAGGCAAACGGTGCGGTCAGGTAATCGGCGTTGTATGGGCTTTCGGCCCTGCCGTAGACGCCGCGTTGCATGCCGCCGTTAGCCATGGGTGGCATGTTGGTTTTGCCCAGGCAAATGGCTCCAGCCGCCCGCAGGCGTTCGATGGTGAAGGCATCGCGGTAGGCAATCAGGTCCTTGAACGCAGGGCTGCCGGAAGCTGCAGTCAGGCCCTTGACCAGATAACTGTCCTTGGCGGTATACGGAATGCCGTCCAGTGGGCCCAGGGTTTGGCCCTTGGCGCGACGCTCGTCTGAAGCCTGCGCCTGCGCGAGTGCCTGCGGGTTGCGGACCACCACGGCATTCAGTGCGGTGGGAGTGTCCGGACCGTCATAGGCGTCGATGCGCTGCAGGTAGGCTTCGACCAGCTCCACGGCGGTGGTATGGCCTGATTCCAGCGCGGCGCGCAAGTGGGCAATCGAGACTTCAGTCACTTCGATCATGCCGTCACCGCTTTTGCGATGAAGGCAAACAGGCGACGGCTGGCATCACTTCTGGGGCGGGGGGTAAAAGCGTCGTGTGTTTTAAAAGGGCAGGTCATATCAATTCTCATTGCACGGCTCACGCAGCAGGGCTGAACTAGTGTCCAGAGCTTAGCGAAATCCCGGGCGTTTAGGCCATCTCCGATGCACATTCTGGCGCCTGTCGTTCATTTCTCTGGCATGCCGGACGGGAACCAGAGTCCGGATACTCAGTCATAGCGATGTGCCATCTCGGCCATTTGCAAAGGAATTCATTGATGTTCAGTCCTCATAAAGCCTTGTTTGCTGTTTCCGTCCTGAGCGCGGCGCTGCTGATGCCGGTCAATGCGGCCTTTGCCGACAGTGAACCGACGCGTCTGGTCATGGGGCCGTTCAGTGCGGTGTACAACGACGACATTCTGGCGGGCGCAAGCGAGGCGGGCAGGACCTACACCGTGCGAAGTTCAGGTTTTACCGTCAATGATTTGCAGCAGATGCAAAAAAAACTGGATGACAACAACAAGGCCCTCAATGAGCTGCAGTCGCTCAAGCAAACCGTCAGCGAACAGGCGCGCCAGATTGAAGCGCTCAAACGCGACACGGGTTCGGCACACAACACGGGCGCCAGTGAACTGTCCCGGCTGACACGCACCACACAAGACCAACAAAAAGCATTGGACAAACTCGCGCAGCAGGTTGAGGACCTCAAGCGCAGTGCCGGGTCTAATTCAAGTGCCAATGATCTGGCTGCGCTCAAGCGCGAGGTCAGCGACCAGCACCGCGAAATGGATGGGTTGAAACGTAACGTCGAGGACCTCAGTCGCAAGGTGAAATGAAGGCCAAAATCGGATCCATTGTCATAGATAGCTGAAAAGATTCAGCTTATAGCCAATTGGAATAGCCTTACGGGTTTAATCTTATTAAAAACATGTGGTTATTTAATGACTTAGGTCAGTAAAGAATTGAAAAAAATCCTGCAAAATATCTTGTTACGAGTTGTAACGCTGCGGTAAGATTGCCCCGCGTTCACCTACCACGGTTTATGCATTTTTAAGGCCCAAGTTTCCATCAGCTACTTGGGCTTTTTTTTGAGTTGCTCATTTATTGGATCCAAAAATCAAGGGCGCCGTCCGGTCAGTGTTCGTCGCAAACACCTTCTGGCATGAATCACGGCGGGCCGCGTGCTATCGTTCCTCCCTTTTCCGAGGGGTAAACCGATGCGAATGCTGATTGGCGCTGTGAGCCTGGCTCTGCTGGCCGGTTGTGTTTCTTCTGCCATGAATGAAGCGCGCAATCAGAAGCCGGTGCGGGTGCTGGCTTCGAGCAAAGAAACGCCGCTGGTTGCACAGTGCATTCAGTTTGCGTGGCAGGACGAAGCCGTCTTCGGCGTTGATGCCAGTGGTTACCTGAACACCGGTAAAAACGGTGGCATGACGGTCTATACCCGTGGCGGTGAATCCTTTGCCGACCTGGTGCCTCAGGGCACCGGGACATCAGTGAGCTATTACGCTGCCAAACCGGATGACAGTGTGGCCATGCGCCGAATGGCAGCGATGGCGACGTGTCTGTAACCCGCTCGGCGCGGCACTGAGGCTGTTCGCGTGAGCGTGCAGCAGGGCTTTGTGCTGACCCGGCACTGGCGCGACACGCCGTCGGGGATTGAAGTCGAGTTCTGGCTGGCCACCGACCGCGGGCCACAACGCCTGCGTCTGCCGCTCCAGTCGTGCACCGCGTTCATCCCCGCCGAACAGTGCGAGCAGGCGCAAACGCTGTTGCAGGGTGAGCGCCATGTCGAGTTCCGTGCACTGGCGATGTGCGACTTTCATTCGCGTCCAGTGGTCGGGCTGTATTGCCGGCAGTATGGCCAGCTCACCGACATCGCCCAGCGTCTGCGGCGTGCCGGGCTTGACGTTTACGAGTCTGATATCCGTCCTCCCGAGCGCTACCTGATGGAGCGTTTCATCACCGCGCCTGTGAGCTTCAGCGCACGCGAGCAGCCGGACGGCTTGTGGATGGATGCGCAGATCAAACCCCATCCAGACTATCGACCTCGCTTGAAACTGGTGTCACTGGACATCGAGACCAGCGAACAGGGTGATTTGTATTCCATTGCCCTTGAAGGTTGCGGGCAGCGCCAGGTGTACATGCTGGGCAAGGCCACGGCAGTGGATACTCCGGTGGATTTCGACCTTGAGTTCTGCGCCACCCGTGCCGAACTCTTGCAACGCCTGAACCAGTGGTTTTTGCGCCACGACCCGGACGCAATCATTGGCTGGAACGTGGTGCAGTTCGACATGCGGGTACTGCACGAACACGCGCGTCGCCTTGGCATCCGGTTGTTGCTGGGGCGCGACGGCAGCGAGATGCAATGGCGTGAACACGGCGCGCGCAACAATCACTTTTTTGCCAGCGCGGCCGGGCGCCTGATCATCGATGGCATCGAATCCCTGCGCTCTGCCACCTGGTCGTTCCCCTCGTTCAGTCTGGAGAACGTTGCACAAACCTTGCTCGGGGAAGGCAAGGACATCAGCACCCCGTACCAGCGCATGGACGAGATCAACCGCATGTTCGTCGAGGACAAACCGGCGCTGGCGCGTTACAACCTCAAAGACTGCGAGTTGGTGACGCGGATCTTCGAGAAAACGCAGCTGCTGACTTTTTTGCTCGAGCGCGCGTCCGTCACCGGGCTGGAGGCAGATCGCAGTGGCGGCTCGGTGGCCGCGTTCTACCATTTGTACATGCCGTTGATGCACCGTCAGGGCTTTGTGGCGCCCAATCTGGGGGAGAACCCGCCCCAGGCAAGCCCCGGCGGGTTTGTCATGGAGTCGCAGCCGGGCTTGTACGAGTCGGTGTTGGTACTGGATTACAAAAGCCTGTATCCGTCGATTATTCGCACCTTTCTGATTGACCCGCTGGGGCTGGTTGAAGGCTTGCGCGATCCCGGCGATACAGCGTCGGTAGCGGGCTTTCGCGGCGCCCGTTTTTCCCGCACCCGGCATTGCTTGCCCGCGATCATCGAGCGTGTGGCCAATGGCCGCGAAGTGGCCAAACGCGAGAAGAACGCGCCCCTGTCCCAAGCCCTGAAAATCATCATGAACGCGTTTTACGGGGTGCTGGGTTCTAGCGGTTGCCGTTTTTTCGACACGCGGCTGGCGTCGTCCATCACCCTGCGCGGGCACGACATCATGCTCAAAACCCGTGCGCTGATTGAGGCCAAGGGTTACAGCGTGATCTACGGCGACACCGACTCTACTTTCGTCTGGCTGCGCAGTGAGCACAGCGAAGCCGACGCCAGCCGCATTGGCCGCGAGCTGGTGCAGCACGTCAATCAATGGTGGCAAGACCATGTCCGCGAGGAATACGGGCTGAGCAGCGCCCTCGAATTGCAATACGAAACCCATTACCGACGCTTCCTGATGCCGACCATCCGTGGGGCCGAGGAAGGCAGCAAAAAGCGTTATGCCGGGATGGTGGAGCGGGCCGACGGCCAGTTCGAGATGGTCTACAAAGGGCTTGAAACGGTGCGCAGCGACTGGTCGCCGTTGGCGCAACAGTTCCAGCAGGCGTTGTATGAACGCATCTTCAAACGTCAGCCGTATCAGGATTACGTGCGTGATTTCGTGCGCAGAACGCTGGCCGGTGAACAGGACGCCTTGTTGATCTACCGCAAGCGTCTGCGCCGGCCGCTCAGCGACTACGAGCGCAATGTGCCGCCCCATGTGCGCGCTGCACGGCTGGCCGATGAATACAACGATCAACAGGGTCGGCCCCGCCAATACCAGCGCGGCGGCACGATCAGCTACATCATCACCTTGACCGGGCCGCAGCCGTTGGAGAACCTGACCGCCGCGGTGGATTACGATCACTACCTGACGCGTCAGCTACAGCCCGTGGCCGATGCGATTCTGGTGTTCGTCGATGACGACTTCAGCGCGTTGGTGGGCGGGCAGATGGGGTTGTTTTAAGCCTTGCCCGACGCTTCAGCCAGGGCTTTGGACTTGGCGCGGTCCTTGGCGGCCTTGGCTTCGACAGCCAGGCACTCCATGCAGAACTGCTCGGCGTAGGTCATAAAAATGTCGGTGGTTTCATTTTTGATCGTGCGCGAACCGGCGAGGATGTAGCGCATACGCTTTTCGGTCACGCCAATGCGCGAGGCAATCCAGGCCGGGGTCTGACCGATGCGGTCGACCAGTTTGTTGGCGTATTCGGTGTCGGGGTTGTAGCGGTCAGCATTGGGGTACATGAGGGTTCCGTGTGGGCAGGATGCGAAGCAGGGCGGCAGGGTACTCCTTTTTCAGAGGGCTGGCCCGGCAAATCCGATGCGGGACACGAAACGCCCGGCACCCATATATGAACTAGAGTTCTTCCCACTCATTGACAGACACGAGAGGGATTTTCATGACCGCACTGGACGTTTTCTGGGTCGGGTTGGGAGGCGGGCTGGGTTCACTGCTGCGCTGGTGGATCGGTTTACGGGTTGGCCAACTGTACAAGGGGCCGTTGCCTCTGGGCACGTTCATCATCAACGTCAGCGGCGCGTTTGTGATCGGCTACCTGAGCATTCTGTTCAGTGTCGACTGGCGGGACCGTTACGGTGACTTTCTGAACGCTGCCGTGCTCACCGGCATTCTGGGCGGCTACACCACCTTCAGCAGCATGCAACTGGATGCCTCGAAACTGGCCACGGCCAAAGACCGCGCCTGGGCGGCCGGTTATTTGATCGTATCGGTAGTGTTGGGTTTGGCGGCTGCCGCGTTTGGCGCCTGGCTGGCGCGTTAATCAGGAGCAGAAACCATGTTGAATCTGATCATTTTGATTTTTGTCGGCGGCGCGTTTGGCGCCATGTGCCGGGAGTTCGTCATGCTGTCAGTGCCACGCCTGGCTGACGGGTTTCCCATGGACATTTTTGTGGCCAATATCGTGGCTGCGTTTTTGCTTGGCGTGGCGACGTCACTGTTCAAAAGCAATCGCATCAATCAATACGTACACGTGATGATCGGGACCGGGATCATGGGCGGGCTTTCAACCTTTTCCAGCTTTGTGTTCGGCGCGGTTGAAATGATGAAAGACCCGGCCGGGGTCTTTGTGTCCATTTGCTACTTGGTGGCGAGCCTGGTGATTGGCTTTGCGGCAGTTGAACTGGGGTTGATCGCCGGGGCCAAACTGCCTGCGCAACCGACAAGTGATACGCAAGCCTGAGTTAGCAACAGCAGGCGCGCAGTCAAACGCGCCTGCTCTGGCCGGCGACGCCTCAGCCCAGCGACATACGCTTGCCAAAGAACATTTCAGTGATCAGGTCATTGTTGATGGCATCCCCTTGCAGGGTGCGCACCAGCAATTCACTGCCCAGTAACGGCAATGACAGCACCATGGTCGGGTTGACGCGTTTGACCTTGGCCAGGTTCCGGGTTTCATTGACCAGTGCAATGACTTGCGTGTCATCGCCCGCCACTTCCTTGGCGGCCAGAATCACGAATACGTTATCGGCGTCGTTTTCGGACAGCGCCACGATGTATTTGGCTTCGTTGGCACCGGCCAGCTTCAGGGTCGAGGTGGCCGAGGGGTCGCCCTCAATGATGTCGGCTTTTTCCGGCAGGTCGTGCTGGCTGCCCGGCGCACACACCACGGTCACGTGTTCGCCGCGATCAGTCAGGCCTTTGTAGACGTTTTGTGCCAGTGAACCCGTGCCTACCAGAATGTAGTGATTTTTACGCGCCATGTGAGTAATCCTGCCTTTAACAATGCGTTGGATGTTGTTGCTGATCAGCGGACCGGCTATGGACGCCACCGAGATCGCGAAGATGGTGATGCCCAGAATGATCACTGTCAGGGTGAACATGCGGGCGTCGGTGGTGTGCGGAACAATGTCGCCAAAGCCCACGGTGGACATCACCACAATGGCGAAGTAGAACGCGGTCGGCAGGTCGGTAACCTGCGGCGCGAATTGTTCGCCCATGTAAAGCGTGCCGAGCATGCTGTAGACGATCAGCGAGGCGATACTGACCACGGCGAAAAAGCTGCCGGTCGCGAGGCTGTAGTGATCGAAGCGCCGCCAGAAATAAACCAGCACGGCGATGTTGAACAATGAGAACAGCGTGACCCCGTCGGGGTTTTTAAGGATGAATATGTCGACACTGACCGTGGCCACCAGCAGCAGCAGCGAGAAGAACCAACTGATGCGCGACTTGATCACCAGGCCGATGGACATCAGCAGCAACACCAGCCCCACCACGAACCCCGGAATTTCCAGCAGCGCCAGAAAACTCAAAGCCTCCTTCCAGGTATCAAAGGTGCCGGAAGCGGCATTGGAGTGCGCCACCCCTCGTTGCAACACCGGCAAAAACAAGAGAAAGCCATTGATGGCCACCAGCAGGGCGACCCCGTAGGCAAATGAGAATCGGGCTTTTACGTCCTCTTTTAAAGTCATGATTGCTACGACGCCTCAGTGAAAGAGTGGATGGAGTGTCGGTCAGCGTGTAACGCGCACGTCCTTTTGCTGAGTCTGTTCATCAGGCATTGGCTCCTAAATGGTCATAACCGCGCAGGTAGTAATTCAAGGCTGAGACCAGCCAGCACAACACGAACATGCCGATGATCCAGTAACCGATTTCGCCGAAGTTGTCGCTGATGGCGTTGATCGGGGTCCAGATACCACCGGTGAGTTCCAGTTTGTCGGCAATCAGCCCGAGGGCTTCAACCCCGCCGATAAACAAGGCCACCACCACCGAGGCTGCGGTGATGGTGATGTTGTAGTAAAGCTTGCGCACGGGTTTGGAAAACGCCCAGCCGTAGGCGCCGATCATTACGAAATTGTCCAGGGAATCCACCAGCGCCATGCCCACTGCGAACAGCACCGGGAAGACCATGATCGACCACAGGTTGATGCCATGGGAAGCACTGGTGGCACTGATGCCCAGCAGGCCGATTTCAGTGGCGGTGTCGAACCCCAGGCCAAAGAGAAACCCCACGGGGTACATGTGCCAGCTCTTGTTGACCAGGTTAAATACCCGTCGAAACACCCGTGCCATCAAGCCGCCGCTGTTGCTGACCAACCCGTCGAGTTCTTCCGGGGCCAAGGTTTTACCGGCTTTGACCTGCCTGAACTTCTTGTACACCGAGATCAGGATCACCAGGTTCAGCACACCGAACAGCAGCAGAAACAGGGCCGAAACCAGCGTGCCGATCAGCCCGCCGGTTTCGTGGAACCACACCATGTCGTCTTTGAACGCCATGGCTGTGGCGGCGATAGCCAGCGATGCCAGAACCACGATGGTGGAATGCCCGAGGGAGAAATAAGTGCCCACGGCAATCGGGGTTTTGCCTTGCTGCATGAGTTTGCGAGTGACGTTGTCGATGGCCGCAATGTGGTCAGCATCGACCGCATGGCGCAGGCCAAAGCTGTAGGCCAGTAGCGCAGTGCCCATCAGCACCGGGTTGGTGCCGAATTCACTGAAGGCCCAGAGCCATGCCAATGCATTGGCGACAATCAAGCCGGTCAGCAAATAGATCGCGTTGCGCCGGGTGTTTGAGGGAGCGGCTGCGGCCAGAGGTTGAGCGATGGCTGTCATATAAAGGCTCCGCTAAAAGTGAACGCTACTGGCGGTGGGCGGGCATGACGTCTTTGTTGGGCACCAAAAATAACCAGGAAGCCAACACAAACGGCATGGTCAGGGTCGGTATGCCCACCGGGGTCAGCAGGGTATTCAAAGCCCCTTGCACAAAGACAGTGAAGATCACCCCGATCAGGGTGTAGATCAGCACTCGCCAGCTGGGCGTGTTGAAGGTCGAGCCCAGCGCGATGGCAGTCAGCACGGCGCTGAACGCGTACATGCCATTGTTGATGCTGGCATGCTCGGCTTGCAGCACCGTGGCCGTCAGCACCGCCAGCAGTGATCCGCACACGGCAAACACCGCAAAGACACTGCCAATCCTGCGATAAACAGCACGCTGCCGATCAGGGTGCTGATCAGGAATACTTCGGAAATCCCGTTGAACAGCCCGTCAATCAGGTGAATGCCATCGAACAGGTTGCTGTTGTGGGCGACCAGGTCGTGGGGCAGGTTGGGGACCGGTAGCGCCGTGTTGGTCAGGCCGCCGAAGGCATAGCTGGCCAGCAGGATCGTCCAGGTCACCAAAACAAACGGGGCGGTCAGGGCGGCGACTTTCCAGGTCTTGAGAATATCGGCGATGCAGAGCATGACGATCACTGACACCACGCTGCCGAGGATGATGCACAGCCACAGCACCGGTGTGACGTCCAGGAAGGTCGGCAACGCCGCGCCTACCAGGCAACCGTTGTAGCCGTACAACCCGGCTTTCCACGACGTGCGGTCTTGGAGGTTAAGCCCAGCGAGCGTCGCCACCGCCGTACCCAGTACGCAGCCCCAGGCCACAGCCGGGATTCCTTCGGCATAGGCGCCCACAAAGATCGCGGCGAAGAATAGCAACCCGGTCAACGGGTTGTTCTGAAACATGACTTGAGCACAGCCGCGCAGGGTGACGTCGATAAACTCAATCACCACATTGCCGTTTGCCAGCTGTGTCCACTTGGATCCGGGCGCTTTGGCAACATCCATAGAGGTTTCTCCGTTCGGGCTGCAAAGGAATTGCAATCACCGGGGCCGCAGCCGGTCCCGGTCACTACTGCGCAGTGTGAATTGCTTAACGCCAGAGAAACTGCGGCCCTAACGTGACCCCCAGAATCTCCTCTCGGGCGATTTTCCAGAACTCGCGAATCTGTGCCTTGACCTGACCGCTGTCATTGCCCAACACCTTGAAGATCAGCCCGCAGTTATTCGGCAGGCGGGTCACGCCGCTGGCCAGCCCTGCCTTGATGTCGAACAGGGCAGGCACGCGCTCGACAATGCGGTCGTGATGCACTTGGGGTGTGAGCAGCACCACGTTGCCGAACACATCGAAGGTCTGCATCACGCCAATCGCGTCGAGGCTTTCCTTCTTTGGCTCCAGCACGTATTTCTCGACAAACAACTCCCGGCCCTCAAGGGTTTCGGCGCAGACCCGCGACGAATACACGTCAAAACCGAAACGCTCATCCACATGGTGGTATTTGCGCCCGGACATGAGGATCTCGCTGTAAATCGCCGTGGCGGTGGGATGGATCTTGATTCGGGTGTCGGTGATAAACCGCGCATCGCGGTGCGGGATCAGCGGGTCGGGCATGAACTCCAGATAGCCGTCCTCTTCGACCCGAAACTGCTGGATCTGCGAGGCATAGTTGGCATTCATTGAATGCACTTTGGTGGCCGACTGGGTAGTAACGTGCCCGGATGCGCCCACCCCCACATGGACGTCAGTGGCCAAGCGGTCGCCTTGCAGCACGCAGCCGGAGGTCGAAATCATCGTCACGCAGGGCAGACCGGGCATTTCTTCGTCCCAGTACAAGGCCCGCTGCACCAGTGACGGCACGCGTCGCTCCACATCCGCCAATATGCTGCGATCCCCACGCCGCTCAAACCCCAGGCGCAAATAACCGCTCTTGCCGACCGCGCCGCTGTGCATCTGCGGCGGTTCGTTTTGATACTCCGCCAGCTCCGGCGCGTCCTGACCCAATGCATGAGCGCGAAGCCGTGAAGGGGTGTTCACGATGTTCAGGCTCTGAGCTGTCATGCAGTGACCTCGCGGGCAGCAGGTTTTTGGGCGAACAGGAACATGTGTTCAATCATGTCCACCAGTTCTTCAATGCCTTGGCCGGTCTTGCAGTTAGTGAGGATGTACGGGCGGTTGCCGCGCACCACTTTGGTGTCGCTTTCCATTACGTCGAGGCTGGCACCCACGTACGGTGCAAGGTCGATTTTGTTGATGATCAGAATGTCGGCCTGCACCAGCCCCGGGCCATTTTTGCGCGGGATTTTCTCGCCTTCGGCCACGTCGATCACATAAATGTAGAAGTCGGCCAGTGCCGGGCTGAAGGTCAGTGTCAGGTTGTCGCCGCCGCTTTCAATCATGATCAGGTCGCTGTCGGGGAATTTCTCTTCCATTTCCTCCACGGCGGCAATGTTCATGCTCGGGTCTTCGCGCACCGCGGTGTGCGGGCAGGCGCCCGTTTCAACGCCGAGAATCTTGTCTTCGTCGAGGATGCCCTTGAGCGTGCGTTTAACCTGCTTGGCGTCTTCGGTGGTGACGATGTCATTGGTGATGATCAACGGTTTGTAACCGCGCTTGATCAGGATCGGGGTGATCACTTCAATAATTGCGGTTTTACCCGAGCCGACCGGGCCGCCAATACCAATACGCGTAATCTTTTTCACAGGCCTTGCTCCTAAAACAGTCTTGCAAACAGGTGCAGCGCGGGCTGGGGCCAGCGCTGTGCATCGGGTCAGTTCATAAACAGCCGCACATGGGCTTTGACGTGGACCGCAGCCAACACGTCGACAATCGGCACATAGGAGGCCATCTGCTCGATATCGCCGATTTCAGCGATGTCACAGAACGCTTCGATGTCGTGGTTGAGTTCAAACAGGATGTGCTGGGTGTCCAGGTGCGTGACACGCATCAGGCGCATGGCGGCGCTGAGGATGGTCATCGCCACCCCGTACTGGTGCATCACCACCACCTCGCGGGCGCCGATGCCCTGGGTCGACATCACGACTGCCTGGGTCACGGGGTAGGTGCCTGCGGCGTTACCGGCCTTGATCTGTTCCAGCCACCAGCGCACCAGCGGGGTCTCCACCACATGGATCGACATTTCCGCGAGTTTTTTGCCCATGCGCGTTGCCATCAAGCGGCTTTCTTCGTTGAGCTTGCGGTTATTGACCGCCCAGTCCGCACGCAAAATGCCCTCACGGTCATCGGCCAAGGCCGCGCGGTGTGCCGCAACCACACCCATACCGTCGCAACTGGCGGCCTGTTTGAGCGCCGTCAGCACAAAACCTTTGAGCGTTGCCACATCGTGAACGATGCCGGTCTGAATCGCGGACTCGACCCCGTTGGAGAACGTGAATGCACCGACCGGTAACACCGAGTCGCCAAACTGCATGATGCGTATGAGATCTGCTGCCTTCATGGTCACGCCTTCTGCAAGGTTCAGTGCTTGTGGTCGTGGTGCGTATGGCCATGGTCGTGGCTGTGACTATGGCTGATGCCGTCGCCATGGCTGTGCACGCCGTGAATCTTCAGCGCCGCTGCATCCAGCTTATCCTGAGGGCTGGCGACGTGAACGTGGGTGTCGGTTTCTTCGGCACCGCCAAATAACAGGCGTGCTTCAGAGCTGGTGAGGAGGGGCAGGATCTCGGCGCCGCCAATGAAGGCGTAGGGCAAGTGCTCAAAACCGTGGGTGCGCATCACCGAGTCCATCATTTTGGTTTCCACCGTGAGCGGGATGTACACCTCGTTGTGCTTGGTCACGGCCTTCCAGTGCTGGTTGCCCAGTGCGTGGCCGAGTTCGAAACTGGTCTTGATCAACACGTCGAGGGGCTGTTTTTTCAGCTCCTTGAGGTCGATCACCATGACGTCGCGCAGGTTCAGTTGCACCACCACGGCCGTTTTGCTGGCTTCGTCCCACATCAGCACGTCGCCGTCGGCCAGCACCACGTTGCGCTCCAGTGAAATGCCCAGGTCACGTCCGCCGAGGCTGGTACGTCGGCAGCGGCTTTTCTGCGCTTCACGCTGATCCAGCACCAGCAGGTCAATGTGGGCGCCTTCGAGTTTGTGCTGCCAGGCCGGGTCTTTCTTGGCATTGCCCAGAATGTGTTCGATCAAAATCACGTCGCAAACTCCTTCCTTGATGCCCGGCCATCCACACCCTTGGTGGCGGCCGGGCGTTCTGCCTTAGCCGAAGAAATACCGCTGGTTCATGGTGGCTACATCGATCGGCTTGCAGGTGGCGTGCACGCCGTCCACTTTCACCTCGAAGGTTTCAGGGTTGACTTCGATTTTTGGCGTCTGGTCATTGCGCACCAAATCTTTCTTGGAAATGGTGCGGCAGTTGCGCACGGCCATGACTTGACGATCCAGCCCGGCCTTTTCCTTGACCCCGTCTTCCAGCGCGGCCTGTGACACGAAGGTCACGCAGGTGTCCTGCATGGTTTTGCCGAAGGCCCCGAACATCGGACGGTAGTACACCGGCTGCGGGGTCGGCAGGGAGGCGTTAGGGTCACCCATGGCAGCCCAATTGATCATGCCGCCCTTGATCACCAGTTTCGGCTTGGCCCCGAAGAAGCGCGGGTCCCACAGCACCAGGTCGGCCATCTTGCCCACTTCGACAGAGCCAATGACATGGCTCACGCCCTGGGCAATGGCCGGATTGATGGTGATTTTGGCCACGTAACGCAGCACGCGGAAGTTGTCGTTACCGTCGCTGTCTTCCGGCAGCTTGCCACGTGAAACTTTCATCGCGTGGGCGGTTTGCATCACCCGCAGCCAGTTTTCACCGACCCGGCCCATGGCCTGGGAGTCACTGGAAAACATAGAGATCACGCCCATGTCTTGCAGCACGTTTTCGGCGGCGATGGTTTCCGGGCGCACCCGGCTTTCGGCAAATGACACGTCGGCCGGAACGTTGGGGTTGAGGTTGTGACAGACCATGATCATGTCGAACAACTCGGCCTGGCTGTTGACACCGTAGGGCAGGGTGGGGTTGGTCGAGCTGGGCAATACGTTGAGCTGGCTGGCCACTTTGATGATGTCGGGGGCGTGACCGCCGCCTGCGCCTTCGGTGTGGAAAGTGTGGATGGTGCGCCCTTCGAAGGCATCGATGGTGTCCTCGACATAGCCGCATTCATTGAGGCTGTCGGTGTGCACCGAAACCTGAATGTCCATTTCATCGGCGGTACGCAGGGCATGGCGCAGGGCGTTGGAGGTAGCGCCCCAGTCTTCGTGGACTTTGAGCCCGGCCACACCGGCAATGATTTGTTCCGCCAACGGGTCGCGGGAAAAGGAGTTGCCCTTGCCCAGCAGGCCGACGTTGATCGGTAAGCCTTCGAGCGAGCGCAGCATCTGCCGGATGTTCCACGGGCCCGGCGTCACAGTGGTGCCGTTGGTGCCGTCGGTAGGACCGATACCGCCGCCGAAGAATGTGGTGATGCCGTTGGACAGGCCGTGGTAAGCCTGTTGCGGCGAGATCAAGTGAATGTGGGTGTCGATCCCGGCAGCGGTCAGGATCAGGTGCTCGCCGGAAATAGCATCCGTGCTCACGCCCACCACCATGTTATTGGTCACACCGCTCATGGTGCCGGGGTTACCGCTTTTACCAATCCCGCAGATTTTGCCGTCGCGAATTCCCACGTCGGCTTTGATCACACCCTGAATGGCGTCAATGATGGTGACGTTGGTGATGACCAGGTCGAGCACGCCGTTATCGCGGGTCAGGTTGTTATTGGCGCCCATGCCGTCGCGCAGCGATTTGCCGCCGCCGTACACGGCCTCCTCGCCATAGCCGCGCAGGTCCTTTTCAATTTCTACAAACAGGTCAGTGTCGCCCAGGCGGATCTTGTCGCCCGTGGTCGGGCCGAACAGCCCGGCATATTCTTTGCGTGAAATAGTTGGCATCGGTGGCTCCTTCCTTCATGCGGCGCATTCGTCAATGACGCAACGGCGCGCTGGCAAAGTGTGAAATGCGGCGCTTAGTTGGATGGTTTGGAAAACTTGAAGCCGCGATCGGCTGCGCGCTTGATGGCTTGCAGTTTTTCCGGGCGTTCATGGCCGCTGACCGTACTGTCGGGGGCCCAGCCGTCCACCAGGTTGTTGAAACCGTACAAGGTCTGTTTGCCGCCGTACGGGATCAACGGCACTTCAATTTCATCCCCCGGCTCGAAACGAATGGCCGTGGTGGCCGTGATGTTCAGGCGCTTGCCGAAGGCCGCAGCGCGGTCAAATTCCAGGGCGCGGTTAACTTCGAAAAAGTGAAAGTGCGAGCCGACTTGAATCGGGCGGTCACCGGTGTTGCGTACTTTGACCTTGGTCACTGCACGGTCTTCGTTGAACGTGATCGGCGTGCTGGCGTAGATGCAGCCGCCCAGTGGAACGTTGCTTTCATTGCCGGTGGAGACCCCGCCTGGGTTTTTGGCGTGGGGGATATGGTGGTCAGGATGGGTGTCCTGATGCGGTGATTGTGCAGGTTGGGGTGACGCGGGCTTTTTGGTGCTCATGACGGAATCCTCAAACGTGTGTGTTCGGCGTTAACCGGCTTGACTGCGCGCCGTTATTTGATCGGGTCGTGGACCGTGACCAGACGGCTGCCATCGGTAAAAATCGCTTCCACCTGAACGTTCGGGATCAGGTCACTGACACCTTCCATGACGTCATCTTTGGTCAGTACTTTTCCCGCTTCGGTCATCACGTCTTCAACTGACTTGCCATCGCGAGCACCTTCAAGCGCCGTGACAGTAATAATTGAAACGGCCTCCGGAAAGTTCAACTTCAAACCACGAGCCTTGCGCCGCAGTGCCACGTCCGACAAGGTGTAAATCATTAACTTATCGATTTCTCTCGGGGTGAGCTGCATAAGCCCCCCTAATTACAGTGCGCTTAAGGGTTAAGTTTCAATGTGCCGGTCAGCCCCACCCACCCAAGTTTCATCAATCGAGAACAAGCGTGAATACAACGGGTTGAATGGAACGTAGTGTTTCTTGGTGCGGGAGCGGGGTTGTTCAAACACGCGGGCGTCACGGCAGCCCTTGTTGCGTGCTGTTGACGCACCCTGCCCGACGCCCTGTGACCACGGAGCGTGTACACGCTGCCGGTTACAAACACCCGGCACATCGCACGGGATATGTGCATCATGGGTTGAGTTGTAAAGATGCATTCAGTGGTCATGGGCCTTACCGTTTAGTTCCATCAAGACGGGCGCGATCAGAGCGTAGGCCATAAATTTGAGCTGCAGAGGGTACGTCTGGCACAGCGCAAGAATGAAGGACGAGGCTTGACGGGTGAATGCGAACGGCGCTTTCAATTAAATATCTTTTAAATCAATGGTTTGAGATTGCTTTAAGCATTGAATTGACCGTTTTGGCTCTCTTTTTGTGGCTGTTTTGAGTGGGATTTGAAGCTAAAATCTTCATCTTTAGTGCTCTATGTCATAAATGCTTGTAGGGATCTTCTTGTTGTTAGTCGGCTTTCTGTATCGACATTCGATACAGGTGGCGCGACATTCCCGCGCCATGTCGTGATTGAGAACACTAATTTTTAGAGGGGCGTTTAGGGTTAATGAACAAGTGTTTATGCCCCGGATGGTAGAGCGCGGCGTGCAGTTGATCATTCAATGCCGTCAATTGCCTGAGCATCTCAAGGCTTAACCAGACATAGGCATAAAATGCGGTTTGTATTTCTTTACCATTCATACTGTTTAACGCCAGTTCGCGTAGTTCTTGGGCACTGTTACGCAGTTGTGTACTGATTTCGTTGTTGTCGATGCCCATCACTAACTTGTTTTGCAGCGATTGCAGCGCCAGCGGAATCAACCGGTGCAAATCACTCAAGGCCGGTTCGTTTTTAATCAACAAATGGTTTTCCCGGGATGACCAGTACGCATCAATCATTAGAATCAGCGTGGACACGACATTGCGGTGCAGGGTTTGCAGTGAATTAAACACGTCTTGTTTGAGGTGGCTTTCATTACTGGCTGGCGCAATGTAATTGCGCAACTTCACCACCCCATCCAGTTCGTCTTTGAGTTTGTCGTCCAGGCTGGGCCGCTCAAGGACCAGCGGCGAAAAATACGCCTCATACAGGTCATTGAGTTTGCCCATGCTCTGGCTGAACTTGATGCGCAGGTCGGTGTAAGCCCGCTGCGGGTAAATGCTGGTGAAAATCAACGCCAGAATCGAACCCGCCATCACATAGACGCTGCGCAATACGGCGGCGTCCATGTCGTTGGGGGCCGAACAACTGACCACGGCCAGGGTCGCGCCAATCAAGAGCGCCATGTAGGGATGCTTGCCCAGTGTCAGGTAGCCGCACGCGAACATCACCACCGCGCACCACAGCAGCATCGCGGGGAATGAATACAATTCCAGGTACAGCGCCACCAGCCCCGACACGGCGCCGATTACCGTACCGCCCGTTCGTTGCACGGCCCGTGAGAACACATTGCCCCAGTAGGGCAGCGGGCCCATCACGATCAGCATGGTAATCAAGGCCCAAGAGGCGTCTTCGAGCTTGAACCAGCGGATGGCAGCGAACGTGATCAAAAACGCCAGACTGATGCGTGTCGCGTGAATCCAGCGGTAATAGCGACACGCCAACTGCTCGAGCGTCGAAATCTTTTTTCCCAGTTGCATGTCGTCCCCAATCATTGATGTGGATTGGGCTGGCAGCGTAGTTCAAGGGCGGGGAGTCCTCCACACGATGAGCGGATTTGCCATGCGCATTCGAGATGGCACGTTCTGTATTTGCTATGGCCAAGACGCACAGTGCAGCGCTTAAGATGGCGACCACAGGCCAAAAAAATAAAGAGGAAGTGCTGATGAATGCTGTGCAGGCGCCGTTGACCCGCCCACCTTTGCCCGAGTCGTTGCTGCAACAGTTGCAGGCGCTGTTGGGCTCCCGTCTGTCGACCTCTGCCAGTGTGTGCGAGCACCACGGCAGTGATATTTCCTCGTTAGGGCCGATTGCGCCGGACGCGGTGGCGTTCGTGCAGAGCCTTGATGAAATCGTCAGCGTTTCCCGGGTGTGTCATGCCCACGACGTACCGATGATCCCCTACGGCAGTGGCACCTCGCTGGAGGGCTGGCTGCAAGCGGTGAAGGGCGGGGTGTGCATCGATGTGTCGGGGATGAACCAGATCCTTGAGATTCGCCCGGACGACATGGACGTCACGGTGCAACCGGGTGTTACTCGCAAACAGCTGAATGCGGCCCTGCATGGTACGGGCCTGTTCTTCCCGATTGATCCGGGCGCAGACGCCTCGTTGGGCGGCATGGCTTCGACCCGGGCATCGGGCACTAACGCGGTGCGCTACGGGACCATGCGTGAAAATGTGCTGGGCATGACGGCGGTGCTGGCCGACGGCCGAGTGATTAAAACCGGGGGCCGGGCGCGCAAATCGTCGGCGGGCTACGACCTTACGCATTTGCTGGTGGGTTCGGGCGGTACGCTGGCCACCTTTGCCGAGCTGACGGTCAAGCTGCACCCTTTGCCGGAAGCAATATCGGCGGCTATTTGCACGTTCCCGACAGTGGATCATGCCGTGCGCGCAGTGATTCAGACCATCCAGCTCGGCGTGCCGATAGCCCGCATTGAACTGATCGATGCCCTGACCGTGCGGGCGATTAACGCCTACAGCAAAACCGCCTTACGCGAAGCGCCCTCGCTGTTTTTCGAGCTGCATGGCTCTGAATCCGGGGTCAAGGAGCAGATAGAAACCGTGCGCATGGTGGCCGATGAGCATGACGGGCAAGACTTTGAATGGGCCGTTAATCCCGAAGACCGTACCCGTCTATGGCAAGCACGGCACGATGCGTATTTCGCATCCGTGGCCCTGCGCCCAGGCTGCCGCTCCTTGACCACCGATTCGGTGGTGCCGATCTCGCGACTGGCGGAGTGCATGGAGGCCACGGCTGCAGACTTGCAGGAACACGGTTTGCTGGCGCCGATTTTCGGCCACGTCGGGGATGGCAATTTCCACGCGCTGATTCTGGTCGATCCCAACGATCCCGACGAAGTCGCTCGAGCCGAAGCGGTTGCCCATCGCCTGGCCGAACGGGCGATTGCCTATGAAGGCAGTTGCACGGGGGAGCATGGCATCGGCCTGACCAAGCGCGATTACCTGGTGGTGGAACACGGGCAAAACGCGGTCGACGTGATGCAGTCGATTAAGCACGCGCTGGACCCGAAAGGGCTGATGAACCCCGGCAAAATTTTCAATCGCGACTAGTTCGCGGCTTGCGCGCGCAGCGCACAAGGATTGTCAGGTGACGCTGCAATCGCGGCGTGTATAGAATCCGCGGCATGGAAATTCGTCAGCTCAAATATTTTGTCGCCATTCTCGACAGCGGCAGCCTCAGCGGGGCTGCCCGCGACGTGTTTGTTGCCCAGTCGGCGCTGAGCAAGCAAATCCTTGACCTTGAGAAAGAGCTTGGGGTGCAACTGTTGCACCGCAGCCACAGCGGGGTGACTGCCACTGAGCCGGGCAAGGTGTTTTACGAATATGCCCAGGGCATTCTCAAGCATTTGCAGGACGCACGCAGTGCGGTGCTGAACTCGGCGCAAGCCGTCAGCGGCCCGGTGGTGGTGGCGCTGCCGCAGAGTGTTGCCAGCCCGCTGGCCTTACCCTTGCTGCGCGAGGTGGCCGCGCGCTATCCGCAGGTGCAGTTAAACCTCAATGAAGAGTTGACCGGTAACCTGTTCGAACAACTGTTGTACGGGCGCATCGATCTGGCGCTGTTCACCGATGCCGAGCTGCCGCCCGAGATCGCCTTTACCCCGTTGCTGGAAGAAGATTTTTACTGGCTGTGCGCGACCAGCGATGACCCATGGCCAGCCGGTCAGGTGCTTGATCTGCAACAAGCGTTTGCCCGGCCGCTGGTATGGCCGGGCGCAGCGCATGGGCATTGCACACGGGCGATTGTCGAGCGGGTGGCGGCGCGCAGTGGCCTGTTTGCGTCAACGCCTGCACTGGAGGTCAATTCAGTGCACATCCTCAAAAGTGCGGTTGAGGCGGGCGTGGGGCCGACCCTGATGCCCCTCAACCTGGCCCGTCGCGAACTCGAAGAGGGGCGGCTGACAGCTCACCGCATCGCATGTGCGGGGTTGTATCGCACGCTGGGCATGTGTGTGTCGACGCGCATGCCACCGACCCCCGCACGTGAGGCGGTCGCCGCGTTGATCGCGCAGGTGGTCAGCGGCATGTGTGAGCAAGGGCAATGGCCCGGCAGCCGGCGGTTGACCACCGGGCCCCGCTGAGGTGTTACGGGCGCTGCACCGCGACCACAGGGGCCGGGCCGCGCAGGTTCAATCTGGCTTTGGGTACGCACAACCCCAGTGCACCGCCCAGCACCAGCACCGCCGCCATCATGTACATGGCGGCCTGGGTACTGCCGGTTATTTGCGTGATCCAGCCCACCACAATGGTGGCGAAGAAGCCCGCCACATTGCCCATTGAGTTAATCAGTGCAATCCCTGCTGCGGCTGCGGCACCGCCCACCACGGCCGTCGGCATGCCCCAGAATACGGGCAGGCTGCTGATCATCGCAGCGGTGCCGACGGTCAGGCCGATCATGGCCAGTAGCAGGTTGTCACCGAACAGGGTGCCGAACAGCACACCCGCCGCGCCGACCAGTGCGCACAATGCCACGTGCCAGCGGTACTCATGACGGCGGTCAGAACTGCGCCCCACCCACACCATGGCCACAGCCGCCGCGGCGAACGGTATGGCTGACAACATGCCGATGACCCACGGCTGTTCGATGCCGCTGTTACGAATGATGGTGGGCATCCAGAAGCTGATGATGTATTGGCCCATCACTAGGCAGAAATACACCGCCCCCAGCAACCAGATTTTCGGGTTAAGCAGGCCCTCACGCACCGAGTGCCCCTGTTTGCCCTGGTTATCGCGGTCGATGGCGGCTTGCATGGCGTGCTTTTCGTCATCGCTCAGCCAACCGGCGTCGGCAATGCGGTCGTGCAGCAGGCAGAACACAGCCATGCCCAAAAACACGGCAGGCAAGCCTTCGATAACGAATAGCCATTGCCAGCCGGCATAACCGGCCACGCCGTTCATGTTTTGCATGATGTAGCCGGAGATTAATGACCCCAGCAGGTTGGAAATCGGCAGGGCCGAGATGAACAGTGCCACCATCACCCCGCGTCGGTGACCGGGAAACCAGGTGGTGAGGTAGAAAATGATGCCGGGAAAGAACCCCGCTTCGGCCACACCGATCAGAAAGCGCAGCGCATAAAAGCTCCACGGTGTTTGCACAAACATCATGGCGGCAGACAACAAGCCCCAGGTCACCATGATGCGAGCGATCCAGCGTCGTGCGCCGAAGCGGTGCAGGGCGATGTTACTGGGCACTTCAAACATCAAGTAGCCGATGAAAAATATCCCGGCACCCAGCCCGTACACGGCCTCGCTGAATTTCAAGTCATCAAGCATTTGCAGCTTGGCAAAGCCGACGTTGACCCGGTCCAGATAGGCCACCAGAAAACAGACCATTAACAGCGGCATGACGCGCCAGGCGGTTTTGCGATATGCCCCGTCTAGAGCCTGATCATCGGGGTCAGCGTGTTGCGCAGGAAGGTGAGTCATCGTTCAAGCCCTTTTTTGTTATCACGCGCCTGAACACGGGCGTGGGCAGGCATCTTTTAGTGAGGTGCAAAAGGGACTCTACGATCGCGGGACGATTCGCACAATCGGCGGTTTATCTTTCGTGCAGGAGAAGACAGGCAGGCCAAAAGTGGCAGAAAAGACAAGCAGGCAGGTGCGGGTTGAGCGAGGGGGCATAAAAAGGGCCATTACCATCATGGGGATCCGGTAATGGCCAACTATCTCAACCAAAGAGAGCGTCAGGACTGACCTGACGGACGAGAATGTATCAATGGGCCACTTAGTTAGCTAGCTAAGGAGGCGCGAAACAGTTTTACCTTATGCGCAACAATGGTGCGTTTTTCAGGTGGGGGCATGGCGCCGGCGCAATGCCTGGAACTGTTCACGTCATCACTTAGGCGCTAACCTTTGGCCCATGCACATACCTGACATGAATTTACTGGTTGCCCTCAACGTATTGCTTGAAGAAGGCTCGGTGGTCGGCGCTGCCCGACGCATGAACCTCAGCGCGCCCGCAATGAGCCGCACCCTGACGCGCATCCGCGAGACCCTGAATGATCCGATTTTGGTGCGTTCCGGGCGCGGGCTGGTGCCCACCCCCCGCGCACTGGAACTGCGCGAGCAGGTGCGCGGTGTGGTTGAACTGGCGCACGGGGTATTTACCCAAGGGCAGGACAGCGACCTTAGTCAGTTGGACCGCACCTTCAGCATCCGGGCCAAAGATGTATTTTTCGGTGTGTATGGCGTGGCATTGCGTCGGAAAATGGCCTTGGAAATGCCGAATGCCGCGTTGCGGGTGGTACCTGAAGGCTTCACCGACGATGAGGCTTTGAGTGAGGGCCGCATTGACCTGGCCATCGGGTCCACGCTTCCTTCAAGTGCAGACATCAAAGTGCAGCACTTGTTTACCTGCCCGTTCGTAGGGCTGGCCCGAGAAGGGCATCCGATTTTCGATCAGCCGATTACGCCGCAGCGTTTCGCCGCCTACGACCACATCAGCGTCTCGCGCCGGGGGCGAGCGCGTGGGCCTATCGATGCGGTGCTGGCGCAAATGGCCCTTGAGCGCAGGGTGCTATTCACCACACCGACGTTTTATTCCGCGATTTTTGCCTTGGCTGACTCGGAATTGATCCTGCCGCTGATGCCACAGTTGTTGCTTAAAGCCTTGGAGCCCCTGGGGCTGAGACTGCGCGCTTTTGAGCTGCCAATCCTTGTAAAACCGGAAGAAATTTCTCAGGCATGGCACCCGCGACTCGACAACGATCACGCTCACCGTTGGCTGCGCCGGACCCTGAAAACCCTGTGCGATAACGCCACGGCCTGAAGGGTATTTGTGGATTGCGTTTGGCGCATTCCACGCGTGCCGATATATCAATTTTTATAACTGTCGCTGCTGATTACACTTTTCGTCCTCTTTAATGACGACGGAGTCAGCCATGTGCGGCGGTTCTAACGGTGCGCGCGGCGTGCAGGGTATGCCAGTGCCGGCCCCGGTCATCAACGCGGCATTCGGCCTGCGGATTTTCACCGGGCTGGTCGGCGTGCTGCTGGCCGTGCTGGTGTCGGGTTTCAACGAAAACGTCATCAAGGTGGCGATGCCAGACATTCGCGGCGCGATGGGCATCGGCTATGACGAAAGCACCTGGCTGCTGGCGGTTTACTCAGCTACCTCGATCAGCGCCATGGCCTTTGCGCCGTGGTGCGCTGCGACGTTCTCCCTGCGACGTTTTACGCTATGCGCGATTGGCGCCTTTTTGCTGCTGGGCATCCTCTGCCCGTTCGCCCCCACTGTCGATGTGCTAATGCTGTTGCGCATCCTGCAAGGCTTTGCCGGGGGCGCCTTGCCGCCCATGTTGATGTCAGCGGCGCTGCGTTTTTTGCCACCGGGGATTCGCCTGTACGGCTTGGGCAGTTACGCGCTGACCGCCACCTTTGGCCCCAGTTTTGGCACACCGCTGTCAGCCTGGTGGGTGGAATACGCAGGTTGGCAATGGGCGTTCTGGCAAATCATTCCGTTAAGCCTGCTGGCCATGGCCTGTGTCGCCTGGGGCTTGCCGCACGACCCGCTACGCCTTGAACGTTTCAAGCAATTTGACTGGCGCGGCCTGCTCTTGGGCCTGCCGGGTTTGATCATGCTGGTGCTGGGGTTGGAGCTGGGTCAACGCATGAACTGGTTTGCGTCCCCGATGATCCGCCTGTTCATCGTCGGCGGGGTGGGGTTGCTGGTGCTGTTTTTCATCAATGAATGGTCGCACCCGTTGCCGTTTTTCAAATTGCAGTTGCTCAAGATCCGTAACCTTGCGCACGCGCTGATCACCTTGGGTGGGGTGCTGTTTGTGCTACTGGCGCTGATCAAGATCCCGTCCAGTTATCTGGCACAGATTCAGGGCTACCGGCCTTTGGAAACCGCGCCGGTGATGCTGCTGGTGGCGGTGCCGCAGCTGATCGCACTGCCGTTGGTGGTCGCACTGTGCAACGTGCGTTGGGTGGATTGCCGCTGGGTGCTGGCCATCGGATTGGCCTTGTTGGCGCTGGCCTGTGTTATTGGCTCGCAAGTGACCTCAGCGTGGAACCGCGACAACTTCTACGCGCTGCAAGCGATTCAAATCATTGCCCAGCCCATGGCGGTGATTCCGCTGCTGATGCTGGCCACAGGCAGCCTGAACCCGGCCGACGGGCCGTTTGCGTCGGCCTGGTTCAACACGGTCAAAGGGTTCGCGGCCATGGCCGCGGGCAGTTTGCTGCAAGTGATCACCCTCAACCGCGAACACTTTCACTCGATGATGCTGGTGGACCGGATCGGCAATTGGCCACTCGTCAGCGACGGCGCAGATCTGGCACGCCGTGTTCACCAGCAGGCGATAGTGCTGACCTCGTCTGACCTTTATCTGTGCATGGCCGGTCTGGCCCTGCTGCTGATTGTTTTAATCCCTTTCGGCCCGACGCGGATCTATCCGCCACGGGCTGCTGGCTGAATCTGTGCGGAGTAATGACATGAACACAACACGCGGGCGCACGCCTTGGGTGGCGGCGGGGCTGGGACTGCTGGCGGTGGTGCTGTTGTATGGCCTGTGGCGGCTGGTGTTTGGCGCTAGCGCGGTGCAAAGCACCAATGACGCGTTTGTCAGTGCCGATTTCACCCTGGTGGCGCCGAAGGTAGCGGGCTTTATTGAGGCGGTGCTGGTGCAGGATAACCAGCCGGTCAAGGCGGGCCAGTTACTGGCGCGCATCGATCCGCAAGACTACGAGGCTGAGGTACAGGCGGCAAAGGCCAGTGTGGCCATGGCTCAGGCGCAACAGGCGAATGCGCTGGCAAGGATGGAACGCCAGCGTTCGTTGATCGAACAGGCCAATGCCACGGTGGACGCAGACCTGGCGCAAGTGGAGTTTGCGGCCCATGAATTGAAGCGCTACGAGCATCTGGCAGGCCAGGGCGCCGGGACGCTGCAAAATTCGCAGCAGGCAAAAAACCGCTCGCAAACCGCCCGCGCATTATTGGCTCAGCACAAGGCAGCGCTGGAAGCGGCCCGCCAGCAAACCCGCGTGCTGGTTGCCGAGCACACCGCCGCTCAAGCCTCGGTGCAACATGCGCAAGCATTGCTGGCACGCGCCGAGCTGGACCTGTCGCACACCCGCGTGGTCGCTCCCTTTGATGGCGTGATCGGGCGCCGCAGCCTGCGACTTGGGGCCTACGTAAAGCCCGGCGACACGATTATGGCCGTGGTGCCTTTGGCGCAGGCCTATGTCGTGGCCAACTTTCTGGAAAATCAATTGACCCACATGCGGCCTGGCCAGCGGGTCAGCATCAAGGTCGATACCTTCCCCGGAGAACTCTTGCTCGGCACGGTTCACAGCATTGCCCCGGCCACGGGCGTGACGTTTTCGGCCATCGCCCCGGACAACGCCACTGGCAATTTCACCAAAGTGGTGCAACGCGTGCCGGTAAAAATCACCCTGGATCAAGGTCAGCCTATGGCCAGCGAGCTGCGTCTGGGCATGTCGGTGGACGCGGCCATCGACATCGCCTCGACCCGACCCGAACGGGTGATTGCGCGATGAAACTCAACGCATTGGCCTGCGCCGTAGCCTTGAACCTGACCGGTTGCGTGATGGGCCCGGACTTTCGCACCCCGACCTCACCGTTGCCCGCACATTGGGCGCCCACGGCCAGTGAAACCGGTCATAGCCGGGCGGTCGAAGGTGAGGTCGATTGGCGTTGGTGGGACAGTTTTGGCGATGCGCAACTGGCGGACCTGGTGCGTGAGGCGCTTCTCAGTAATCTCGATCTGCAACAAGCCGCCAGCCGACTTGAGCAAAGTCGTGCCCTACGTCGCCAGATCGCGGCCGACACCTTGCCGGCGGTGAGTGGTGGGCTGGATTACAGCCGCAGCCGCAATAGTCAGCGCGGGTTGAACGACCCGTCGGGTCGCAGCGGTAAACAGGCGTTCAGCCTGTGGAATGGTGGCCTTAGGTTCAGTTGGGAAGCTGACGTGTGGGGGCGGGTCAAGCGCTCCGTGGAAGCGGCCGACGCCACGGTGCGCATGGCGGAGGAAGACCGCCACGGCGTGCAATTGCTGGTCATGCGGCAAACGGCGCAACAGTACATCCAGTTGCGCGGCACCCAGCAGGTGCTGACGGTGGTGGAGCAAAACCTGAAGATTGCACAGCGCACGCTGGAGTTGACGCGCTTGCAAGTCCAGGAGGGCGTGGCCACGGACCTGCAAGTGTCTGAAGCTGCCTCGCAAGTGGCGGAGATGCAAGCGCGACTGGCGCCGTTGCAGCAAAGCAGCGCTCAGTTGATCAATGCCTTGAGCCTGTTGCTGGGTAAGGCGCCGCGTGCGTTGCACCGGCAATTGGCGACCCTTGCCCCCGTGCCTGCGTACCGAGGGGATGTGCCCATCGGTTTGCCGAGTGAACTGGCCCAGCGCCGCCCGGACATTCGCAGCGCCGACGCGAGGTTGCACGCCGCAACGGCCGCCATCGGCGTGGCGCGAGCAGACTTCTATCCGCGCATCACGTTGTCCGGCAACCTTGAGTTTCAAGCCCTGCAGTTGTCGGATTTGGGCAGTTGGGGCTCGCGCCGCTTTGCTCTCGGGCCGGGCTTGAGCGTGCCGTTGTTTGAAGGCGCACGTTTGCAGGGCGCATTGCAATTGCAGGAAGGTCGTCAGCAGGAAGCGGGGGTCCATTATCAGCAAACCGTGCTGCGGGCCTGGCATGAGGTGGATGATGCGCTGGTGGCCTATCAGGCCAACCAGCAACGCCGGGACAGCCTGCAGCAGGCGGTGCGTCACAGCGAGCGGGCGCTCGACAGCGTGCATCAGCAGTACGCGCAGGGCACGGTGGATTTTCTCAACGTCATGACGGTGCAAAACGCGCTGCTGGCCAATCAGGCGGCGTGGGTGCAGAGCACGGCAGCGGTGTCGCTAGCGCTGGTGGACGTCTATGTCTCGCTGGGTGGGGGCTGGGAGGTGAGTCAGTGCAGGCGTGAGCCCTGCCTCAAGTAGAGGTTGAAGACCCAGGATGCAGATTTGCTATGCTCGCGCCCTTGGTCGCAGCGTCTGCTTAGGCGTGTTCCTTTCACATTGAGCGTATTTATGCCTGCTGATACTCAAGCCTCTTCGGTGCATTTTTCCCGGTCTGACTACCGAACCCTCGGCCTGGCGGCCCTGGGCGGGGCGCTGGAAATCTACGATTTCATCATTTTCGTTTTTTTCGCCTTGACCCTGAGCCAGCTGTTTTTCCCGCCGGACATGCCTGAATGGCTGCGCTTGCTGCAAAGCTTCGGCATTTTCGTGACCGGCTACCTGGCACGCCCGCTGGGCGGCATTCTGATGGCGCACTTTGCCGACCATTTGGGCCGCAAACGGGTGTTCAGCCTCAGTATTTTAATGATGGCTCTGCCGTGCCTGCTGATCGGGGTTATGCCCACTTACGCCGACATTGGTTACTTCGCCCCCTTGATTCTGCTGGCGTTGCGCATCCTGCAAGGCGCAGCGGTAGGGGGCGAGGTGCCCAGCGCCTGGGTGTTCGTGGCCGAGCACGCCCCGGCCGGGCGACGCGGGTATGCACTGGGCTTTTTGCAGGCCGGCTTGACCTTCGGCTATTTGCTGGGAGCCCTGACGGCGACGTTGCTGGCGCAGCTCCTCACCCCCGCCGAAATCCTTGATTACGCATGGCGGTTTCCGTTCCTGCTGGGCGGGGTATTCGGGGTGATCGGTGTATGGCTGCGCCGCTGGCTGAGCGAGACCCCGGTCTTTCTGGCCCTGCGCGAACGCAACGAGGGCAGGGCGCAGTTCCCGCTGCGCACCGTGTTGCGCGACCATCGCAGTGCCTTGCTGCCTGCGGCGTTACTGACCTGCGTATTGACCAGCGCGGTGGTGGTGTTTGTGGTGATAACCCCCACCGTCATGCAACAGCGCTTTGGTATGGACGCCAGCCATACCTTTGCGTTGAGCAGTCTGGGGATCGTGTGTTTAAACCTGGGCTGCGTGCTGGCCGGGTTGATGGTGGACCGCATCGGCGTATGGCGCAGCATCGTGCTTTACAGTCTGCTGCTGCCGCTGGGGATTGGCCTGCTTTACGCCAGTCTGGTCGGTCAATGGGCCATGCCGGGGCTGGCGTATGCGTTTGCCGGCCTGACCTGCGGCATCGTCGGCGTGGTGCCGTCGGTGATGGTGGGGTTGTTCCCTGCTCCGATTCGGGTATCGGGTATTTCCTTCACCTACAACATCGCGTACGCCCTGTGGGCCAGTACCACGCCCCTGTTGCTGATTGCGCTGATGCCCTGGAGCCCGTGGGTTTGCGTGGGATTCTGCGCAATGATGGGGCTGGTCGGTGTGCTCACGGCACGCGTGTTCGGTTTTGCACGGGGGGTGCAGGTGGAGCAACGGCTGTTGGCGAATGTGCCAGGGTAGGGGCAGCCAGGTTTAAACCCGCAAGATCCGCCCGCTGATGGCCACGACCAGCAGCAGGGCGGCGATCATCAGGAAGGCCACGCTCAAACTGCTGGCGTGTGCGACAAATCCGATTGCCGCAGGGCCTGCGAGAATACCGGCGTAGCCCAGCGTGGTGATGGCCGGTACGGCGATGTGTTCAGGCATCACGGTTTGCTTGCCCACGGCGGAGTACAGCACCGGCACAATGTTGGAACATCCCGCGCCTACCAGCGCGTAGCCGAGCAATGCCACTTGCCAACCCGGTGCCAGGGTAGCCAGTGCCAGGCCCAACGCCGCGAGCGCCCCTCCCAGCACGATCACCCGGGTGGGGCCCAACCGCCGGACGAGGGTGTCGCCCAGCAAGCGCCCGGCGGTCATGGTCACGGCGAAGGCGGCATAGCCCAAGCCCGCATAGGCTTCGCCGATGTGTTTTTCAGCGCTGAGGAACACGGCGCTCCAGTCAAGCATGGCCCCTTCGGCCAAAAATACGATGAAGCACAGCACACCGATGAACAGCACCACGCCGTGAGGGATGGCAAATGCCGGGCCACTGCTTTCACTGCCATACGGCAGCAGGTGCGGTGCGGCTTTGGCCAGCGCAGCCAGTAACAGCACAATCACCACGGCAATCGCCCACAGCGGTGTAAGCCCCAGCGCCAGCAAGGCGCTGACCCCCGCCGCACCGGCAATCCCGCCCACGCTGAACAGGCCGTGGAAGCCCGACATCATATTGCGGCCGCTGGCGCGTTCGACGATCACGGCTTGCAGGTTGACCGTGGAATCCACGACCCCCAAACCGGCCCCAAACACAAACAGCGTGGCAATCAGCAGTGCGACGGTGCTGGCGGTGGCCAGTAGAGGCAGTGCCAGACAAATCAATAGCGTACCGGCGATGGTGACGTTGCGGCAGCCATAACGGGTCGCCAGCATGCCCGCGATGGGCATCGCCAGAATCGAACCGGCCCCCAAACATAACAACAGCAAGCCCAAGGTGGCCTCGTCCAGCCCCGCCCGGGCTTTGGCATAGGGCACCAACGGCGCCCAGGCCGCCACGCCGAACCCGGCAATAAAGAACGCCATGCGGGTCGACATCTGCTCGAGGCGTCCCGGAACAACGGGCTTTTGCGTAACGGCGGCGGTCATGATCATCCTTGTCTATCGAGTCGGTGCGACGCGGCGAAACATCCTGACATATTCGCGGCGGGCGGTGCGAGGCTGCGCTGTGAAAACGCAGCCTGCGTGCGCCTACAGGCTTTGCATGGCCCTCTGGACCTGCTGGTGCACGGTTTACACCTGCAGCAAACGTTCGCGCAATTTGCCGATTTCGTCGCGCATCTGCGCCGCGGCTTCGAATTCCAGGTCGCGGGCCAGTGCGTACATTTTTTCTTCCAGCTGACGAATACGCTTGCTGATTTCGCTCGGTGAACGCAGTTCGTTTTCGTACTTGGCGTTTTCTTCGGCGGCTTTGGCCATGCCTTTGCGTTTTTTGCTGCGCGAGCCGGGCACGGTTGCGCCTTCCATGATGTCGGCCACGTCCTTGAACACGCCTTTGGGGGTGATGCCGTTGGCAAGGTTGAAGGCGATTTGTTTCTCCCGGCGCCGTTCCGTTTCACCGATCGCCCGCTCCATGGAGCCGGTGATACGGTCTGCGTACAGGATTGCCCGGCCGTTGAGGTTACGGGCTGCCCGGCCAATGGTCTGGATCAACGAGCGCTCGGAGCGCAGGAAGCCTTCCTTGTCAGCGTCGAGAATCGCCACCAATGACACTTCCGGCATGTCCAGGCCTTCACGCAGCAAGTTGATGCCCACCAGCACGTCAAACACGCCCAAGCGTAAGTCGCGGATGATCTCGACCCGTTCCACCGTGTCGATGTCCGAGTGCAGATAACGCACACGCACACCGTGGTCAGCCAGGTAGTCGGTCAAGTCTTCGGACATACGCTTGGTCAGCGTGGTCACCAGGACGCGCTCTTGCAGCGCCACACGCTTGGTGATTTCCGACAGCAAGTCGTCGACCTGGGTCAGTGCCGGGCGGATCTCGATTTGCGGGTCCACCAGACCGGTCGGACGCACCACCTGTTCGATCACCCGGCCCGCATGCTCGGCTTCGTAGTTGCCGGGTGTGGCCGAGACAAAAATGGTTTGCGGGCTGATGCGCTCCCACTCGTCAAAACGCATGGGCCGGTTGTCCAGCGCCGACGGCAGGCGGAAACCGTACTCAACAAGGGTTTCCTTGCGCGAGCGGTCGCCCTTATACATCGCGCCGACCTGCGGCACACTGACGTGGGATTCATCAATCACCAGCAGTGCGTCAGCCGGTAGGTAATCAAACAGCGTGGGCGGCGGAGCCCCGGATTCGCGTCCCGACAGGTAGCGTGAGTAGTTTTCGATGCCGTTGCAGTAACCCAGCTCCATGATCATTTCCAGGTCGAAGCGGGTGCGCTGTTCAAGGCGCTGGGCTTCCACCAGCTTATTGTTGGCGCGCAGGTAATCGAGGCGCTCTTTGAGCTCTTCCTTGATGCCCTCTACGGCGTCGAGCAGGGTTTCGCGCGGGGTCACGTAGTGGCTTTTCGGGTAGAAGGTGAAGCGCGGCATCTTGCGGATCACTTCACCGGTCAAGGGGTCGAATGCGCTGATGCTCTCGACCTCATCATCAAACAGCTCGATGCGGATGGCTTCGAGGTCGGATTCGGCCGGGTAGATGTCGATGACGTCGCCACGCACGCGGAACGTGGCACGCGCGAAGTCCATGTCGTTGCGGGTGTATTGCAGGTCGGCCAGGCGACGCAGCAGTTCGCGCTGATCGAGTTTGTCGCCGCGGTCGATGTGCAACACCATTTTCAAATAGGTTTCGGGGCTGCCCAAGCCGTAGATGCACGACACCGTGGTCACGATAATCGCGTCCTTGCGTTCCAGCAGCGCTTTGGTCGCTGACAGACGCATTTGTTCGATGTGGTCGTTGATCGAGGCATCTTTCTCAATGAAGGTGTCAGAGGAGGGTACGTAGGCTTCGGGCTGGTAATAGTCGTAGTACGAAACGAAGTATTCCACCGCATTGTTCGGGAAGAACGACTTGAACTCGCCATACAACTGCGCCGCCAGGGTCTTGTTGGGCGCGAGCACCAGGGTCGGGCGGTTCACGTGGGCAATCACGTTAGCGATGCTGAAGGTCTTGCCCGAACCGGTCACCCCGAGCAGGGTCTGGTGGGACAGGCCGGCTTCAATGCCTTCGATCATCTGGCGAATGGCTTCGGGTTGATCGCCTGCGGGCTCAAAGCGGGTAACGAGCTGAAAATCGGACATATCTGACCTCTGGATTCGCATCTATAAAGGCATGGACCTTTCAAATGCGCGAAAGACTGCATACGACGCATGCCGCAGGAAAAAAACAGGATACGGCTAAATATGGTGTTGGTGACTGACTGTTTCAAGGCGCGTGTCTGACAGGGCCATTCAGGCCCGGAATGCAATTAGACCAGTGGCCTGAAAATAAACTGAAATACTTGACCAAATCCGGGAATCGCCTGTTGCCCCAATCGTGTACGGGCTTATACTTGCTCCCCGTTTGTGCACCGCTCTAGTGCAATCGGCTGGAGCGTTGTCACCCCCTCCATTCCCTATTCAGAGCCGCCGTAATAATGAGCCTGTTCTCCGCTGTCGAAATGGCACCACGCGATCCTATCCTGGGCCTCAACGAAGCATTCAACGCCGATACCCGTACCAGCAAAGTGAATTTGGGGGTCGGTGTTTACTGCAACGAAGAGGGAAGAATTCCGCTCTTGCGTGCCGTTGTCGAAGCCGAGACCCAACGCGTCGCTCAACACGCGTCGCGCGGTTACTTGCCAATCGACGGTATTGCCGCCTACGACCAAGCCGTTCAAAAACTGCTGTTCGGTGCCGAGTCGCCGTTGCTGGCCGCTGGCCGTGTCATCACCACCCAGGCAGTCGGCGGGACGGGCGCTCTGAAAATCGGCGCAGACTTCCTCAAGCAGCTGCAGCCCGATGCGGTGGTCGCCATCAGCGATCCAAGCTGGGAAAACCACCGCGCACTGTTTGAAACCGCAGGTTTCCCGGTGCAGAACTACCGCTACTACGATGCCGCCACCCACGATGTGAACCGTGCCGGGATGCTGGAAGACCTGAACGCGCTGCCGTCGGGTTCCATCGTGGTGCTGCACGCCTGCTGCCATAACCCGACCGGTGTCGACCTGACCCCTGCTGACTGGCAGAACGTGCTGGACGTGGTCAAGGCCAACCAACTGATTCCGTTCCTCGACATGGCCTATCAGGGTTTTGGTGACGGCATCGCCGAAGACGCCGCAGCCGTGCGCCTGTTTGCTGACTCGGGCCTGAGCTTCTTTGTGTCCAGTTCGTTCTCCAAGTCGTTCTCGCTCTACGGCGAACGTGTTGGCGCACTGTCGATCATCACCGAATCCAGGGACGAGAGCGCGCGCGTTCTGTCTCAGGTCAAGCGTGTGATCCGCACCAACTACTCGAACCCGCCAACCCACGGCGCAAGCATTGTGGCGGCTGTGCTCAACAGCCCTGAGCTGCGGGCCATGTGGGAAGACGAGCTGGCCGAAATGCGCCTGCGCATTCGTGGCATGCGCCTGCAAATGGTCGAGTTGCTGGCCAAGAAGGCACCTGAGCACGATTTCAGCTTCGTGGCCCGCCAGCGCGGCATGTTCTCTTACTCGGGCCTGACCGTGGAGCAAGTGGCGCGCCTGCGGTCCGAGTTCGGCATTTACGCGCTCGACACGGGTCGCATCTGCGTGGCTTCTTTGAACCAGCGCAACATTGAGGTGGTTACCGACGCCATTGTTCAGGTCATCTGAATAATGCAAAGAGAAGTCTTCACGAGTGTTGACTTCTCTTTTTATATCAGTAAGATAGTCGCCATTCCGCGATAGCTCAGTTGGTAGAGCAAATGACTGTTAATCATTGGGTCCCTGGTTCGAGTCCAGGTCGTGGAGCCAGATAAAAGAAAAGCCGCTAGCGATAGCGGCTTTTTTTATGCCTGTCGATAAGGTTTCCTGCCTGTTAGCTGTGCCGCGTCCGTTTGCGATTATCAAGTGGCGGTTCGATAATCGCCCCGGCCTTTGTTGGCATCAGGACAGGAAAACAATAATGAGCGAAGAACGCCCGTTGCCACTCTCTACCGTGGCGCCGCCAATTGTGGCGTCACCCGCCAAGCGCATCGACGCCTTGACCGGCGACCCGAATTTCATGACGTCACTGGCCCGAGGCCTCGCCGTGGTGCATGCCTTCCAGGAGCGAAAACGGCAACTGACGATTGCGCAGATCAGCCATCGCACCGAAATTCCCCGTGCCGCCGTACGCCGTTGCTTGCATACCCTGATCAAACTCGGCTATGCCACCACCGATGGGCGCACGTATTCCTTGCTGCCCAAAGTGCTGACCCTGGGTCACGCTTACGTGTCTTCGACCCCCTTGGCGGTGACGGCCCAGCCCATTCTGGATCGCCTCAGCGAACACGTGCATGAGGCGTGCTCAATGGCCACGCTGGAGGGCGATGAAATCCTCTACATCGCCCGCTCGGCAATCCCTCAACGCTTGATCTCGGTTGATTTGAGTGTGGGCAGTCGTTTACCGGCCTATTGCACGTCCATGGGACGAATTCTGCTCGCCGGGCTGGATGATCTGGCGCTGGACGATTATCTGGAGCGTGCCGAACTTCACGTCAAAACCAGCCGTACGGTCCATACCGTGGACGGTTTGCGCGCAAGCATCGGACACGTCCGCGAGCAGGGGTGGGTACTTGTCGATCAAGAGTTGGAAATCGGTTTGCGTTCGATTGCCGTCCCATTGAAAGACGCGGCGGGACAAGTCCTGGCAGCCCTCAATGTGGGGACTCACGTCAGCCGCGTATCTAGCCAGGAGCTGGAGTCGCGCTACCTGCCCATACTGCTGCAAGCCAGCCGGGAACTCAGCACCCGGCTCTATAGCTGAAACAGTGTGCGTTAATCGAACGCTTGGCAGAAGGTTCAATTGAGTCCTTCTTCGTCGTGCGGCTTAATGCGACAGGCGCCATGCGCCGAGAACCGTTCCTCCGGTCAGCGTATTTATCTGTGCACACAGGCATAGAATCGGTGGCAGCTTGATCAAACACTGCGTTTAGGCAAAGCGCAGTGCATAAAAACAACGTGAGTGCCTTGCCATGAACAGTTGCCTGCTCAGTAACACCAGTAGTGTGTTCGACCGTGCGGACCCCCATGCCGTCTCCAGCTACGTGAATGAACACATGGGAATGCACGACATCCGTATGCCGCGGCTCGGTCAGCCCGCGGCTTCGTTAAACCATCGCAAGTTCGCCAGCCTTGACCTGTGTCGCATCAGCTACGGCGGCAGTGTGCAGGTGACTTCGCCTGCGCTGGAGACCATTTACCACTTGCAGGTGTTGTTGCGTGGCCATTGCCTCTGGCGCGGGGGCGGTGAGAAGCACCACTTCAGCCCCGGCGAGTTGTTGCTGATTAACCCGGATGATCCGGTCGACCTCACGTATTCCGCTGACTGCGAGAAATTCATCATCAAATTGCCTTCGTCGCTGTTGGATAAAACGTGCCGCGATCATCACTGGCAGCCCCCTGATGACGGAATTCGTTTCAAACCCAGGCACAACCTGCATCAGTTAGAGGGTTTTTACGGTCTGTTGCAGTTGGTGTGCGTGGAAGCGGAGAGCGCTCACACGTTGCAGCAAGTGCAAGAGCACTTTACGCGGATCATCTGCGCCAAATTGCTGACACTGCTGGACAACAACGTCAGCCGCTTGCCGCTCGCACAAGGCGCCGCCAGTTTTGAGCGCATTCTGCAATTTATTGAAACCAACCTGAAACACGACATCAGTGTTGAGCAATTGGCCCGTCTGGCGCACAGCAGCCCACGCTCGTTGTATGCCTTGTTTGAGCGACACACGGGCACGACGCCTAAGAGTTTTATCCGTCAGAAGAAGCTCGAACAGATCCGCTCAAGCCTTTGCGACCCGGCCGCACGGGTGCGCAACGTGACGCAAGTCGCCCTGGAGTATGGGTTCCTGCATTTGGGACGGTTTTCGGAAAGCTACAGAAGTGCTTTTGGCGAATTGCCCTCCGAAACCCTGCGTCGCCACAAGGCACCTAACCCTCAGGGGTAGCTGCACCGTCGGCCTGATCCGGGCCGATGACCTTTTGCTGTGCCGCCCATCCGCTGCCGTTTACCTGCCGACTGCGGGTATGCAGTAAACGGATAGAGGTCGTGCACAAAGCGGATATTGCCGCGTCACCGGGGAACGTAGCCTTGATTCCGTTGAAACAATAATAACGGAGCCATGGCCATGAACCTGGGACTCGACTACCTGAACAGCCTGCTGCAAGACGATAAAAAGAACGGCATCTTCCGCTGCAAACGCGAAATGTTCACCGACCCGCGGTTGTTTGATCTGGAGATGGAACACATCTTCGAAGGCAACTGGTTGTACTTGGCACATGAAAGCCAGATCCCGCAGAACAACGACTACTACACCACCCACATGGGGCGTCAGCCGATTTTTATCGCACGCAACAAGGCGGGTGAACTCAATGCGTTTATCAACGCTTGCAGCCATCGCGGGGCAATGCTCTGTCGTTTCAAAAGCGGCAACAAGGCAACCTACACCTGCCCGTTCCACGGCTGGACGTTCAATAACTCGGGCAAGCTGCTCAAAGTCAAAGATCCCAAGCACGCCGGTTACCCGGAAAGCTTCGACTGCGACGGCTCCCATGACCTGAAGAAAATTGCTCGGTTTGAGTCGTACCGGGGGTTTCTGTTCGGCAGCCTGCGCGATGACGTTGCGCCGCTTGAAACCTTCCTTGGCGAATCGAAAAAAATCATCGACATGGTGGTCGATCAATCTGCCGATGGCCTGGAAGTGCTGCGCGGTTCATCGACCTATGTGTACGAAGGTAACTGGAAGTTGCAGGCCGAGAACGGCGCCGACGGCTACCACGTATCGGCCGTGCACTGGAACTACGCCGCGACCCAGCAGCAGCGCAAGCTCAAAGAGGCAGGGGATGATATTCGCGCCATGAGCGCGGGCGGCTGGGGCAAAAAGGGCGGGGGGTTCTACGCCTTCGAAAACGGCCATTTGTTGCTCTGGACCCGTTGGGACAACCCTGAAGACCGGCCAATGTTTGCCGAGCGCGATCGCCTTGCCAGTGAGTTCGGTGACGCGCGGGCTGACTGGATGATCGGTAATTCACGCAACCTGTGCCTGTACCCCAACTTGTACCTGATGGACCAGTTCGGCTCACAGCTGCGCATTGCCCGGCCGTTGGCAGTCGACAAGACCGAAGTCACCATCTATTGCATCGCCCCCAAAGGCGAGGGCGCTGAATCGCGTGCCAAACGGATTCGTCAGTACGAAGACTTCTTCAACGTCAGTGGCATGGCCACGCCGGACGATCTGGAAGAGTTTCGCGCCTGTCAACAAGGCTTCGCCGGTCGCGCCATGGAATGGAATGACATGTCCCGGGGCAGTAAGCATTGGGTCGATGGCGCCGACGAATCGGCCAGGGAGATCGACCTGCAGCCGTTGATGAGCGGTGTGCGCACCGAAGACGAGGGCTTGTTCGTGTTGCAGCATACGTATTGGCAGTCGCAAATGGTGGCAGCGCTTACACACCGTCAGGATCAGATGATTTACGTGGAGGGCGCGTAAATGAGCCTGACCTACGAAGCCGCGCGAGACTTTCTTTACCGTGAAGCGCGTTACCTGGACGACAAGCAGTGGGACGATTGGCTGGAAATGTACGCCCGCGACGCAAGTTTCTGGATGCCCGCCTGGGACGATCGCGACCAATTAGTGGAAAACCCCCAGACCGAGATCTCGTTGATCTGGTACGCCAACCGCAGCGGTCTGGAAGACCGCGTGTTTCGCATCCGCACCGAACGCTCCAGCGCGACAGTGCCTGACACACGCACCTCGCACAACATCAGCAACATAGAACTGATCGAGCAAGCGGAGGGCCTGTGCAAGCTGCGTTTCAACTGGCACACCCTGAGCTTTCGCTACAAGGTCGTCGATCATTTCTACGGCACCAGCTTTTACACCCTGGACACCCGCGGGCCTAACCCGCTGATCAAGGCTAAAAAGGTAGTCCTGAAGAACGACTACGTGCGTCAGATTATCGACGTGTACCACCTCTAAACCCGATGCGGAGCCTGCGCTGGCCCGTATCAGGGGCGAGCAGAACCCCGGTTCTTGCCGCCACCTTGGGTGCCGTGCGTGCATGAAGCTCCGCCTGCGGTTTGACCTCTTTCTGTGTTAAGCGAGGCGTGCCATGAGCCATAAGATCGCACTGAATTTTGAAGACGGGGTGACCCGTTTTATTGATGCCGCTGTGGGCGAAACGGTTGCGGATGCGGCCTACCGTCAGGGCATCAACATCCCGCTCGATTGCCGCGACGGCGCTTGCGGTGCTTGTAAATGCTTCGCGGAGTCCGGTCAGTACGACCTCGGCGAAGAATACGTTGAAGACGCCTTGAGTGAAGAAGAAGCGCAACGCGGCTTCGTATTGACCTGCCAGATGCGCGCCGAAAGCGACTGCGTGGTGCGCGTGCCAGCTTCCAGCGAGGTGTGTAAAACCCGGCAGGCCAGTTATGAGGTGCACATCAGCGCAGTGCACCCGCTTTCCGAAAGCACCATCGGCCTGTCGCTCAAGGGCGAGGCCCTGAGCAACCTGGCATTTCTGCCGGGCCAATACGTCAATCTCAAGGTGCCTGGCAGCGAGCACTCACGTGCCTATTCGTTCAGCTCGCTGCAAAAGGACGCAGAGGTCAGCTTTCTGATCCGCAATGTGCCCGGCGGGTTGATGAGCCGTTATTTGGTCGGCCAGGCAGCGGTCGGCGACACCATGACCCTGACTGGCCCCATGGGCAGTTTTTACCTGCGGGATATCAAGCGGCCGCTGTTGCTGTTGGCGGGTGGCACGGGGCTGGCGCCACTCACCGCCATGCTGGAAAAAATCGCCGAGCAGGGCAGTGCCTACCCCCTGCACTTGATCTATGGCGTGACCCATGACGTCGATGTGGTGCAAGTGGACAAATTGCAGGCCATGGCCGCATGCATCGCCAACTTCACCTACAGCGTGTGCGTCGCCAACCCGGACAGCACGCACCCGCTCAAGGGGTATGTCACCCAGCACATTGCGCCCGCGCACCTGAACGATGGGGATGTGGACGTTTACCTGTGCGGCCCGCCGCCGATGGTGGAAGCGGTTAGCAGCTACCTGCGCGAACACGGCATTGAGCCTGCGAATTTCTATTACGAGAAATTTGCCGCCAGCGCCTGAGTGTTGCTCTTGTCGGCCCGTTGCTGGCTCAACGGGCGTGTTTATTCGCAGTGCGGTGCGGGATTCGCTGGCCGGATCGCCCACCTGCTTATAGCGAGGTCGGAACCATGAATATGCGTTTTCAAAAGAAGGTTGCAGTTGTCACGGGTGCCGCTCAAGGCATTGGGCGGCGTGTGGCCGAGCGCTTGGGGCAAGAGGGTGCGCAATTGGTGTTGGTTGACCGTTCGGAGCTGGTGCATGAGCTGGCCGCTGAATGGGCGCATGTGACCGACGTGTTGACCCTGACCGCTGACCTTGAACATATCGCGCAATGCCAGCGGGTGATGGCGGCAGCAGTCGAACGTTTCGGGCGACTGGACATCCTGATCAACAACGTCGGCGGCACCATCTGGGCCAAACCCTTTGAGCATTACCAGGCATCTGAAATCGAGGCCGAAGTGCGCCGGTCCTTGTTTCCGACCTTGTGGTGCTGCCATGCCGCATTGCCACACATGCTCGAACAAGGGGCAGGCGCCATCGTCAACGTGTCTTCAATTGCCACTCGCAGCATTAACCGCGTCCCCTACGGCGCGGCCAAGGGGGGGGTGAATGCCCTCACGGCGTGCCTGGCGTTTGAGACGGCCGAGCGCGGGATTCGGGTCAACGCCACAGCGCCGGGCGGGACCGAAGCGCCGCCACGGCGCATCCCGCGAAATGCCGCCGGGCAGACCGAACAGGAAAAAGCCTGGTACCAGCAAATCGTCGACCAAACCGTTAGCAGCAGCCACATGAAGCGTTACGGGACGATTGACGAACAAGCGGGCGCAATTTTGTTCCTTGCCAGCGATGACGCCGCGTACATCACCGGCGTGACGCTGCCCGTCGGGGGGGGCGATCAGGGCTAGGCGGGTTTGTGCCAGTTAGCCATCTGTGTCAGGCACCGACAACGCTGCTCCTGTGCCGGGCGCAGCCAGTCCCTGACATCTTTATTAATGCAACAGAGAACCCTGAAATGAGCCAAGTCCTGATCGAACGTGTGTCGGCCGTTATCGTCGACCTGCCCACCATCCGCCCCCACAAGCTGGCCATGCACACCCTGCATAAACAGACACTGGTCGTGATCCGCGTGCAGTGCAGCGATGGCATAGAAGGTATCGGTGAGTCGACCACCATTGGTGGGCTGGCTTACGGCAATGAAAGCCCGGAAAGCATCAAGCAGAACATCGACAGCCATTTGGGACCGCTGTGGGTGGGCCAGGACGCTGCCAACATCAATGCAGCGATGTTGCGGCTGGAAATAGCGGCTAAAGGCAACACGTTTGCCAAATCCGGGCTGGAAAGTGCGCTGCTCAATGCTCAGGGCAAGCGCATGGGGGTGCCAGTGAGTGAGTTACTGGGCGGGCGTGTGCGCGACAGCCTTGAGGTGGCCTGGACCTTGGCCAGTGGAGATACCGCCCGCGATATCAGCGAAGCGCAACAGATGCTGGACCTGCGTCGTCACCGGATTTTCAAGCTGAAGATCGGGGCCAACCCGGTTGCCCAGGACCTCAAGCACGTGATTGCCATCAAGCAGGCCTTGGGTGAGCGCGCCAGCGTGCGGGTGGACGTCAATCAGTCGTGGGACGAGTCGCAGGCCATTCGCGCTTGCGAAGTGTTGGGCAATAACGGCATCGACCTGATCGAGCAGCCGATTGCGCGTATCAACCGCGCCGGGCAAGTGCGCCTGAACCAGCGCAGTCCGGCACCGATCATGGCGGACGAATCCATTGAAAGCGTCGAAGACGCCTTTGGCCTCGCCGCAGACGGCGCAGCGAGCATCTTCGCCCTGAAAATAGCCAAAAACGGCGGCCCGCGAGCGGTGCTGCGCACGGCGGCCATTGCCGAAGCGGCAGGCATCGCGCTGTACGGCGGCACCATGCTCGAAGGGGCCATCGGCACCCTGGCCTCGGCCCATGCCTTTGTGACCCTGCGTCAACTGAGCTGGGGAACGGAGTTGTTTGGCCCCTTGTTGCTCACTGAAGACATCGTCACTGAACCACCGGTTTATCGCGATTTTGCGTTGCACGTACCGCATACGCCGGGCCTTGGCCTGACCCTCGATGAAGAGCGCCTGGCGTTCTTTGCCCGTAACTGACCCGGAGGACCCGCACATGTTGTTCCACGTAAAGATGACCGTAAAACTGCCGGCGGACATGGACCCGGCCAAGGCCACAACACTGAAGGCCGATGAGAAAGAACTGGCCCGGCGCCTGATGAGCGAAGGCACCTGGCGGCACTTGTGGCGCATCGCCGGGCAGTACGCCAACTACAGCGTATTTGACGTGGAGAGTGTGCAAGCGCTGCACGACACCTTGATGCGTTTGCCGTTGTTTCCCTACATGGATATTGAGGTTACGCCGCTGTGTCGGCACCCGTCCTCCCTTCGCGAAGACGACCGTTGATTACGCCCATAACAAAAAAATGAGGTAACACCCATGACCGTTAACGTTAGCCACACTGCCGAAATACAGCACCTGTTTAAAGAGGCGGCCGGTTTTAACAACGACCAGGGCAACCCGCGGGTTAAAGCCATCATGCTGCGCTTGATCAACGACGTCGCCACGCTTATTGAAGACCTGGAGATCACCGACAACGAGTTCTGGTTCGCGGTGGACTACCTCAACCGTCTGGGCGGGCGCAATGAGGCGGGTCTGCTGGTGCCGGGGCTGGGGCTGGAGCACTTTCTTGATGTGCTACAAGATGCCAAAGACGCGCAAGCAGGCCTGAGCGGCGGCACGCCTCGCACCATTGAAGGCCCGTTGTATGTGGCGGGCGCGCCCATTGGCGAAGGCGAAGTGCGCATGGACGACGGCAGTGAACTGGATCACGCCACCGTGATGTTTTTGGAAGGGGTGGTACGAGACAGCGAAGGCCGCGCGGTTGCGGGGGCGGTGGTCGACGTGTGGCACGCCAATACCCAGGGGAGCTACTCCTACTTCGACACGCGTCAGACGCCGTACAACTTGCGCAGGCGCATCGTCACCGATGCCAAGGGCCAGTACCGCGCCCGCAGCATCGTGCCCAGTGGATACGGCTGCTCACCCGACGGCCCGACTCAAGAATGCCTGAACATGTTGGGGCGTCACGGTCAGCGCCCGGCGCATATTCATTTTTTCATCTCGGCGCCGGGCCATCGGCACTTGACCACACAGATCAATCTCTCAGGTGAAGAGTACCTGTGGGATGACTTTGCCTATGCCACCAGAGAGGGGCTGGTGGGGGACATTACCTTCGTCGAAGACCCAGCAGTGGCCCGTGAGCGGGGGGTTCAGGGTGAGCGCTTTGCTGAATTGAAATTCGATTTCCAGTTGCAAAAGACACCACGGGTTGAAGCCGAACAGCGCAGCCAGCGCCCTCGCGCGATGCAAGACGGCTGAACCGGCAAGTGGCGGCCGCGGCGCGGTTGCCCACCCCTCGCATTAACCTGGGCAATGCGCGCGGCGCGTCACGGATGGCCTGATGCGCCTGTTGCGAGGCGTCATGAAAGCTTGATTAACGAATGCGCCCCGTCCGCTGCCTGATCGGGTGCCTGTGTTCGATTATCGAACCACCAAGCGTTTAGCGCATGGGGTGGCATGCCTGCCGAGCGTACTTCTTCTCTACCCGACGCCTTGCTGCGTCCTGAACATTATTGAGATCACCATGGCTGAGATTCTTTCCCTGCGCGAAGCCGTCGAGCGCTTTGTGAATGACGGCGACTCCCTGGCGCTTGAGGGGTTTACCCACCTGATTCCGACGGCAGCGGCACACGAGATTATTCGTCAGAAAAAGAAAGATCTGACACTGATTCGTATGACGCCTGACTTGGTATACGACTTGATGATTGGTGCCGGGTGCGCCAGGAAGCTGATTTTTTCGTGGGGCGGAAACCCGGGCGTCGGCTCGTTGCATCGCCTGCGCGACGCCGTTGAAAAGGGCTGGCCGCAGCCATTGGCAATCAGCGAGCACAGCCATGCGGCCATGGCCAATGCGTATGTGGCCGGCGCCTCAAACCTGCCGTTCGCGGTGCTACGCGGGTATCAGGGCTCGGATTTGGTGAAGGTCAATCCCGACATCAAGTTCATCGAATGCCCCTACACCGGCGAGCAATTGGCCGCTGTACCGAGCGTGCGCCCGGATGTGAGCGTGATCCACGCGCAGAAAGCTGACCGCAAAGGCAATGTGTTGATTCAGGGCATCCTCGGCGTACAAAAAGAAGCTGCGCTGGCGGCCAGGCACTGCATCGTGACCGTCGAAGAAGTGGTGGATGACTTACAGGCGCCGATGAATGCCTGTGTGCTGCCCGGCTGGGCGCTGAGCGCGGTGTGCGTTGTCCCCGGCGGCGCACATCCGTCTTATGCCCATGGTTACTACGAGCGTGATAACCGCTTCTACCAGGCGTGGGATTCCATCGCTCGCGACCGTGAGACTTTTACTGCCTGGATCGATGAACACATCCGTGGCACTGAGGATTTTGAGCAGTTTCAGGCGAAACTGAACGCAGGGACCAAGTGATGAACGACTTCAATACCAACGAAATGATGACCGTGGCGGCTGCCCGAAATCTGGGCAACGGCAGTGTCTGCTTTGTCGGCATTGGCCTGCCTTCCAAAGCGGCCAATCTGGCGCGTTTGACCCATGCGCCCGAGGTGGTGCTGATTTATGAGTCCGGCCCGATCGGTGCAAAACCGAGCGTGTTGCCGCTGTCCATCGGTGACGGCGAACTGGCTGAAACCGCCGACACGGTGGTCCCCACCGGCGAAATCTTTCGCTACTGGCTGCAAGGCGGGCGCATCGATGTGGGCTTCCTCGGTGCCGCGCAGGTCGACAAGTTTGGCAATATCAATACCACGGTGATTGGCGACTACCACCAGCCCAGGGTACGCCTGCCGGGTGCGGGGGGCGCGCCGGAAATCGCGGGCAGTGCGAAGAACGTCTTGATCATTCTCAAGCAGGGGCACCGCACGTTCGTCGAAAAACTGGCCTTCATCACTTCAGTCGGGCATGGCGAGGGCGGCGATCACCGCAAGCGTCTCGGGTTGCCGGGTGAGGGGCCGGTGGCGATCATCACCGACTTGTGCATCATGGAGCCGGAAGCGCACAGCCGCGAATTTATCGTCACTTCGCTGCACCCGGGCGTGACCCGTGAACAGGTCATTGACAACACGGGCTGGCCGATTCGCTTTGCCCCCCACGTGGCCACCACCCTGGCGCCTACCGTGGAAGAGTTGGCCGCGCTGCGGGCCCTTGAAGCCCGTACCGCCATTGCCCACGGGCAGACGGGAGGTGAGGAATGAGCCGCGAGGTCTTCATCTGCGATGCCGTGCGCACGCCAATTGGCCGGTTGAATGGAGGGCTGGCGCCGGTACGCGCCGACGATCTGGCGGCGATCCCGTTGCGCGCCCTGATGCAACGCAACCCGCAGGTGGACTGGACGGCCGTGGACGAAGTGTTCATGGGCTGTGCCAATCAGTCGGGCGAAGACAACCGCAACGTGGCACGCATGGCACTGTTGCTCGCCGGTCTGCCAGCCAGCGTGCCGGGGGTCACCCTCAACCGTCTGTGCGCGTCGGGCATGGAAGCGGTGGGCGCTGCGTTTCGGGCCATTGCCAGCGGCGAAATGGCGTTGGCCATCGCGGCCGGGGTCGAATCCATGACCCGTGCGCCGTATGTGATGGGCAAGGCCGAGAGCGCTTTTGGGCGCGCCCAACAACTCGAAGACACCACGTTGGGCTGGCGTTTCATCAACCCGGCGCTGCGGGCCGCCTACGGTGTGGACAGCATGCCGGTCACCGGTGACAACGTAGCCCACGAGTACGCGATCAGCCGCGCCGATCAGGATGCCTTCGCACTGCGCAGCCAGCAAAAGGCCGCCGAGGCCAAAGCGGCGGGCTATTTTGCCGAAGAAATTGTGCCGGTGGTCATCCACAGCAAGCACGCAACGTCGGTTATTGACACGGATGAGCACCCGCGCGCCGGTTCATCGCTTGCAGCCCTGGAACAGCTCAAGCCGGTCAACGGCGACGGTCAGACCGTTACGGCAGGCAATGCATCGGGCCTCAACGATGGCGCGTCGGCCATGGTGCTGGCCTCGGCTGACGCGGTGGCCAAGTATGGTTTGACGCCTCGGGCCAAAGTGCTGGGCATGGCCAGTGGCGCGGTATTGCCACGGGTGATGGGGGTAGGCCCGCTGCCCGCTGTGCGCACCCTGTTGGCGCGCCTTGACTTGAGTCTTCATGACTTCGATGTGATTGAGCTCAACGAAGCGTTTGCTGCGCAAAGTTTGGCAGTCACCCGTGCATGGGGGCTGGCTGACGACGATGCGCGGGTCAATCCGCAGGGGGGCGCGATTGCCCTTGGGCATCCGCTGGGCATGAGTGGTAATCGGCTGGTACTGACGGCGGTCCACCATCTGCATAAGTACGGCGGCCAGTATGGGCTGGCGACGATGTGTGTGGGGGTCGGCCAGGGGTTGGCATTGGCCATAGCGCGCGTCTGACCTGGTGGTTCGCCGTTCATTGACGGCGATCTGGCCCGAAAATCTCTTCCCCTTGGAGTGTTGTATGTCTGGAATAAAACGGGTCGATGGCCCACTCAATTACCTCCTTGAAGGTCCGGCAGATGCCCCGGTACTGATGTTGTCCAATTCGCTGGGCACTGACTTGCGCATGTGGGATGAACAGATGGCTGCATTCACCGAGCATTTTCGTGTGTTGCGCTATGACACCCGTGGGCATGGCCAATCCTGTGTGACCCCCGGCCCGTACAGCATCGAACAGCATGGCCGTGATGCCGTGGCATTGCTGGACGCCTTGCAGATAGATCGCGCCAGTTTTTGTGGCCTCAGCATGGGTGGCTTGATTGGTCAGTGGCTGGCGATCCATGCGCCTGAGCGCTTGCAGCGTCTAGTGCTGTGCAACACCGCCGCGAAAATCGGCAACCCGGCTGTCTGGAACCCGCGCATTGACACGGTGTTGCTTGACGGTGCAGCAGCCCTGCGCGGGCTGCGTGATGGCGCAGTTGCACGGTGGTTTACCCCTGAATTCGCCATCGCCTGCCCCGACCGGGTTGAGCGGATTGTCGACATGCTGGCGCACACCGCGCCCCAGGGGTATGCCGCCAACTGTGCTGCCGTGCGCGATGCCGATTTTCGGGAAAACCTGGGCCGTATCGACGTCCCTGTGTTGATCGTGTGCGGCACGCAAGATGCGGTTACCACCGTCGAGGATGGGCGTTATATGGCTGAGCGCATTCGCGAGGCACAACGGGTCATGCTGCACGCGGCGCACTTGTCCAACGTGGAAGCTGGGGCGCAGTTCACTCGCCGCGTGCTGGATTTTTTGCGGGCATAAGCGGTTCTGCAAGGCCCGGCCTGCCTTGAACGGACACGCACATCACAGGGCCGGTGAATGCCATACGTTCCTGTTGTGTCGCGGCTCAAGCCCTTTGCCTGCTACTCAAGCCCTTTTGGCACCTGCCGATAACGAAGGCGATGGCCCTGTGCCCGATCACATAAATGGAGTGTCGCCTGGAGGTCTCCAGGCGTTAAGGAGAGCACCTTGAAACGCATGGGTTCTACGATTGGCTTGATCGTTCTGTTGTCAGGCTGTGGGGTTTACAGCGATGTGAAAGTTGCGATGGCGCGTGATGCATTGCGTCAGGAGTGCATGGGCACATTCACCAACACCTGTGTCAGCAAAACCATTGATTACAACATCCTGTTACTGGAGCAAGCCAAGTCAGCCTGGTTGGCGCAAGAGGGAGAGTTGGTCGAGTCATTGGGCAAGGAGGCAGGCTCACTGTGGACCGGTCTGGTTGAACAGCGCACTGATCAGTTGGTCGATAAGCTGGAATCGGTGCGTCCCGGATTCTTTTCGCGCTGGTTCCTCGGGGATGCGCAGCCTTTGAGTGGCAAAGGGATGATGGAGTTCTCCGGCCAGGACCTGAAAGAGATGCAAGGCGCGCTGATGGCCGAATTTATCGCCAAGGGTAAGAAACAAGGGCTGACCCTGACTGAAAAAGGCGCTGAAAAATATGCCCCAAGTCCTGCGCAACCTGTCGCTGAGCCTGTGGCCGGGCAAGCCGAGGCCGCCCTTGAAGCGGCGATAAACAATTTGATTGCGTCAGAAATAGCCAAAGAGGGTGGCGCGGAATACACCGATAGCCGTCAGGTCATTTACATGGACCTGAATGAAGATAGTCAGCCAGATGCCGTGGTGCTGTTCACGGTTGAAGGGCAGGGTGGTGGTAACGGTTCTTACCAGAGTCTGGCCGGTTTTTACCGCTCGGGCGCAGGCTGGATGTACCAGGGGCACTCAGTGGTGTCCGGAGCCGTAACAGACATCAAGGCCGCCCCGGGTCAGCAGGTTGCTGTCAGTACCCTGACCAGTGGCCCGGATGACCCGCGATGCTGCCCGAGTGTGCAGGGCGTCGACATCTATACATGGACCGGACGTGGCTTTGACGTGAAGCAAGGCTGAAAGCCAAGCACCTGCGCCGCGGTCCCCGTCGGGGGCGGTGGCGCAAGTAAAAGGCGGGGGGCGCGGCGCGGATCAGTCAGTCGGCGCTTTATCCAGCGCTTCGCGCAATGCCGTGGCTGTTGTAAAGGCCTGCTGTGAAACCAGGGTGCCATTGTCCAGCTGCAGAAACAGGATTTGCTTTTTGTCACCGGGGTATCGACTGGCAATCGAGCCGTCGCGGTCCAGCGCGACGCGGTAGTTGTATCCCTTCATGGATGGAATGGCGAACAGCTTTCCGATCAGCGAAGGCATGCCGTGGACATCGGCGAGAAACACAACATGGCGTGCTTCCAGGTAGCCCTTGGGCTGGTCTTCTATCGCCGCCTTGACCAATTGAGCCCCCTTCATGTCGCGCGCCACCAACAGAATGCGGGTGTTTTTATCGAGGGCCTGCGTCTGGTCGAACTGGTCTTTAAGCGCCCAGGGCTGCAACGCATCGCCGATGTTGGCTGCCTGAGCCAGCAGGGATACCGCACTCAATAACAGCGCAAGTACAATTTTCAACGTTCAATCCTTCTGTTCATGACGGTTGATTCAGATCGCTAACAGCGTATGGCCATTAGTCGTAGCGCGGCATGTTAGCCCGCAAGCCCTGTGAGTAGAACCTGTACTGTCGTGCTGCTGTCCAAAAGTATGACAAAGGGTGTCTGGTGACACGACGGCGAGTGGAGCACAATTTGTGCGACTGGCTTATCATCGTCGGCGTTTCACCGATCAATGGCAGTAATCAGAGTAGCGGCGTAATGACTGACTGGCTTCAACACGATGGCGCGATGGCTGAGCGAATCAGAGCGCATGATTGGGCCAGCACGCCGCTCGGGCCTTTAACCGAATGGCCGGATGTGTTGAAAACCAGCGTGGCGTTGATGCTGGATTCGCATTTTCCGCAGTGCATCGTGTGGGGCGAGTCCCTGACCACGCTGTATAACGACGCCTTTGTGCCCATTCTGGGGAGCAAGCCACAAGCGTTGGGTCGTGCGTTTAGCGATATCTGGAGCGAGGCCTGGCATGAGATCAGTCCGATTGCCGACCTGGCCTTCGCGGGCAAAGCGACGTACATCGAAAATTTCCCGGTAGTGATTCATCGCAGTGAGCGTCCGGAGCTCGCGTACTTCACCTTTTGCTACAGCCCGATTCGCGACTCCGCCGGCCAGGTGGTCGGCATGATTGATACCGTGACCGAAACCACAGCGACGGTGTACATGACCCAGCGTCTGTCGGTGCTGGACGCGATCGGCCGTGCAGTGGTCAATGCCAGTGACCCGCAGGAAATCCTCGCAATCACCATGCGCAAGCTTGCCGATCACCTGCGCGTTACGCATTGCGCCTACGCCGACCTGGAGGCGGACGAAGATACCTTCTTTATTCGTGACAACTGGCTGGCGAAGGGCGCCACCCGCCTTGTGGGCCAATACAGTCTGGAGGATTTCGGTCAGGAAGCAGCGTCCCGGTTGAAAGCCGGACAGCCGCTGGTCATCAACGACGCGCAGGCCGAACTGCCTGCACGAGATGCCGCCAGTTTCACCGCGTTGGGTGTCAAGGCCACTGTTTGCCTGCCCTTGATCAAAGGCGGACGGCTGACAGCGTTAATGTCAGTGCACGATCAATCGCCGCGACAATGGTCGTCCCATGAAGTGGCATTGTTGCGTGAAGTGACAGAACGCTCATGGGCGCACATTGAGCGTGCGCGCGCCGATGCCGCCGTGCGCGCCGGTCTGGCTGAGCTTGCGCAGCTCAACACCACGCTGGAACAGCGCGTACAGGAGCGCAGTGCACGTTTGCTGCACATTGAAGCGGCGTTGCATCAATCGCAAAAGCTTGAGGCCATCGGCCAGCTCACGGGCGGTGTAGCCCATGATTTCAACAACCTGCTGACAATTATTCGTTCGTCGGTGGATTTTCTGCGCATGCCGAACCTGTCGGATGCGCGCCGGGAGCGTTACGTCAACGCGGTGTCAGACACCGTCGAGCGTGCGAGCAAATTGACCGGCCAGCTCCTGGCCTTCGCCCGGCGCCAGCCGCTCAACCCGCAGGTATTCGAGATCGGCCAACGCATCCGTGATATCGGCGACATGTTGGAGACCATCACTGGGGCCAGAATCAATGTGGCGGTCGAATTACCGCCCGAAGCCTGCTATGTGCGCGCCGATGCCAGCCAATTCGAGACAGCGCTAATCAATATGGCGCTCAATGCACGGGATGCCATGGAAGGGCAGGGCACGCTCCTGCTGCGGCTCAATGACACCACCACCTTGCCTGCCATTCGGGGGCATGCAGGTTCCGACGAACCTTTTGTTGCCATCTCGTTGGTCGACACGGGCATCGGTATTTCCACGCGCATGCTGACGCAGATTTTCGAACCCTTTTTCACCACCAAGGAAGTGGGCAAAGGCACGGGACTCGGGTTGTCGCAAGTGTTCGGGTTTGCCAAGCAGTCCGGGGGTAATGTGGACGTCTCAAGTGTCCTCGATCAGGGGTCGGTATTCACCCTGTACCTTCCGCGAGCCAGCGTTGATGCGCTTGCGGAGGTTGAATCCAGCGTGTGCGTGCCTGCACCTTCAGACCCTGAAGCCGAGAAACCTCGCGTCCTGATTGTGGAAGACAACCTGGAAGTGGGGCGTTTTGCACAACAGATCATGCAGGACCTGGGCTATGAGACGGCTTGGGCCACCCATGCCGAAGCGGCACTGCAAATGATCGGGCCGCAAGCCATGGCTTTTGACGCGGTTTTTTCGGATGTGGTCATGCCAGGCATGACGGGGGTGGTAATGGCCAAGGAGATGCGCAAACGGCGGTCAGATTTGCCGATCATACTGGCCTCCGGCTACAGCGAAGAGCTGGCGTTCGACGGTTACGATGGCTTCGAGTTTCTGCCTAAACCCTACTCAGTCGAGCAGATTTCGCAGATGTTAGAGAAAATAACCCTCAAGCGCTGACGGCTTTATTTCTAGTGAGCAAAGCGTCTGAAATACGCCTCAAACTTGTAATCCCTGTCTCCATCCGTTATAGCTAGAAAGGCATTCATAACCAAAAGAGGCTCAACAAGCCCGATGCATGAGACCACACGTATCTTTGACACTTGCGGCCTTACGCCTGCGCAACGCAGTGACGTAACCAGGCCGATCCAGCTGCACACCCTTCCTGTTTTAGTGGCTACGTTCTGCCAGACACTGGCGACGCGTTTTCATTTGCCACCCACTTCGCTGCGGGACGCTCTGGTCACCCGCAAGCGCAGCCGCGCGGTACCTCCCCCTTCAGTTTGATGCCTGATTGTCCTCTCGCCGCGCTCATCGAGTGTGTTCACGCGAGGGTTTCCAATGATTCAGCGTTCAACCTGTTGAGGGAATTCGATGTCTATTCGTGTAGCAATTATTGGCGCAGGCCCGTCCGGCCTGGCGCAACTGCGTGCCTTTCAGTCAGCCCATGCAAAGGGTGCGGCCATGCCGGATGTGGTGTGTTTCGAGAAGCAAGCCGACTGGGGCGGCATGTGGAACTACACCTGGCGCACCAGCCTGGACGAGCACGGCGAACCGGTGCACGGCAGCATGTACCGTTACCTTTGGTCCAATGGTCCCAAAGAGTGCCTGGAGTTCGCGGATTACAGTTTTGATGAACACTTCGGTCGACCAATTTCTTCGTATCCGCCCCGTGAAGTGCTGTGGGATTACATCCAGGGCCGGGTCAAGAAGGCCGGCGTGCGTGATTACATTCGTTTCAATACGGCGGTCAAACACGTCACGTTCGACCCGGTATCGCGGCAATTCACCGTGACTGCTCACGATTACGCCAACGGGCGAAGCACGACGGACACGTTTGATTTCGTGATCGTGGCCAGTGGGCATTTCTCCACGCCGCACGTGCCGGAGTTTGCCGGGTTCGAACGTTTTTCCGGGCGAATTCTGCATGCCCATGACTTTCGTGAAGCCACCGAATTTCAGGGCAAGGACTTGCTGATCGTGGGCAGTAGCTATTCGGCCGAGGACATCGGCTCGCAGTGCTACAAGTACGGCGCACGTTCGATCACCAGCACCTACCGCACGCAACCGATGGGTTACGCATGGCCCAAGGGATGGGAAGAGCGTGCGCTGCTGAACAGGGTCGAGGGAGACATCGCGTATTTTGCCGATGGGTCCAGCAAGCGCGTGGATGCCATCATTCTGTGCACCGGCTATCAACATCACTTCGCGTTTCTGCCGGATGAATTGACCCTCACTACAGGTAATCGCCTGTGGCCGCTGGGCCTGTACAAAGGCGTGATCTGGGAGCAGAACCCGCAGTTGATCTACCTCGGCATGCAAGACCTGTGGTACAGCTTCAACCTATTTGATGCTCAGGCCTGGTTTGTGCGCGATTACATTCTGGGTCGCATCAACCTGCCTGAAATATCCGAAATGCAGGCCGACAGTGCCTCGTGGCGCGAGCAGGAAGAACGTCTGCACTCCACCGCCTCGATGTACGAGTTCCAGGGCCGTTACATCAAGCACCTGATCGAGCATACGGATTACCCGGCCTTTGATATCGACGCTGTGAATCAGATCTTCCTCAAATGGAAGACTGACAAGAAGCGCGACATCATGGGCTATCGCGACAAATCCTACCGTTCAGTCATGACTGGCACGTTAGCGGTGCCTCATCACACCCGCTGGTTGCAGGCGCTGGATGATTCGATGGAAGAATATTTGCGCGAAACGGCGGGCAAGGGTGACGTCAATACACTGCGTCAACGTTGACGGCGCAGCCTCTGGCTCCTGATGTGGCCAGAGGCAACTTAGCCTTTCTTTTTTTGCAGGCTTTTCAAGCGGGCGCTGGCGCGTTGCACGGCCGCCATTTTTTCCGGGCGTTTCATGCGCCGCCACTTTCTGATGTCTTCTTTGTTGCGCCCGCAGCTCACGCATACGTCCCCGCTGAGCTGGCAGGTGGCTACACACGGGTTTTCGATATCTTTGGCCACGTCTTACTTGCGACCCGCGCCTTTGCGCGCCAGGCGTTGTGGCCACTGACCGGCGTCTGTGCGCTGGCATTCTTCTTCGGAGTCGAAATACACATGGGAGGCTACGTTGCGCACGTTGACATTGGCTTTGTCGAACGCCTTTTCTGTCAGCTCAACCATGTAGCCTGCTTCTCCGTCGGCCAGGGCAAAGTCCTTGTTGTTTTGCGTATCGAACACCCACACCACTTTGAGACTGGTCGCAAACGCCTCATGGTCGACGGCGTGGGTCAGCCAGACAAACCCGTCGATTTGATGTTTGGCGGTTTCGCAGGCCTCGGTCAGGGCTTTAACCAGGCGGCGTTCAATTTGCGCCTGATTACGTTTGTTGAGTGACATGAATCATCCTGTTGGCTGGCGGTGCTGAAAAGCCGGCCATCATACGCCAAGCCTTGTACTGGCGGATCGTTGATTGTGCGCTTGTGTTGGGGCGGGGTTGCAAACCGTGGGCAAACCCACGTCGCAAACGATTCAGCTGCCTGAAAAAACCGCAAAAGATGCATTTTCGCCCAAAGGGCCACCTGAGGTAGAATGTCGCGGTTTTGAGGCTGGCCACCCCGGATACTCATGTTCACGCAGTTCCCCGGAAGGAACCGCGAGGCGGTCGGATGCAAGGGAATAGCGAAACGGTTGGTGGTTGCGAAGGAGCTGGGCGGAGGCAATCCGATTAGGCCGTGGCCATCAATAGCTGACACATATCATAAATGTCACCCAAGTCGCTGAAGCCAATAATTAATAAGAGATCAGCACCCAAGGTACATAAACGTGGGGTCTATAGTTGTGCATAGGCCTTTATCCATCTACCCGTTCAAGGCCTGAGGGCTCGACTGCAGGCGATCAGCCTGTGGTGAGTTGATAGTGCTCATGAACCGCGTGCCGGGTAGATGATGTTTTATCTTAGGTACTACAAAATGTTAAAAAAAATGAACAAGGGGCTACTGGGCCTCGCGCTGAGCATGGGGTTGACCTCCGTGCAGGCAGCCGAGCCCAAACAGGTTGATGTTTTGCTGATTGGCGGCGGCATCATGAGCACCACATTGGGCGTTTGGCTCAATGAGCTGGAACCGAACACCTCGATGCAGATGATCGAGCGTCTGGACGGTGTGGCGCTGGAAAGCTCCAATGGCTGGAACAACGCGGGTACGGGTCACTCGGCACTGGCTGAACTGAACTACACCCCGGAAGACAAAAACGGCAACGTTGAAATCCCGAAAGCCATTGAAATCAATGAAGCGTTTCAGATTTCCCGTCAATTCTGGTCCTGGCAGGTCAAGAACGGCGTTCTGAAGAACCCGCGTTCATTCATCAATTCCACGCCGCACATGAGCTTTGTGTGGGGCGATGACAACATCAAGTTCCTGAAAAAGCGCTACGAGGCACTGCAGGCGAGCCCGCTGTTCGCCGGCATGCAGTACTCCGAAGACCCGGACCAGATCAAAAAATGGGTCCCGCTCATGATGGAAGGCCGTGATCCGAACCAGAAGATCGCAGCCACCTGGTCGCCGATCGGTACGGACGTTAACTTCGGTGAAATCACGCGTCAGTTCGCTGCTCACCTGCAAGCCCAACCGAACTTCTCGCTGAGCCTGTCGAGCGAAGTCAAAGACATCAAGCGCAACGAAGATGGCACCTGGCGCGTGGTGTACAAAAACCTGAAGGACGGCACCGAATCTCAGACCGATGCCAAGTTTGTGTTCATCGGCGCGGGCGGCGGTGCACTGCACTTGCTGCAGAAGTCCGGTATTCCTGAAGCTCAGGAATACGCGGGCTTCCCGGTAGGCGGCTCGTTCCTGGTGACCGAGAACCCGACAGTTGCCGAACAACACTTGGCCAAGGCCTACGGCAAAGCATCGGTCGGCGCGCCACCCATGTCGGTTCCTCACCTGGACACCCGCGTGCTGGACGGCAAGCGCGTGATTCTGTTTGGCCCATTCGCGACGTTCTCGACCAAGTTCCTGAAAGAAGGTTCTTACTTCGACCTGTTGACCAGCACCACGACCCACAACTTCTGGCCAATGACCAAAGTCGGTATCGAACAATACCCATTGGTTGAATACTTGGCCGGTCAGTTGATGCTGTCGGACGAAGACCGTTTCAACGCGTTGAAAGAGTACTTCCCGAATGCCAAGTCTGAAGACTGGCGTCTGTGGCAAGCCGGCCAGCGCGTGCAGATCATCAAGCGAGACGAAGAGAAGGGCGGTGTGCTGAAACTGGGCACCGAAATCGTCAGCGCCAAAGATGGCAGCATTGCAGGCCTGCTGGGCGCTTCGCCCGGCGCCTCCACTGCGGCACCGATCATGCTGACCGTGCTGGAAACCGTGTTCAAGGACAAGGTGGCTTCGCCGCAGTGGCAAGCCAAGCTGCACCAGATCGTGCCAAGCTATGGCACCAAGCTGAACGGTTCGCCAGAGCGCGTTGCGCAGGAATGGGCCTACACGGCTGAGACGCTGCAATTGACGCCTCCACCGGCAATTCCGGCAGCCACCGCTGCTGAGCAAGCGCCAGCTGAAGCGCCGGCCAAGCCAGCACCAAGCAACCCAGCGGCTGATATGGCCCTGTAAAAAGCAGCCCCACCCAACGATGTTGGGTGGGGCCACTTTCAGTTGTAACGTTTGACTCCCCCTCGATACAACGCCCGCTGAATGAGCGGACGCCGATTCACGGCGTACCGAACAGGGCCGTCCAGTAAATCCCCGCATCACTTTTCGGATCGACCGCATAGGCCGCGCCCAGTTCGCGGAACTGCGGGTTCATTATGTTGGCGCAATGCCCGGGGCTGGCCAGCCATCCATCGACCACCTTGGTCGGCGTGTCTTGCCCGGCGGCGATGTTTTCGCCAACGCTTTGCGCACTGTAGCCAGCCAGCTCTGCACGATCTCCTGGCGTTCTGCCGTCACGGTTCATGTGATCAAAGTAATTGGTATTGGCCATGTCTCGCGTGTGGCTTTCGGCCGCAATGGCCAGCGTAGCGTTCCAGGTCAACGGGGCGGCTGCGGCAAACGCCTGTGTTGCGCATTGACGCGGTTGGTTGCGGGCAGTGTTGATCAGCGCCAGCAGCTGCTGGCCCTCAACTTGCCAATCCCCTAGACGTCCGGTCAACAAGGGGCGTGCCAGCACGATGCGCCACTCGCGCTGGTTGCGGCTGACGCCGATGTCGACGAATTGCGGGTCGAGTACCACGTTACAGAAGCTTTCTTGCACCGCTTTCATCGCCGCCTGTGCATCACGCGGGCCGGACAGGCTAATGGCCTGCACATTGACCAGTGGATAAGCATTGCTGGCGAGCACTTGTTGCAGGTCGCCAAAGCGGTTGGCGGGCAATATCAGGCGCGGATCAGCGGCCAGAGGCGGCAGTTCCTGTGACACTTGCCCGCCGCACTTCTGAAGGTGGCTGCGATAGGTATTGATCGACTCGACGAGTTGCGATTCTTCACTGGCCATGACCGAGCAGGCCACGAGCACGCTGGAGGTAAAAGTGGCCAGGCGGGTGAGGGTGACGGGAACGCGCATGCAGGTTTCCTCTGAACGGGGTGCGCCCATGATGCGTTATTTCACCCGTTGTTTGGCAACCGCATTTCAGCGCGTGTGTTCGGTCACGAAGGCGCGTGCCTTGGCGGTGAGTTGGTCGATCTGGCGGTCACGCTTTTTTTCGGCGTCGATCATGGCTTTTTTGCCGTGCCGGTTGAGCAGGTAAGTGTGAATCTGCCGCACTTCGGTGGAGCGGTAGACCGCCGACACATCCAGCAGGGCCATCAGCCCGTCGGTGCCGTGGTCGCGTGTATTCATCACAATCTGCGGCCCGCGGGCACCCAGCACCTGAAAGCCCAAGGCCTCGAATTGCGCCACGTTGCGCACGCTGCACGTGAGCTCGGTGTGGGGGTAGCGGCGGGTGACTTCCTGCACCATTGCCCGGGTGACAGCCGGGGTGCTGGCGGCCATGTAGGCGATGCCACAGGCCTGAGGGTCGTCCTTCACGGGCAGGTACAAGGCAAAGCCGGTCACGGTGGCCGGGTTCTGTTCGTCCGTGGCCACGATCAGCTCTACGGTAATCCCTTTGCTCCCCTCCAGTGCCTCCAGGTACAAATGTACTTCGAAGCCGATGGTGTATTGATAGATGTTGTAGAGCAGGTTGCTGGGCGTGATTTCCATCATGCTCAGCTCGGTAAGCTGGTCCACCACGCGTTGCAAAATCTGGCTGCTGATGGGTTCGCTGACCGGTGTATCAAAATGAGTAAAAAGCGTCATGGGGCCTTTATCTGCAGGTCTCTGCGTGAGTGGAGGTCGGGGGCCGCGGGATCAGCGCTGGCTCAGCCAGTAGTCATGCAACGCGCGGGCGGCAGGCGCCAGATCGCTGACCTGTTGCTGATGCGCTGCGACGTCCAGATCGGCCGGCAGTTCAAAGTTGTCCTGTTCGGCGCAGTCTGAAATAGCCTGCAGTAAACCCGCCTGAATGGCAGGCAAGGGCGCCCAGTTGGCGACGGCAACGCCGCGCAGGTAACCGAAACACCATTCTTCTGCCAGCGTCACGGCCTGCCCGAGATGCTCCGTCTGTTCGAAGCGCGGCACAAATGCCTGACTGCCTTGTGCCAGTTGGACAGCCAGCGTGTTGAGGTGCCGCACGCACAGGTCAATGAATGTCCGGGCCTCTTGCGGGGTTTCCCATTCAGGGTTTTGACCGCCCCAAATGGCGGGGAACCACTCAGCAATGTCCACCTGCGCCGGGCCAGAAACCAGTGCTGTGAAGTAGCCGTCGAGTTCGCTCGGGTTAAGGACCGAATGGTCGTCGCCGTACTTCAACAACGTGTCTTCAAGCGAGGCAAAGTCGGCAGCATTCAAGGGGTGGGTGTTCATGGACGAGTTCCTGTACCGGGCGCTTTGAGCTGGGCGCTGAAAAAAAAGCGCAGAATGCCGTGAGACGCGGTGTTTGACCCGCGCGCGGGCTCAATAAATCAATCGACTTTAACGATCGACGCCAATTCGTAGTATTTAAATTTGGCTTTGGCCAAGGCTTTTTTGGCTTCTTGCTCGGCATCAAACCGGCTCAAGGATTTTGAGTCATGAATGAATTGGGTCACTTCGCCGTCGTATTCCTTGCTGACGTTCATGGTGACGCGCAACACCGGGCCTCTGCGTTTCACCGGAGCGCGCTCCGGTGAAACGCAGAGGCCCGGTGTTGCGCGTCACCATGAACGTCAGCAAGGAATACGACGGCGAAGTGACCCAATTCATTCATGACTCAAAATCCTTGAGCCGGTTTGATGCCGAGCAAGAAGCCAAAAAAGCCTTGGCCAAAGCCAAATTTAAATACTACGAATTGGCGTCGATCGTTAAAGTCGATTGATTTATTGAGCCCGCGCGCGGGTCAAACACCGCGTCTCACGGCATTCTGCGCTTTTTTTTCAGCGCCCAGCTCAAAGCGCCCGGTACAGGAACTCGTCCATGAACACCCACCCCTTGAATGCTGCCGACTTTGCCTCGCTTGAAGACACGTTGTTGAAGTACGGCGACGACCATTCGGTCCTTAACCCGAGCGAACTCGACGGCTACTTCACAGCACTGGTTTCTGGCCCGGCGCAGGTGGACATTGCTGAGTGGTTCCCCGCCATTTGGGGCGGTCAAAACCCTGAATGGGAAACCCCGCAAGAGGCCCGGACATTCATTGACCTGTGCGTGCGGCACCTCAACACGCTGGCTGTCCAACTGGCACAAGGCAGTCAGGCATTTGTGCCGCGCTTCGAACAGACGGAGCATCTCGGGCAGGCCGTGACGCTGGCAGAAGAATGGTGTTTCGGTTACCTGCGCGGCGTTGCCGTCGCCAACTGGGCGCCCTTGCCTGCCATTCAGGCGGGTTTACTGCAGGCTATTTCAGACTGCGCCGAACAGGACAACTTTGAACTGCCGGCCGATCTGGACGTCGCAGCGCATCAGCAACAGGTCAGCGATCTGGCGCCTGCCGCCCGCGCGTTGCATGACTACTGGCTGAGCCAGCGCTGATCCCGCGGCCCCCGACCTCCACTCACGCAGAGACCTGCAGATAAAGGCCCCATGACGCTTTTTACTCATTTTGATACACCGGTCAGCGAACCCATCAGCAGCCAGATTTTGCAACGCGTGGTGGACCAGCTTACCGAGCTGAGCATGATGGAAATCACGCCCAGCAACCTGCTCTACAACATCTATCAATACACCATCGGCTTCGAAGTACATTTGTACCTGGAGGCACTGGAGGGGAGCAAAGGGATTACCGTAGAGCTGATCGTGGCCACGGACGAACAGAACCCGGCCACCGTGACCGGCTTTGCCTTGTACCTGCCCGTGAAGGACGACCCTCAGGCCTGTGGCATCGCCTACATGGCCGCCAGCACCCCGGCTGTCACCCGGGCAATGGTGCAGGAAGTCACCCGCCGCTACCCCCACACCGAGCTCACGTGCAGCGTGCGCAACGTGGCGCAATTCGAGGCCTTGGGCTTTCAGGTGCTGGGTGCCCGCGGGCCGCAGATTGTGATGAATACACGCGACCACGGCACCGACGGGCTGATGGCCCTGCTGGATGTGTCGGCGGTCTACCGCTCCACCGAAGTGCGGCAGATTCACACTTACCTGCTCAACCGGCACGGCAAAAAAGCCATGATCGACGCCGAAAAAAAGCGTGACCGCCAGATCGACCAACTCACCGCCAAGGCACGCGCCTTCGTGACCGAACACACGCGCTGAAATGCGGTTGCCAAACAACGGGTGAAATAACGCATCATGGGCGCACCCCGTTCAGAGGAAACCTGCATGCGCGTTCCCGTCACCCTCACCCGCCTGGCCACTTTTACCTCCAGCGTGCTCGTGGCCTGCTCGGTCATGGCCAGTGAAGAATCGCAACTCGTCGAGTCGATCAATACCTATCGCAGCCACCTTCAGAAGTGCGGCGGGCAAGTGTCACAGGAACTGCCGCCTCTGGCCGCTGATCCGCGCCTGATATTGCCCGCCAACCGCTTTGGCGACCTGCAACAAGTGCTCGCCAGCAATGCTTATCCACTGGTCAATGTGCAGGCCATTAGCCTGTCCGGCCCGCGTGATGCACAGGCGGCGATGAAAGCGGTGCAAGAAAGCTTCTGTAACGTGGTACTCGACCCGCAATTCGTCGACATCGGCGTCAGCCGCAACCAGCGCGAGTGGCGCATCGTGCTGGCACGCCCCTTGTTGACCGGACGTCTAGGGGATTGGCAAGTTGAGGGCCAGCAGCTGCTGGCGCTGATCAACACTGCCCGCAACCAACCGCGTCAATGCGCAACACAGGCGTTTGCCGCAGCCGCCCCGTTGACCTGGAACGCTACGCTGGCCATTGCGGCCGAAAGCCACACGCGAGACATGGCCAATACCAATTACTTTGATCACATGAACCGTGACGGCAGAACGCCAGGAGATCGTGCAGAGCTGGCTGGCTACAGTGCGCAAAGCGTTGGCGAAAACATCGCCGCCGGGCAAGACACGCCGACCAAGGTGGTCGATGGATGGCTGGCCAGCCCCGGGCATTGCGCCAACATAATGAACCCGCAGTTCCGCGAACTGGGCGCGGCCTATGCGGTCGATCCGAAAAGTGATGCGGGGATTTACTGGACGGCCCTGTTCGGTACGCCGTGAATCGGCGTCCGCTCATTCAGCGGGCGTTGTATCGAGGGGGAGTCAAACGTTACAACTGAAAGTGGCCCCACCCAACATCGTTGGGTGGGGCTGCTTTTTACAGGGCCATATCAGCCGCTGGGTTGCTTGGTGCTGGCTTGGCCGGCGCTTCAGCTGGCGCTTGCTCAGCAGCGGTGGCTGCCGGAATTGCCGGTGGAGGCGTCAATTGCAGCGTCTCAGCCGTGTAGGCCCATTCCTGCGCAACGCGCTCTGGCGAACCGTTCAGCTTGGTGCCATAGCTTGGCACGATCTGGTGCAGCTTGGCTTGCCACTGCGGCGAAGCCACCTTGTCCTTGAACACGGTTTCCAGCACGGTCAGCATGATCGGTGCCGCAGTGGCAGCGCCGGGCGAAGCGCCCAGCAGGCCTGCAATGCTGCCATCTTTGGCGCTGACGATTTCGGTGCCCAGTTTCAGCACACCGCCCTTCTCTTCGTCTCGCTTGATGATCTGCACGCGCTGGCCGGCTTGCCACAGACGCCAGTCTTCAGACTTGGCATTCGGGAAGTACTCTTTCAACGCGTTGAAACGGTCTTCGTCCGACAGCATCAACTGACCGGCCAAGTATTCAACCAATGGGTATTGTTCGATACCGACTTTGGTCATTGGCCAGAAGTTGTGGGTCGTGGTGCTGGTCAACAGGTCGAAGTAAGAACCTTCTTTCAGGAACTTGGTCGAGAACGTCGCGAATGGGCCAAACAGAATCACGCGCTTGCCGTCCAGCACGCGGGTGTCCAGGTGAGGAACCGACATGGGTGGCGCGCCGACCGATGCTTTGCCGTAGGCCTTGGCCAAGTGTTGTTCGGCAACTGTCGGGTTCTCGGTCACCAGGAACGAGCCGCCTACCGGGAAGCCCGCGTATTCCTGAGCTTCAGGAATACCGGACTTCTGCAGCAAGTGCAGTGCACCGCCGCCCGCGCCGATGAACACAAACTTGGCATCGGTCTGAGATTCGGTGCCGTCCTTCAGGTTTTTGTACACCACGCGCCAGGTGCCATCTTCGTTGCGCTTGATGTCTTTGACTTCGCTCGACAGGCTCAGCGAGAAGTTCGGTTGGGCTTGCAGGTGAGCAGCGAACTGACGCGTGATTTCACCGAAGTTAACGTCCGTACCGATCGGCGACCAGGTGGCTGCGATCTTCTGGTTCGGATCACGGCCTTCCATCATGAGCGGGACCCATTTTTTGATCTGGTCCGGGTCTTCGGAGTACTGCATGCCGGCGAACAGCGGGCTCGCCTGCAGTGCCTCGTAGCGCTTTTTCAGGAACTTGATGTTGTCATCGCCCCACACAAAGCTCATGTGCGGCGTGGAATTGATGAATGAACGCGGGTTCTTCAGAACGCCGTTCTTGACCTGCCAGGACCAGAATTGACGGGAAATCTGAAACGCTTCATTGATTTCAATGGCTTTCGGGATTTCAACGTTGCCGTTTTTGTCTTCCGGGGTGTAGTTCAGTTCAGCCAGTGCCGAGTGACCCGTACCCGCGTTGTTCCAGCCATTGGAGCTTTCCAGCGCCACACCGTCCAGACGCTCGATCATCTGCATCGAGGTGTTCGGTTCCAGCTCATTGAGCCAAACGCCCAATGTGGTGCTCATGATGCCGCCGCCAATCAGCAAAACATCAACCTGTTTGGGCTCGGCTGCCTGCACGGAGGTCAACCCCATGCTCAGCGCGAGGCCCAGTAGCCCCTTGTTCATTTTTTTTAACATTTTGTAGTACCTAAGATAAAACATCATCTACCCGGCACGCGGTTCATGAGCACTATCAACTCACCACAGGCTGATCGCCTGCAGTCGAGCCCTCAGGCCTTGAACGGGTAGATGGATAAAGGCCTATGCACAACTATAGACCCCACGTTTATGTACCTTGGGTGCTGATCTCTTATTAATTATTGGCTTCAGCGACTTGGGTGACATTTATGATATGTGTCAGCTATTGATGGCCACGGCCTAATCGGATTGCCTCCGCCCAGCTCCTTCGCAACCACCAACCGTTTCGCTATTCCCTTGCATCCGACCGCCTCGCGGTTCCTTCCGGGGAACTGCGTGAACATGAGTATCCGGGGTGGCCAGCCTCAAAACCGCGACATTCTACCTCAGGTGGCCCTTTGGGCGAAAATGCATCTTTTGCGGTTTTTTCAGGCAGCTGAATCGTTTGCGACGTGGGTTTGCCCACGGTTTGCAACCCCGCCCCAACACAAGCGCACAATCAACGATCCGCCAGTACAAGGCTTGGCGTATGATGGCCGGCTTTTCAGCACCGCCAGCCAACAGGATGATTCATGTCACTCAACAAACGTAATCAGGCGCAAATTGAACGCCGCCTGGTTAAAGCCCTGACCGAGGCCTGCGAAACCGCCAAACATCAAATCGACGGGTTTGTCTGGCTGACCCACGCCGTCGACCATGAGGCGTTTGCGACCAGTCTCAAAGTGGTGTGGGTGTTCGATACGCAAAACAACAAGGACTTTGCCCTGGCCGACGGAGAAGCAGGCTACATGGTTGAGCTGACAGAAAAGGCGTTCGACAAAGCCAATGTCAACGTGCGCAACGTAGCCTCCCATGTGTATTTCGACTCCGAAGAAGAATGCCAGCGCACAGACGCCGGTCAGTGGCCACAACGCCTGGCGCGCAAAGGCGCGGGTCGCAAGTAAGACGTGGCCAAAGATATCGAAAACCCGTGTGTAGCCACCTGCCAGCTCAGCGGGGACGTATGCGTGAGCTGCGGGCGCAACAAAGAAGACATCAGAAAGTGGCGGCGCATGAAACGCCCGGAAAAAATGGCGGCCGTGCAACGCGCCAGCGCCCGCTTGAAAAGCCTGCAAAAAAAGAAAGGCTAAGTTGCCTCTGGCCACATCAGGAGCCAGAGGCTGCGCCGTCAACGTTGACGCAGTGTATTGACGTCACCCTTGCCCGCCGTTTCGCGCAAATATTCTTCCATCGAATCATCCAGCGCCTGCAACCAGCGGGTGTGATGAGGCACCGCTAACGTGCCAGTCATGACTGAACGGTAGGATTTGTCGCGATAGCCCATGATGTCGCGCTTCTTGTCAGTCTTCCATTTGAGGAAGATCTGATTCACAGCGTCGATATCAAAGGCCGGGTAATCCGTATGCTCGATCAGGTGCTTGATGTAACGGCCCTGGAACTCGTACATCGAGGCGGTGGAGTGCAGACGTTCTTCCTGCTCGCGCCACGAGGCACTGTCGGCCTGCATTTCGGATATTTCAGGCAGGTTGATGCGACCCAGAATGTAATCGCGCACAAACCAGGCCTGAGCATCAAATAGGTTGAAGCTGTACCACAGGTCTTGCATGCCGAGGTAGATCAACTGCGGGTTCTGCTCCCAGATCACGCCTTTGTACAGGCCCAGCGGCCACAGGCGATTACCTGTAGTGAGGGTCAATTCATCCGGCAGAAACGCGAAGTGATGTTGATAGCCGGTGCACAGAATGATGGCATCCACGCGCTTGCTGGACCCATCGGCAAAATACGCGATGTCTCCCTCGACCCTGTTCAGCAGCGCACGCTCTTCCCATCCCTTGGGCCATGCGTAACCCATCGGTTGCGTGCGGTAGGTGCTGGTGATCGAACGTGCGCCGTACTTGTAGCACTGCGAGCCGATGTCCTCGGCCGAATAGCTACTGCCCACGATCAGCAAGTCCTTGCCCTGAAATTCGGTGGCTTCACGAAAGTCATGGGCATGCAGAATTCGCCCGGAAAAACGTTCGAACCCGGCAAACTCCGGCACGTGCGGCGTGGAGAAATGCCCACTGGCCACGATCACGAAATCAAACGTGTCCGTCGTGCTTCGCCCGTTGGCGTAATCGTGAGCAGTCACGGTGAATTGCCGCGATACCGGGTCGAACGTGACGTGTTTGACCGCCGTATTGAAACGAATGTAATCACGCACGCCGGCCTTCTTGACCCGGCCCTGGATGTAATCCCACAGCACTTCACGGGGCGGATACGAAGAAATTGGTCGACCGAAGTGTTCATCAAAACTGTAATCCGCGAACTCCAGGCACTCTTTGGGACCATTGGACCAAAGGTAACGGTACATGCTGCCGTGCACCGGTTCGCCGTGCTCGTCCAGGCTGGTGCGCCAGGTGTAGTTCCACATGCCGCCCCAGTCGGCTTGCTTCTCGAAACACACCACATCCGGCATGGCCGCACCCTTTGCATGGGCTGACTGAAAGGCACGCAGTTGCGCCAGGCCGGACGGGCCTGCGCCAATAATTGCTACACGAATAGACATCGAATTCCCTCAACAGGTTGAACGCTGAATCATTGGAAACCCTCGCGTGAACACACTCGATGAGCGCGGCGAGAGGACAATCAGGCATCAAACTGAAGGGGGAGGTACCGCGCGGCTGCGCTTGCGGGTGACCAGAGCGTCCCGCAGCGAAGTGGGTGGCAAATGAAAACGCGTCGCCAGTGTCTGGCAGAACGTAGCCACTAAAACAGGAAGGGTGTGCAGCTGGATCGGCCTGGTTACGTCACTGCGTTGCGCAGGCGTAAGGCCGCAAGTGTCAAAGATACGTGTGGTCTCATGCATCGGGCTTGTTGAGCCTCTTTTGGTTATGAATGCCTTTCTAGCTGTAACGGATGGAGACAGGGATTACAAGTTTGAGGCGTATTTCAGACGCTTTGCTCACTAGAAATAAAGCCGTCAGCGCTTGAGGGTTATTTTCTCTAACATCTGCGAAATCTGCTCGACTGAGTAGGGTTTAGGCAGAAACTCGAAGCCATCGTAACCGTCGAACGCCAGCTCTTCGCTGTAGCCGGAGGCCAGTATGATCGGCAAATCTGACCGCCGTTTGCGCATCTCCTTGGCCATTACCACCCCCGTCATGCCTGGCATGACCACATCCGAAAAAACCGCGTCAAAAGCCATGGCTTGCGGCCCGATCATTTGCAGTGCCGCTTCGGCATGGGTGGCCCAAGCCGTCTCATAGCCCAGGTCCTGCATGATCTGTTGTGCAAAACGCCCCACTTCCAGGTTGTCTTCCACAATCAGGACGCGAGGTTTCTCGGCTTCAGGGTCTGAAGGTGCAGGCACGCACACGCTGGATTCAACCTCCGCAAGCGCATCAACGCTGGCTCGCGGAAGGTACAGGGTGAATACCGACCCCTGATCGAGGACACTTGAGACGTCCACATTACCCCCGGACTGCTTGGCAAACCCGAACACTTGCGACAACCCGAGTCCCGTGCCTTTGCCCACTTCCTTGGTGGTGAAAAAGGGTTCGAAAATCTGCGTCAGCATGCGCGTGGAAATACCGATGCCCGTGTCGACCAACGAGATGGCAACAAAAGGTTCGTCGGAACCTGCATGCCCCCGAATGGCAGGCAAGGTGGTGGTGTCATTGAGCCGCAGCAGGAGCGTGCCCTGCCCTTCCATGGCATCCCGTGCATTGAGCGCCATATTGATTAGCGCTGTCTCGAATTGGCTGGCATCGGCGCGCACATAGCAGGCTTCGGGCGGTAATTCGACCGCCACATTGATTCTGGCCCCAGTGATGGTCTCCAACATGTCGCCGATATCACGGATGCGTTGGCCGATCTCGAATACCTGCGGGTTGAGCGGCTGGCGCCGGGCGAAGGCCAGGAGCTGGCCGGTCAATTTGCTCGCACGCTCGACGGTGTCTGACACCGCGTTGACGTAACGCTCCCGGCGCGCATCCGACAGGTTCGGCATGCGCAGAAAATCCACCGACGAACGAATAATTGTCAGCAGGTTGTTGAAATCATGGGCTACACCGCCCGTGAGCTGGCCGATGGCCTCAAGCTTTTGCGATTGATGCAACGCCGCTTCAATGTGCAGCAAACGTGCACTGCGCTCCTGTACGCGCTGTTCCAGCGTGGTGTTGAGCTGCGCAAGCTCAGCCAGACCGGCGCGCACGGCGGCATCGGCGCGCGCACGCTCAATGTGCGCCCATGAGCGTTCTGTCACTTCACGCAACAATGCCACTTCATGGGACGACCATTGTCGCGGCGATTGATCGTGCACTGACATTAACGCTGTCAGCCGTCCGCCTTTGATCAAGGGCAGGCAAACAGTGGCCTTGACACCCAACGCGGTGAAACTGGCGGCATCTCGTGCAGGCAGTTCGGCCTGCGCGTCGTTGATGACCAGCGGCTGTCCGGCTTTCAACCGGGACGCTGCTTCCTGACCGAAATCCTCCAGACTGTATTGGCCCACAAGGCGGGTGGCGCCCTTCGCCAGCCAGTTGTCACGAATAAAGAAGGTATCTTCGTCCGCCTCCAGGTCGGCGTAGGCGCAATGCGTAACGCGCAGGTGATCGGCAAGCTTGCGCATGGTGATTGCGAGGATTTCCTGCGGGTCACTGGCATTGACCACTGCACGGCCGATCGCGTCCAGCACCGACAGACGCTGGGTCATGTACACCGTCGCTGTGGTTTCGGTCACGGTATCAATCATGCCGACCACCTGGCCGGCGGAGTCGCGAATCGGGCTGTAGCAAAAGGTGAAGTACGCGAGCTCCGGACGCTCACTGCGATGAATCACTACCGGGAAATTTTCGATGTACGTCGCTTTGCCCGCGAAGGCCAGGTCGGCAATCGGACTGATCTCATGCCAGGCCTCGCTCCAGATATCGCTAAACGCACGACCCAACGCTTGTGGCTTGCTCCCCAGAATGGGCACAAAGGCGTCGTTATACAGCGTGGTCAGGGACTCGCCCCACACGATGCACTGCGGAAAATGCGAATCCAGCATCAACGCCACGCTGGTTTTCAACACATCCGGCCATTCGGTTAAAGGCCCGAGCGGCGTGCTGGCCCAATCATGCGCTCTGATTCGCTCAGCCATCGCGCCATCGTGTTGAAGCCAGTCAGTCATTACGCCGCTACTCTGATTACTGCCATTGATCGGTGAAACGCCGACGATGATAAGCCAGTCGCACAAATTGTGCTCCACTCGCCGTCGTGTCACCAGACACCCTTTGTCATACTTTTGGACAGCAGCACGACAGTACAGGTTCTACTCACAGGGCTTGCGGGCTAACATGCCGCGCTACGACTAATGGCCATACGCTGTTAGCGATCTGAATCAACCGTCATGAACAGAAGGATTGAACGTTGAAAATTGTACTTGCGCTGTTATTGAGTGCGGTATCCCTGCTGGCTCAGGCAGCCAACATCGGCGATGCGTTGCAGCCCTGGGCGCTTAAAGACCAGTTCGACCAGACGCAGGCCCTCGATAAAAACACCCGCATTCTGTTGGTGGCGCGCGACATGAAGGGGGCTCAATTGGTCAAGGCGGCGATAGAAGACCAGCCCAAGGGCTACCTGGAAGCACGCCATGTTGTGTTTCTCGCCGATGTCCACGGCATGCCTTCGCTGATCGGAAAGCTGTTCGCCATTCCATCCATGAAGGGATACAACTACCGCGTCGCGCTGGACCGCGACGGCTCGATTGCCAGTCGATACCCCGGTGACAAAAAGCAAATCCTGTTTCTGCAGCTGGACAATGGCACCCTGGTTTCACAGCAGGCCTTTACAACAGCCACGGCATTGCGCGAAGCGCTGGATAAAGCGCCGACTGACTGATCCGCGCCGCGCCCCCCGCCTTTTACTTGCGCCACCGCCCCCGACGGGGACCGCGGCGCAGGTGCTTGGCTTTCAGCCTTGCTTCACGTCAAAGCCACGTCCGGTCCATGTATAGATGTCGACGCCCTGCACACTCGGGCAGCATCGCGGGTCATCCGGGCCACTGGTCAGGGTACTGACAGCAACCTGCTGACCCGGGGCGGCCTTGATGTCTGTTACGGCTCCGGACACCACTGAGTGCCCCTGGTACATCCAGCCTGCGCCCGAGCGGTAAAAACCGGCCAGACTCTGGTAAGAACCGTTACCACCACCCTGCCCTTCAACCGTGAACAGCACCACGGCATCTGGCTGACTATCTTCATTCAGGTCCATGTAAATGACCTGACGGCTATCGGTGTATTCCGCGCCACCCTCTTTGGCTATTTCTGACGCAATCAAATTGTTTATCGCCGCTTCAAGGGCGGCCTCGGCTTGCCCGGCCACAGGCTCAGCGACAGGTTGCGCAGGACTTGGGGCATATTTTTCAGCGCCTTTTTCAGTCAGGGTCAGCCCTTGTTTCTTACCCTTGGCGATAAATTCGGCCATCAGCGCGCCTTGCATCTCTTTCAGGTCCTGGCCGGAGAACTCCATCATCCCTTTGCCACTCAAAGGCTGCGCATCCCCGAGGAACCAGCGCGAAAAGAATCCGGGACGCACCGATTCCAGCTTATCGACCAACTGATCAGTGCGCTGTTCAACCAGACCGGTCCACAGTGAGCCTGCCTCCTTGCCCAATGACTCGACCAACTCTCCCTCTTGCGCCAACCAGGCTGACTTGGCTTGCTCCAGTAACAGGATGTTGTAATCAATGGTTTTGCTGACACAGGTGTTGGTGAATGTGCCCATGCACTCCTGACGCAATGCATCACGCGCCATCGCAACTTTCACATCGCTGTAAACCCCACAGCCTGACAACAGAACGATCAAGCCAATCGTAGAACCCATGCGTTTCAAGGTGCTCTCCTTAACGCCTGGAGACCTCCAGGCGACACTCCATTTATGTGATCGGGCACAGGGCCATCGCCTTCGTTATCGGCAGGTGCCAAAAGGGCTTGAGTAGCAGGCAAAGGGCTTGAGCCGCGACACAACAGGAACGTATGGCATTCACCGGCCCTGTGATGTGCGTGTCCGTTCAAGGCAGGCCGGGCCTTGCAGAACCGCTTATGCCCGCAAAAAATCCAGCACGCGGCGAGTGAACTGCGCCCCAGCTTCCACGTTGGACAAGTGCGCCGCGTGCAGCATGACCCGTTGTGCCTCGCGAATGCGCTCAGCCATATAACGCCCATCCTCGACGGTGGTAACCGCATCTTGCGTGCCGCACACGATCAACACAGGGACGTCGATACGGCCCAGGTTTTCCCGAAAATCGGCATCGCGCACGGCAGCACAGTTGGCGGCATACCCCTGGGGCGCGGTGTGCGCCAGCATGTCGACAATCCGCTCAACCCGGTCGGGGCAGGCGATGGCGAATTCAGGGGTAAACCACCGTGCAACTGCGCCATCACGCAGCCCGCGCAGGGCTGCTGCACCGTCAAGCAACACCGTGTCAATGCGCGGGTTCCAGACAGCCGGGTTGCCGATTTTCGCGGCGGTGTTGCACAGCACTAGACGCTGCAAGCGCTCAGGCGCATGGATCGCCAGCCACTGACCAATCAAGCCACCCATGCTGAGGCCACAAAAACTGGCGCGATCTATCTGCAAGGCGTCCAGCAATGCCACGGCATCACGGCCATGCTGTTCGATGCTGTACGGGCCGGGGGTCACACAGGATTGGCCATGCCCACGGGTGTCATAGCGCAACACACGAAAATGCTCGGTGAATGCAGCCATCTGTTCATCCCACATGCGCAAGTCAGTGCCCAGCGAATTGGACAACATCAGTACCGGGGCATCTGCCGGACCTTCAAGGAGGTAATTGAGTGGGCCATCGACCCGTTTTATTCCAGACATACAACACTCCAAGGGGAAGAGATTTTCGGGCCAGATCGCCGTCAATGAACGGCGAACCACCAGGTCAGACGCGCGCTATGGCCAATGCCAACCCCTGGCCGACCCCCACACACATCGTCGCCAGCCCATACTGGCCGCCGTACTTATGCAGATGGTGGACCGCCGTCAGTACCAGCCGATTACCACTCATGCCCAGCGGATGCCCAAGGGCAATCGCGCCCCCCTGCGGATTGACCCGCGCATCGTCGTCAGCCAGCCCCCATGCACGGGTGACTGCCAAACTTTGCGCAGCAAACGCTTCGTTGAGCTCAATCACATCGAAGTCATGAAGACTCAAGTCAAGGCGCGCCAACAGGGTGCGCACAGCGGGCAGCGGGCCTACCCCCATCACCCGTGGCAATACCGCGCCACTGGCCATGCCCAGCACTTTGGCCCGAGGCGTCAAACCATACTTGGCCACCGCGTCAGCCGAGGCCAGCACCATGGCCGACGCGCCATCGTTGAGGCCCGATGCATTGCCTGCCGTAACGGTCTGACCGTCGCCGTTGACCGGCTTGAGCTGTTCCAGGGCTGCAAGCGATGAACCGGCGCGCGGGTGCTCATCCGTGTCAATAACCGACGTTGCGTGCTTGCTGTGGATGACCACCGGCACAATTTCTTCGGCAAAATAGCCCGCCGCTTTGGCCTCGGCGGCCTTTTGCTGGCTGCGCAGTGCGAAGGCATCCTGATCGGCGCGGCTGATCGCGTACTCGTGGGCTACGTTGTCACCGGTGACCGGCATGCTGTCCACACCGTAGGCGGCCCGCAGCGCCGGGTTGATGAAACGCCAGCCCAACGTGGTGTCTTCGAGTTGTTGGGCGCGCCCAAAAGCGCTCTCGGCCTTGCCCATCACATACGGCGCACGGGTCATGGATTCGACCCCGGCCGCGATGGCCAACGCCATTTCGCCGCTGGCAATGGCCCGAAACGCAGCGCCCACCGCTTCCATGCCCGACGCGCACAGACGGTTGAGGGTGACCCCCGGCACGCTGGCTGGCAGACCGGCGAGCAACAGTGCCATGCGTGCCACGTTGCGGTTGTCTTCGCCCGACTGATTGGCACAGCCCATGAACACTTCGTCCACGGCCGTCCAGTCCACCTGCGGGTTGCGTTGCATCAGGGCGCGCAACGGGATCGCCGCCAGATCGTCGGCGCGTACCGGCGCCAGCCCTCCATTCAACCGGCCAATTGGCGTGCGCACGGCATCGCAGATGAAGACCTCGCGGCTCATTCCTCACCTCCCGTCTGCCCGTGGGCAATGGCGGTACGGGCTTCAAGGGCCCGCAGCGCGGCCAACTCTTCCACGGTAGGCGCCAGGGTGGTGGCCACGTGGGGGGCAAAGCGAATCGGCCAGCCCGTGTTGTCAATGACCTGTTCACGGGTCACGCCCGGGTGCAGCGAAGTGACGATAAATTCGCGGCTGTGCGCTTCCGGCTCCATGATGCACAAGTCGGTGATGATCGCCACCGGCCCCTCACCCGGCAACCCGAGACGCTTGCGGTGATCGCCGCCCTCGCCATGCCCGACTGAAGTGATGAAGGCCAGTTTTTCGACGAACGTGCGGTGCCCCTGCTTGAGAATGATCAAGACGTTCTTCGCACTGCCCGCGATTTCCGGCGCGCCCCCCGCACCCGGCAGGCGTACCCTGGGCTGGTGGTAGTCGCCAATCACCGTGGTATTGATATTGCCAAACTTGTCGACCTGCGCGGCACCGAGGAAGCCCACATCGATGCGCCCGCCTTGCAGCCAGTAGCGAAAGATTTCGCCGGTGGGGACCACCGTGTCGGCGGTTTCAGCCAGTTCGCCGTCACCGATGGACAGCGGCAACACGCTCGGTTTTGCACCGATCGGGCCGGACTCATAAATCAGCACCACCTCGGGCGCATGGGTCAAACGCGCCAGATTGGCCGCTTTGGAAGGCAGGCCAATGCCGACAAAGCAGACACTGCCGTTGCCCAGATTTCGGGCAGCCGCCACGGTCATCATTTCGTTGGTATTGAAGTCGTTCATCACTTGGTCCCTGCGTTCAGTTTCGCCTGAAACTGCTCAAAATCCTCAGTGCCACGGATGTGTTCATCGATCCAGGCAGTAAAAGTCTCACGGTCGCGAGCGATGGAATCCCACGCCTGGTAGAAGCGGTTATCACGCTCGTAGTAACCATGGGCATAAGACGGATGTGCGCCGCCGGGGACAACGCACACCGCGCTCAGCGCCCAGCCGGGCAGCACACAGGCATTCATCGGCGCCTGTAAGTCATCCACCACTTCTTCGACGGTCACGATGCAGTGCCTGGCCGCCAGCGCAGCTTCTTTTTGTACGCCGAGGATGCCCTGAATCAACACATTGCCTTTGCGGTCAGCTTTCTGCGCGTGGATCACGCTCACATCCGGGCGCACGCTCGGTACAGCGGCCAATTGCTCGCCGGTGTAGGGGCATTCGATGAACTTGATGTCGGGATTGACCTTCACCAAATCCGAGCCCTGATACCCGCGTAGCACCGCGAACGGCAGGTTTGAGGCGCCGGCCACATACGCATTGGCCATGGCCGCATGGCTGTGCTCGCTGATTGCCAATGGCTGCGGCCAGCCCTTTTCAACGGCGTCGCGCAGGCGATGCAACGAGCCGACGCCCGGGTTTCCGCCCCACGAAAAAATCAGCTTCCTGGCGCACCCGGCACCAATCATCAAGTCGTATACCAAGTCAGGCGTCATACGAATCAGTGTCAGATCTTTCTTTTTCTGACGAATAATCTCGTGTGCCGCTGCCGTCGGAATCAGGTGGGTAAACCCCTCAAGCGCCAGGGAGTCGCCGTCATTCACAAAGCGCTCGACGGCTTCGCGCAGGGAAAGAATCTCAGCCATGGTGATCTCAATAATGTTCAGGACGCAGCAAGGCGTCGGGTAGAGAAGAAGTACGCTCGGCAGGCATGCCACCCCATGCGCTAAACGCTTGGTGGTTCGATAATCGAACACAGGCACCCGATCAGGCAGCGGACGGGGCGCATTCGTTAATCAAGCTTTCATGACGCCTCGCAACAGGCGCATCAGGCCATCCGTGACGCGCCGCGCGCATTGCCCAGGTTAATGCGAGGGGTGGGCAACCGCGCCGCGGCCGCCACTTGCCGGTTCAGCCGTCTTGCATCGCGCGAGGGCGCTGGCTGCGCTGTTCGGCTTCAACCCGTGGTGTCTTTTGCAACTGGAAATCGAATTTCAATTCAGCAAAGCGCTCACCCTGAACCCCCCGCTCACGGGCCACTGCTGGGTCTTCGACGAAGGTAATGTCCCCCACCAGCCCCTCTCTGGTGGCATAGGCAAAGTCATCCCACAGGTACTCTTCACCTGAGAGATTGATCTGTGTGGTCAAGTGCCGATGGCCCGGCGCCGAGATGAAAAAATGAATATGCGCCGGGCGCTGACCGTGACGCCCCAACATGTTCAGGCATTCTTGAGTCGGGCCGTCGGGTGAGCAGCCGTATCCACTGGGCACGATGCTGCGGGCGCGGTACTGGCCCTTGGCATCGGTGACGATGCGCCTGCGCAAGTTGTACGGCGTCTGACGCGTGTCGAAGTAGGAGTAGCTCCCCTGGGTATTGGCGTGCCACACGTCGACCACCGCCCCCGCAACCGCGCGGCCTTCGCTGTCTCGTACCACCCCTTCCAAAAACATCACGGTGGCGTGATCCAGTTCACTGCCGTCGTCCATGCGCACTTCGCCTTCGCCAATGGGCGCGCCCGCCACATACAACGGGCCTTCAATGGTGCGAGGCGTGCCGCCGCTCAGGCCTGCTTGCGCGTCTTTGGCATCTTGTAGCACATCAAGAAAGTGCTCCAGCCCCAGCCCCGGCACCAGCAGACCCGCCTCATTGCGCCCGCCCAGACGGTTGAGGTAGTCCACCGCGAACCAGAACTCGTTGTCGGTGATCTCCAGGTCTTCAATAAGCGTGGCGACGTCGTTGATCAAGCGCAGCATGATGGCTTTAACCCGCGGGTTGCCCTGGTCGTTGTTAAAACCGGCCGCCTCTTTAAACAGGTGCTGTATTTCGGCAGTGTGGCTAACGTTAACGGTCATGGGTGTTACCTCATTTTTTTGTTATGGGCGTAATCAACGGTCGTCTTCGCGAAGGGAGGACGGGTGCCGACACAGCGGCGTAACCTCAATATCCATGTAGGGAAACAACGGCAAACGCATCAAGGTGTCGTGCAGCGCTTGCACACTCTCCACGTCAAATACGCTGTAGTTGGCGTACTGCCCGGCGATGCGCCACAAGTGCCGCCAGGTGCCTTCGCTCATCAGGCGCCGGGCCAGTTCTTTCTCATCGGCCTTCAGTGTTGTGGCCTTGGCCGGGTCCATGTCCGCCGGCAGTTTTACGGTCATCTTTACGTGGAACAACATGTGCGGGTCCTCCGGGTCAGTTACGGGCAAAGAACGCCAGGCGCTCTTCATCGAGGGTCAGGCCAAGGCCCGGCGTATGCGGTACGTGCAACGCAAAATCGCGATAAACCGGTGGTTCAGTGACGATGTCTTCAGTGAGCAACAAGGGGCCAAACAACTCCGTTCCCCAGCTCAGTTGACGCAGGGTCACAAAGGCATGGGCCGAGGCCAGGGTGCCGATGGCCCCTTCGAGCATGGTGCCGCCGTACAGCGCGATGCCTGCCGCTTCGGCAATGGCCGCCGTGCGCAGCACCGCTCGCGGGCCGCCGTTTTTGGCTATTTTCAGGGCGAAGATGCTCGCTGCGCCGTCTGCGGCGAGGCCAAAGGCGTCTTCGACGCTTTCAATGGATTCGTCCGCCATGATCGGTGCCGGACTGCGCTGGTTCAGGCGCACTTGCCCGGCGCGGTTGATACGCGCAATCGGCTGCTCGATCAGGTCGATGCCGTTATTGCCCAACACTTCGCAAGCGCGAATGGCCTGCGACTCGTCCCACGACTGATTGACGTCCACCCGCACGCTGGCGCGCTCACCCAAGGCCTGCTTGATGGCAATCACGTGCTTGAGGTCCTGGGCAACCGGGTTGGCCCCGATCTTCAGCTTGAAAATCCGGTGACGACGCAGGTCCAGCATCTGTTGCGCTTCGCTGATATCGCGGGCGGTATCTCCACTGGCCAAGGTCCAGGCCACCTCAAGGCTGTCGCGCACACGCCCGCCCAGTAACTCACTCACTGGCACCCCCATGCGCTTGCCCTGAGCATCGAGCAGCGCACTTTCCAGCCCGGATTTGGCAAACGTGTTGCCTTTAGCCGCTATTTCCAGCCGCAACATCGCTGCATTGATGTTGGCAGCGTCCTGGCCCACCCACAGCGGTCCCAAATGGCTGTCGATGTTCTGCTTGATGCTTTCCGGGCTTTCATTGCCGTAAGCCAGCCCACCAATGGTGGTCGACTCACCGATACCTTCTATGCCATCGCTGCACTGCACGCGGATCACGACCAGTGTCTGTTTATGCAGGGTGTGCATGGCCAGCTTGTGGGGGCGGATGGTGGGCAGGTCGACGATAACGGCCGACACACGTTCGATCAGGACTTGGCTCATTTCAGGGTTCTCTGTTGCATTAATAAAGATGTCAGGGACTGGCTGCGCCCGGCACAGGAGCAGCGTTGTCGGTGCCTGACACAGATGGCTAACTGGCACAAACCCGCCTAGCCCTGATCGCCCCCCCCGACGGGCAGCGTCACGCCGGTGATGTACGCGGCGTCATCGCTGGCAAGGAACAAAATTGCGCCCGCTTGTTCGTCAATCGTCCCGTAACGCTTCATGTGGCTGCTGCTAACGGTTTGGTCGACGATTTGCTGGTACCAGGCTTTTTCCTGTTCGGTCTGCCCGGCGGCATTTCGCGGGATGCGCCGTGGCGGCGCTTCGGTCCCGCCCGGCGCTGTGGCGTTGACCCGAATCCCGCGCTCGGCCGTCTCAAACGCCAGGCACGCCGTGAGGGCATTCACCCCCCCCTTGGCCGCGCCGTAGGGGACGCGGTTAATGCTGCGAGTGGCAATTGAAGACACGTTGACGATGGCGCCTGCCCCTTGTTCGAGCATGTGTGGCAATGCGGCATGGCAGCACCACAAGGTCGGAAACAAGGACCGGCGCACTTCGGCCTCGATTTCAGATGCCTGGTAATGCTCAAAGGGTTTGGCCCAGATGGTGCCGCCGACGTTGTTGATCAGGATGTCCAGTCGCCCGAAACGTTCGACTGCTGCCGCCATCACCCGCTGGCATTGCGCGATATGTTCAAGGTCAGCGGTCAGGGTCAACACGTCGGTCACATGCGCCCATTCAGCGGCCAGCTCATGCACCAGCTCCGAACGGTCAACCAACACCAATTGCGCACCCTCTTGCCCCAAGCGCTCGGCCACACGCCGCCCAATGCCTTGAGCGGCACCCGTGACAACTGCAACCTTCTTTTGAAAACGCATATTCATGGTTCCGACCTCGCTATAAGCAGGTGGGCGATCCGGCCAGCGAATCCCGCACCGCACTGCGAATAAACACGCCCGTTGAGCCAGCAACGGGCCGACAAGAGCAACACTCAGGCGCTGGCGGCAAATTTCTCGTAATAGAAATTCGCAGGCTCAATGCCGTGTTCGCGCAGGTAGCTGCTAACCGCTTCCACCATCGGCGGCGGGCCGCACAGGTAAACGTCCACATCCCCATCGTTCAGGTGCGCGGGCGCAATGTGCTGGGTGACATACCCCTTGAGCGGGTGCGTGCTGTCCGGGTTGGCGACGCACACGCTGTAGGTGAAGTTGGCGATGCATGCGGCCATGGCCTGCAATTTGTCCACTTGCACCACATCGACGTCATGGGTCACGCCATAGATCAAGTGCAGGGGGTAGGCACTGCCCTGCTCGGCGATTTTTTCCAGCATGGCGGTGAGTGGCGCCAGCCCCGTGCCACCCGCCAACAGCAACAGCGGCCGCTTGATATCCCGCAGGTAAAAACTGCCCATGGGGCCAGTCAGGGTCATGGTGTCGCCGACCGCTGCCTGGCCGACCAAATAACGGCTCATCAACCCGCCGGGCACATTGCGGATCAGAAAGCTGACCTCTGCGTCCTTTTGCAGCGAGCTGAACGAATAGGCACGTGAGTGCTCGCTGCCAGGCACCTTGAGATTGACGTATTGGCCCGGCAGAAATGCCAGGTTGCTCAGGGCCTCGCCCTTGAGCGACAGGCCGATGGTGCTTTCGGAAAGCGGGTGCACTGCGCTGATGTGCACCTCATAACTGGCCTGCCGGGTTTTACACACCTCGCTGGAAGCTGGCACGCGCACCACGCAGTCGCTTTCGGCGCGCATCTGGCAGGTCAATACGAAGCCGCGTTGCGCTTCTTCTTCACTCAAGGCGTCTTCAACGTATTCTTCGCCGAGGTCGTACTGACCGGACTCCGCGAAGCATTTACAAGCACCGCAAGCGCCGTCGCGGCAATCGAGCGGGATGTTGATGCCCTGACGGTAGGCCGCATCCGCAACCGTTTCGCCCACAGCGGCATCAATAAAACGGGTCACCCCGTCTTCAAAATTCAGTGCGATCTTATGGCTCATGGCACGCCTCGCTTAACACAGAAAGAGGTCAAACCGCAGGCGGAGCTTCATGCACGCACGGCACCCAAGGTGGCGGCAAGAACCGGGGTTCTGCTCGCCCCTGATACGGGCCAGCGCAGGCTCCGCATCGGGTTTAGAGGTGGTACACGTCGATAATCTGACGCACGTAGTCGTTCTTCAGGACTACCTTTTTAGCCTTGATCAGCGGGTTAGGCCCGCGGGTGTCCAGGGTGTAAAAGCTGGTGCCGTAGAAATGATCGACGACCTTGTAGCGAAAGCTCAGGGTGTGCCAGTTGAAACGCAGCTTGCACAGGCCCTCCGCTTGCTCGATCAGTTCTATGTTGCTGATGTTGTGCGAGGTGCGTGTGTCAGGCACTGTCGCGCTGGAGCGTTCGGTGCGGATGCGAAACACGCGGTCTTCCAGACCGCTGCGGTTGGCGTACCAGATCAACGAGATCTCGGTCTGGGGGTTTTCCACTAATTGGTCGCGATCGTCCCAGGCGGGCATCCAGAAACTTGCGTCGCGGGCGTACATTTCCAGCCAATCGTCCCACTGCTTGTCGTCCAGGTAACGCGCTTCACGGTAAAGAAAGTCTCGCGCGGCTTCGTAGGTCAGGCTCATTTACGCGCCCTCCACGTAAATCATCTGATCCTGACGGTGTGTAAGCGCTGCCACCATTTGCGACTGCCAATACGTATGCTGCAACACGAACAAGCCCTCGTCTTCGGTGCGCACACCGCTCATCAACGGCTGCAGGTCGATCTCCCTGGCCGATTCGTCGGCGCCATCGACCCAATGCTTACTGCCCCGGGACATGTCATTCCATTCCATGGCGCGACCGGCGAAGCCTTGTTGACAGGCGCGAAACTCTTCCAGATCGTCCGGCGTGGCCATGCCACTGACGTTGAAGAAGTCTTCGTACTGACGAATCCGTTTGGCACGCGATTCAGCGCCCTCGCCTTTGGGGGCGATGCAATAGATGGTGACTTCGGTCTTGTCGACTGCCAACGGCCGGGCAATGCGCAGCTGTGAGCCGAACTGGTCCATCAGGTACAAGTTGGGGTACAGGCACAGGTTGCGTGAATTACCGATCATCCAGTCAGCCCGCGCGTCACCGAACTCACTGGCAAGGCGATCGCGCTCGGCAAACATTGGCCGGTCTTCAGGGTTGTCCCAACGGGTCCAGAGCAACAAATGGCCGTTTTCGAAGGCGTAGAACCCCCCGCCCTTTTTGCCCCAGCCGCCCGCGCTCATGGCGCGAATATCATCCCCTGCCTCTTTGAGCTTGCGCTGCTGCTGGGTCGCGGCGTAGTTCCAGTGCACGGCCGATACGTGGTAGCCGTCGGCGCCGTTCTCGGCCTGCAACTTCCAGTTACCTTCGTACACATAGGTCGATGAACCGCGCAGCACTTCCAGGCCATCGGCAGATTGATCGACCACCATGTCGATGATTTTTTTCGATTCGCCAAGGAAGGTTTCAAGCGGCGCAACGTCATCGCGCAGGCTGCCGAACAGAAACCCCCGGTACGACTCAAACCGAGCAATTTTCTTCAGGTCATGGGAGCCGTCGCAGTCGAAGCTTTCCGGGTAACCGGCGTGCTTGGGATCTTTGACTTTGAGCAGCTTGCCCGAGTTATTGAACGTCCAGCCGTGGAACGGGCAGGTGTAGGTTGCCTTGTTGCCGCTTTTGAAACGACAGAGCATTGCCCCGCGATGGCTGCAAGCGTTGATAAACGCATTGAGTTCACCCGCCTTGTTGCGTGCGATAAAAATCGGCTGACGCCCCATGTGGGTGGTGTAGTAGTCGTTGTTCTGCGGGATCTGGCTTTCATGTGCCAAGTACAACCAGTTGCCTTCGAAGATGTGTTCCATCTCCAGATCAAACAACCGCGGGTCGGTGAACATTTCGCGTTTGCAGCGGAAGATGCCGTTCTTTTTATCGTCTTGCAGCAGGCTGTTCAGGTAGTCGAGTCCCAGGTTCATGGCCATGGCTCCGTTATTATTGTTTCAACGGAATCAAGGCTACGTTCCCCGGTGACGCGGCAATATCCGCTTTGTGCACGACCTCTATCCGTTTACTGCATACCCGCAGTCGGCAGGTAAACGGCAGCGGATGGGCGGCACAGCAAAAGGTCATCGGCCCGGATCAGGCCGACGGTGCAGCTACCCCTGAGGGTTAGGTGCCTTGTGGCGACGCAGGGTTTCGGAGGGCAATTCGCCAAAAGCACTTCTGTAGCTTTCCGAAAACCGTCCCAAATGCAGGAACCCATACTCCAGGGCGACTTGCGTCACGTTGCGCACCCGTGCGGCCGGGTCGCAAAGGCTTGAGCGGATCTGTTCGAGCTTCTTCTGACGGATAAAACTCTTAGGCGTCGTGCCCGTGTGTCGCTCAAACAAGGCATACAACGAGCGTGGGCTGCTGTGCGCCAGACGGGCCAATTGCTCAACACTGATGTCGTGTTTCAGGTTGGTTTCAATAAATTGCAGAATGCGCTCAAAACTGGCGGCGCCTTGTGCGAGCGGCAAGCGGCTGACGTTGTTGTCCAGCAGTGTCAGCAATTTGGCGCAGATGATCCGCGTAAAGTGCTCTTGCACTTGCTGCAACGTGTGAGCGCTCTCCGCTTCCACGCACACCAACTGCAACAGACCGTAAAAACCCTCTAACTGATGCAGGTTGTGCCTGGGTTTGAAACGAATTCCGTCATCAGGGGGCTGCCAGTGATGATCGCGGCACGTTTTATCCAACAGCGACGAAGGCAATTTGATGATGAATTTCTCGCAGTCAGCGGAATACGTGAGGTCGACCGGATCATCCGGGTTAATCAGCAACAACTCGCCGGGGCTGAAGTGGTGCTTCTCACCGCCCCCGCGCCAGAGGCAATGGCCACGCAACAACACCTGCAAGTGGTAAATGGTCTCCAGCGCAGGCGAAGTCACCTGCACACTGCCGCCGTAGCTGATGCGACACAGGTCAAGGCTGGCGAACTTGCGATGGTTTAACGAAGCCGCGGGCTGACCGAGCCGCGGCATACGGATGTCGTGCATTCCCATGTGTTCATTCACGTAGCTGGAGACGGCATGGGGGTCCGCACGGTCGAACACACTACTGGTGTTACTGAGCAGGCAACTGTTCATGGCAAGGCACTCACGTTGTTTTTATGCACTGCGCTTTGCCTAAACGCAGTGTTTGATCAAGCTGCCACCGATTCTATGCCTGTGTGCACAGATAAATACGCTGACCGGAGGAACGGTTCTCGGCGCATGGCGCCTGTCGCATTAAGCCGCACGACGAAGAAGGACTCAATTGAACCTTCTGCCAAGCGTTCGATTAACGCACACTGTTTCAGCTATAGAGCCGGGTGCTGAGTTCCCGGCTGGCTTGCAGCAGTATGGGCAGGTAGCGCGACTCCAGCTCCTGGCTAGATACGCGGCTGACGTGAGTCCCCACATTGAGGGCTGCCAGGACTTGTCCCGCCGCGTCTTTCAATGGGACGGCAATCGAACGCAAACCGATTTCCAACTCTTGATCGACAAGTACCCACCCCTGCTCGCGGACGTGTCCGATGCTTGCGCGCAAACCGTCCACGGTATGGACCGTACGGCTGGTTTTGACGTGAAGTTCGGCACGCTCCAGATAATCGTCCAGCGCCAGATCATCCAGCCCGGCGAGCAGAATTCGTCCCATGGACGTGCAATAGGCCGGTAAACGACTGCCCACACTCAAATCAACCGAGATCAAGCGTTGAGGGATTGCCGAGCGGGCGATGTAGAGGATTTCATCGCCCTCCAGCGTGGCCATTGAGCACGCCTCATGCACGTGTTCGCTGAGGCGATCCAGAATGGGCTGGGCCGTCACCGCCAAGGGGGTCGAAGACACGTAAGCGTGACCCAGGGTCAGCACTTTGGGCAGCAAGGAATACGTGCGCCCATCGGTGGTGGCATAGCCGAGTTTGATCAGGGTATGCAAGCAACGGCGTACGGCGGCACGGGGAATTTCGGTGCGATGGCTGATCTGCGCAATCGTCAGTTGCCGTTTTCGCTCCTGGAAGGCATGCACCACGGCGAGGCCTCGGGCCAGTGACGTCATGAAATTCGGGTCGCCGGTCAAGGCGTCGATGCGCTTGGCGGGTGACGCCACAATTGGCGGCGCCACGGTAGAGAGTGGCAACGGGCGTTCTTCGCTCATTATTGTTTTCCTGTCCTGATGCCAACAAAGGCCGGGGCGATTATCGAACCGCCACTTGATAATCGCAAACGGACGCGGCACAGCTAACAGGCAGGAAACCTTATCGACAGGCATAAAAAAAGCCGCTATCGCTAGCGGCTTTTCTTTTATCTGGCTCCACGACCTGGACTCGAACCAGGGACCCAATGATTAACAGTCATTTGCTCTACCAACTGAGCTATCGCGGAA